>NZ_AP023081.1:1262500-1862500 GCF_026072635.1 Pseudomonas solani | reverse complement strand
ATATCAGCGCCGCGCAACTGGTCGAAGAGGCCATTCGCCGTGGCGAGGGTGAGCTGGCCGCCAACGGTTCGCTGGTAGTTAGGACCGGTCACCGCACCGGCCGTTCTCCGGCTGACCGCTTCATCGTCCAGGAGCCGAGCACCGACTCCAAGATCGCCTGGGGCGCCATCAACCGTCCGTTCCCGGCCGACAAGTTCGATGCCCTGTGGACCCGCGTCGAAGCCTATGTGACCGAGCGCGAGCGTTTCGTTTCCCACGTTCACGTCGGTTCCGATCCCGAGCATTACCTGGCGGTCAAGATGACCACCGAGACTGCCTGGCACAACCTGTTCGGCCGTTGCCTGTTCATCAACCCGGAACAGTACAACCCGCAGGCCCGCCAGGAATGGCAGATCATCAATGCCCCGAACTTCGTCTGCGAACCGGAGCGTGATGGCACCAATTCCGATGGCTGCGTGATCCTCAACTTCGCTGCCAAGAAAGTGCTGATCGCCGGCATGCGCTACGCCGGTGAAATGAAGAAAGCCATGTTCTCCGTGCAGAACTTCCTGCTGCCGGAAAAAGACGTGCTGCCGATGCACTGCGCTGCCAACGTTGGCGAAGACGGCGACACCACCCTGTTCTTCGGCCTGTCCGGCACCGGCAAGACCACCCTGTCCGCTGATGAAAGCCGTTACCTGATCGGTGACGACGAGCACGGCTGGGGCGTGGGCACCGTGTTCAACATCGAAGGCGGCTGCTACGCCAAGTGCATCGACCTGTCCGAGAAGAACGAGCCGGTAATCTGGAAAGCCATCCAGTTCGGTGCCGTTCTGGAAAACGTCGTGCTCAACCCGGAAACCCGCCTGCCCGACTACAGCGACGACAGCCTGACCCAGAACTCCCGCGCGGCCTACCCGCTGGAGCTGGTTGAGAAGCGCGTCGAGGCCAACCGTGCCGGCGAGCCGAACGCGGTGATCTTCCTGACCTGCGACCTGACCGGCGTACTGCCGCCCGTGTCGATCCTCAACAACGAGCAGGCGGCCTACCACTTCCTCTCCGGCTACACCGCCCTGGTGGGTTCCACCGAGATGGGTTCCGGCGGCGGCATCAAGTCGACCTTCTCCACCTGCTTCGGCGCACCGTTCTTCCCGCGCCCGGCTGGCGAGTACGCCGAGCTGCTGATCAAGCGCATCAAGGGCTTCGGCTCCAAGGTGTACCTGGTCAATACCGGCTGGACCGGTGGTGGCTACGGTGTTGGCAAGCGCTTCAACATCCCCACCACCCGTGGCGTGATCGCGGCCATCCAGAGCGGCGCTCTGATCGGTGCCGAAACCGAGCACCTGCCGCTGATCAACCTGGACGTGCCGAAGGCCGTTCCGGGCGTCGAGACCAACCTGCTCAACCCGCGCAACACCTGGGCTGACAAGGCTGCCTACGACGAAGCCGCCAAGGGCCTGGCCGAGAAGTTCATCGAGAACTTCAAGAAGTTCGACGTCTCCGACGCCATCCGCAACGCCGGCCCGCAGCTGTAAGCGAGCCCGTTGTAGAAGAAGCCGCCTCCGGGCGGCTTTTTCATTGGTCGCCACGGGAATTCCCGGGTGCTCGGAGTCGAGGGTGGCGTAGGGTGGATGACGCTTTTTCCGTCCACCGGCGGTGCCTGAACCGGGCTGCGATGCCAGGAGCGGGCGATGATGGGTTTCGCTGCGCTCTACGCCATCCTACGGGCATACAGGCCAACGCCCTGCACTGTCGCGGCGCTGCTGCGTTGCGCTTCTGGCCATGATCGACGGCCCCTTTCGATGGAGTGAAGCCATGCCTCGCAACACCCTCGCCGCCACCTTCGGCTACGACGCCTTCCGCCCCGGCCAGGAAGCGGCCATCCGCTCGGTGCTGGCCGGCCGCTCGACGGCGGCGATCTTCCCCACCGGCTCGGGCAAGTCGCTGTGCTACCAGCTATCGGCCCTGCACCTGCCGCACCTGACCCTGGTGGTCTCGCCGCTGCTGGCATTGATGCAGGACCAGTTGGCCTTCCTCCATCGCCACGGCATCGCCGCCGCCAGCATCGATTCCGCGCAGAGCCGCGAGGAAGCCGCCGCCGTCATGGCGCGGGCGCGTTCGGGCGAGCTGAAGATCCTGATGATTTCGGTGGAGCGCCTGAAGAACGAGCGCTTCCGTGGCTTCATCCAGCAGGTGCCGATTTCCCTGCTGGTGGTGGACGAGGCCCACTGCATTTCCGAGTGGGGCCACAACTTCCGCCCCGACTACCTGAAGCTGCCGGACTACCAGCGCCAGTTCGGCATTCCCCAGGCGCTGCTGCTGACCGCCACGGCGACGCCGGCGGTGATTGCCGACATGCAGGCCAAGTTCGCCATCGCCGACGAGGACGTGGTCACCACCGGCTTCTACCGCAGCAACCTCGACCTCGCCGTCGAGGCGGTGGCCGGCCCGGCGCGCATGCAGCGCCTGGTGCAGTGGCTGGCGCCGCGCAAGGGCCAGCCGGGTATCGTCTACGTAACCCTGCAGAAAACCGCCGAGCAGGTGGCCGAGGCGTTGGTGCGCAGCGGCCTTTCCGCTGCCGCCTACCACGCCGGCATGGGCCATGAGGCGCGCGAGGCGCTGCAGCGCCGCTTCATGGCCGGGCAGGTGGACATGATCGTCGCCACCATCGCCTTCGGCATGGGCATCGACAAGAGCGACGTGCGCAACCTGGTGCACTATGACCTGCCCAAGTCAGTGGAGAACTACAGCCAGGAGATCGGCCGTGCCGGGCGCGACGGCCAGCGCTCGGAATGCCTGGTGCTGGCCAACCGCGACGGCCTCAGCGTGCTGGAGAACTTCGTCTACGGCGACACGCCGGAGCGCGATGGCATCCTCCGCGTGTTGCAGGAGCTCAAGGGCGCGGCCGGGGAGGGTGGGCGCTGGGAGCTGACCCTCAATGCCCTGTCCGACCAGAGCAACATCCGCCAGCTGCCGTTGAAGACCCTGCTGGTGCAGCTGGAGCTGCGCGGCATCATCGCGCCGCTGTTCGCCTACTTCGCCGAATACCGTTTCAAGTACCTGGTGGAGCCCGAGGCGCTGGTGGCCAAGTTCGAGGGTGAGCGGCGCCAGTTCGTCGAGGCGCTGGTGAGCACCTCGCAACGGGCGCGCACCTGGAGCACGGTGGATTTCGACCGGCTCTACAACGAGCACCAAGCCGAGCGCGCACGGGTGGTGAAGGCCCTGGATTTCTTCCAGGAGCGCGGCTGGATCGAACTGGAAAGCAAGCAGATGACCGAGGTCTATGCCTCGCTGCGCAGCGACTGGGATGCCGAAGTGCTGGCGGACGAGCTGCATGGTTATTTCCAGCGCCAGGAAGCCAGCGAGATCAACCGCATCAACGCCATGCTGGAACTGTTCGCCAGCGACACCTGCCTCAGCCAGCGCCTGGCCGCCTACTTCGGCGACCGCCAGGCGCCCGCCGCTTGCGGGCATTGCTCGGTGTGCCGCGGCCAGGTGGCGTGCTTGCCCGAGCCGGCGGCGCTGCCCGCGCTGGAGGGGAAGAATTTCGCCGCGCTTTGCGACGGATTCCGCCAGCGCCAGCACGAACACGACGGCCGCGATGCGGGTGCGGAGAGCCTCACCCGTTTCCTCTGCGGCCTTGCCACGCCAATCTTCACCCGCTTGAAGGCCCGCAACCTGCCGGGCTTCGCCGCGCTGGAGGACTATCCCTACGCTCAGGTGCGCGACTGGGTCAGCCGTCAGCTCGATCGGTAGCCTGGGCTTCAGCCCAGGGATCCACCACGGCCCGTACCAGGCACGGGCCATGGCCTGCCTACCGCCTCGTTAGGCCACCAGTGCCCGGTCACTGAAGCTGGGCTGCTGCACGGCCTGGTAGGTGGAGATGGCCTGGTTGGCCAGCCTCGGCGTCACCAGCCCCAGGTCGGGCTGGGTGAAGGCCTGCTGGTTGCCGTCCAGCTGCAGACGCTGACGGGCGATGAAGTCCCCGGACAGCGGGTTGTTGGGGTTCAGGTCATCGGTCTGCTGGGCTTCGACGTAGTCGGCGATCCGCTGCTGCTGGAGCTGTTGCTGCTGCAGACGGGCAGTCTCGGCGGCGTTCTCACGGAGCTGCTGGGCCTGCACTTCCCGCAGGTCCTGCGCCCGTTCCCGGGCCAGCTGCTGGTTCTCTTCGAACTGCTGCTGGGCTTCCTCACGGGCGATACGCGCCCGCTCGTTACGGGTGTCGATGGCGTTGGCGGAGGTCACGCCGGGCTGGGCGTTGACCGCCAGTGCGTCATTGGTCCGCGTAAGCGGCGTGTCGTTGAAAAAAGGCGTCGGGCCTAAGGGTGTGATTGCGATAGCCATTGGGTTCTCCCTGGTTTTTTGGCCTGGGAGTTTCAGTCTACGGCGAGGCAAACCCTTCTTTTAGGCCGATCCCGCATAAGGCTGGTGACTCGATCGTCTAGCACTTTTCTCCCCTGCGCCTGTCCCGCCGCTTCGCTCAGGAACCTCCCCTCGCGCCTGCATCGCCCGGCTCATGGGGGCTGCCGGCGATCGGCGTCGTTGGGGTGAATCTGCAAGGTGGTACGGACGTGCGGAAAACGCCCTGGCAACCGTTCGTCGGTAGGCCCTCAGCCGGGTTCGCCCAATTCGAGGATCTGCCCGATCAGCCACTGCAGCGCCGCGTCCCGCTCCCGTGCCTGCACGCTGACCACATCCAGGTGGAAGGGCCCCACGGCGAAGGGCAGTTCGTGCAGCTCCAGCGGCAGCAGGCGGGCGAAGTACTGGGCCAGTTGCGTGGGCAGCACCGCCACCAGGTCACTGCCGGCGACGATGTGCGCCGCCTGCAGGTAGTTCGGCGTGGTGTAGAGGATCTGTCGCGTCAGGCCGCGCTCGGCGAGCCACAGGTCGACCATGCCTTTGGTCTGGCCGCCATGCACCCAGAGGTGGCGTAGCCTGAGGAAGTTTTCCAGGTCCGGCTCACCGCGCAGCAACGGGTGCTCGCGGCGGGCGGTGAGGCGCAGGGTTTCGCTCATCCAGCGGCGGCTGGCGAAGCGCGGCGGAATGCTCTGGAAGCGCCCCAGCACCAGGTCCAGCTCGCCCTTGTCCAGCGCTTCGGCGGGGAGGCTGGGGCTGAGGTGGCTGATGGCGATCTGCACCCCCGGCGCCAGCACCGCGAGGCGCTCCAGCAGGCGGGTCATGCAGATCAGCTCCACGTAGTCGGTCACGGCGATGCTGAAGCGCTGGCGGCTGCTGGCCGGGTCGAAGGCCTCGCCGGCGGAAAGGCTCTGCTCGATCTGCGCCAGGGCGGTGCGGATCGGCGCCTCCAGGGCCAGTGCCCGAGGGGTGGGCTGCATGCTGCGGCCCACACGTACCAGTAGCGGGTCGCCGAGCAGCTCGCGCAGGCGGTTGAGGGCGTTGCTCACCGCTGGCTGGCTGAGGGATAGGCGCTCGGCGGCGCGGGAGACATTGCGTTCACGCAGCAGGGCGTCGAGCACGCGCAACAGGTTGAGATCGAACGTGGAGATATTCACCGTGGAAATACGACCTATCACAAGACTAAATTTCAAAAATAGTACCGGCTTCCTTAAGGTGTCTGGCGATTTTCGTTTCCCCGCGCGCAGGCCTGCGCCCTGTCAGAACAACAAGAGGACGATGCGATGACCCAGAGCCCCAACGACATTCGACAAGCCGCCGTGATCGGTGCCGGCACCATGGGCCGGGGCATCGTCATGAGCCTGGCCAACGCCGGCGTGCAGGTGCTGTGGCTGGACAACAACCCGCAGATGCTGGTGCAGGCGCTGGGCGTGGTCGCCGACACCTACGCCCACAATGTGCGCCAGGGCCGCATCGACGAAACCCAGGCCGCCGCCCGTCGCGCCTGCATCACCCAGGTGGCCGACTACGACGCCCTGGCCGATGTCGACCTGGTGATCGAGGCGGTGTACGAGAACCTCGAGCTCAAGCAGCAGATCTTCCGCGAGCTGGACGCCCGGCTGAAGCCGTCGGCGATCCTCGCCAGCAACACCTCGGCGCTGGATATCGACGCCATCGCCGCCGTCACCGCGCGCCCGGAACAGGTTCTCGGCCTGCACTTCTTCAGCCCCGCGCACATCATGAAGCTGCTGGAGATCGTACGCGGCGCCAAGACTGCCAAGCCGGTGCTCGACGCCGCCCTCGTGCTGGGCAAGCGCATGGGCAAGGTCAGCGTCATCGCCGGCAACTGCGACGGCTTCATCGGCAACCGCATGCTCCACACCTATGTGCGAGAGGCGCGGATGATGCTGCTCGAAGGCGCCTACCCCCATCAGGTGGACGCCGCCCTGCAGGGCTTCGGCTTCGCCATGGGCCCGTTCCGCATGTACGACGTGGTCGGCATCGACCTGGAGTGGCGTGCCCGCGAACTGGCCGGCCAGGGCCAGGACGACCCGGCGGTGCAGGTGGACAACCGCCTCTGCGCCCTCGGCCGCTTCGGCCAGAAGTCGCGCATGGGCTACTACCGCTACGCCGAAGGCAGCCGCCAGGCCGAGCACGACCCGGAAGTGGATGCGCTGGTGCTGCAGGTGGCCGAGCAGCTCGGCTTCGAGCGCCGCAGCATCGGCCAGGAGGAAATCCTCGAGCGCTGCCTGCTGGCCCTGGTCAACGAAGGCGCGAAGATCCTCGAAGAGGGCATCGCCGCGTCCAGTGCCGATATCGATACCGTCTACCTCAACGGCTACGGCTTCCCTGCCGACAAGGGCGGCCCCATGAGCTGGGCCGATGGCCAGGGCCTGGAAGCCATCCGTGAGCGCCTGGAATACCTCGCCGGCCGCTTCGGCCTGCACTGGCAACCCGCCGCCCTGATCCAGCGCCTGGCCGCCGAAGGCCGCCGCTTCGCCGATTGCCAAGAGGACGCCTGAGATGAGCTACACCGCCCCCCTGCGCGACATGCGCTTCGTGCTCCATGAGGTCTTCGACGTCGCCGGCCATTGCGAGCTGCTGGGCAACGGTCTGGACCGCGAACTCATCGATGGCGTGCTGGAAGAAGGCGCGCGCTATGCCGGTGAAGTGATCGCCCCGCTGAACCGCGCCAGCGACGAAGAGGGCGTGACCCTCGAAGGCGGCGCCGTGACCACGCCCAAGGGCTTCCGCGAGGCTTACAAGCAGTACTGCGACAACGGCTGGGCCAGCATGACCGGCCCGGTGGAGCACGGCGGCCAGGGCTTCCCGCAGATGGTCGCCGCCAGCTTCCACGAGATGCTGATGGCCGCCAGCCTGTCCTTCCGGGTCTATTCCGGCCTCACTGAAGGCGCCGTGCTGGCGCTCTATAAACACGGCAGCGAGGCACTCAAGCAGGGCTACCTGGACAAGATGGTCGGCGGCACCTGGACCGGCACCATGTGCCTCACCGAACCCCAGGCCGGCACCGACCTGGCGCTGCTGCGCAGCCGCGCCGAGCCCCAGGCGGACGGCAGCTACAGGGTCAGCGGCAGCAAGATCTTCATCAGCGGCGGCGAGCAGGATTTCTCGGACAACATCGTCCACCTGGTGCTGGCGCGCCTGCCCGATGCCCCGGCCGGGGTGAAGGGCATCTCGCTGTTCCTGGTGCCCAAGTTCGTCGCCAACGCCGACGGCACGCCCGGCGCGCGCAACGCCCTGTCCTGCGGCGCCATCGAGCACAAGATGGGCATCAAGGGCGCCGCCACCTGCGTGATGAACTTCGACGGCGCCACCGGCTGGCTGATCGGCGAGGCCAACCAGGGCCTGGCCTGCATGTTCACCATGATGAACGACGCGCGCTTCCAGGTCGGCCTGCAGGGCCTGGGCATCGCCGAACGCGCCTTCCAGGGTGCGCTGGCCTACGCCCGTGAGCGCCTGCAATCCCGCGCCCTGACCGGCGCCGCCGAGCCCGACAAGGCCGCCGACCCGATCATCCACCACCCCGATGTGCGGCGCATGCTGCTGACCCAGAAGACCCTGGTGGAAGGCAGCCGGCTGCTCGCCGCCTACTGCGGGCGCCAGCTGGACCTGGAACACGGCCACCCCGACGCGGCGGCGCGCAAGGCCGCCGGCAAGCGCGCGGCGCTGCTGATACCCATCGTCAAATCCTTCTTCACCGACATGGGCCAGGAAGTGGCCAGCCTCGGCGTGCAGGTGTATGGCGGCCACGGCTACATCCGCGAATGGGGCATGGAGCAGCTGATGCGCGACAGCCGCATCACCCAGATCTACGAAGGCACCAACGGCATCCAGGCCCTCGACCTGATCCGCCGCAAGCTGATGGGCGACGGTGGCGCCGAGCTGTACGCCCTGCAGGACGAACTGGCCGCCATGGCCGAGGCCCAGGCCGGCCGCGCCGAGCTGGCGGAACTGGCCGGCGCCGTGCTGGCGCGCCTCAAGGAATGGCGCGACCTCACCGCCACCGTGCTCGACCGCGCGCGCCACGACCCACAGGAAATCGGCGCCTGCTCGGTGGACTTCCTCCAGTACTCGGCCTATGTGTTGTTGGCCGGGCTCTGGTTGCAGGCCGCCGCCCGCGCCCAGGACGCCCTGGACGGCGGCACCGGCGAGGCGGACTTCTACCAGGCCAAGCTGCACAGCGCGCGCTTCTACGTGCGCCGCCTGCTGCCCCGCGCCAGTGGCCACCGCGAGTCGCTGCTGGGCGGCGCGGACTGCCTGATGGCCCTGCCGGAGGCGCATTTCGCGTTCTGATGGAGTCCAACCGGCGGGAGGGCGGTCGACGCCGTCACCCCGCCTGTGCAGCCCCCGCTCAGCCAAACCCGACAGCACAACAACAAGAGGCCACCCCATGCAGCCCTTCAGCTTCGCCACCACCGCGCAGATCCTCTGCGAATCCGGCTCCGCCCTCCGCCTGGCCGAGCTGTGCCGTGAGCGCGATGCCCATCGCGTGCTGATCGTCACCGACCCGGGCATCACCCGGCTGAACATGCTCGACCCCATCCTCCCGGGCTTCGCCGCCGCCGGCGTGGCGGTGGAGATCTTCGACCAGGTGCAGGCCGACCCGCCCGAGGCGGTGGTGCTGCAGGCCGTGGAGCAGGCGCAGGCCTTGCGCGCCGAGCTGGTGATCGGCTTCGGCGGCGGCAGCTCCATGGACGTGGCCAAGCTGGTGGCGCTGCTGGCCCACCCCGACTGCAAGCAGGCGCTCAAGGACATCTACGGCGTCGGCAACGCCCGGGGCCGGCGCCTGCCGCTGATCCAGGTGCCGACCACCGCCGGCACCGGCTCGGAAGTCACCCAGATCGCCATCATCACCACCGGCGAGACCACCAAGATGGGCGTGGTTTCGCCGCTGCTGCTGCCGGACCTGGCGGTGCTCGACGCCGACCTCACCCTCGGCCTGCCCGCCGCGGTGACCGCCGCCACCGGCATCGACGCGATGGTCCACGCCATCGAGTCCTACACCAGCCGGCACAAAAAGAACCCCATGTCCGACCTGCTCGGCCGCGAGGCCCTGCGCCTGCTCTGCGCCAACCTCGACGAGGCGGTGCACAACGGCCGCAACCGCGAGGCGCGCCAGGCCATGCTGCTGGGCGCCTGCCTGGCCGGTCAGGCCTTCGCCAACGCCCCGGTGGCGGCGGTGCATGCCCTGGCCTATCCCCTGGGCGGGCACTACCACATCCCCCATGGCCTCTCGAATGCGTTGGTGCTGCCCCATGTGCTCGGCTTCAACGCCGAGGTCGCCGCGCCGCTCTATGCCGAACTGGCGCCCCTGGTGCTGGGCCGCAAGCTGCAGCCGGGCAACGCCCTGCACCTCACCGAGCAACTGATCTTCGAACTGGCCGACTTCAGCGAGCGCAGCGGCCTGCCCACGCGCCTGCGCGATGCCGGTGTCGCCGAGGCGATGCTGCCGCAGCTGGCCAGCGACGCCATGTTGCAACAGCGCCTGCTGGTGAATAATCCGCGCGAAGTCAGCGAGCGCGATGCCCTCGCGATCTACCAAGCCGCCTATTGAAAGGACCTCCATGAGCCAGCCCCAGCACCTGCGCAGCGACTACCGCCACTTCCAGCCGATCACCACCCGCTGGCACGACAACGATGTCTACGGCCACGTGAACAACGTCGTCTACTACGGCTTCTTCGACAGCGCGGTGAACACCTACCTGATCGAAGTGGGCGGCCTGGACATCCACGACGGCGAGATCGTCGGCTTCGTGGTCAGCTCCTCCTGCGACTACTTCGCCTCCATCGCCTTCCCCGAGCGCATCGAAGTGGGCCTGCGTGTCGGCAAGCTGGGCAACAGCTCGGTGCAGTACGAACTGGCCATCTTCAAGGCCGGCGAAGACGAAGCCTGCGCCGCTGGCCGCTTCGTCCACGTCTTCGTCGACCGCACCAGCAACCGCCCCGTGCCCATCCCCGAACGCCTGCGCGCCGCCCTGGCGGAGCTGGTGGTCCCGGGCTGATCGCAGTGCCGGCACAACCATTCCCGGGCTGAAGCCCGGGCTACGGCTCGTCATTTCGTAGGATGGGGCGGGCGGCGTTCCGCGAGGTACGAAACCCATCGATCCGGATTCGCCGGCTACCGCATGGGTTTCGCTTCGCTCTACCCATCCTACGGTGAACCCCTCTCGGATGGCTTCGGGCAGCGGGGTATCCCGCAGCATCCTGCCTGCCGGGTTTTTCACCAGATCGACTCCGAACGACCGGAATGGCGACATTGGCGGGGTGCGCTGACCGGTCGCTCTACCCTAAATGGGCTTCTGCCCGCAGAATGCGCGGCAAATCCGTTGCGCTTCCACTGACTGCAGGGCAGAGACCTTGCGGCCTGGTGCTTCTTCCATCCTGCCGGGCCAGGGTGGCGCGACGGGGCATCTTGGGTATCGGCCGTGTTTGCGGCCCCTGTTCAGTGAATCTGCCATGACGTCTGAAAAACGCTCCATGCTCCAGCGCGTGAAGGGCACCAGCCTGGTCACGCGCATCCTTATCGGCCTGGTGGCCGGTGTCCTGCTGGCGGTGTTCCTGCCGGCGGCGGCCCAGGCCGTGGGCCTGCTCGGCAAGCTCTTCGTCGCTGCGCTGAAGGCTGTGGCGCCGGTACTGGTGTTCGTCCTGGTGATCGCCGCCATCGGCAACCACAAGCCGGGCGAGCGCACCCATATCCGCCCGATCCTGTTCCTTTACCTGATCGGCACCTTCTCGGCGGCGGTGGTGGCGGTGCTGGCTTCCAGCCTGTTCCCCTCGACCCTGCACCTGAGCGCGGCGGCCAATGACCTGGCGCCGCCCGGCAATATTTCCGAGGTGCTGCTGAGCCTGCTGGGCAGCGCGGTGGCCAACCCGGTGACGGCGCTGATGCAGGCCAACTTCATCGGCATCCTGGTCTGGGCCGTGGGCCTGGGCATCGCCATCCGCCAGGGCAGCGAGACCACCCGCGCGGTGTTCAGCGACCTGTCCCACGGCGTGTCGCTGATCGTGCGCGTGGTGATCGCCTTCGCCCCGCTGGGCATCTTCGGCCTGGTGGCCTCGACCCTGGCGGAGAACGGCCTCAAGGTGCTGGCCGACTACGCCCACCTGCTGGCGGTACTGCTGGGCTGCATGCTGTTCGTGGCCTTCGTGGTGAACCCGCTGATCGTGTTCTGGAAGATCCGCCGCAACCCCTACCCGCTGGTGCTCACCTGCCTGCGCGAGAGCGGCATCACCGCCTTCTTCACCCGCAGCTCGGCGGCCAACATTCCGGTGAACCTGGAACTGTCGAAGAAGCTCGGCCTGCACGAGGACACCTATTCGGTGTCCATCCCCCTGGGCGCGACCATCAACATGGCCGGTGCGGCGATCACCATCACCGTGCTGGCCCTGGCGGCGGTGAAGACCCTGGGCATCGCGGTGGACATCCCCACGGCCATCCTGCTCAGCCTGGTGGCGTCCATCTGCGCCTGTGGCGCCTCGGGTGTGGCCGGTGGTTCGCTGCTGCTGATCCCGCTGGCGTGCAGCCTGTTCGGCATTCCCAGCGAGGTGGCGATGCAGGTGGTGGCGGTGGGCTTCATCATCGGCATCCTCCAGGACGCCGCCGAGACCGCGCTGAACTCCTCCACCGACGTGCTGTTCACCGCCGCGGCCTGCATCGCCAGCGGCGATGTCGACGAGCCGGGCGAAGCGCACATCGGCTGATCCCCCGGGCGCACGCCTAGGGCGTGTCGCCCGTCCTGGCGGTGGCGGGTTCGGCGAACCCCCCACCGCTGTCCGGTAGCCGGCCCGGCAGGTCGGACTCCAGTTCGATGACCCGCCGCCCGGCCATCCCGGCCTTGTCGATGAGGTGACCGTGATGGCGCAGGAACAGCGCCTGGAAGGTGCCGTCCGCGCGGATCATCTCGAAGCCTTCGGCGAAGCGCCGTTCCAGCACCGGGTTGTGCTGGGCGAAGGTGAAGTACACCGGCATCGGGTATTTCAGCGCCAGGTGCTGCTCCACCATCAGGTCCGGCAGCGCCTTGCGGTTGGCGTCCACCTCGGCCCAGGCTTCGCTGAGGCCACGGTGGAAGTAGTCGAAGCGGCGCTGCTCGAGCATCGGCAGCAGGTTGCCGGGGTTGGCCATGCCCAGCACCGGCAGCTGGTTGCGGGCGAAGAGCGGGAAGTCGCTCCACTGGCTGCCGAAGCCGCCGGTGAGGCGGCGCAGGCCGTCGAGGTCTTTGACGCCGGCGAAATCGGCCTGGCGATCCTTGCGGATGATCAGCACGCGGTAGCCGAGCAGGCCCTGGTGCATGTCGACCGGCAGCATGCGGAAGTCGGCGAGGCGCTCGCGGTTCGGCGGGACGTAGGCGAGGTCCACCTGGCCGGCCTTGAGCATGGCCAGGCAACGCTCCTGGGACGGGTCTGGCGCCTGGCTGGTGACGATGCTGGCTTCGCCGTAGCGCTCGGCGGTGCGGGCGAGGATGAGGTTGGCCAGTTCGATGCGGTAGGCGTAGGTGACGGGGCTTTGCTGGCAGACGCGCAATTGCTGCCCGGCGAAGGCAACCGGGAGCAGGGTGGGGAGGCAGAGCAAAGCTATGGCGTAGCGGATGAAACCCATGGCGTGTCCACGGCGACCGGCGTGCATGCGCCAGCAGAGTAATGACGGAAGATTACAGTCTTCTCAGACGCTTCGCCCGCTGACTGTTGAGCATCACGACACCCGGCGCTACTCTGGCTCGCGGTCGGCAGTTCACCCAGGCGTCACCGGTGCCCATTCGGGCAGCTAAACCTGCCACGAGCCCCAGGCTCACCCTCGACCGACACTCGTCCCCGTGCCGCGTCGGAACCCGGCGACCCCCGACATCCTCTTCCGAGGACTTGGCACACACGAGGAACGAACTGTGTCCAAGACGCTTATCCCTTTCGCTACCGATGACATGTCTGCGCTCGCCCGCTCGCTGGTCCGCCAGCTGGAGGAGCGCGAACGGCCGCCCGGCCATGTGGAGATGCTCAACCTGCTGGCCCGCGCCCGGGGGTTTCGCAGCTTCCAGGCGCTGCGTGCGAGCCAGATGGCCGAACGACAACTGAGCCAGCCGCCGGCCGACGTTGCGGTGGACTACGTGCTGGTGCGCCGCCTGCTGCGGTACTTCGACCAGCAGGGCCGCCTGCGCACCTGGCCCGGCAAGCACAGCCACCGACGCCCCTGCCTGTGGATGACCTGGATGGCCCTGCCGCCCCGTACCGCGATGAGCGAGCGCGAGGTGGACGGGCATATCCGTGAGGTCGCGAGCCTGGGCGACCACGTGCTGTTGCGCCGGGAAATGGTGGATGCCGGCTGGCTGATGCGTACGCCGGACGGGCGCGAGTACCGCCGCGTGGAGTTGCGTCCGGAGCCGCTGGCGATGGCGCTGCGTGAACAGCTGGGCAGGCGCTCGGCCTGACGGAAAGGGCGCGCAGGGACGCGCGCCTTCAGGCCTCGTCGAAGTGGCTGGTGAGCAGCAGGCAACCCAGGGGCGCGGTATCGACTTGCAGGCGCGGCCAGCGTTGCAGCCAATCCTTGGCCTGCAGGCGTTCGGCGAAGACCGCCTGACGCGGGTGCAGCGGGTTGGGGGTGATGCGCAGGTCGAGCAGCCCGGACTGCACGAAAGGGGTGGCGATCTCGATGCCGCCACCCGGGCGCAGGCGCACGCCGATGGCGGTCTGCACCTCCGGCCAGTGGCTCATGGCGTCGCGGCTGTCGCGGTAGGGGTCGTCGCCGTTACGCAGGTGCATGCGCGCCTGGTTCTTCACCGACCAGGGCAGGTGCCCGGCCATGCGTCGCAGGGCCTGCTCGATGCGCAGGTCGGCTTCGGGGGCGAGGTCATCGGGGTTGAAGTGGATCAGGTCGAGATCGGCCAGCGGCGTGGCGCCGCGGTAGCCGTGCAGGCGGTCCCAGGCGAGGTTGCGGACGAAACCGGCGGCCAGCCAGGCGTCGCGCAGGCCCAGGCTGGCGACGCAGCGCAGCGCCAGCAGGCGTTGCGAGTCGCCACGCAGCCAGCGCTGCAGGTGGGGCAGGGGATTCTGGTAAGCCACCGGCAGCACCGGCCCCCGCAGCGTGCAATGCGGAGGCTGGGTGTGTGGCTCCATGATGCTCAATCGCGGTGCCTGTGCTTGCGGTGTTTCTTGCTGCCGCTGTCCTTGTTCAGCTCACTGGCGATGGCGCCACCTGCCGCACCGCCAAGGCCCGCGCCGATGGCGGAACCGGTGTTGCCGCCGAGCTTGTTGCCCACCACCGAACCCCCGGCGGCACCCAGGCCACCGCCCAGTGCAGCGCCGGTCTTGTTGCCGTCACGCGCGGTGATCGCGCCACCGGCTGCACCGCCGAGGCCGGCCCCGATGGCCGCACCGGTGCTGCCACCGATGGATTGGCCGACGACGTTGCCCAGCGCACCGCCGAGACCGCCGCCGAGGGCGTTCTTGGTGGTTTCGCCGGCGACCACGGCTTGGGTCGCGAGCAGGCTCAGGGCCAGGGCGGGAAGAGTGAGGCGCATCGGGTGTTTCTCCAGGCAAGGTCACGAGGGCCACCTGCACTGCAGATGGCCCTCGAAGATTAAGAGGCTGTGAATGTGACGGGAGTTCTGTGAGGGGGGCCGATCGACCGGGATTGGCGACTAACGGTCGCGATCAGTCATCCCAGTCGTGGTGGTGGCGGTGCTTGTGCTTGCGGTGGCCCCAGCCGTGGCCACGGCCATGCTCGTGGCGATCGCCACGGCGGTCGTAGTAGCGACGATCATCGCGGTCGTCGTCGCGGCGGCTCTCGTTGCCCATGTAGTTGCCCAGTGCGCCGCCGGCGCCACCGCCGGCCGCTGCGCCGATCAGGCTGCCGGTGTTGCCACCGACCTGGCGGCCGATAACGTTGCCGCCCGCCGCGCCCAGTGCGCCGCCGAGGGCCGCTTCGGTGCGGCTGCGCCGGTCGGCGCCGACTGCGCTACCCGCTGCACCGCCGACGCCGGCACCGATGGCCGCGCCGGTGTTGCCACCGATGGACTGACCGACGGCCGCGCCCAGTACCCCGCCCAGCGCGCCACCCACCCCGGCTTCGGTGGTGCCGCCGGCGAAGGCGCCGCCACTGACGAGGCAGAAAGACAGAAGGAGGATCGAGGATTGCTTCATGGAGAGGAGAGCCTCTGTTGTTTGGACGAGGCGATAGTTGCCAGCGGAACGGCCCCGTACAAGCGCCTCCCGACGAATTGCACAGGGTTTTTCACATTCTCTAAATAATTGTTTTTGCTGGAGAACTTTGACTGTTTTGGCGATGTCAGAGCCCTATTCCAGAACCGCGTTTCGGGCCTTTTTCGGGCCCTTTCCTGATGGCATTGCGCCTTGTTCCTGCACCCCTTCAGTGGGGGTGATTCCGCTTTTTTCCTGGCCCTTCGATGCGTGTGATCGGTGCGACCTGCGCGTACCTGCACCTGTGTGCG
This sequence comes from Pseudomonas solani, assembly GCF_026072635.1. NCBI lineage: Bacteria > Pseudomonadati > Pseudomonadota > Gammaproteobacteria > Pseudomonadales > Pseudomonadaceae > Pseudomonas > Pseudomonas solani. Next base: position 1,846,706 of record NZ_AP023081.1, on the reverse strand, counting down.
AGCGGGGAGGGAGTAAGTGCGCGCGGCACACCCTACGGGAGGCTCCGTGCTCCCTTAGGGTGTGATGGGCAGCGATCCGTCAGAGGATGCGCCCGCTTTCCTGCGCTGCCTGGATGCGTATGGCGATGAACTTGGAGGTGGGCGTGTGGCTGCCGACGCCGAAGCTGTCCAGGGGCACCAGGGGGTTGGTTTCCGGGTAGTAAGCGGCGGCCTGGCCGGCCGGGATGTCGAAGGCCAGCAGGGTGAAGCCTTCCACCTTGCGTTCGATGCCGTCGTCCCAGAGCGAGACCAAGTCCACTTTCTGCCCGCTCTGGTAGCCCAGGCGCTGGATGTCGGCTTCGTTGGCGAACACCACCTCGCGCTGGCCGCGTACGCCACGGTAGCGGTCGTCGAGGCCGTAGATGGTGGTGTTGTACTGGTCGTGGGAGCGCAGGGTCTGCAGGATCAGGTCGGGCTTGAGGCCGCTGGCGCGGATGCGTTCGTGGATCAGGGTCTCCGGCAGCGGGTTGGCCTTGAAGTTGGCACGGCCGCTGGCGGTCTTCCAGGTGCGGGCGCCGGCGCTGTTGCCCAGGTAGAAGCCGCCCGGGTGTTGCACGCGCTGGTTGAAGTCGGCGAAGCCGGGGATGGTGTCGGCGATCAGGTCGCGGATGCGGTCGTAGTTGGCGATCATCGCGTCCCAGTCCACCGGGTGGTTGCCCAGGGTGGCCTTGGCGATGCCGGCGACGATGGCCGGCTCCGAGCGCATCTCGCGGGACAGCGGCTCCAGCTGGCCGTTGGAGGCGTGGATCATGCTGAAGGAGTCTTCCACCGTCACCGCCTGCGGGCCGTGGGCCTGGTGGTCGATGTCGGTGCGGCCGAGGCAGGGCAGGATCAGCGCGTCGCGGCCGACGGTGAGGTGGCTGCGGTTGAGCTTGGTGCTGATCTGCACGGTGAGGTCGCAGTTCATCAGCGCCTGGTGGGGGCGCGGGCTGTCCGGCGTGGCCTGGGCGAAGTTGCCGCCGAGGCCGATGAAGACGCGGGCCTGGCCGTCGAGCATGGCGTTGATGGCTTCCACGGTGTTGTGGCCGTTCTCGCGGGGCACCTTGAACTGGAAGCGCTTCTCCAGCGCGTCGAGCAGGGCCACCGGCGGGCGGTCGTTGATGCCCATGGTGCGGTCGCCCTGCACGTTGCTGTGGCCACGCACCGGGCACAGGCCGGCGCCGGGGCGGCCGAGGTTGCCGCGCAGCAGTTGCAGGTTGACGATTTCCTGGATGGTCGGCACCGAGTGGTGGTGCTGGGTGATGCCCATGGCCCAGCAGATGATCACCCGCTCGGCGCGGCGGTACATGCGCGCGGCCTGCTCGATCTCGGCGAGGGTCAGGCCCGATTGGCGCTCGATATGTTCCCAGGTGGTGGCGTCCAGTTCGGCCAGGTAGCCGTCTACACCATCGGTGTGCTCGGCGATGAAGGCGTGGTCGAACACCGCCGGCTGGCCGGCGGCCTGGGCTTCGCGCTCCCACTGCAGGAGGAACTTGGCGATGCCGCGGAGGGCGGCCATGTCGCCGCCCAGGGCCGGGCGGAAGAACGCGGTGTTGAGCGGGGCGGAGCCGTTGGTGAGCATTTCCAGGGCGTGCTGGGGATGCTGGAAGCGTTCCAGGCCGCGCTCCTTGAGAGGGTTGAAGGCGACCACCTGGGCGCCACGCTTCACCGCCTCGCGCAGCGGTTCGAGCATGCGCGGGTGGTTGGTGCCGGGGTTCTGGCCGAGGACGAAGATGGCGTCGGCATGCTCGAAGTCGGCGAAGGTCACGCTGCCCTTGCCGATGCCCACGCTTTGGCCCAGGGCCACGCCGCTGGCCTCGTGGCACATGTTCGAGCAGTCGGGGAAGTTGTTGGTGCCGTAGGCGCGGACGAACAGCTGATAGAGGTAGGCGGCTTCGTTGCTGGCGCGGCCGGAGGTGTAGAACTCGGCCTGGTTCGGGTCGGGCAGGCGCTTGAGGTGGCTGGCGATCAGGGCGAAGGCGTCGTCCCAGCTGGTGGGCAGGTAGCGGTCGCTGGCGGCGTCGTAGCGCATCGGCTGGGTCAGGCGGCCCTGGTATTCGAGCCAGTAGTCGCTCTGCTCGCGCAGCTGGCTGACGCTGTAGCGGGCGAAGAAGGCGGCGTCGACCCGGCGCTTGGTGGCTTCCCAGTTCACCGCCTTGGCGCCGTTCTCGCAGAACTTGATGCGGCCGTCTTCGGGGGAGTCGCCCCAGGCGCAGCCGGGGCAGTCGAAGCCGCCGTTCTGGTTGGTCTTGAGCAGGGCACGCAGGTTCTTGAACGGCTGCTTACTGTCCAGCCAGAAGTGCGCGACGCTCTTCAGCGCGCCCCAGCCGGCGGCGGCGCCGTTGTAGGGCTTGTAGCGGGGATGCACGGGTTGCAGGCTCATGGCTGTACTTCTTCTGTCCGGGGCGCCGGGCTGTAGACCCGGGGCGCGCTGTGATGGGGCAGGTGGATCAGGTTCAGGTTGTGCCGGCGCGCCCATTGCACGGTGAGCGCAGTGGGGGCCGAGAGGCTGACCAGGGTGCCGAGGCCGGCACGCACCGCCTTGTGGATAAGTTCGAGGCTGCAGCGGCTGGTGACCACGGCGAAACCGGCGCGCGGGTCGAGCTTCTGCCGCAGGACGGCACCGATGAGTTTGTCGAGGGCGTTGTGGCGACCGATGTCTTCGCGGCACAGCACCAGTTCGCCTGCGGCGTCGACGAAGAGCGCGGCATGCAGGGCGCCGCTTCGGCGGGCCAGGTCCTGCTTGGCGGCGATGCGCTGGCGCAGGTCGGCCAGGTGCTCCGCCGGGGGCAGCGGTTGCGGTTGCAGGACCTTGAGCGCGGGCAGCGCCTGTTCCAGGGCTTCGACGCCGCAGAGGCCGCAGCCGGTGGTGCCGGCCAGTTGGCGGCGCTGGTCCTTCAGGGCCCAGAAGGCGCGGTTGGCGATTTCCACCTCGGCCTGGCGGGCGTCGTCGCAGCCACCGAGGCGGCTGTCATAGATGTCATCGATCGAGTCGACGATGCCGGCGCTGAGGCTGAAGCCGACGAGGAAGTCTTCCAGATCGGCGGGCGAGACCATCATCACCGCGTGGCTGATGCCGTTGTAGGCGATGGCCAGGGCGCATTCCTCGGCCAGCAGGCCCTCGCCGGACGCAGCGGCACCGCCCAGTTCGGCATAGGCATAGCCCCGCGCCTGGGTCACGGGCTCGGTGTCGTTGAAAGCGGGAGTGGAAAGCTGGCGTGGCACGGGTGGCGCCCCTGCGACGGATTGACACAGGCAGCCTAGGCGCTGGTGCCGGGGTCCGTCTAATCGCTATTGCCGATACTGTGATCGACGCCATCTATCAAGGCGGGCTCGAACAGCCGGCGGGCCTCTTCGACGCAGGCATCCGCCAGGGCCGAGCGGGTCTGCCCACGGCGCTGGATGAGCCCCAGCGGGGCCAGGGTGTGGGCCTGCTCGATGGGCAACAGGGCCAGGTGTTCGGTGAGTTCGTCGAGGCCGCTGGCCAACGGCATGATGGCGCAGCACAGGCCGACGTTGACCGCCTGCAGCAACTGGTGAACGGCGTCGGTTTCCAGGCGCGGCTGCGGCGCCAGGCCCCGGCTGCGGAAGCCGTGGTCGATGGACTGGCGGAAGTGCATGCCGCTGGAGAGCAGGCCCAGGGGCAGGCCGGCGAGGGCCTCCCAGGCCAGCTGCGGGGCTTCGAAGGCGAAGTGGCGCCGGTCGTACAGCAGGCCCATACGCGTGTCGGCGATCTCCAGGCTGTCGAAGTGCTCGCGATCGAGACGGTCGAGGTAGGAGAGGCCGAGGTCGAGCTGGTTGCGCGCCAGGCGTTCGAGAATCTGCTCGGAGCTGAGGGCGAACAGCTGGAAGCGCAGGTCGGGATGCTGCTCGGCGAAGGCTTGCACCAGGCGCATGGGGTCGTAGCCGGCCAGGGGCACCACGCCCAGGCGCAGGGTGCCCACCAGGTGGCCGCGGCAGGCGGCTGCCTCGGCGTGCAGGCCGTCATGGGCGGCAAGCAGGGTGCGGGCCCAGGCGAGCACGCGCTGGCCGGCATCGGTGAAGCCTTCGAAACGCTGGCCACGCTGCACCAGTTCCAGGCCCAGTTCTTCCTCCAGGCTGCGCAGGCGCATGGACAGTGTGGGCTGGGTGACGTGGCAGCGCGCGGCGGCCTGGCCGAAGTGGCGGGTCTCGTCGAGGGCGACGAGGAACTTGAGCTGCTTGATGTCCATGGGCGCTCCCGCCGGGTTAGAGCCCGGCCACCAGTTCGCGGTAGCCGTCCACCGCGGCGAATTCCTCGGTGTCCTTGAGCGCGCCCCGGCTGTCGGGCTGCAGCACCGCCAGCAGGTGGGCGACGCCGTAGGCCCGTGCGCTGCGCAGGATCGGCAGGCTGTCGTCGATGAACAGCGTACGCGCCGGGTCGAAGGGCGAATCCGCCTGCAGGGCGTGCCAGAACTGCTGATCTTCCTTGGGGAAACCGTAGTCGTGGGAACTGATCAGGCGATCGAACCAGGGCGCTAGCTCGACCCGTTCCATCTTCAGCGACAGCGAGTCACGGTGGGCGTTGGTGATCAGCACCACGCGCTTGCCGGCGCGGCGCAGGGCGGCGAGGAAGTGGTCGGCGTCGGGGCGCAGGGCGATCAGGTCGGCGACCTCGCGCTTGAGGTCGCGGATCGACAGCTTCAGCTCGCGGCTCCAGAAGTCCGTGCAGTACCAGTTGAGCTGGCCGGCGTGGTGCCTGAACAGCGGCACCAGTTCGGCGTCGGCCGCCTCGCGGCTGATGCCGTGGTGTTCGGCATAGCGCTGGGGCAGGTAGTCCAGCCAGAAGTGGTTGTCGAAATGCAGGTCGAGGAGGGTGCCATCCATGTCCAGCAGGACGGTGTCGATGGCGGACCAGTTGAGCTGTGGCATGCGTGTCCGGGGCTGTAGGTGGGAGGGCTGTCGCGATTGCATTGCGGACGGTCGTCGGCGTGCAATCTCCTACGCAGATAATCGGAAAAGCCGGGGTATGATAACCCGCCGGTCATGCCAAGGAGTTCCGTTATGCGTCAGAAGCCCACCGTGCTCGCTCGCGAGATCGTCGCCAGCAGCCGCCTGTTCCGTGTCGAGGAGCTGCAGCTGCGCTTCTCCAACGGTGTCGAGCGCACCTACGAGCGTCTGGTGGGCAAGGGCTCCGGCTATGGCGCGGTGATGGTGGTGGCGATGGTGGACGCCGAGCACGTGCTGCTGGTGGAGGAGTACTGCGCCGGTACCGACGACTACCAGCTGTCGCTGCCCAAGGGGCTGATCGAGCCGGGCGAGGACGTGCTGGTGGCGGCCGACCGCGAACTCAAGGAAGAGGCGGGGTACGGCGCGCGCAAGCTGGAGCTGCTGACCGAGCTGTCGCTGTCGCCGGGCTACATGAGCCAGAAGATCCAGGTGGTGCTGGCCCGTGACCTTTACGAAGAGCGCCTGCCGGGCGACGAGCCCGAGCCGCTGGGCGTGGAGAAGGTCAGCCTGCGCGAGATTTCCAGCCTGTTGCAGCACCCGCAGTTCAGCGAGGGGCGCGCCCTGGCGGCGCTCTACCTGGCCCGCGACCTGCTGGGCCAGCGCGGGGAGTTCCTCCTATGAGCCATCCGCTGCTGCCCGCCGTCATCGAGCTGGTCGGCCTCGCCGGCCAGGCCATCCTGCCGTTCTGGCGCGCGGACGTCGCCGTGGTCGAGAAGGCCGATGCGTCCCCCGTTACCGCTGCCGACCTGGCCGCCCACCGCATCCTCGCCGCCGGGCTGGAGACACTGGATGCCAGCATCCCGGTGTTGTCCGAGGAAGCGGCGGACATCTCCCTTGCCGAGCGCGAAGGGTGGGAGCGCTGGTGGCTGGTGGACCCGCTGGATGGCACCAAGGAATTTATCTCCGGCTCCGAGGAGTTCACCGTCAACGTCGCGCTGATCGAGCGCGGGCGCGTGGTCTTCGGCGTCGTCGGCGTGCCGGTCACCGGCCGCTGCTACCTCGGTGGTGCGGGCCTGGGTGCTTGGCGCATCGAGGCTGGTGCGCGTGAAGCCATCGCCGTGCGCGTGGCCCCGGCTCAGGCCTTCACCCTGGTGGCCAGCAAGCGCCATTCGAGCCCCGCGCAGGAACGCCTGCTGGCCGGGCTGGGTGAACGCTTCGGAGAGTTGCAGCTGGCCAATATCGGCAGCTCGCTGAAGTTCTGCCTGCTGGCCGAAGGCGCGGCGGATTGCTACCCGCGCCTGGCGCCGACTTCGCAGTGGGACACCGCCGCCGCACAGGGCGTGCTGGAAGGCGCCGGTGGCGAGGTGCTCGACCTGGCCGGCGAGCCGCTGGGCTACGCGGCCCGCGAATCCTTCCTCAACCCGTCCTTCCTGGCCCTGCCGGCGGCTGCCGCGTGGCGTCGCGAGCTGCTGGAGCTGGCGCGCGCCCTGGATTGATCCGGAGTGCGCCTGTCGGGCTATCGCGCAGGGTGGGGCGGGCTTCGATCCGCCCCACTTACCTCGTGACGATCAGTCGAGCATGTCCTTGAAGCGCTCGTCGGTGCCGTAGAGCAGCGGCTGGGCGAAGCCCGGGACCTTGATGCCCTGGGCGGTGACTTCCAGGGCCTTGTCGTCGATCAGGTCGTTGCCGAAGTTGTAGATGATGTCCAGCTCACCCTTGAGCGCGCGCTCGTCGTACTGGCGGGCGGCGGCGCGGGTGGCTTCGCGCTTTTCGCTGTAGGCGGCGAAGGCCTTCTCGCCGTGGCGCTTGCGCAGCATGTTCTCGGTCAGGCGCGGGGAGATCACCACGCCGCTGGCGTTGTTGCCGCCGAAGCCCTTGGAGTTGATGAAGCAGATGTCCAGGCTGCGCTGTTCCAGGCGCTGGTCGCGGGTGGCGATGGACAGGTGCTGCTGGTGCACGTCGTCGGCGACCCGGTCGATGGTCTTGATGCCCGGCAGGATGCCGTAGCGGAAGGTGCCGAGGGCCGAGACCACCTGGTCGCCGCTGGCGGTGGCCAGGCTGTGGCCGACGAAGGCCTTGACCGCGGTGATGGGCCAGGACTCGATGCCGAAGGCGCTGGCGACGCGGTCCAGCAGTTCGGATTCGGTGACGCGGTTGGCCGGGGTGCTGGAGCCGTGGGCGTGGACGAAGCTGTGCTGGCGCACCGTCTCGCTGCCGAACATCTGGGTGGCGCTGGCCACGGCTTTGGCCAGGGTCAGGTAGTTGCCCGGGCCGGGTGCGGAGATGGATTTCTTGAAGCCGTCGGCGTTGATGAAGACATCGGTGACCGCGCCATGGATATCGGCGCCCAGCTCCAGGGCCAGGGCGTCGTCCATCAGCACCACGTACTGGCTGGATTCGGCCAGGGTGAAGCCGCAGTTCTCGCCGAAGGGACGGCTGGCGCGGCGGAAGTCCACGTCCTCGCGGCCGCCGACCTGGCGCAGGCCGTCTTCGGTGGCCAGGGCGCCCATGGCGCCGTAGCCGTCGATGCATTCCTGGTTGATCGGCGCTTCGGCGTTGCCCACCAGGGCGACCCGCGCGCGGCCGGAGCCGATCAGCTCGATGGCCTTCTGCAGGTTGTAGAGGAAGGTGGCGCAGGCGCCGGTGACGCTGCCGGTGGTGCCGACGCTGCCCAGCACGTAGGCGTTGATGAAGTCGGCGGGCATGGTGTTCAGGCCCAGGGGCAGCTGCTTGGCGGTGACGCGGCCGCCCTTGAGGCGCGACTGCATGAGGCCGCCGAAACCGTTCTCGTCGAGCTGGCTCATGATGCTGCCGGAGAACACCGCGACTTCGTCGGGCTGCACGTGGTCGACGATGCGCTGCCAGGGCAGGCCGATGGAGCGGATGGCGTCGGTGGCGGCCACCACGGACATCTGCAGGCCGCGCGGGTGGAAGCGCGAGTTGTACAGCTCGCCCGGTTCGAAGCCGGTGGGCAGCTGGCCGGCGGATTTCACCGGCAGGGCGCGGAAGCTCTCGACCTTGAACTCGGTGGCGTCATTCAGGGTGACGTGCACCTCGCCGGATTCCAGCGGCTCCACTGACCAGCTGGCCGGCAGCGGCTCGGGCAGCTGCTTGCGCGAGGTGATGAAGCTGATGCGGGTGCCGGGCTCGGCGGCGACACCGATGCTCTTCTGCCAGGGGGCGGCGTCGACATCCAGGTGCTGCTTCTCGATGCGGCGCACCAGGGTGGAGGCGAGGATGCGCTCGCCGAAGCGCGACTCGATGTCGGCGAGGGTCAGCGGGTTGCCGTCGGCGTCCAGGTACTGGCCGTCGACCACGGTCACCAGTTTGGTCATCACCGCCAGCCCGGCCAGGGTTTCCTGGCGCGTGGCGGCGTCGACGGACTCGATCACGGTGCGGCGGAAGCCGTGGTGGAACGAGCTGCGGCCCGCTGCGTTGTAACCGCCGAAACCAACGATGACCGGAAGTCGTGACATGACTCGGAAACTCCTCAAATAGACCATTGCCTGCCGAGGCCGGGCCGAGCGCGGTGAAGAGGGGCCTTGAAGGCCGCGGGTGCGGCTGGCCAGGGAACGCGTCGGGGATATCCGGCCACTGGGGCGAACCCGGTGGCAGCTCGAAAGATTCGAATGCCTAACCTGACGCGGCAGCTGACTGTCGAGTCACTTGAGGATTGATCGGTACTGCCCGTGTGCATGAATTGCAGGCGCGGTCGCGAGGCCGGGGAGGAGGAGCCGGAGCCGCTGGCGCGGCTCCGTGGGTGCGGGGCATCAGCGGTAGCTGATGCCGGGGTTGGCGGTGCTGACGCGGGTGCCGGCCTTGCCCTGGACGATGGCTTCGATATCGGCGAGGGAGCCGATCACCGCCGCACGGCCGGTGTTGCGGGCGAACTCGCTGGCAGCCTGGACCTTGGGCCCCATGGAGCCGGCAGCGAAGCCGAGGCGCTCGAGTTCGTCGGGGTGGGCTTCGGCGATGGCCTTCTGGGTCGGCTTGCCCCAGTCGATGTAGGCCGCGTCGACGTCGGTGGCGATCACCAGGATGTCGCTCTCCAGTTGCTCGGCCAGCAGCGCGGAGCAGAGGTCCTTGTCGATCACCGCCTCGACGCCCTTGAGCTTGCCGTTGTCGTCATAAAGCGTGGGGATGCCGCCACCGCCGGCGCAGATCACCACCGAGCCTTTTTCCAGCAGCCATTTCACCGGGCGGATCTCGAAGATCTGCTTGGGCCGGGGGCTGGCCACCACGCGGCGGAACTTGTCGCCGTCGGGGGCGATGGTCCAGCCCTTTTCCTCGGCGAGGCGCTCGGCCTCTTCCCGGGAGTACACCGGGCCGATGGGTTTGGTGGGTTTCTGGAAGGCCGGGTCCTTGGCGTCCACTTCCACCTGGGTGAGCAGGGTGGCGAAGGGCACTTCGAAGGGCAGCAGGTTGCCCAGTTCCTGTTCGATCATGTAGCCGATCATGCCCTCGGTCTCGGCGCCGAGGACGTCCAGCGGGTAGGTGCTGACCGCCGTGTAGGCAGCGCCCTGGAGGGCCAGCAGGCCGACCTGTGGGCCGTTGCCGTGGGCGACCACCAGCTCGTTGCCGGGCTGGATCTTGGCGATCTGCTCGGCGGCGATGCGCACGTTCTCGCGCTGGTTCTCCGCCGTCATGGGTTCGCCACGGCGCAGCAGGGCGTTACCGCCCAATGCGACGACTATTCGCATGATTGTTCTCCTGTTGCGGTGGAGAGGGGGCGGTTTCCCGCTCCTTCTCCGAATCTCGGATATTCCATGAAGCCACAGGGGATGGTGGCGTGAAGGCAAGCGAGCTGCGACGACCCGTACCCCGGTACGGTGAGGAGCCGCGCGGTGCCGCCGACAAAGCCAGCGCCCCCGTGGATTTCTGGAATCAGACGTCGGCGAGGGTCGAGACCAGAATCGCCTTGATCGTGTGCATGCGGTTCTCCGCTTGCTCGAAGGCGATGCAGGCCGGGGACTCGAACACGTCGTCGGTCACTTCGATGCCGTTGGCCAGGTGCGGGTACTGCTCGGCGATCTGCTTGCCGACCTTGGTCTCGCTGTTGTGGAAGGCCGGCAGGCAGTGCATGAACTTGGTCCGTGCGGTGCCGGAGGCTTTCATCATCTCGGCGTTGACCTGGTAGGGCAGCAGTTGCTTGATGCGCTCGCCCCAGGCTTCCACCGGCTCGCCCATGGAGACCCAGACGTCGGTGTGGATGAAGTCGACGCCCTTGACCGCCGCCTTGGCGTCTTCGGTGACGGTGATGCGCGCGCCGCTTTCCTCGGCGAATTGCTTGCACTGGGCGATGAACTCTTCTTCCGGCCACAGCGCCTTGGGCGCGGCGATGCGCACGTCCATGCCCAGCTTGGCGCCGATCAGCAGCAGCGAGTTGCCCATGTTGTTGCGGGCGTCGCCCAGGTAGGCGTAGCTGATGTCGTGCAGCGGCTTGTCACTGTGCTCACGCATGGTCAGCACGTCGGCGAGCATCTGGGTGGGGTGGTATTCGTCGGTCAAGCCGTTGAACACCGGGACGCCGGCGAACTTGGCCAGTTCTTCGACGATTTCCTGCTTGAAGCCGCGGTACTCGATGGCGTCATACATGCGCCCGAGCACGCGGGCGGTGTCCTTCATGGTCTCCTTGTGGCCGATCTGCGAGGAGTTGGGGTCGATGTAGGTGACATTGGCGCCCTGGTCATAGGCGGCGACCTCGAAGGCGCAGCGGGTGCGGGTGGAGGTCTTCTCGAAGATCAGTGCGATGTTCTTGCGTTTCAGGTGCTGCTGCTCGGTGCCGGTGTACTTGGCGCGTTTCAGGTCGCGGGAGAGGTCCAGCAGGTACCGCAGCTCACGGGTGCTGTGATGCATGAGGCTGAGCAGGTTGCGGTTGTGCATGTTGAAAGCCATGGTCTTTCTCCTTTTGGGCAGGTCGGAATCCGGTTCCCGTCAGAACAGCTCGTGGCTGGCGGGAAGGGCGGCCGCGGGTAGCGGCCGCCGGGGTTCGGCTTTTTGGATCAATAGTCGATCGGGTCGCGCAGGATCGGGCAGGTCATGCAGTGGCCACCGCCACGGCCGCGGCCGAGTTCGCTGGCGCTGATGGTCACCACCTCGACACCGGCCTTGCGCAGCTGGGTGTTGGTGTAGGTGTTGCGGTCGTAGCCGACCACCACGCCGGGCTCCAGGCAGACGACGTTGTTGCCGTCGTCCCACTGTTCGCGCTCGGCCTCGAAGCTGTCACCGCCGGTCTGCACCACGCGCAGTTGCTTGAGCCCGAGGGACTCGGCGACCACGTCGATGAAACTCTTCTCCTCGCGGCGGATGTCGATGCCGTAGGGGCGGCTCTCGTCCGGGCGGAGGATGAAGGGGACGATCTCCTTGACCACTTCCGGGAAGACCGTGACCAGGTCGCGGTCGCAGAAGGTGAAGACGGTGTCCAGGTGCATGGCCGCGCGGGATTTCGGCAGGCCGGCGACTATCACCTTCTCTACCGCGCCCTTGGCGAACAGCGATTGGGCCAGTTGGCCGATGGCCTGGCGCGAAGTGCGCTCGCCCATGCCGATGAGCACCACGCCGTTGCCGATGGGCATGACGTCACCGCCTTCGAGGGTGGCGCTGCCATGGTCCTTGTCGGGGTCGCCGTACCAGACTTCGAATTCGGCGTTGGTGAACTCGGGGTGGAACTTGTAGATGGCGGTGGTGAGCAGGGTTTCCTGACGTCGCGCCGGCCAGTACATGGGGTTGAGGGTTACGCCGCCGTAGATCCAGCAGGTGGTGTCGCGGGTGAACTGGGTGTTGGGCAGCGGCGGCAGGATGAAGCTGGAGTGGCCCAGGTAGTCGCGGTACATCTTGATCGCGCTGACGCCTTCGCTGTCCGGCAGGTCGGAGCCGGCGACACCGCCGATAAGGAACTCGGCGAGCTTGCGCGGCTCCAGGCCTTCGAGCCAGGAGCGCACTTCATTGGTCAGGCCGACGCCGACCTGGTTGGCGGTGATCTTGCGGTCGAGGATCCACTTCAGGGCTTCGGGGTTCTGCACGATGTCGGTGAGCAGGTTGTGCATCTCCATCACTTCGATGCCGCGTTCGCGCATCTTGGTGACGAAGTCGAAGTGGTCGCGCTTGGCCTGGTTGACCCAGATGACGTCATCGAACAGCAGCTCGTCGCAGTTGTTGGGGGTCAGGCGCATATGGGCCAGACCCGGCGAGCAGACCATCACCTTATGCAGTTTGCCGGCTTCCGAATGAACGCCGAGTTTGACTTTGGACATGGCAGGTCTCCTTACGAGTTACAGAGTCAGGAAGCCGTCGTAGAGGCCGTAGGCCGCCGCGAGCGCGCCGATGACCACGGCGGCGAAGATCAGCTTCTCAACGTTGGTGAAGATGGGTTGGCCGAGCTCGTGCTTGGCCTTGGCGAAGAGGATCGCGCCGGGGGCGTAGAGCAGGGCCGAGAGCAGCAGGTACTTCACGCCGCCGGCGTAGAGCAGCCACACGGCGTAGACCAGGGCGACGCCGGCGATGGCGAGGTCCTTGTTGCGGTCACGGCCGTCCTGCTCGTAGGTCTCGCCGCGGATGGGCAGGAGCAGGGCGTAGGCGGCGGACCAGAAGTAGGGCACCAGGATCATCGAGGTGGCCAGGTAGATCAGCGAGAGGTAGGTGCTGGCGCTGAACAGGGTGACGATGAGGAACACTTGCACCATCGCGTTGGTCAGCCACAGGGCGTTGGCCGGGACGTGGTTGGCGTTCTCGCGACGGAGGAACTCCGGCATCGTGTGGTCCTTGGCAGCGGCGAAGAGAATCTCCGCGCACAGCAGCACCCAGGACAGCAGGGCACCTACCAGGGAGATGATCAGGCCGACGCTGATCAGCACCGCGCCCCAGTGGCCGACCACATGCTCCAGCACGGCCGCCATGGACGGGTTCTGCAGCTTGGCCAGTTCCGGCTGAGTCATGATGCCGAGGGACAGCACGTTCACCAGCACCAGCAACAGCAGCACGGTGACGAAGCCGATGATGGTGGCCTTGCCGACATCGCTGCGCTTCTCGGCACGGGCGGAAAAGATGCTCGCGCCCTCGATGCCGATGAACACCCAGACGGTGACCAGCATCATGTTGCGCACCTGGTTCATCACGCTGCCGAGGTCGGGGTTCATCGAGCCCCAGATGTCGGCGGTGAAGATGTCCAGCTTGAAGGCGAACAGGCAGATGAGGATGAACAGGAACAGCGGCACGATCTTGGCGACCGTGGTCACCAGGTTGATGAAGGCCGCCTCCTTGATCCCGCGCAGCACCAGAAAGTGCACGGCCCAGAGCACCACCGAGGCGCCGATGATGGCCGCTGGCGTGTTGCCCTCGCCGAAGATCGGGAAGAAGTAGCCGAGGGTGCTGAACAGCAGGACGAAGTAGCCGACGTTGCCCAGCCAGGCGCTGATCCAGTAGCCCCAGGCCGAGGAGAAGCCCATGTAGTCGCCGAAGCCGGCCTTGGCGTACGCGTACACGCCGCCATCGAGATCGGGTTTGCGGTTGGCCAGGGTCTGGAACACGAAGGCCAGGGTGAGCATGCCGACGGCAGTGATGCCCCAGCCGATGAGAATCGCGCCGACATCGGCGCTGGCTGCCATGTTTTGCGGCAACGAGAAGATCCCGCCGCCGACCATTGAACCGACCACGAGCGCAACCAGTGCGCCAAGTCGGAGTTTTTGGGTGGTGTCTGACATCTTGCACCTCCAGTAGGAGTAGGAACTGTGCTTAGTTGGCTCTTCCTTTCGGAGAAGAGTTATGACGTAGGTCAATAGCTAGCTATCAATCCGCGCGGGACAATTTCCTTACAGAATTCGGAGGGAGCGTGGCGGCTTCGGAGGCATGCTCGGAGCGAGCAAAATAGAGGGGGCGGCAGGCCATCCCAGGCGGCGCCCCGTTCAAACTAGTTGGTTTTCGTGACAGTTCAAGTTGTAAGTATTTGTTGTAAGAAACATGGCGAAATGCCATTTGATTATATGGGAATTATTCGGGATTGAATTAATTCCGAACGGATATAAGTCAGCGAGGTAGACAGTTTCTTACTTCAACTTTCCACAGGAGGTTGAATATGTTTCGCCCAGGACACCTTGAAATAATCAGGGACCCTGTAGGCCCTTGGCCTGGTTATCACATCGATCTGGACTATGAGGTCGAGCAGCGCGACTGGGAGACTTACGTGCGCTTCGATCTCAGGGGCGAGATCGACGGTCGTCCCTTTCAGGAATGCTTCGAGTTGCACCGCGACGTTGCCTACAACTTCCTGCAGAGCGCCTGCCGGCGTCTGCGCCACCACGGCCTTGAGCCGCACCTGATGGTGCCCCTGGCTGGGCACCGGGACCACGAACGGGTGTTCGCCGACCTCCGGGAGAAATTGCACGCCGAGCCGGGTACACCGGTTGATCTGGAGCGCTTTCTGCTGGAGCGACCCTAGGGAAGGCGGATTTCCGCGAGATAGAGACGACGAACCCGGCGCGAGGCCGGGTTCGACGTGGAAGGCGATGGGCTGATGGTCCGTCGCCTGCCGCCAGGGCCGGGGAGGACCGAGGCTGCGCTGGGGAAGAGACCCGGTGACGGCTTGTGGCCGCTGCGGGCGGGCACTCCCGGGGAGGGGTGCCCTGATCAACGCCTAGGCGTTGAGATGCGGTGCATGGAGCAAGGCCTGTGCCAGCGCCCGGGAGGCCCGCCATTGCTGGCGCGGGCGGTGGGCAGCTGCTTTCTTTGAGCGGAAAGTCGCCGATCAGTCCTGTTCTTCTGCGGGATTTCCGCCGCCAAAGCTGATGTTGTGCTTGCGCAGCTTGTCCGAGAGCGTCTTGCGCGGCAGGCCCAGGGCTTCGGCCAGGCTGCGCATCGAACTGTGCGGGTTGCCCAGCTCGGCCAGGATCAGCGCCCGCTCGAAGGCTTCCACCTGCTCACTCAGGCCGCCGCCGTTGCTGGCGGGCAGGTCTGGCGTGCCGTTGTCCAGCGCCAGGTCGAGGCCCAGGGCGAAGCGCTCCCCGGCGTTCTGCAGTTCACGGACGTTGCCTGGCCAATCGTGGGTCAGCAGCAGGGCGCGCTGCGAGCTGTCCAGCGTGCGGGGCTGGCTGCCGTGGCGGGTGGCGGCGGCTTCGGCGAAGTGCTGGAACAGCAGCAGGATGTCTTCGCCGCGTTCGCGCAGCGGCGGGATGCGCAGGCTGGCGACGTTGAGCCGGTAGTAAAGGTCGGCGCGGAAGCGGCCCTGGTCGGCGGCCTGGCGCAGGTCTTCCTTGGTGGCGGCGATGACGCGGATGTCGAGGGGGATCAACTGGTTGGCGCCGAGGCGCTCGACCACCCGCTCCTGCAGCAGGCGCAGCAGCTTGACCTGTACGTCCGGGCTCATGCTCTCGATCTCGTCGAGGAACACGGTGCCGCCGTTGGCGTATTCGAACTTGCCGATGCGGCGCTTCTGCGCGCCGGTGAAGGCGCCCTGCTCATGGCCGAACAGCTCGCTTTCCACCACCGACTCCGCCAGAGCACCGGCATTGATGGCGACGAAGGGGCCGTCGCGGCGCGCGGAGAGGTCGTGCAGGGCGCGGGCGACCACTTCCTTGCCGGCGCCGGTCTCACCGAGGATCAGCACATCGGCGCTGGTGCCGGCGAGGGCGCCGATCTGCTCGCGCAGGCGCTGAGCTGCTGGCGATTGGCCCACCAGGCGGCCGCTGAGCTGCTGGCGATCGGAAAGGGCCAGGCGCAGGCTGCGGTTTTCCAGCACCAGGCGGCGCAGGTCGAGGGCGCGGCGCACGCTGTCGATCAGGTCTTCGCTGGCGAAGGGTTTTTCCAGGAAGTCGTAGGCACCGGCGCGCATGGCCTGCACCGCCAGGGGGACGTCGCCGTGGCCGGTGATCAGCAGTACGGGCAACTGGGCGTCGCGCTCGTGGAGCTGGCGCAGCAGCTCGAGGCCGTCGACGCCGGGCATGCGGATATCGCTGACCACCACACCTGGCCAGTCGGCGGGCAGGCGGGCGGCCAGGCCATTGGCATCGCCCAGGGTGAGGACCTTGAGGCCGGCGAGGTCGAGTGTCTGGCTCAGGGCCTGGCGCAGGTGCGGGTCGTCGTCGACCAGCAGGACCTGGATGCCGGCTTCGATGGGCTGGGTCATGCGGAGTGGTCCTCGGGTGAGAGGGGGTTGGCGCCGGGGATGGCGGAGCGCAGGTGCAGGGTCAGCAGGGCACCGCCTTCGGGGTGGTTGGCCAGCAGCAGTTCGCCGCCGAGGGCGCGGATCAGGCTGTCGCAGATGGCCAGGCCGAGGCCGAGGCCCTGGGCACTGGTCTTGGTGGTGAAGAAGGGCTCGCGGGCCCGTTGCAAGGCTTCCTGGCTGAATCCGGGGCCGTTGTCGCGCAGGCTCAGGGTCACGCCTTCGGCATCGGTCTCGGCGCTGAGCCAGATGCGCCGGGGGTGGGGCTTCTCGCCCAGGGCGTCGAGGGCATTGGCCAGCAGGTTGCCGAGCACCTGGCGCAGGCGGGTTTCGCCGGCCTGGACCCAGAGCTGGGCTTCGGGCATGTCGCGGATCAGCTCCACGTCCATCGCCCGGCGGCGCTTGGCCAGCAGCGACAGGGCATCGTCCAGCGCCGGTTGCAGGGCGACGCTTTCCGGCGCGTGGCGGTCGCGCCGGGCGAAGGCGCGCAGGTGGGCGATGATCGAGGCCATGCGCCCGGTGAGCTCGCTGATCTGCCGCAGGTTGCCGCGGGCGTCGTCGTAGCGTTCGTGGTCCAGCAGCACGCCGGCGTTGTCGGCGTAGCTGCGGATGGCCGCCAGGGGCTGGTTGAGTTCGTGGCTGATGCTCGCGGACATGGTGCCGAGGGCGGAGAGCTTGCCGGCCTGGACCACTTCGTCCTGGGCGCGGACCAGTTCCTGCTGGGCCTGCTCGCGCTCCAGCACTTCCACCTTGAGGCGGCTGTTGAGGGCTTCAAGGTCCTGGGTGCGCTCCTGCACGCGCAGCTCCAGCTCGCGCCGGGCACGGGCGTCGAGGGCGATGCGGTCGAGGTAGTGGCGACGGCGCTGCATCATCAGGCCGAGCAAGAGGAGAAGGGCGAGCAGGGTGGCGGCGGCGATGGCATCGGTGGTGCGCACCTGGCGGTCCACCAGCACCTGCGGGGCGAGGATGCTGACCGTCCAGCCGGTTTCGCGCAGCTCACGGCTCTGGGTGATCCATTCGCCCGGACGCAGGCGGATGGGCTCGGGGGATTGGGTCGGATAGGGCTGGTTGGCGGAGATGGCGGCGCGCTCGGCGTTGTCCAGCTCGCGGGTGGCGTGGAAGCGCCATTGCGGGCGCGAGGTGATGATCGCCACGCCGTTGGAGTCGGTCACCAGCAACTGCTCGGGGGTGTTGCCCCAGAGGGATTCGGCGTCGTCCAGGTCGACCTTGACCACCAGAATGCCGATCACCGCCTGGCCGTCGCGCACCGGGCTGGCATAGAAATAGCCGCGCTTGCCGGAGGTGGTGCCGAGCCCGAAGAAGCGGCCCTGGCGGCCCATGAGCGCCTCGCGGTAGTAGGGGCGGAAGGCGAAGTCGCGGCCGACGAAGCTGTCCGTCTTGTCCCAGTTGGAGGAACTGAGAGTGGTGCCCTGGGGGTTCATCAGGTAGATGACGTCGGCGCCGGTCTCGTCGCGTACTTCGGCCAGCAGGCGGTTGGCGGCGTCCAGGCGGGCCGGGTCCTTTGGGTCCGCCAGCTGGCTGCGCAGGGCCGGCAGGTCGGCGAGGATCGGCGGCAGCACCTCGAAGCGGCGCAGGGTGCCCAGCAGGTTGGCGACGTAGAGGTCGAGGGTCTGCCGGTTCTGCTCGGCCAGGGCCTGGTTGTAGTAACGCTCAGCCAGGTGGTGGGCCGGCCACAGCAAGGGCGCCAGGACCAGGGCCAGCAGGACGAGGCTGCGCCAGCGGGGACGATAGGGTAGGGCGTTGGCGGTCATGGGTGTCGGAATGCGCCGGGGATGCGGCGCATTATGACACTGGCGGGCTCAGCGAGGGTGACGCAGGCACTCGTCCAGGCCCAGGCGCCAGTCGGGCAGGGCGACGTCCCAGTCGCGCAGCAGCTTGCCGCCGTCCATCCGCGAGTTGAGCGGGCGTTGGGCAGGCGTGGGATAGGCGCTGCTGGGGATGGGCTCCAGGCGGGCGCAGGGCTTGCCTTCGGCCTTGAGCGTATCGGCTATGGCACTGGCGAAGCCGAACCAGGAGGTCTCGCCGCCGGCGCTGAAATGGTAGGTGCCCCAGGCCTGGCGGCCATCCTGCCAGCGCTGGATCAACGCGGCGGTGGCCGTGGCGATGCTGCCGGCCCAGGTGGGCGCGCCGATCTGGTCGGCCACCACACGCAGGTGATCGCGCTCCTGCAGCAGGCGCTGCATGGTGAGCAGGAAGTTGCGGCCGTGCAGGGAGTAGACCCAGCTGGTGCGCAGGATCAGGTGCGCACCGCCGACCGCGCGGATCGCCGCTTCCCCGGCCAGCTTGCTGCGGCCGTAGACGCCCAGCGGGTTGGGCGGGTCGTCCTCGCTGTAGGGCGCGTTTTTGCTGCCGTCGAAGACGTAGTCGGTGGAGTAGTGAATCAGCGGTGCGCCCAGGGCGGCGGCTTCCTCGGCCAGCACGCCGGGGGCGGTGGCGTTGAGGGCGAAGGCGGCCTCGGGCTCGCTTTCGGCCTGGTCCACGGCGGTGTGGGCGGCAGCGTTGATGATCAGTGCGGGGCGCTCGGCGCGTACCAGGCGGCGGATGGCGTCGCTGTCAGCCAGGTCCAGGCGGTCGCGACCGAGGGCGAGCAGCTCGGCCTGATCGGCCAGGGCCAGGCGCAGTTCGCGGGCGACCTGGCCGCTGTGGCCGGTGATGAGGATCTTCATGGGAATACGTCGGCCTCTTCGAGGCTCAGGCCGGCCTGGTCCTTGGCGGAAAGCTGGGGCGCTTCGCTGAGCTGCCAGTCGATGGCCAGGGTCGGGTCATCCCAGCGGATGCAACGCTCGTGGGCCGGGGCGTAGTAGTCGGTGGTCTTGTAGAGGAACTCGGCGAACTCGCTGAGCACCACGAAGCCATGGGCGAAGCCTTCCGGAACCCAGAGCTGGCGCTTGTTCTCGGCAGACAGGTGCACACCGACCCAGCGGCCGAAGTTCGGCGAGCTGCGGCGCACGTCCACTGCGACGTCGAGCACCTCGCCGGCGGTGACCCGTACCAATTTCCCCTGGGCCTGTTGCAGCTGGTAGTGCAGGCCGCGCAGCACGCCCTTTTGCGAGCGCGAATGGTTGTCCTGGACGAACTCACGCTTGAGGCCGGTGGCCTCTTCGAAGGCGCGGGCGTTGAAACTCTCGAAGAAGAAACCGCGCTCATCGCCGAACACGCGGGGTTCGAGAATCAGCACTTCCGGCAGTTCGGTGGCGATGGCCTTCATGCCTGCTCTCCTGCCAGCTTGTAGAGGTATTGGCCGTAGCCGGTCTTGCCGAAAGCCTTGGCCCGCTCCAGCAGCAATGCCTTGTCGATCCAGCCGTTCTGGAAGGCGATCTCTTCCAGGCAGGCGACCTTGAGGCCCTGGCGGTGCTCGATGGTCTGCACGTACTGGGAGGCCTCCAGCAGGCTGTCGTGGGTGCCGGTGTCGAGCCAGGCGAAGCCGCGGCCGAGCTTCTCGACACGCAGGTCACCGCGCTTCAGATAGGCGTTGTTGACGTCGGTGATCTCCAGCTCGCCACGGTGGGAAGGCTTCACCGCCTTGGCAATCTCGATCACGTCGTTGTCGTAGAAGTACAGGCCGGTGACGGCATAGCTGGACTTGGGCTTGGCGGGCTTCTCTTCGATGGAGATGGCCTGGCCCTGCTCGTCGAACTCGATGACACCGAAGCGCTCCGGGTCGTTGACCCAGTAGCCGAACACGGTGGCGCCTTTATTGCCTTCGGCCGCGCGCTTGAGCTTCTCGGTGAAGTGCTGGCCGTGGAAGATGTTGTCGCCGAGGATCAGGCAGACCGAATCGCTGCCGATGAATTCCTGGCCGATCAGGAAGGCTTGGGCCAGCCCGTCCGGCGAAGGCTGTTCGGCGTAGCTGAAGCGCACGCCGAACTGGCTGCCGTCACCCAGCAGGTTGCGGTACTGGGGCAGGTCCTGGGGGGTGGAAATGACCAGGATCTCGCGGATGCCGGCGAGCATCAGCACCGAGATGGGGTAGTAGATCATCGGCTTGTCGTAGATCGGCAGCAGCTGCTTGGACACGCCAAGGGTGATGGGGTGCAGGCGGGTGCCGGAGCCACCGGCGAGGACGATGCCTTTCATGCTTGGGCTCCCAGGCGTTCACGTTGATAGCTGCCGTCCTGTACGCGACGGCACCATTCCAGGTTGTCGAGGTACCACTGCACGGTCTTGCGCAGCCCGGTCTCGAAGGTTTCCTGCGGCGTCCAGCCCAGCTCGCGCTCGATCTTGCTCGCGTCGATGGCGTAGCGCAGGTCGTGGCCGGGGCGGTCCTTCACGTGGGTGATCAACTCGTCGAAGCGAGCGACGCCGTTGGGCTTGGAAGGTGCCAGCTCTTCCAGCAGTGCGCAGATGCCGCGCACCACGTCGATGTTCTTCTGCTCGTTATGGCCGCCGATGTTGTAGGTCTCGCCGACCTGGCCACGGGTGACCACTTCCACCAGGGCCCGAGCGTGGTCCTCGACGAACAGCCAATCGCGCACCTGCAGGCCGTCGCCATAGACCGGCAGCGGCTTGCCTTCCAGAGCGTTGAGGATCATCAGCGGGATCAGCTTCTCGGGGAAGTGATAGGGGCCGTAGTTGTTGGAGCAATTGGTCAGCAGCACCGGCAGGCCATAGGTGCGGTTCCAGGCGCGGACCAGGTGATCGGACGCGGCCTTGCTCGCCGAATAGGGCGAGCTGGGCGCATAGGGCGTGGTCTCGGTGAACAGGTCGTCCACGCCATGCAGGTCGCCATACACTTCGTCGGTGGAGATGTGATGGAAACGGAAGGCCGCCTTGCGTTCGGCATCCAGCCCCATCCAGTAAGCGCGGGCGCTTTCCAGCAGGGCGTAGGTGCCGACAATGTTGGTCTGGATGAACTCGGCCGGGCCATCGATGGAGCGATCGACATGGGACTCGGCGGCCAGGTGCATGATGGCGTCGGGCTGGAAGCGCTGCAGGGCGGCGTTGACCGTGTCGCTGTCGGCGATATCGGCTTTCAGGAACTGGTAGCGGGGGTTGTCCGCGACGCTGGCCAGGGATTCGAGGTTGCCGGCGTAGGTCAGCTTGTCGAGGTTGAGAACCTCGTGGTCTGTCTCGTTCAGCAGGTGCCGGACGAGTGCGGAACCGATGAAGCCGGCTCCGCCGGTGATGAGAATGCGCATCCCTGAACCTCGACTAAATAAGGGTGATGATATCTGCCGTCGGTCGCTACGGAAATTGAGTTTGCTTTTGAAGCAACAGATGTTCGGTATGAAGTTATTGTGCCCTGGTGACAGAAAGCCCCGAAAACAAAAAAGCCCCGCATCTCTGCGGGGCTTTTTCATGTTTTGGTGCCGGCACCAGGAGTCGAACCCGGGACCTACTGATTACAAGTCAGTTGCTCTACCAGCTGAGCTATACCGGCAAGGGGCGGCCATTATAGCGATTGGTTGAGCCGAGTAAACCACCTGTTGCTGCCGCTCAGAATCAGAATGTGCAGGCTTATGCACAAGTGAGTGGTTTTTGGTACGGAAGTACTCGTGAACTGTGATTCAGGTCGCGGAATCGCGTAACTGGCTGTTTTCTTGATGTTTTATTTTTTGATCAAAAAGCGATCAACTCTCAGCAGGCCTTGCCCGGATGGGCGTTCGGGCAGTTGCTCATCATTCATCAACAAAGTTATCCACAGGTTCTGTGGGCAACTCGCTGCGCTCCGCGAGTAGCAAGAGGTTGCGGGGGGTGAGGCGGTGTTCGCAGAAGCGGCCGGCCTGCACCCGGTAGCCGCGCTCCTGAAGAAACAGGGCGCGGTCTAGCAGCAGCCAGATTTCCAGGGGGCGGCGGTAGAGGGCGCGCAGCAGCTCCAGGTTGCGTACCTGGGCCAGGCGTTGCCAGCCCTGGGCCTCCAGCCTGGCCCAGTCGCGCGGAGCAGGCGCAGCCAGGCCCTTGAGCTGGGCGAGGTCGTGGCAGTAGCGCTCGAAGGTCTTTTCCAGCCAGCTCACCGGTAACGAGGGTGTGGGCAGGTACTGGTCGAGGCCGCGTTGTTCCCGCTGCAGCAGGTCGAAGGCCAGGCGCCTGGCCATGGACTGGTCGCGTTGGCGGCGGACGCGCGCACCGGCGGTGACGGTTTCGCTCTGTACCAGGCGCAGGTCCCGCCGATCCGGGCGCAGGGTGGAGCGTTGCGCGGTGGTGGAAAGGGGCTGGTAGTGCTGTTCTGTGATGCGGTTGTAGCAGCAGGGGGCGATGGCGAGTTGTCCACAGCCCTGGTCAGCGGCCAGTTGCAGCAGGCGCACGTGCAGGTCGCCGCAGGCATGCAGGGCGATGGCGGTGTGTTCGGGGCGCAGCTGCGTCGCCGCGTCGGTGGCCAGCACGTCTTGAAGGCGGTGGGAGGCCGCGAGACCGAGCCGGTCGCTGAGGCGTTGGCCGTCTTCCACCAGCAGCGGATCGAACTCCAGGCAGGTAAGTGCGGCGTTGGGGTGGGCCAAGGTGCGCCCAAGGTGGCCTTTGCCGGCGCACCAGTCGAGCCAGTGGCGGGGCGGATGAGCGAACCGCAGGCTGCCGGCGAAGGCCTGAATCTGCTGCCATTTGCGGCCGGGCACGTCGAGGCAGAGGGCAGACGGCCACTGGCGCTCGGGGGCGTTATCGAATGCGCCGGTGTCGGCCAGCTCGTGGGAGCGGGCCGCCAGTTCGGGGAAGGGCGCGGGGGCATCAGGCAGGTGCAGCAGGCCGTGGCTCGCTTCCGCCTGCTCCAGGCTGCGGCCGCGTAGCCAGCGGGCGAGCTCGGGCAGCTCGTCTTCCCAGCCCAGGCGCAACTCGGTGAAGGGTTCCGGGTGCCACAGCGGGTAGCCCTGGCTGAGGAACTCATCCAGCGCTGCGAAGCGTTCGAGCAGCAGGGGGCCCTGAAGGGGCGCGGGGCTTGGCATGGAGTGTGGAAGGAGAAAGACGATCGGGCCCGCAGTATAGCGCTGCCTCTCGTGGCGAGGGGCAGCGGGCGGTCAGCGGCCTTGGCAGGCGTCGACCCGTAGCCAGCGTTCCAGCAGGCGGAAGGCACGGATGAGCACGAAGGCGATCACCAGGTAGAAGACCCCGGCGACGAAGAAGAACTCTGGTGCCATATAGGTGCGGGCAATGATGGTACGAGCCATGCCGGTGAGTTCCAGCAGGGTCACGGTGCTGGCCAGGGCGCTGGCCTTGAGCATCAGGATCACTTCGTTGCTGTAGGCCGGCAGGCCGATGCGCGCCGCACGCGGCAGGATGATGTGCACCAGGGTCTTGAATTGCGACATGCCCAATGCCCGCGCCGCTTCGATCTCGCCCGGCGGGATGGCCTGGATGGCCCCGCGGATGATCTCGGCGATATAGGCCGCCGTATGCAGGATCATGGTGATGACGGCACACCAGAACGGGTCGCGCAGGTAGGGCCAGAGCGGGCCCTTGCGCACCAGGTCGAACTGGGCGAGGCCGTAGTAGACCAGGAACAGCTGTACCAGCAGCGGCGTGCCGCGGAAGAAGAAGATATAGCCGTAGGGCAGTGCGCGCACGTACCAGTGGCGGGAGGCCCGGGCGATGCCCATGGGCAGGGCGAGAATCAGCCCGGCGACCACGGCGATAGCCACCAGTTCCAGGGTCAGCAGTGCCCCGTCGAACAGGCGCGGCAGGTACTTGATGATGACGTCCCAGTTCATGCAGCGCTCCTTTTGAAGCCGCGTCCGGCACGTTTTTCCAGCCAGTGCAGACCAATCATCGCGAGGATGGTCAGGCCCAGGTAGATGAAGGCTGCCACCAGGTAGAAGGTGAAGGGCTCCTTGCTGGCGGTCACGGCGATCTGCGAGCGACGCATGATTTCCTCAAGGCCGATCACGGAGACCAGTGCGGTGTCCTTCATCAGGATCATGAACAGGTTGCCAAGGCCCGGCAGGGCGATGCGCCACATCTGCGGCAGGATCAGGCGCCAGAGGATGCGCGAGCCGGAAAGGCCCAGCGCCAGGCCGGCCTCACGGTGCCCTTTGGGGATGGCCAGGATGGCGCCGCGGAACACCTCGGTGGCGTAGGCGCCGAAGCACAGGCCGAGGGCAATGGTGCCGGCGGCGAAGGCCGACAGCTCCAGGCCAGGCAAGTTGAGTTCTTCGCCAATGGCCAGCATGAGGTTCACGGTGCCGAAATACATCAGCAGGACCCAGAGCAATTCGGGCACACCGCGCACGATGGTGGAGTAGGCCCCGCCAAGCCACTGCAGAGGCTTCATGGGGGAAGTCTTGGCCAGCGCACCGAGCAGGCCCAGCACCAGACCGAGCGACAGCGCTGAAAGCGCCAGCTTGATGGTCATCAGGGTGCCGGCCGCCAGGGCGGGGCCGAATCCGTAGAGGTCGAGGTTCATCTGCAAGGCTACTGCTGGGGACCGGCGCCGCGTGGGCGGCGCCGGTCAGGCGGGCATCAATAGATGCTGAAAGGGAAGTACTTGTCGTTGATCTTCTTATAGGTGCCGTCAGCGACGATTTCCTTCAGTGCGGCATTCAGCTTCTCGCGCAGCGGGTCGCCCTTGCGCACGGCGATGGCGATCTTGTCGTTGTCGAACACCGGCTCGCCCTTGAATTCGAAGCCTTTGCCGGCGTCGCTCTTCAGCCATTCCCAGTTGACGAACTTGTCGGCCAGGACGCCGTCGAGGCGGCCGGAGGACAGGTCCAGGTAGGCGTTTTCCTGGGTGTCGTAGAGCTTGATGTCGACCACGTCGGCCATGTTGTCTTCGAGCCAGGTGCCGGCGATGGTGGCGCGCTGGGCACCGATGACCTTGCCTTTCAGGCTGGCCTTGTCGGTCTTGAAGTCAGCGTCCTTGGGAGCGATGAACTGCAGCTTGTTGGTGTAGTAGGCGTCGGTGAAGTCGACGGCCTGCTTGCGCTCTTCGGTGATCGACATGGACGCGGCGAGGAAGTCGAATTTCTTGGCGTTCAGGGCCGGGATGATGCCGTCCCAATCGGAGGTGACCACTTCGCATTCGGCCTTCATCTTGGCGCAGAGGGCCTGGGCGATCTCGACGTCGAAGCCGCCGACCTGGCCGCTGGCGTCGATCAGGTTGAAGGGTGGGTAGGCGCCTTCGGTACCGATCTTCAGTTTATCGGCGGCGACGGCACTGGTCCCGAAGGCCAGGGTGGCGGCAGCGGCCAGCAGGATCTTCTTGTAGTTCTTCATGCGATGTTGCTCCGTGTTTAGCGATTGCTGGACATGAATTGTTTACAGCGCGCCGAGGTCGGGTTGTCGAACACCTGCTGTGGCGGCCCCTGCTCTTCCACCAGGCCCTGGTGGAGGAACACCACCTCGCTGGAAACCTGGCGGGCGAAGTTCATCTCGTGGGTTACCAGCAGCATGGTCCTGCCCTCGTCGGCGAGCGCGCGGATCACGTTAAGCACTTCTTGTACCATCTCGGGGTCGAGCGCCGAGGTGGGTTCGTCGAACAGAATCACTTTAGGCTGCATCGCCAGAGTGCGCGCAATAGCCGCGCGCTGCTGCTGGCCGCCGGAGAGCTGGGCGGGGTAAACGTGGCGCTTATCGGCGATGCCGACCTTGGCCAGCAGGGCCTCGGCAACTTCGGTGGCCTCTGCCCGACTCTGGCCCAGCACGCGGCGCGGCGCCTCGATGATGTTGTCGAGGACCGTCATGTGCGGCCACAGGTTGAAGTTCTGGAACACGAAGCCGATTTCGCTGCGCAGCCGGTTGATCTGCTTGCCGTCGGCGGCGACCAGTTCGCCGGAGCGGGCGGGTTTCAGCTTGAGCTCTTCGCCAGCGACGATGATCTGGCCCTGGTGGGGGTTTTCCAGCAGGTTGATGCAACGCAGGAAGGTGGATTTTCCGGAGCCGGAAGAACCGAGGATGGAGATGACGTCACCATCACGGGCGGTAAGGGAGATGCCCTTGAGCACTTCAAGATCGCCGTAGCGTTTGTGCAGGTTGCGGATTTCTAGCGCGGGCGTGGCCTCGGCCATGGGGGTTCCTCTTATTGTTCGGATGCGCTCCGGCTGCGATCGGCCTTCCTGGCGAAGGAGGCCAACCTAGCATAGGCCCCAAGGGGCGCCAAGGGCGGTACTGGCACCGCGCCGGCTCGCTTGTGGGGCTTGTCGCATGGATGCAGCCGATTGTCGCGCAAACGCAAGAAAAGACGGTTTTTGCCTGGGTTCGACGCAAAGGCGGCGCACCCTACGCGCAAAACGCTCGCAATTCCAGTGCCAGGCGCTGGCCAGAGAGGTTGTTTCAGCGGGCCTTGCCGCGCCCTTCCAGCAGGCTGGAGACCTTCTCGCGCAGTTCGTCGATGGAGAAGGGTTTGGCGATCATGTCCATCTGGGTGGCCAGCTCGCTGCCGTCGATGCTGACGATCTCGGCATAGCCGGTGGCGAACAGCACGCGCAGGCCCGGGCGCAGGTCGCGGGCCACGGCCGCCAGCTCCTGGCCGTTCATGCCGGGCAGGCCGATGTCGGTGAGCAGCAGGTCGATGGTCGCGTCGCTGCGCAGGATGGCCAGCGCCTGCTGGCCGTCGCAGGCCTCCATCACCTGGTAGCCGAACTCTTCCAGCACCTCGACCGTGAGCATGCGCACCACGTCGGCGTCTTCCACCACCAGAATGGATTCACGATTGGCCGCCCCTGTGGGCTGCTCGACTGGGCTTTGTTGTTGTTCCGACAAAACGGGACCTCGCGGTAGATAAAGGCTGACACGGGTGCCTTGGCCGGCGCCGCTTTGCAAGCGGACCTGGCCACCGGTCTGTTTGATGAAGCCATATACCATGGACAGCCCCAGCCCGCTTCCCTGACCCAGTGGTTTTGTCGTGAAGAAGGGTTCGAAGGCGTGGCTCAGCACCCTCTCGTCCATGGCTCGGCCGGTGTCATGCACTTCCAGCAGCAGGTAATCGCCTGGGTTCGGCTCCGCGCCTTCGGCGCTTTCTTCCGGGATGCTGGCGCGGATCAGCAATTGGCCACCGTCGGGCATCGCCTCGCGGGCGTTGTCCACCAGGTGCTCCAGTGCCTTGCACAGCTGTTCGGCGTCGCACAGGGCTGTGGTGGGCAGCGGGTCGACTTGCAGTACCAGCTTCACCGCCGGCCCGGCGCGTTCCGCCAGGTGTGGGCGATGTTCGGCGAGCCAGGCATCAAGGCGGATCGGCTGTATATCCAGGGCCTGGCGGCGGGCGAATGACAGCAGGTTGTGGGTCAGCGTGGCGCCGCGCTCGGCGGAGTCGGTGGCGGCGTCGATGAAGCGCTCGAGGTCCTGGCGGGATTCGTCCGGCAGGCGACGACGGATCAGGTCGAGGCCGACGCGGATGCCCGCCAGGAGATTGTTGAAGTCGTGGGCGATGCCGCCGGTGAGCTGCCCGACCGCTTCCATGCGCTGGGCGTTGCGCAGCGCCTCTTCGGTGCGTTGCAGCACCTCGGCGGTGCGTTTTTCCTCGGTGACATCGTGACCACTGCCGTATTGGATGTCGTTCTCCGGCGTGGCGCTCCAGGACAGCCAGCGGTAGCTGCCGTCGCGGTGCCGCAGGCGGTTCTCGAAGCGCCGGATCCTCAGGCCCCCGGCCAGTTCCTGGCGGGTCTGGTCGGTACTGGGGATATCGTCCGGGTGCTCCAGCCAGTGCGTCGTGCGACCCAGCAGTTCTTCCTCGCTCCAGCCCAGGGTCGTGGTCCAGGCTGGGTTGATGCTGAGCAGGCGGCCCTGCTGGTCGGCGACGCAGAGCAGGTCCAGGGAGAGGTTCCAGAGGCGGTCGCGCTCCAGGGTGCGTTGATGCAGGCGGTCCGTCTCTTCGGCCTGGCGGGCTGCGCGTGCCAGGTCGCCGCTGAGGCTTTCCGCCAGCTCGTCGAGGAAGCGCCGGTAGCGTGCATCCAGCGGGCGTCGCGGGCTGATGGCACACACCAGCACGCCCAAGGGGCGGTCATCGGCGGCATCGGCAATAAGGGGCAGCACCCGCGCGCGGGTGACCGGCTCCGGCCAGGGCGGCAGCGACCGCGGTCGCTCCAGCTCGATATCCAGGGTGTCGCCAGCGGCGGTCGCTGCCCAGGGCGCCGTGCCCGGGGCCAACTCCAGGGGAGCCAGCGCATCGCCCGGCTCCAGGCCGCTGCAGAGGGCCAGCTCGGCCCGCCCTTCGGCGTCGAGGCGGTAAAGCAGGCAGAAGGGCAGGTCGGCAGCGCCGCCGCGGAGCACTTCCTCCGCGAGGCGGCAGGCCTCTGCGGGGTTGGCGGCGGGGCGGGTGCTGGCGCGCAGCTCTCCCAGCAGCCGACTGCGCCGCGCTTCGATGACCTGCACGGTGGTTTCGATGACGGTGTTGAACAGGCCGGTCGGGCGGCCGTCGAAGCCGAGGATCGGGCTGACGTTGTAGTTGAAGTAGCACTCCTCAACGTAGCCGAAGCGCTGCATCGGCAGCAGCCCGTCCTCGACGTGCACCGCGACGCCGGTTTGCATGATGCCGTCGAACATGGGCTCGAGCGTGTCCCAGATATCCGCCCAGGCTTCCCGCGCCGGCCGGCCCAGGGCCCAGGGGTGCTTGTCGCCCGGGATGGCGCTGTAGGCGTCGTTATAGAGGAGGTGATAGTCCCAGCCCCAGTAGATGCATACCGGGAAGCGCGAATTGAGCCCCACGCCGAGGATGGACTTCAGCGGGGCGGCCCAGTCCTGCAGGGCACCCAGCGGGGTGACGCCCCAGTCGTGGGCGCGGATCAGCGGTGCCATTTCCCCTACGCTGTTGAGGAAGTCTCCTGCTGCGGCAGCGGTGGGTGGCGGGGCAGGGAAGGCGTGATCGTTTGAGCTCGCGTCCATCGGTTCTTCTGCGGCGCTCGTGCGCTTTTCGGGGCTGATCGTCTTAGAAGTTCCCGGCTTGGAAAGATTCCGTATTTTTTAATGAACCTTTTTCCCCCTCCCGGTGTTCCAAGCGGAACCTCTGCCCTTGGTGTCGATGTGCCATGTGAAGAGGGTGATTGGTTAAAGAAGGTCAGCGCATTAACATGCGGAACCCTCCGATATCCCCAACAGATCGGTGATTTTAGGCACCAGGCCAGGGAACACAGATGACCACCATGAACTCCACCGACGAGAAGAGCTTTCGGCGCATCCTCGCGCGCAACGTCGCCCTGCCGCTGGGCGTCGGCGTGCTTGGCGCCATGCTTTTCGTCGCGCTGATCTCCTACCTGCTTTATGTGCTCAGCTGGGTCGAGCACACCGATATCGTGATCAGCAATGCCAACGACGGCCTGCGCCTGTCCGTGGACCAGGAGTCCGGCCTGCGCGGCTACCTGATTTCCGGCAACGCCACCTTCCTGCAGCCTTATGAGCAGGCGCGGCCGCGCATCAAGGCGGCCATGTCCGGCCTGCGCGAGATGGTCAAGGACAACCCGCCCCAGGTGGAGCGCGTGCGCACCATCGAGGCGCTGCAGGAGGAGTGGGACCGTTTCGCCAAGGAGATGATCGACCGCAAGCGCGATGGCCTGAACGTCGTCGATGCCGTCAGCGAGGGCCGGGGCAAGCAACTGGTGGACGCCGTTCGCGAGCAGTACCGCATCTTCATCAACCTGGAGCGCCAGCTGCGCCACGAGCGCAACGAGAAGGCCAGTGATACGGCGATCCTTACCATCGCCCTCTACCTGCTCTTCAGCCTGAGTTTCAGCGGCCTGCTGGCGTTCTTCGGGCGCCGCGAGCTGTTGTCCCTCGCCACCACCTACAGCGAATCCCTCGCCCAGCAGCGGGCCCACAGTGAGCACCTGCAACGCCAGGCCTGGCTGCGGGACGGCCAGGCGCTGCTCTCCGAACGCATCATCGGCCAGCAGACCCCGCCGGTGCTGGGGCGCAACATGCTGGAGTTCCTGGCCGGCTACCTGGACATGGCGGTGGGTGCGCTCTATGGCCGTGACGAGCACGGCAGCCTGCAGCGCGTCGCTTCCTACGGTTTCTCCCGCGAGCTGGAGAGCCGCGAGCAGAACTTCGCCAGCACCGAGACCCTGGTGGGCCAGGTGGCGGTGGAAAAGCGCATCCGTGCGCTCGACTCCCTGCCGGCCGGCTATATCAAGGTCAGCTCCGGCCTGGGCGATGTGGAGCCGCAAGCGGTGCTGCTGGTGCCGACCTTCAGTGATGGCGAAGTCAATGGCGTGATCGAGCTGGGCTTCCTGCGTCGCCTCGAACCGCGTGATTCGGCGCTGCTGGAGATGATTGCCGGCAACCTGGGTACTGCCCTGGAAGCGGCCCGCTACCGCCAGCGCCTGCAGGTGGTGCTGGAGGAAACCCAGCAACTGAACGAAGAGCTGCAGGTGCAGCAGGAAGAGCTGAAGACCGCCAACGAGGAGCTGGAGGAACAGTCCCGCGTGCTGCGCGAGTCCCAGGCCCACCTGGAGACCCAGCAGGCGGAGCTGGAGCAGACCAACGAGCGCCTCGGTGAGCAGGCCCAGGAAATGGCGGCCCAGCGCGACGACCTGGACAACAAGAACAGCGCGCTGAACAAGGCCCAGGTGGAGCTGGAAGCGCGCGCCGAGGAGTTGCAGCGGGCCAGCCGCTACAAGTCCGAGTTCCTCGCCAACATGTCCCACGAGCTGCGCACGCCGCTGAACAGCTCGCTGATCCTGGCCAAGCTGCTGGCGGACAACCAGGCCGGCAACCTCAACGACGAGCAGATCAAGTTCGCCGAGTCCATCTACTCCGCCGGCAACGACCTGCTGAACCTGATCAACGACATTCTCGACATCTCCAAGGTCGAGGCCGGCAAGCTCGACGTACGCGCCGAGAACACCAATGTCCAGCGCCTGGCGGAAGGGCTGCGGGGTGTGTTCCAGCCCCTGGCCGACGAAAAGCGCCTGGCCTTCCACCTCGACATCGATGCCGATGCGCCGGACGTGCTCTACACCGACCGCCAGCGTGTGGAGCAGATTCTCAAGAACCTGCTGTCCAACGCCCTCAAGTTCACCGACAAGGGCGAAGTCGGCCTGCGCGTCAGCCGTGCCCGGGGCGGTATCGCCTTCGCCGTCAGCGACACCGGCATCGGCATCCGCGGCGACCAGCTCGGGCCCATCTTCGATGCCTTCCACCAGGCCGATGGCACCACCAACCGCCGCTTTGGCGGCACCGGGTTGGGCCTGTCCATCTCCCGTGACCTGGCGGAGCTGCTCGGCGGCTCCATCCTGGTGTCCAGCGAGCCGGGCAAGGGCAGCCTGTTCACCCTGTTGCTGCCGGAAACCTACCAGAGCCGTGGCGAGGCCGAGGCCGTGCCCCTGGCGGTGGTCGAGAGCCGGCCGTTGCAGCGCGTGGCACCGCCGCCGGCACCGGATGCGCCGCGTGCCGAGCCCATCCCCAGCTTCCCGGATGACCGTGGCCAGGCCGATCTGGGCGGGCGCTGCGTGCTGGTGATCGAGGACGAGCCCAAGTTCGCGCAGATCCTCTATGACCTGGCCCACGAGCTCGGCTACCGCTGCCTGGTGGCCCATGGTGCCGACGAGGGGTACCAGCTGGCCGACGGACATTCGCCCGACGCCATCCTCCTGGACATGCGCCTGCCGGACGAATCCGGGCTCTCGGTGCTGCAACGCCTCAAGGGCAACCCGCACACCCGCCACATCCCCGTGCACGTCATCTCGGTGGAGGACCTCAGCGAGGCCGCCATGCACCTGGGCGCCATCGGCTATGCGGTCAAGCCCACCACCCGCGACCAGCTCAAGGATGTGTTCGGCAAGCTCGAGGCCAAGCTCACCCAGAAGGTCAAGCGCGTGCTGCTGGTGGAGGACGATGCCCTGCAGCGCGACAGCATCGCCCGCCTGATCGGCGACGACGACATTGAAATCACCGCCGTCGAGTTCGGCGAGCAGGCGCTGGAGCTGC
The DNA here is from genome assembly GCF_026072635.1 of Pseudomonas solani. Taxonomy (NCBI): domain Bacteria; kingdom Pseudomonadati; phylum Pseudomonadota; class Gammaproteobacteria; order Pseudomonadales; family Pseudomonadaceae; genus Pseudomonas; species Pseudomonas solani. The sequence goes on along the minus strand of NZ_AP023081.1, from coordinate 1,814,827 downwards.
TGCGCTCCACCCTGTTCGACTGCATGATCATCGACCTCAAGCTGCCCGACATGCAGGGCAACGACCTGCTCAAGCGCATGGGCAGCGAGGACATCTGCTCCTTCCCGCCGGTCATCGTCTACACCGGACGCAACCTGACCCGCGACGAGGAGGCCGAGCTGATGAAGTACTCGCGCTCCATCATCATCAAGGGCGCGCGCTCCCCAGAGCGCTTGCTGGACGAGGTCACGCTGTTCCTGCACAAGGTCGAATCGGAGCTCTCCAGCGAGCGGCAGAAGATGCTCAAGACCGCCCGCAGCCGCGACAAGGTGTTCGAGGAGCGGCGCATCCTCCTGGTGGACGACGACGTGCGTAACATCTTCGCCCTCACCAGCGCCCTGGAGCAGAAGGGCGCGCGGGTGGAGATCGCCCGCAACGGCCGCGAGGCCATCGACAAGCTCAATGCGGTGCCGGAGATCGACCTGGTGCTGATGGACGTGATGATGCCGGAGATGGACGGCTACGAAGCCACCCGCCTGATCCGCGAGGAAGCGCGCTGGGCCAAGCTGCCGATCATCGCGGTGACCGCCAAGGCGATGAAGGACGACCAGGACCTGTGCATGCGCGCGGGCGCCAACGATTACCTGGCCAAACCAATCGACCTGGATCGGCTGTTCTCGCTGATCCGCGTCTGGCTGCCGAAGCTGGAGCGCATCTGAGATGCCCGAACGCACCCAGGAAATCGAGCTGCGCCTGCTGATCGAGGCGATCTACCTGAAGTACAGCTACGACTTCCGTGACTACTCGGGCTCCTCCCTCAAGCGCCGGGTGCTCTACGCCCTGAACCAGTTCGAGTGCGCCACCATCTCGGCCCTGCAGGAGCGCATCATCCACGACCCCCAGGCGTTCCACGAGCTGCTGCAGTACCTCACCATCCCGGTCAGCGAGATGTTCCGCGACCCCAGCTACTTCCTCGCCCTGCGCCAGGAAGTGGTGCCCATCCTGCGCACCTACCCCTCGATCAAGGTATGGATAGCCGGCTGCAGCACCGGTGAGGAAGTGCACTCGATGGCCATCCTCCTGCATGAGGAAGGGCTGCTGGAGCGCACGCTGATCTACGCCACCGACATCAACCCGCAGTCCCTGGAAAAGGCCCGGCGCGGCATCTACTCCCTCGACGACATGCGCCAGTACAGCGAGAACTATCGCAAGGCCGGGGGGCGGGGGTCGCTGTCGGACTACTACACTGCGGCGTACGACGGCGCGCTGTTCGACAAGGCCCTCCGGGAGAACGTCACCTTCGCCGACCACAGCCTGGCGACCGACGCGGTGTTCTCCGAGACCCAGCTGATCTCCTGTCGCAACGTCCTGATCTATTTCAACAAGCAGTTGCAGGACCGCGCCCTCGGGCTCTTCCACGAGTCCCTGTGCCACCGCGGCTTCCTCGGCCTGGGCAGCAAGGAGAGCCTGGACTTCTCCGCCTACGCCAACCGCTTCGAGGCGCTCAACCGCCAGGAAAGGGTGTTTCGCAAACTATGAGCACGCAGCAGTGGGACGCAGTGGTGGTCGGGGCATCCGCCGGTGGCGTGGAAGCGCTGCTGACGGTGTTCAGCGGCCTGCCCGCCGACTACGCGCTGCCGCTGGTCTGCGTGCTGCACCTGCCGGAGTCCCGTGACAGCCTGCTGGCCGATCTTTTCTCCCGGCGCCTGGCGCTGCGGGTGAAGGAAGCCGAGGACAAGGAAAGCCTGCGCCCCGGCACATTGTATTTCGCCGCGCCCGGCTACCACCTCTCCATCGAGCGCGACCACAGCCTGTCCTTCAGCCGCGAAGAGCCGCTGCACTACTCGCGGCCGTCCATCGACGTGCTTTTCGAGTCGGCCGCCGACTGCTTCCAGGAACGCCTGGTGGGCGTATTGCTCACCGGCGCCAACCAGGACGGCGCGGCGGGCCTGGCGGCGATCAAGCAGGGCGGTGGCCTGACCGTCGTCCAGGACCCGCTCGAAGCGCAAGTGCCGACCATGCCCGAGGCCGCCCTGGCGAGCCACGTGCCCGACCATATTCTTCCGTTGCGCGGCATTCGCGCACTCCTGGCCCAACTGGACCCCGCCCATGCCGACTAGCCAAACGAGCAAGCTGCTGATCGTCGACGACCTGCCGGAGAACCTCCTGGCGCTGGAGGCGTTGATCAAGGGCGAGGGACGCCAGGTGTACCAGGCCAGCTCGGCCGACGAGGCGCTAGCACTGCTGCTGGAGCACGAGTTCGCCCTGGCCATTCTCGATGTGCAGATGCCCGGCATGAACGGTTTCGAGCTGGCCGAGCTGATGCGCGGCACGGAAAAGACCAAGCACATCCCCATCGTCTTCGTCAGTGCCGCCGGGCGCGAGCTCAACTACGCCTTCAAGGGCTATGAGAGCGGCGCGGTGGATTTCCTCTACAAGCCCCTGGACCACCACGCCGTGCGCAGCAAGGTGGCGGTGTTCGTCGAGCTGCACCGCCAGCGCAAGCTGATGGCCTGCCAGCTCGATGCCCTGGAGCAGGGCCGCCGCGAGCAGGACGCGCTGCTGGCCGAGCTGCGCGCCACCCAGGCCGAGCTGCAGCGCGCGGTGCAGATGCGTGACGACTTCATGTCCATCGTCTCCCACGAGCTGCGCACGCCGCTCAACGGGCTGATCCTCGATACCCAGCTGCGCCAGATGTACATGGCCAAGGGCAATGCCGCGGTGTTCAGCGAGGACAAGCTCAAGGCCATGTTCGACCGCGACGAGCGGCAGATCAGAAGCCTCATCCGCCTGATCGAGGACATGCTCGATGTGTCCCGCATCCGCACCGGCAAGCTGTCGATCCGCCCCGAGCGCACCGAGCTCGGTCGCCTGGTGCGCAACGTCACCGAAAACTTCGAACAGCAGATGCAGGGCGTCGGCTGCGAGCTGAGCCTGGAGATCGACGGCGAACTGCACGGCGTGTGGGATGCCTTCCGTATCGAGCAGGTGGTCAGCAACCTGCTGAGCAACGCCCTGCGCTACGGGCCGGGCAAGCCGATACGGGTCCGCGTGCAGGGGGAGGGTGGTGAGGCACGAGTGGAGGTCAGCGACAATGGCGTCGGCATCTCGCCTGCCGATCAGCGCCGCATCTTCCAGCAGTTCGAGCGGGTCAGCGGCTCGGAGAAGATCGCCGGCCTCGGGCTCGGCCTGTACATCTCCGAACAGATCGTCACCGCCCACGGCGGGCGCATCGACGTCACCAGCGAGAAGGGCGAAGGCGCCACCTTCAGCCTGGTGCTGCCCCTGGGCTGACGCCTTTCACTCCACCTGCGACTCGTCCGGGTCGCGGGGCTGCTCGCCGTCATCGCGATCTGGGTCCACGGGTTCGGGATCGCGGCCGGGGCTCTGCGGGTCCTTGTCCACCGGCAGGTCGTCTTTTCCAGTCATGTCGCACCTCCTCGGGTCATGCTGTTTCGAGCCTGACCGGCGTGAGGGCGTTCAAACAGAAACTCGGATTGGCGTCTGCCGATGCTGAATCGCAGGCAACAAAAAACCCGCACTAGGCGGGTTTTCTGTTTGCTTCCAGCTGATGCCAGCACCACCTGAAAGCTTGAAGGTGGTGCCCAGGGACGGAATCGAACCGCCGACACGGGGATTTTCAATCCCCTGCTCTACCAACTGAGCTACCTGGGCAACGGGGCGCTATTAAACGGATTTCAGAGGGGGTCGTCAAGCGTGTTTCGAAAAAATTTTTCAGCCTTTACGGGCGCTTACGCGCTCGGGGGTACATAACCGTCCGCCTGGGCGTATTCCTCGCCGGAGAAGAACTTGTCCATCTCGGCCTGGAGGAACTTGCGGTCTTCGGCGTTCATCATGTTCAGGCGACGTTCGTTGATCAGCAGGGTCTGGTGTTTCTGCCATTCGTCCCAGGCTTTCTTCGAGACGTTGTTGAAGATGTCTTCGCCCTTGGCGCCGGGGTAGGGCGGGCGGTCGAGGCCGGGCAGTTCTTCGTTGTACTTGCGGCACTTGACGGTGCGGGTCATGGCTTTTCTCCTGCATTCAATACATCGGCCGCGCGCTTGAGCAGCTTCTTCACCGGGGCGGCGAGGCCCAGGCGCGGCGGGGTGGCGAGGTTATACCAGAGCCAGTCGGCATCGGCCACGACGCCTTGGTCGCCTTCCACGTGCACCAGCCAGGGTTCGATGGCCAGCTGGAAGTGGCTGAAGGTGTGGGTCAGCTCCGGCAGCGCCTCGCGTTCGCCCAGGCGCAGGGCGTGCTGGCTGGCGATAGGGTCGAGGGCGGCCAGGTCGTCCAGCTCCGGCAGGCTCCAGAGCCCTCCCCAGAGCCCGGTGGAGGGGCGGCGGTAGAGGAGGATGGCGCCTTCGCGGTTAGCCAGGATGGGCATCAGGGTGCGCTTCTGCGGCAGCTCCTTGCGCGGCTTGGGGATCGGGTAGCGGATCTCCAGCCCCAGCAGGTGCGCCTGGCAGCCGCTCTGCAGCGGGCACAGCAGGCAGCTGGGCTTGCTGCGGGTACAGAGGGTGGCGCCCAGGTCCATCATCGCCTGGGTGTAGTTGTTCACCCGCTCCCGGGGCAGGAAGCGCTCGGCCACCGCCCACAGCTGCTTGGCCACCTTGGGCTCGCCCGGGTAGCCCTCCTGGGCGACGTAGCGGGCCAGCACGCGCTTGACGTTGCCGTCGAGGATAGGCGCGCGCAGGCCCATGGACAGGCTGGCGATGGCCCCGGCGGTGGAGCGGCCGATGCCGGGCAGCTCGGCGAGCTGTTCGACATCGCGGGGGAACTCGCCGCCGTGCTGCTCCATGACGATCTTCGCGGTCTTCTGCAGGTTGCGTGCGCGGGTGTAGTAGCCCAGGCCGGTCCACAGGTGCAGCACTTCGTCCTCGGGGGCTTCGGCCAGGTCGCGCACGGTGGGCAGGGCGGCCATGAAGCGGTCGAAGTAGCCGAGCACGGTGCTGACCTGGGTCTGCTGCAGCATGATTTCGGAGACCCAGACGCGGTACGGGGTGATGCCCAGCTGCCAGGGCAGGTCGTGGCGGCCGTGGCGGTCGTACCAGTCGAGGACGGCGCTGGAAAATTGCTCGGGGCTCATCGCTTGAACAGCCCCTTGAGTGCGTCCTTGAGTTCCGGGCTGACCTTGTCGCCCAGCTTTTCTTCGAGCTTCTCGCTGATCTTGTCGCCGGCCAGCTTGGCGGCGATCTTGCCCATGCCGTCCTTGTCCAGGCGGCAGGCCTTGGCGCCGATCTCCAGCGGGCCACGGCAGTGCAGCGGCCATTCGATGCCGACGTAGCGCTTGTTCACCTGGCAGGCCGGGTCGGGCATTTCGCCCTTGTCGCCTTCGATGGTGATGCCGACGCGGTAGTCGAGGCCAAGCACGCGCAGGTCCACATCACCGTTGCCGTTCAGGCTGAGGCCGGGAATGCGTGCCTTGAGGTCGGGGTTGCTGGCGACGCCACGGTTGAACACCAGGCTGCCCTGCAGCTGCTCGAAGGGGGTTTCCTTGCCGCTGTAGGTGGTGGTGAGGGCCTTGCGGTTGAGGGTGGCGATGCCCTGGCACAGTTGCTGTTCGAGGTTGGCGTCGAGCAGCGCGCCGTCGTTGAGGACGAAGCTGGCGGTGCCGTTGAGGCCGTCGACCCAGGCTTTCTGGCTGTTGCCGCTGGTGGTGATGTCGGCGCTCAGGTCCAGGGCGCCTCGTACCGGTGGCTTCTGCTCCAGGGCGGTGAGGATCTTCTCCACCGGGATGTGGTTGATGCGCTTCTGCGCGGCCAGCAGCGGTACCGGGGGACGCACGTCGAGGCTGGCCTTGGCTTCGAAATCACCGCCGTAGAGGGCGCCGCGCATCTGCTCCAGCTCGATCAGGCCGCCTTTGCCGCGAGCTTTGAGGCGGGCATCGCCCAGGGGCAGCTTGTCGAAGGTCAGTTGGCCGAAGACGAGGTCGGCTTCCAGGTCGAGTTTGCGCAGGGGCTCCAGGGGCAGTACCGGCTCTTCGCTCCAGGCGTGCTGGCTGGGCTTGTCGGGCAGCGGCGTGGTGCCGGCCTGGCCGGCAGCGGCGACGGCGCCTTGCACTTCGGCCTGGCGGGCACTGGTGTCCTTGTCCTTCTTCTTCGGCGGCAGGTAGCGGTCTAGGTCGAGCTTGTCGCCCTTGAGCTGCACGCGCAGAGCTTGCTTGTCGAGATCGGCGATGGCCATGCGGCCGCTGAAGGTGCTGTCGTCCAGCTTCAGGTTGAGCTGCTCCAGGGCGAGGCTGGTGGGCGTGCCGGCCAGCTTGGCGGCCAGCTCGAATTTCTTCAGGGTGCTGGCGTCCTGCATGGCGGGCAGTTCGACGCCGAGCCCGGTGAGGAATTCACGCAGGTCGAGCTGGGCGATGGACAGGCCACCTTCCAGGCGCGGGGTCTTGTCCAGGTCATGCACCTTGAGTTCACCCAGGGCGCGCAACTGGTTGGCGGAGAGCTTCAGTCCGTTCCACTCGGCGACGTTGGCGGCGAGGTCGGCCAGCAGCTGGCCCTGGGCGTTGAAAGTGAGGGTCTTGCCCTTGAGCGGCTCGCCCGAGGCTTCGCCGCTGAGCTTGGCGTCTTCGAGCTGGTAGCGCTTGAGGGCGCGGTCGAAGCGCAGGCTGGCGGCCAGTTCGGTCTTGGCGCGCATCAGCGGCTGGTTGCTGCCGAAGAAGGCGGTGAGCTTGAAGGGGATGCTGGCGGCTTCACGGATGGCGCCGGTGGTCAGCTCGATGCTTTCGGCGCTGTATTGCTTGCCGGTCTTGGCGTCGGTGTAGTCGACGCGGGCGTTGTTCACCGTGAGGCTGTCGATATCCAGCTTGATCGGGCGCGCCGGGGCGTTGTCGGGCTGCTGCGCCGGGGTTTCTGCCGGGGTGCCGGGCTTGGCGGCGTCGGCAGGCGCGGCTTGGGCGGTCTGTGCCGGGCGGCCGATGTCTTCCCAGTTGCCGTGGCCCTTTTCGTCCCGCACCAGGGTGAGGTTGAGGCCTTCGACGCGGATGTCGCTCATCTGCACTTCCTTGCGCAGCAGCGGCAGCACGCGCACGGAGAGGCCGAGCATCTGCAGGTCGGCGAAGGGTTTGTCGGGGGTGGCGGCGCTGGCCAGGGTGGTGTCGTGCAGCTCCAGGCCCAGCCAGGGGAACAGGCTCCAGCCGATGTCGCCCTTGAGGTCGAGTTCCAGGTTGGCCTTGTCGCGGGCGATCTGGCGGATCTCGTCCTTGTAGTCGTTAGGATCGAACAGGTGGGTCAGGGCGAAGCCCAGCGCCACGATGATCAGCAACAGTCCGAGGAGGAAGAGGCCCAGGATTTTGCCGATGGATTTCATGGACGAGTCCTTGTGGTGGGTGCATGTGGAGTGAGGGCGCCGAGTATAGCGCCAGCGAGGTCAGCTGTTTGGATGATGAAATCGCCCGGCGGTTCACCGCCTGCCCCAGCGAACCTGGCGCGCGCTGCACCGGCATTTGGCGCGAGCGGTCGGGAAGGGCGGTGGGGCGCTGATCTAGTCTGGCCGGCACAGGTACGACAATGACAATGACGAGGTGCCCATGAACGTGGCGGTGCTGGCCTTCCCGCTCTACATCCTGCTGATGCTGCTGGAGCTCGCCTACGAGCGGCATTCCGGCCGCTCCACCTATCGCCTGGCGGACGCCGCCACCAGCATCAACACCGCCGTATTGCGAGTGCTGCTGGAAGGGCCGCTGCGCCTGCTGCTGGTGCTGCCCTACGCCTGGCTCTACGAGCACGGGCGGCTGCTGGAGCTGGATGCGGCGTCGCCCTGGGTCTGGCTGGGCGGCTTCATCGCGGTGGATTTCTGCTTCTACTGGGCCCATCGCACCCTGCATCGCTACAACCTGCTGTGGGGGGCGCACCAGCCGCACCACTCCAGCGAGGACTTCAACCTGTCCACCGCGCTGCGCAAGGGCGCCTTCCAGACCGCCTTCGATTGGCCCTTCTACCTGCCGCTGGCGCTGCTCGGCTTGCCCCTGCCACTGTTCCTGGTGCTGCTGGGCGTGCAACTGACCTACCAGTTCTGGATCCACAGCCAGCATGTGGGCCAGCTCGGCTGGCTGGAGAAGGTGTTGGTGACGCCTTCGCTGCACCGCGTGCATCACGGCCAGAACGATTGCTACATCGATCGCAACCACGGCGGCGTGTTCATCCTCTGGGACAAGCTCTTCGGCACCTTCACCGAGGAGCGCGAGCCGGTGATCTACGGGGTGACCACGCCGGTGCGCACCTTCGACCCGATCCGCCTGCAGTTCAGCTGGTGGCGGCTGCTCTGGGACGACGCCCGGGCGACCCGTTCCTGGTGGGACAAGCTGCGCCTGTGGTGGATGCCCACCGGCTGGCGCCCGGCGGATGTGCGCGAGCGGCCCTGGCCGAAGATGACCGACGAGCGTTTCGAGAGCGCCTACCCCCGGCAACTGGTGGCCTATGCCTTCGTGCAGTTCCTGTTGATCAACCTGCTGGCGCTGGGGTTTCTCGCCTGCGTACGTCGCGCGGCGGTGTGGGAACCGTGGCTGCTGGTGGTGGCGATCCTTTCCGGATGCCTGAGCCTGGGGCTGCTGTTCGAGGGGCGCGGCAATCTCTGGCGGGTCGAGGCGCTGCGCCTGGTGGCCATGGCCGGCCTGGCGCTGGGCTGGGGCGCCTGGCTGGCGCCGGGGCTCTGGTGGCTGGTGCTGGTGCTGGTGGGGGTGTGCCTGGGCAGCCTGGCCTGGCTGATGCTGCTGGGCCGCACGGCGCAGGGCGCCGCGACGGCCTGAGGCTCAGAAACTGACGAGCGGTAGGTGGGCGCGGGCGGCCAGGGCCTGGCTTTCCAGGTGCCCGGCGGGGGCGGCCAGGCGCAGTTCGCAGCCGGCTTCGCGGGCCATGCGCTGGGCTTCGTCGAGCAGGCGCCGGGCCACGCCGCGCTGGCGGGTGATGGTGCGCACGCATAGGTGGGACAGCTGCCAGTGGCCTTCGCCCCGCTGCAGCAGGGCTGCGCCCAGCAGGCGATCGTTGAAGCGGCCGGTCACCAGGCTGCCTTCGGCGAGCGCGGATGTGACCAGGTCCTCAGTCCCGGCAAAAGGTGCGAACAGCCATTCCGGGGCGTCGGCGTAGATGCGGGCGAGGTCATTCCTGTCCTGGTCGCTGATTCGGTCGGGTGTTTCGACGATGACGGGCATGCGTGTCCTTATTGAGGCGCGGGCGGTGACGGCGGGATAATACGCGACGCAATGCCGCAGTCTCGTGGGACTTGCGGTTTTGCGTGTGGCCCGTGCTTGGGGAGCAACCAGTTTTGTACGGGCCGCCCACCTGCGTGCACCTATAAAGGATAAATAATCAATGAGCAGTACCTTGAGTCTGGACGGCAAGGCCGCCCGGCCGGCGTTCCTGTCGAAGGAACGGACGGTGGCCCGACAGGGCTTCAACCGCTGGCTGGTTCCGCCGGCGGCCCTCGCCATCCACCTGTGCATCGGCATGGCCTACGGTTTCTCCGTGTTCTGGCTGCCCCTGTCCAAGGCCATCGGCGTCACCGCGCCGGTCGCCTGCGCCCCTGAGCTGGGCTTCTTCGCCCAGGTCTTCGCCAGCGATTGCGACTGGCAGATCTCGATGCTCGGCTGGATCTACACCCTGTTCTTCATCTTCCTCGGCTGCTCGGCCGCCATCTGGGGTGGCTGGCTGGAGCACGCGGGGCCGCGCAAGGCGGGCCTGGTTTCGGCCTTCTGCTGGTGCGGTGGCCTGCTGATTTCCGCCTTCGGCGTCTACATCCACCAGATCTGGCTGATGTGGGTGGGCCTGGGCGTGATCGGCGGTATCGGGCTCGGCCTCGGCTATATCTCGCCGGTCTCGACCCTTATCAAGTGGTTCCCGGACAAGCGCGGCATGGCTACCGGCATGGCGATCATGGGCTTCGGCGGTGGTGCCATGGTCGGTGCGCCCCTGGCTGCCGAACTGATGAGCCACTTCGCCTCCGCCGATAGCGTTGGCGTCTGGCAGAGCTTCGTGGTCATGGCGGCGATCTACTTCGTCTTCATGGTCGGTGGCGCCCTGGCCTACCGCGTGCCGCCGACCGGCTGGAAGCCCAAGGGCTGGACCGCGCCGGTGAAGAAAGCCAACAACGCGATGATCACCAAGGGCCACGTCCATGTGAACACCGCGTGGAAAACTCCGCAGTTCTGGCTGGTCTGGGCCGTGCTCTGCCTCAACGTGTCCGCCGGCATAGGCATCATCGGCATGGCGTCCCCGCTGCTGCAGGAAGTCTTCGCCGGCAAGCTGATCGGCAACCACCTGAGCTTCAACCAGCTGGATGCCGCCCAACTGGCGCAGATCGCCGCCATCGCGGCGGGCTTCACCGGCCTGCTGAGCCTGTTCAACATCGGTGGCCGCTTCTTCTGGGCGTCCTTCTCCGACCTGATCGGCCGCAAGGCGACCTACTTCGTGTTCTTCGCCCTCGGCTTCGTGCTCTACGCACTGGTGCCCTGGACCGGCCACCTGGGCAGCGTCGCGTTCTTCGTGTTCTGCTTCTGCCTGATCCTGTCCATGTACGGCGGCGGCTTCGCCACCGTGCCGGCCTACCTGGCGGACCTGTTCGGCACCCAGATGGTCGGTGCCATCCACGGTCGCCTGCTGACCGCCTGGGCTTTCGCCGGCATCCTCGGCCCGGTACTGGTGAACTACATCCGCGAGTACCAGCTGAGCATCGGCGTCGAACGCGCTGCGGCGTACGACATCACCCTGTACATCCTCGCCGGCCTGCTGGTGCTGGGCTTCATCTGCAACATGCTGGTGCGCCCGGTGGATCCGAAGTACTTCATGACCGACGCCGAACTGGCCGCCGAGCGTGCCATCGGCCATGACGCCGCCAAGGAAGCCGCGGACCTGGAATGGTCGGCCGACCCGTCCAGCAAGCCGCTGGTGATCGCGGCCTGGCTGGCCGTGGGCCTGCCGCTGGCCTGGGGCGTGTGGATCACCCTGCAGAAGACAGCCGCGCTGTTCAGCTGAGTGCCACACCTGTGAATCGCCGGGGCCGACTTCATGTCGGCCCCGTGCGTTTCGGCCCCCTGTAGTCCTCCCGCCGATCGGCTTCAAGCCCGTCGCATTCTCGGCCTATAATGTCGCCCCTTTTGCCCAATGATTTTGCGGAGCTGGTGATGGCCGAACGTAAGGCATCCGTCGAACGCAACACCCTGGAGACCCAGATCAAGGTCTCGATCAACCTGGATGGCACTGGCAAGGCGCGCTTCGATATCGGCGTGCCCTTCCTCGAGCACATGCTCGACCAGATCGCCCGCCATGGGCTGATCGACCTGGACATCGAGTGCAAGGGTGATCTGCATATCGACGACCACCACACCGTCGAAGACGTCGGTATCACCCTCGGCCAGGCCTTCACCCAGGCCATCGGCGACAAGAAAGGCATCGTCCGCTACGGCCACTCCTATGTGCCGCTGGACGAAGCGCTGTCGCGCGTGGTGATCGACTTCTCCGGCCGCCCCGGCCTGCAGATGCACGTGCCCTTCACCCGTGCCACGGTCGGTGGCTTCGATGTCGACCTGTTCCAGGAGTTCTTCCAGGGCTTCGTCAACCACGCCCTGGTGTCCATGCACATCGACAACCTGCGTGGCCACAACACCCACCACCAGATCGAGACCGTGTTCAAGGCCTTCGGCCGCGCGCTGCGCATGGCCGTGGAGCTCGACCCGCGCATGGCCGGCCAGATGCCCTCCACCAAGGGCGTGCTCTGATGCAGACCGTTGCTGTCATCGACTACGGCATGGGCAACCTGCACTCGGTTGCCAAGGCGCTGGAACACGTCGGCGCCGGGCGGGTGATGGTCACCAGCGACGCCAACGTCATCCGTGAGGCCGACCGCGTGGTCTTCCCCGGTGTCGGCGCCATCCGTGACTGCATGGCCGAGATCCGCCGCCTGGGCTTCGACGAGCTGGTGCGCGAAGTGAGCAAGGACCGCCCGTTCCTCGGCATCTGCGTCGGCATGCAGGCGCTGCTGGAGCACAGCGAGGAAAACGGCGGTGTCGACTGCATCGGCCTGTTCCCCGGCAAGGTGCGTTTCTTCGGCAAGGGCATGGTGGAAGACGGTGAGCTGCTGAAGGTGCCGCACATGGGCTGGAACGAGGTGGCCCGCACCCTCGACCACCCGCTCTGGCACAACATCCCCGACCAGGGCCGCTTCTACTTCGTGCACAGCTACTACATCGAGGCGGGCAACCCGCGCCAGGTCGCTGGTCGCGGCCACTACGGCAAGGATTTCGCCGCCGCGCTGGCCGATGGCTCGCGCTTCGCCGTGCAGTTCCACCCGGAGAAGAGCCACACCAATGGCCTGCAGCTGCTGCAGAACTTCGCCGCCTGGGACGGGCGCTGGTAAGCCATGAGCCGCGCCAAGAAGGCCCCCGTGCTGCAACTCGATGCCGCCCAGACGCAGGACGCCGTGCTGGCGATCAAGCAGTTCATGGCGGAACGCTTCGAGCTGGAGCTGGGCTCCTTCGAGGCCGAGGAAGTGCTGGATTTCTTCGCCCGGGAATTCGCCCCGAGTTTCTACAACAAGGCGATCTTCGATGTGCAGGCGCACCTGAAAGACAGGTTCGAAAGCATCGAGAGCGACTTGTGGGCGCTCGAAAAAGGTAGCTGAAAGCGACAGGCAGCCAAGCTGCAAGAGACACGAATGCGCCTGCTTGCAGCTTGAGGCTCGCAACTTGTCGCTCTTTTTGACGTTAGGAAAAAAGACATGTTGATTATCCCCGCTATCGATCTGAAGGACGGCGCCTGCGTGCGCCTGCGCCAGGGCCGCATGGAAGATTCCACGGTGTTCTCCGACGACCCGGTGAGCATGGCCGCCAAGTGGGTGGACGGCGGTTGCCGCCGCCTGCACCTGGTGGACCTCAACGGCGCCTTCGAAGGCCAGCCGGTGAACGGCGAGGTGGTCACCGCCATCGCCAAGCGCTACCCGGGCCTGCCGATCCAGATCGGTGGCGGCATCCGCTCCCTGGAAACCATCGAGCACTACGTCAAGGCCGGCGTCAGCTACGTGATCATCGGCACCAAGGCGGTGAAGCAGCCGGAGTTCGTCACCGAGGCGTGCAAGGCCTTCCCGGGCAAGGTCATCGTCGGCCTGGACGCCAAGGACGGTTTCGTCGCCACCGACGGCTGGGCTGAAGTCAGCACCGTGCAGGCCGTGGACCTGGCCCGTCGCTTCGAAGCCGACGGCGTCTCCGCCATCGTCTACACCGACATCGCCAAGGACGGGATGATGCAGGGCTGCAACGTCGAGGCCACCGCGGCCCTGGCCGCCGCCAGCCGCATTCCGGTGATCGCCTCCGGCGGCATCCACAACCTGGGTGACATCGAGAAGCTGCTGGCGGCCAAGGCCCCCGGCATCATCGGCGCCATCACCGGCCGTGCCATCTATGAAGGCACCCTGGACGTCGCCGAGGCCCAGGCCTTCTGCGATGCAGTGGCAAGCGGCAAGCCATAAGCGACACGTAACGGCGCTGCTGGCACTGGCTCGCTCCTGAAGCTTGCCGCTTGCAGCCTGCAGCTGTTTTTCGGAGAAAAAGCATGGCCCTGGCTAAACGCATAATCCCCTGCCTCGACGTGGACAACGGCCGCGTGGTGAAGGGCGTGAAGTTCGAGAACATCCGCGACGCCGGTGACCCGGTGGAGATCGCCCGTCGCTACGACGAGCAGGGCGCGGACGAGATCACCTTCCTCGACATCACCGCCAGCGTCGATGGCCGTGACACCACCCTGCACACGGTGGAGCGCATGGCCAGCCAGGTGTTCATCCCGCTGACCGTGGGCGGTGGCGTGCGCACCGTGCAGGACATTCGCAACCTGCTCAATGCCGGTGCGGACAAGGTTTCGATCAACACCGCCGCGGTGTTCAATCCGGAGTTCGTCGGCGAAGCCGCCGCGCGTTTCGGCTCCCAGTGCATCGTGGTCGCCATCGACGCGAAGAAGGTTTCCGCGCCTGGGGAAACGCCGCGCTGGGAAATTTTCACCCACGGCGGGCGCAAGCCCACCGGCCTGGATGCCGTGGCCTGGTCGAAGAAAATGGAAGATCTGGGCGCTGGCGAGATTCTGCTCACCAGCATGGACCAGGACGGTGTGAAGAGCGGCTATGACCTCGGCGTCACCCGCGCCATCAGCGAAACCGTGGGCATTCCGGTGATCGCCTCCGGTGGCGTGGGCAATCTGGAGCACCTGGCGGCCGGCATCCTCGAAGGCAAGGCCGACGCGGTGCTGGCGGCGAGCATCTTCCATTTCGGCGAGTTCACCGTCCCGGAAGCCAAGGCTTATCTCGTCAGTCGCGGCATTGTCGTGCGCTGAGCACGATTCTTGCCTTTAATTGAGCTTCGGCTGCAACCGTGATCCGGTTCGCAGCCTGGGCGGCTGACGTCGTTACCCTGTACCCACGGGGACCGACTCAGCGGTTTTTCCCATCCCTCCTTACAAGGTAGTTGTATATGTCGAAACGCCTCCTGCTCGCTTTGGCGGGCACTCTCATGGTGCTGGCCGGATTCGCCCGCGCCGACGTGGATGAGAATTACTCGGTGGTGCTGCTGACGGAGAATTTCCCGCCCTACAACATGGCGATCAATGGAAAGAACTTCGCTCAGGAAGACAACGTCGACGGCATCGCCGTGGACGTGGTCAAGGAAATGTTCAAGCGCGCGGGCATCAAGTACAACCTGACCCTGCGCTTCCCCTGGGATCGCATCTACAAGCTGGCGATGGAGAAGCCCGACTACGGCATCTTCGTGACCGCCCGCCTGCCCGAGCGTGAACAGTCCTTCAAGTGGGTCGGCCCCATTGGCCCGGATGACTGGGTCCTGCTCGCCCGTGGCGACAGCACCATCAGCCTCTCCAGCCTGGAGCAGGCCAAGCAGTACAAGGTCGGCGCCTACAAGGGCGACGCCATCTCCCAGGCCCTGGCCGAGAAGGGCATCGAGGCGTCCACCTCCCTGCGCGACCAGGAAAACGCCAAGAAGCTGGAGAAGGGCCAGATCGACCTCTGGGCCACCGGTGACCCCGCCGGCCGCTACCTGGCCAAGCAGGAAGGCGTTTCCGGTCTGAAGACCGTGCTGCGCTTCAACAAGGCCGAGCTGTTCCTGGCGCTGAACAAGGAAACCCCCGACGAGGTGGTCAAGCGTCTGCAGGACGCACTGGACAAGATGCGCGCCGAGGGCGTGGTCGACCAGATCCTCAACAGCTACCTGTGACACCCAGCGACCGGCCAAGAGCCGGTCGCTTGCCATTGGAAGGCAGGACGAGTGGTGCCGTACGTCCGTGGGCTTGCTTGCCCATGCAGGGAAGTCGCTAGCCATAACCACAAATTCAAGCGAGCGGATGACAATGCATAAACTGATGAGAAGCGCCCTGACCCTGGGCCTGATGTTCCTGGCCTTCGGGGCCCGCGCCGAGCTCCCGGCCGACTACAAGGTCGTGCTGCTGACCGAGAACTTCCCTCCCTTCAACATGGCGGTGGACGATAAGAACTTCGCCCGTGACGACGGCATCGACGGCATCAGCACCGATATCGTCCGCGAGATGTTCAAGCGCGCGGGCATCCAGTACACCCTGACCCTGCGCTTCCCCTGGGACCGGCTCTACCGCCTGACCCTGGACAAGCCCAACTACGGCCTGTTCTCCACCACCTTCACCCCCGAGCGCCAGCCGCTGTTCAAGTGGGTCGGCCCCGTGGCCAAGACCGGTTGGGTGCTGCTCGCCGCGCCGGGCAACAACATCGCCCTCAAGGACCTGAAGAGCGCCGGCCAATACCGCATCGGTGCCTACAAGAACGACGCCGTCAGCCAGTACCTGGAAAGCCAGGGCCTGTCCCCGCAGAACGCCCTGCGTGACCAGGAAAACGTGAAGAAGCTGATCAAGGGCCAGATCGACCTCTGGGCCGCCACCGACCCGGTCGGCCGCTACCTGGCCAAGCAGGAGGGCGTCACCGGCCTGCAGACCGTGCTGCGCTTCAACGATGCCGAGCTGTACCTGGCCTTCAACAAGGACACCCCGGACGAAGTGATCGAGCGCCTGCAAAAGGCCCTCGACCAGATGCGCGCCGAAGGCTTCGTCGAAGAAGTGACCAAGAACTACCTGTAATCCCGCCTGCCGCTACCCACCTCGCTGGGTGGGTAGCGCTTGCACTGTTCTGGTGCGCTGGGCGCTACGCCCCGGCCTCGCTATCTGCGCGGGCCGCCTTCCCCCGAAATGAACGTTCCGACACAGGCCGACCGGCGGACTTCGCCGTGCGCGTCAGTCCAGGCGGTAGCTGTGGATGCGCGGGTCCGGGTTGACGTCGTACCAGTCGCCTTCGGCCCAAAACACACGGTCGGTGCGCGGGTCCAGCCCCTGCACGCCGAGGTAGCCCTCGATGGCCAGGCGGCTCCAGCTGTGACCCCAGTCCCTGGAATAGAACACGGCGTTGGCGGAGATGGTTGCCGGGTCGCCGTCGCTGGTGGGGTAGAGCCAGAGGGGAACGCGGTAGCTGCTGTCGACGTTGGCCACCAACACGCCCTTGCCGATTTCCAGACCGCGCAGGCCGGTGCCGGAGGGCAGCGGCCAGAACGGACTGGGTAGGCTGCCATGGGGCTGCCAGGCAAGGGTCTGCGGGTCCAGCTCGGCAACCTGGGTGGCCGCGTCCCCTTCGCGCTCGATCACCGCGATCACGCGCTTGTCGTCGTTGCTCACGACCTCGTCCAGGTGCAGGCCGAACTCCCGTTCCAGCGGGCCCATCCGCCACTGGCCGCCTTCCCGTACCAGGCGGGCCTTGCTGGTGACGAACACCGGGGTGGTCAGGTACTTGCCGCCCGGCTCGCCGTAGAGAAAGGACTGCGAGACCCAGATCGCCGCGTGCTGGTCGTCGAACTGTCGGATGTGGCTGGTGATGCGGCCGTACTCGCCGTTGTAGTCGCCCCAGTTGACGCCGTCCGGCGCCCGGCTGCGGATGTCCGCGAGGCGGAGCAGCAGGTCGTCGCTGGCGGTGATCGCCTCGCGGGTGGTGCCGAGGTCGGGCGAGTAGTAGAGGCCGCCACGCAGGTCTTCGGGCTCGCCATAGGTGCTGCTGCTCTGCGGCAGGCTGGCCCAGGCCCAGACCTGCTGGCTATCGAAGAAGTAGGGTTCGAGCGACCAGGCGAGGCTGTTGGCGTCAGCCAGCAAGCCTTGTTCGAGGGGCATCCAGCTGCCGCCCTGGTCGTCACTGCGCAGGATCACCGTCTGCTGGACGTCCGTCTGCTGCGCGCCCTGGGGGCGGTTGACGCCAGTCAGCAGGAACAGGGTGGCGCCATCGGGCGTCGCCACAAGGCAGGCGGTGTCGCCGAGGCGGGCGACCTGGACGAACTCACCGTTGGCATCCAGGCGCGACAGGTAGCTGGTTTGCGGGTCGCTGGAGAAGCCGCCACCGAATAGGCCGCTGAAGCCCGAGGGCTCGTCGTCATTCTGTTCGGCAGCACTGCCACGGATCAGTGCATCGAGGTCGATGCCGGGCTGGTCCTCGGCCTTTTCCGCGCGGTCCATTCGGCCGACCAGCCAGGTGTTCTTCGGTGTCGCCAGCACGCCGGTGCAGTATTGCTGGCGGGCCCGCTGCTCGACGCGGCTGGTGGTGCCCACGACCTCTTCGCCCGGGCTGGCACCACCGAGTTCCAGCTTGGCGCTGACGATGATCCAGATATAGCCCGTGGGCACCGCCGCGGCGATGACGAACGCCAGGAGGAGGAAGGCCTTGATCAGGGAGACGCGACGGGACATGGAACGGCATCCTTGCAGGAGAGGCGCTGAAGCCTAAGGACTCGCCGCACGTTTGCCCAGCCGCGATGCCGGGGAACATGCGCTGGCGCACGCCGGCTCAGCGATAGACCCCGGCCTTGCCGTGGGCGGCCATGGCGCGGTTGCTGCGCAGGGCGATCATCTGTTGCACCCCGATCAGTTCGAACCCCTGTGCCTTCAGGCGCGGCAGCTCGCGTTCGAGCAGCGCCAGGGTGGCAGGGTGCGGATGGCCGATCATCACCGCCGAGCCCTGCTTGCGAGCGAGCTTCAGGGCTGCCGCGAACTGGGCGGCGACGGCATCGGGGTGCATGTCGTCGTCGAGGAAGATGTCCCGCGAGAGGCTGGCCAGGCCGATCTTCTGCGCTTCGGCGGCGGCCACGGTGGCGGCGCTGGTGCGACTGTCGATGAAGAAGCGGTGGTCGCCCTGCAGGCGGTGCATCAGCCAGGCCATGGCCTGGGGCTGGGCGGTCATGCGGCTGCCCATGTGGTTGTTCAGGCCCTGGGCGTGGGGCACCACGCGCAAGGCGGCGTCGAGGCGGCGCTGCAACTCGTCCACCGGCATGCCCGGGTGCCAGGCGAAGGGGCCGCCGGCCGGGTCCATGGGCAGGTGCAGCATCACCGTTTTGCCGGCGGCGTGGGCGGTATTGGCCAGCTGGGTGGCGTGGGGCGCGTCGGGGATGATCGACAGGGCCACCGGGCCGGGTAGGGCGAGCACGCGGCGGTCGCGTTCGGGCGTCTGGCCGAGGTCGTCGATCACCAGGGTCAGGCGAGGGTGCTGGCGGCTATCGAGCGGGGTTGCCGGGGCAGGGGGAACGGTCTTTGTGGGCTTGTCGGCCTTGGCGGGCGGGGGTACCGGGACTGCCACCGGGGCAGTGGTGGCGCTAGGCGCGGCGCTGGCCGGTTGCTCGGGGCCAAGTCGGATAGGGCCGGGCTGGATGGGTTGCGGCTGGGTGGGCACCACCTGCTCCGGCGCCGAGAGGGGCAGCCGGGGCAGGGGCGGGAGGGGTTCGCGGGCCTGGGTCGCCGACGCGCCAAGCAGCAGCGCCAGCAGCCAGGCTCCCCGGCTCACCTCAATCCCCGCGGGTGACGTTCAGGCCCTTGAGCAGGTTCAGCGCCTGGCTCAGCTGGTAGTCGTCGTCCTGCGGGCGGGCCTGGGCGGACTTGGCCTTGCCGGAGCTGGGTTTGTCCGCGCCACCGTTGCCGTTGCCGAGATGGCCGGCGAGGTCGGCTTCCTTGAAGTTCTCGCTGTCCTGCTCGCGGGTGACCTTGGCTCGGGCCACTTCCACGTCCGGGACGATGCCCTGGGCCTGGATGGAGCGGCCGTTGGGGGTGAAGTACAGCGCGGTGGTGAGCTTCAGGGCGCGGTCGTTGTTCAGCGGCAGCACGGTCTGTACCGAGCCCTTGCCGAAGCTGTCGGTGCCCATCAGCACGCCACGCTTGTGGTCCTGCAGGGCGCCGGCGACGATCTCGGCCGCCGAGGCGCTGCCGCCGTTGATCAGCACCACCAGCGGTACGCCTTCGCTGGCGTCGGCCGGGTCGGCGGAGAAGCGCAGCTCGGAGTTGGCGATACGGCCCTTGGTGTAGACGATCAGGCCCTTGGTGAGGAAGTGGTCGGCCACTTCCACTGCGGACTGCAGCACGCCGCCGGGGTTGTTGCGCAGGTCGAGGACCAGGCCGGCGAGCTTCTTGTCGCTGTTTTCCTTGCGCAGCTTGGCCAGCGCCTTGCCCACTTCCTCGCCGGTGTTGACCTGGAACTGGGTGATGCGGATGTAGCCGTAGTTCTTGTCCAGCAACTGGCTCTTCACGCTCTTGACCTTGATCACGGCGCGCTTGAGCTCGACGTCGAAGGGCTGGCCGCCCTCGCGTACCAGGGTCAGGACGATGGGGCTGCCGGCCTTGCCGCGCATCTTGTCCACGGCTTCCATCATCGACAGGCCCTTGGTGGGCTGGCCGTCGATCTTGACGATCAGGTCGCCCGGCTGGATGCCGGCCTTGGAGGCGGGGGTGTCGTCGATGGGCGAGACCACCTTGATGAAGCCGTCCTCGGTGCCCACCTCGATGCCCAGGCCGCCGAACTCGCCGCTGGTGCTTTCCTGCAGTTCCTGGAAGGCCTCGGGCTCCAGGTAGGCGGAGTGCGGGTCGAGGTTGCTGAGCATGCCCTTGATGGCGTTCTCCAGCAGGGTCTTGTCGTCCACCGGCTCGACGTAGGCGGATTTGATCCGGTCCAGCACCTCGGCGAAGGTGCGCAGCTCGTCCAGGGGCAGCGGTGCCTTGCCGTTCGCCATCGGCGCCTGGGCGGGTGCCGTTGCCGGCGGCTCCTGGGCGGCGTTGGCGAACGAGGCGCCACCGATCAGTGCCAGGGCCATGGCCAGGGAGGTAAGGCGGGACAGATGCGGCATGCGAATCAACTCCTACTGGATGAAGTGGCGCTTATCCTTGCGCTCGGCACCATTGCGCGGGGTCGCTGGGGCGGCCCTGCTGGCGAATGGCGAAATACAACGCGGGCGTGTCCTGCCCGCCACTGGTGCCGACGGTGGCGATGGATTCCCCCGCCTTGACGATGTCGCCGGCATTTTTCAACAGGCTCTGGTTGTGCCCGTACAGGCTGAGGAAACCGTTGCCGTGGTCGAGGATGACCAGCAACCCGGCTCCACGCAACCAGTCGGCGAATACCACGCGCCCCCCATGTACGGCACGCACCTGGCTGCCTGCGCTGGCGCCGATGAGCACGCCATCCCACTTAGTTCGTGCGTCTTCGCCGCGAGGAGTTCCAAATCTTGCAACGAGACGGCCGTCGACCGGCCAGGGCAGCTTGCCCCGGGCGCTGGCGAAAGGGCCGCCGTAATTGCCCCCGGTGCTTGAAACCAGGGGCCCGGAGATGGATTTGGCGGCGGCCGGGGAGCGCTTGAGCTCGTCTTCCTGGCGCTGCCGTTCGGCCAGCTCGCGCTTGTGCGCTTCCTCGGCTTCGCGGGCCTGGCGGGCGAGGGTTTCCTCGATGGTCTTCAGTACCTTGCCGAGGTCGGCCTGCTCCTGCTGGCGTGCCTTGAGCTTCTGGTCGCGGTCGGTCACGTCCTTGTTGAGCTTGGCCAGGGCCAGCTGGCGCTCCTTGCGCAGGCCGGCGAGCTGCTCGCGACGGCCGTCCAGGGCGCTTTTCTGCTCGATGAGCGCGGCCTGCTGGGTAGCCATGTCGCGCTCGACGTTGGCCAACTGGCGCAGGGTCTCGTTGAAGGCGTCGAGCTGTTCCAGGCGGGCCTTGCTGAGGTAGTCGTAGTAGGTGAGGGTGCGGGCGAATTTCTCGGGGTGCTGCTGGTTGAGCAGCAGCTTGAGGTATTCCTGCTGGCCGCTCTGGTAGGCCGCGCGGGCCTGGATGCCGATCAGCCGTTGCTGTTCAAGACGCGCGCCCTGGAGTTTTTTTTTCTCCTGGTCCAGGCGCTTGACCTCGTCTTCGCCCTTGTCGAGCTCCTGCTGCAGGTCCTTGACCTGTTTCTCCAGCTGGCCCATGTCGGACTCGGTCTTCTTCAGGTCCTGCTGCACGCCGCTCTTTTCCTGCTGCAGCTGCTGCAGGAGCTTCTTCAGCTCGGCGACGTCCTTGGCGGCCTGATCCAGCTGCTGCTGGGTCTGCGCGCGCTCGTCGGCGATGGCCGGGGTGAGCAGGCAGGCAAGGAGGAAGAAGGCGAGGACGCGAAACATGGGGAGGTGCGGCACCAGGGAGGAGGACCGGCCTAGTATGCCCGTCGCGCTCGGCAAAAAAAACGCCCCGAAGCCTGAGCTTTGGGGCGTTCGACACGAAACCGCTGCGCCGGTGGTCGGCGCGCTGCTCATTTCAGCTCGACGATGGTCTTGCCGGTCATCTCGGCCGGCACCGGCAGGCCCATCAGGGTCAGCAGGGTCGGCGCCACGTCGGCGAGCACGCCGCCTTCGCGCAGGCTCACCTGGCGCTTGCCGTAATAGATGAAGGGCACCGGCTCACAGGTGTGCGCGGTGTGCGCCTGGCCGGTCATTTCGTCTTCCATCTGCTCGACGTTGCCGTGGTCGGCGGTGATCAGCGCTTCACCGCCGACCTTGTCGAGGGCCGTGGTGATGCGGCCGAGGCAGGTGTCCAGGCACTCGACGGCCTTGACCGCGGCCTCGAACACGCCGGTGTGGCCGACCATGTCGCCGTTGGCGTAGTTCACGATGATCACGTCGTAGCGCAGGTTCTCGATGGCGTCGACGATGCGGTCGGTCACCTCGGGGGCGCTCATTTCCGGCTGCAGGTCGTAGGTGGCGACCTTGGGCGACGGGATGAGGATGCGTTCCTCGCCTTCGAAGGGCTCTTCGCGGCCGCCTGAGAAGAAGAAGGTCACGTGGGCGTACTTCTCGGTCTCGGCGATGCGCAGCTGGGTCTTGCCGTTGGCGGCCAGGTATTCGCCCAGCACGTTGTTCAGCGATTCGGGCTTGTAGGCGCTGGGCGCGGGGATGCTGGCGGCGTACTGGGTGAGCATCACGTAGCCGGCCAGGGCGATCTCGCGCTGGCGCGGGAACTCCTTGAAGCCGGGCTCGACGAAGGCGCGGGACAGCTCGCGGGCGCGGTCGGCGCGGAAGTTCATGAAGATCACCGCGTCGCCATCTTCCACCGGGGCGGCGTCGCCGATACGGGTGGCCTTGACGAATTCGTCGCTCTCGCCGCGCTCGTAGGCGGCGGCCAGGCCTTCGGCGGCGCTGGTGGCGGTGAACTCGGACCGGCCTTCGGTGATGAGGTTGTAGGCGGCTTCGACGCGGTCCCAGCGGTTGTCGCGGTCCATGGCGAAGTAGCGGCCGATCAGGCTGGCGATGCGGCCCTTGCCGAGGCGGGCGAAGGCGTCGTCGAGCAGCTTGATGGACGGCTCGGCGCTCTTCGGCGGGGTGTCGCGGCCGTCGAGGAAGGCGTGCAGGTAGATCTTCTCGGCACCGCGCTGGGCGGCCAGTTCGGCCATGGCGACCAGGTGGTCCTGGTGGCTGTGCACGCCGCCGTCGGAGAGCAGGCCCATGAAGTGCACGGCCTTGCCGGCGGCGACGGCCTTGTCCACGGCTTCGACGATCACCGGGTTGTTGAAGAACTCGCCATCGCGGATGGCCTTGGTGACGCGGGTGAAGTCCTGGTACACCACGCGGCCGGCGCCGAGGTTCATGTGGCCGACCTCGGAGTTGCCCATCTGCCCGTCGGGCAGGCCCACGTCCATGCCGCTGCCGGAGATCAGGCCGTGGGGCTGGGTGGCCAGCAGGCGGTCGTACACCGGTTTGGTGGCCGCGTAGATGGCGTTGTATTCGGGACTGTCGCTGTGACCGAAGCCGTCCAGGATGATCAGAACCAGGGGTTTGGGCGTGGCTGTCATAAGTCCGACTCGCATGGCACAAGAAGATCAAAAAGGGAGCGGCATTTTACGTACAAGTTCCTTGTACGTCACCGCCGTGCGGGGTTTGGTGGACCTGTGGTGCTGTGTATACTGGCCGGCATTTTACCGTCCCGGGACCCGTCGATGTTCGCCCACCTGATTGAATTTGCCACTAACCACTATGTGCTGAGCGCATCCTTCGTCGTCCTGCTGGTGCTGCTGATCGCCCACGAACTGCGTCGTGGTGGCCGCAGCATCAGCACCCGCGAGCTCACCGCGCTGGTCAACGGTGGCCAGGGCATCGTCCTCGACGTGCGCAGCAACAAGGATTTCGCCGCCGGTCGTATCGTCGACTCGCTGAACATCCCCTACGAAAAGCTGGCTGCTCGCCTTGCGGAGCTGGATAAGCATAAGGACAAGACCATCATAGTGGTCGACACCATGGGCCAGCACGCTGGCACTGTCTGCCGTGACCTGCAAAAAGCCGGCTTCACCGCCCTCAAGCTGTCTGGCGGCATCGGCAGCTGGCGCGGCGAAAACCTGCCGTTGGTGAAGTGAATATGGCTGCCGTCGTCATCTATTCCAGCGATTGGTGCCCTTACTGTATCCGGGCCAAGCAATTGCTCGGCAACAAGGGCGTCCAGTACGAAGAGATCCGTGTCGATGGCAAGCCCGACGTCCGCGCCGAGATGACCCGCAAGGCGGGGCGTACCTCGGTGCCGCAGATATGGATCGGTTCGACCCATGTGGGCGGCTGTGACGACCTTTATGCCCTTGAGCGGGCGGGCAAGCTGGATGCTCTGCTCAAGGCGTGACCCCACTAGAAACGTACGAACAAGAAGGCTCTGCCATGACTGAACAAGCAAGCAACGGCGCTTCCCAGGAAGCCCAGAACCCGCAATTCTCGCTGCAGCGTATCTATGTGCGTGACCTGTCGTTCGAGGCCCCCAAGAGCCCCGAGATCTTCCGTCAGGAGTGGACCCCGAGCGTGGCGCTGGACCTGAACACCCGCCAGAAGTCGCTGGACGGTGATTTCCACGAAGTGGTGCTGACCCTTTCCGTGACCGTGAAGAACGGCGAAGAGACCGCCTTCATCGCCGAAGTGCAGCAGGCCGGCATCTTCCTGATCAAGGGCCTGGATGCGACTTCCATGAGCCACACCCTGGGTGCCTTCTGCCCGAACATCCTGTTCCCCTACGCCCGCGAAACCCTGGACAGCCTCGTCGTACGTGGCTCCTTCCCGGCGCTGATGCTGGCTCCGGTGAACTTCGACGCCCTGTACGCGCAGGAAATGGCGCGCCTGCAGGCCGCCGGCGAAGCCCCGGCCAACGCCTGATCCGCGCTGGATGAAAAAAGCGCCCCGAGGGGCGCTTTTTTGTGGGCGGGCGATGGCCCTCAGTCCAGGCTGAAACCGTGCTGGCGCCAGGCCTCGTAGACCGCCACCGCCACCGTGTTGGACAGGTTCAGGCTGCGGCAGCCGGGGCGCATGGGCAGGAGCAGGCGCTGCTCGGGCGGCAGGGCGTTGCGCACCTCCTCCGGCAGGCCGCGGCTTTCCGGGCCGAAAAGAAAGGCGTCGCCCTTCTCGAAGGCAACCTCGTGGAACAGCTGCGTGCCCTTGGTGGTGAAGGCGAACACGCGGGGGTGCCCCAGGCTCGCCAGGCAGCTTTCCAGGTCGGCGTGGCGCTGCAGGGTGGCGTACTCGTGGTAGTCCAGCCCGGCGCGGCGCAGGCGCTTGTCGTCGAGCTCGAAACCCAGGGGTTCGATCAGGTGCAGGTGGCAGCCCGAGTTGGCGCACAGCCTGATAATGTTGCCGGTGTTCGGCGGAATTTCCGGTTGAAAAAGGATGACGTGAAACATGCGTGGCCCCCAGCGCCAAAACCGGCGGCATTCTACTCCCGATGAGGACCCGAGGCGGCGCATGTGGCCGCGCTTTTTGGGCTCGTTGGCGATTTTCGGACTGCTGGTGGGCATGATGATCGGCCGCCTGACCGCGCCAGGGCCGATCCACCTGGAACGGGTGGAGGAAGTGCCGGGCGGCCTGGCGCTGTGGTTCAACGACGAACCCCGCCAGCATGCGGAGCATATGGACGGTGCGCTGGCCTTTCTCTTCGATGCCAGCGCCGAGCCGCAGCAAGGCCACCTGCAGCTGGGGGACAAGGCGCTGAACTGGCGATTGCAGATGAGTCGGAACGGGCTGTTGCTGCACTTCGTGGCCACCCGCCCCCTGCATGGGGAGTGGAGCGGTGCAGAGGTGGACGGCAAGTGGCGGCTGCAGATCAGCCTGCGGGAGGGATAAGAAAGGGGATTCCCCGGCCTGCCTGTACCTGGGTCCCCAAAAGGGTTGTCGCTGCGCTGTCCGGGCCTGTGGCTGCCGTTACGGCGTGGCGGTGTAAGAAAGGGGGTTCCCCGGCCTGCCTGTACCAAGGCCCCCAAAACCGTTCCCCTTCGCCGTGCGCGCGCGGAGCCTGGCTCGACGCGGTGACGCTGGCAGCGAAGGGTCTTGCATAAAAGAGGGATCCCCGGCCTGCCTGTACCAAGGTCCCCGAAACTGGTTGTCTCTACCAATGCAGGGGGTGTGCCAGTTTTTATTCGTGATGCCTGTTCAGGCTCGCTTCGCATCGCTCTTCAGCTCTGAAAGTCCCGTAATTCCTGGCCTGTAGCGTTTCGCGCGCTTTTCCGTTGTTACTCGACATGACCGCCTGCAGGCCGTTTCTCGCTGATTCCTGGCCATTTTCTGAGCACGTTTTTGATGCGCCGAAGCGGTGCGTGGCACCAGCGGGGATCGTTTTTTAGCGACTGTAGCCCGCCCTGGTGCAGGTCGCGCAGGCGTCTGGATGGCTGCTCTACGGGGAGTTCGGGGCGTGGGAGGGCAAGGGAGGGAGCAGGAGCGAATCCATTCGCGGTGGGCCTTTCCGAGGGGCTTGGGGATCGGCCAGCGATCCGTCGCGAACGGACTCGCTCCTACAACGCGGAGGGCGGGGGCCGCCGGATGCGTCACGCGGGCCAGCAGGCCCGCGTATGGAAGGGGGGGAGGGGTGGGGCGGAGAGAATCAGGCGTCGTCGCCGTCGTCCTCGTCGCCGCCGTCCACCTTCATGCCCAGTTCCTTGATCTTGCGGGTCAGGGTGTTGCGACCCCAGCCCAGCAGCACGGCGGCGTCGCGACGGCGGCCGGCGGTGTGCTTGAGGGCGGTCTCGATCATGATCCGCTCGAACGACGGCACGGCGCTGTCCAGCAGGCTGGATTGGCCACGGGCCAGGGCCTGGTCGGCCCACTGACGCAGGGCCTGTTCCCAGTTGGTGACCGGGGCGGCGTCCTGGGGCTGGGTCAGCAGCTCCGGCGGCAGGTCGTCCACATGCACTTCACGGCCCGAGGCCATGACGGTGATCCAGCGGCAGGTGTTCTCCAACTGGCGCACGTTGCCCGGCCAGGGCAGGTTCTTCAGGTATTCCTCGGTCTCCGGCTTGAGCAGCTTGGGCTCTACGGCCAGCTCCTGGGCCGCACGGGCGAGGAAGTGGCGGGCCAGCGCCGGGATGTCTTCCCGGCGGTCCGACATGCGCGGGATATGAATGCGGATGACGTTGAGGCGGTGGAACAGGTCCTCGCGGAACTTGCCGGCCTGCACCAGGTTTTCCAGGTTCTGGTGGGTGGCGGCGATGATGCGCACGTCCACCTTCACCGGGGTATGGCCGCCCACGCGGTAGAACTCGCCATCGGCCAGCACCCGCAGCAGGCGGGTCTGGGTGTCGGCGGGCATGTCGCCGATCTCGTCGAGGAACAGGGTGCCGCCATCGGCCTGCTCGAAGCGGCCGCGTCGCTGGTTGGCTGCGCCGGTGAAGGCGCCTTTCTCGTGGCCGAACAGCTCGGATTCCATCAGGTCCTTGGGGATCGCCGCCATGTTCAGGGCGATGAAGGGCGAGCTGGCGCGGGGGCTGTGGCGATGCAGCGCATGGGCCACCAGCTCCTTGCCGGTGCCGGATTCGCCGTTGATCAGCACGGTGATATTGGAATGGCTGAGGCGGCCGATGGCGCGGAACACCTCCTGCATCGCCGGCGCCTCACCGATGATCTCGGGGGTGGGCGGCTGGCTGACCGGGGCTTCGAGGCTCTGCTGTTCCTGGGCGTGCTGGTTGGCGCGCTTGACCAGTGATACCGCCTCGTCGACGTCGAAGGGCTTGGGCAGGTATTCGAACGCGCCGCCCTGGTAGGACGCCACGGCGCTGTCCAGGTCGGAATGGGCGGTCATGATGATCACCGGCAGGCGCGGGTGCAGTTCGCGGATGCGTGCCAGCAGGTCCAGGCCGCTGGAGCCGGGCATACGGATGTCGGAAATGATCACGTCGGGCTGCTGGCGACCCAGGCGGGTGAGCACGCTGTCGGCGCTTTCGAAGCTCTGGGTGGTCATGCCTTCCTGTTGCAGAGCTTTTTCCAGGACCCAGCGGATGGAGCGGTCGTCATCGACGATCCAGACGGTTTCACTACGAGTCATGAGGATGTGGCTCCTTGTTCCAGCGGCAGGAAGATCGAGAAGACGGTGTGGCCGGGGTGGCTCTCACACTCGATCAGGCCCTGGTGCTGGCTGATGATGTTCTGGGCGATGGCCAGCCCGAGCCCGGTACCGTCGGGGCGCCCGCTGACCATGGGATAGAAGATGGTTTCCTGCAGTTCGGGCGGGATGCCCGGGCCGTTGTCGATGATCTCCACCTTTGTCACCAGGCGATGCCGGGTGTGGCCGATGGTGAACTGGCGCAGGGTGCGCGAACGCAGGGTGATGCGCCCGAGGCGCAGGTCGTTGTTGGCGGAGATGGCCTGCATGGCGTTGCGCACGATATTGAGCACGGCCTGGATCATCTGCTCGCGGTCGATGAGCACATCCGGGATGCTCGGGTCGTAGTCGCGCACCAGCGTGATGCCGCCCTGGCTCTCGGCTTCCACCAGGCTGCAGACGCGCTCCAGCACTTCGTGGACGTTGGTCATCGCCAGGGACGGCAGCTTGTTGGAGCCGAGCATGCGGTCCACCAGGTTCCGCAGGCGGTCCGCCTCTTCGATGATGACGTTGGTGTAGTCCTTCAGGTGCTCTTCCGGCAGTTCCCGGGACAGCAGTTGGGCGGCACCGCGAATGCCGCCCAGGGGGTTCTTGATCTCGTGGGCGAGGCCGCGCACCAGCAGCTTGGTGGTCTCCTGCTTGGACAGTTGCGCCTCTTCCTTGGTGATGCGCAGCAGCCGGTCGCGCGGGTGTACTTCCAGCAGCAGCAGGGTGGCGCCCTTGTTGAGGATGGGCGTCACCGCGTAGTCCACCGTCAGGGTCTGCCCGGCGAGGGAGGTGAGCATGGCTTCGCGCTTGGTGAAGGGGTGCGCCTCTTCCACCGCCTGGCGCAGCGAGGTCAGCGCCTCGGGGGATTCGGTGAACAGCTCGCTGATGAACTGGCCATGGCTGCGCTGGCCGCTGACGGCCAGAAGCATTTCCGCCGCCGGGTTCATGTACTCCAGCCGCAGGTCGGCATTGAGCAGGATCACCGCGGTGGTCAGGTTGTCGAGCAGCAGTCGGTGCAGGGCGTCGTTGATGGTCATAGGTCGGGCATCTCGGCGATGGGCAGGAAAATGCAAGAAGCAAACCAAGCCCTGAAAAGACGCGCTGAAACAGGCAACCAGCCGCTTGCGGCTGCTTTTCAGCGCAGCGCGGCGGTGCGCGGGCGAACCAAAATGGGGAGAGTATAGAAATCGGTGCAGCGTGACGCACCATTGCGGTGCGTCACTGGATCAGAAGAACGGGAGGATGCCGATGATGCCTTTGTCCGGCTCCTTGGGCTTGTCCTTGAGCGGGCATTCGGGACGCACGCCGTAGTCGTCCTTCTGGCAGGGTCGGGCCTGGCGTTTCTGCGCCAGCGAGATGCGCATCATGTGCACCGGCTGGTTCGGCGTGCGCTCGATCACGCGACTCTTGTCGTCGATGATCTCCACCGCCAGCTGGTGGGTGCCGCGATCCAGGTTGGTGATGGGGAATACCGGGCTGCGGCCGGGCTCGCCCTGGGGCTTGCCGTCCAGCACCAGGCGATAGCTGTGGCCATCGCGCAGGCCGGGCTCGCTCATGGCGGTGACGATGAGGTTGCCTTCCATGTCCCGCAGCGTGGCGTCCGGCTCGGGCACCAGGATGCGCAGCACCTGGTAGCCCAGCTCGCGGGGAATGGCGGCCGGTGGCAGCACGGCGGGGGCCGTTGGCTGGGCGGTCATGCCGTTGGAGGGCGCCAGTTCGATGCGCTCGGCATTGCCGGGCTTGGGCCGGTCGGTGAAGACGCGGTTACCTTCCTCGTCGACATAGGTGTAGACCTGGGCCATCGCCGGCAGGCTGGCGAACAACAGGAAGAGCAGGATCGTGCGCATGGGTCAGTTGGCTGGCTTCGGAGTGGGTTTCGGAGGGGGTGGCGGGCGCAGCGCCGGGCTGCTGGTGTTGACCCGCTGCACGGTGAAGGTGACGGTTTCGCTCTGTTGCACGACCTGGTCACCGGCCAGTACCTGGACCGCGAGGCTGTGCTCGCCACGGTCGGCGTTGACCACCTGCAGGCGCGGCACGTTGACCTTCTGGCCCGCGGGCTTGCCGTCCAGCAGCAGCTGCAGCTGATGGCCCGGGCGCAGGCGCGGAACCAGCTGCACGCCGACGGAGAAGGTGCCGTTGTTGGCGCGCAGGGCTTCTTCGCTGGGCACGTCGGTCAGGCGGATTTCCTTGTATGCCGCTTCCGCCGCCTGGTCTTTCGGGGCGGCGACCGGTGTCACGGGCTTCTGCGCTTCCACGGTGTTGGTGGTGGGCAGGCTGACCTCTTCGGTCTTGGTGCCATCCGGCGGCTGGTTGGTGAAGACGGTATTGCCGTTGGCGTCGGTGTACTTGTAGATCTGCGCCGTGGCGGGGAGCGTCAGCGACAGCAGCAGGCAGGCGAGCAGGAGGCGCATGGGCCGGTCTCCTCTGGATGATGCCGCTAAGCCTTGCACCCGCGCGCCAAGCTGGCAAGTTCGGCCTGATGCGGCTGTGCGGCGCAGCCGGAAAATCGCTCGGTTCGAGGGCGTTGTTGCACGCAATCCATGCCACAAAAAAAGAGGCCTCCCGAAGGAGGCCTCTCAGTCCGTGCCGCTTGCGCGACACGTTGCCTATGCAGGCAGCGGGATCAGACGCTGTAGTACAGGTCGTATTCCAGCGGGTGCACGAAGGTGCGCACCTTGATTTCTTCTTCGCTCTTCAGCTCGATGTAGGCATCGATGAAGTCGTCGCTGAACACGCCGCCCTTGGTCAGGAACGCACGGCCCTTGTCCAGCTCTTCCAGCGCCTCTTTCAGGCTGCCGCAAACCTGCGGGATCTCTTTCGCCTCTTCCGGCGGCAGGTCGTACAGGTTCTTGTCGGCCGCATCGCCGGGGTGGATCTTGTTCTGGATGCCGTCCAGGCCGGCCATCAGCAGAGCGGCGAAGGCCAGGTAGGGGTTGGCAGCCGGGTCCGGGAAGCGCGCTTCGATGCGGCGTGCTTTCGGGCTGGACACGTACGGGATACGGATCGAGGCGGAACGGTTGCGGGCGGAGTAGGCCAGCATGACCGGGGCTTCGAAACCGGGAACCAGACGCTTGTACGAGTTGGTCGACGGGTTGGTGAAGCCGTTCAGGGCCTTACCGTGCTTGATGATGCCGCCGATGAAGTACAGGGCGGTATCGGACAGGCCGGCATAGCCTTCACCTGCGAAGGTGTTCTTGCCGTCCTTGCCGATCGACAGGTGCACGTGCATGCCCGAGCCGTTGTCGCCGTACAGGGGCTTCGGCATGAAGGTCGCGGTCTTGCCGTAGGCGTCGGCGACGTTGTGCACGCAGTACTTCAGGGTCTGAACTTCGTCAGCCTTGGCGACCAGGGTGTTGAACTTCACGCCGATTTCGTTCTGACCGGCAGTCGCCACTTCGTGGTGGTGAACTTCGATGACCAGGCCCATTTCTTCCATGGCATTACACATGGCAGTACGGATTTCGTGGTCGTGGTCGCACGGCGGAACCGGGAAGTAACCGCCTTTGACGGCCGGGCGGTGGCCCTTGTTGCCGCCTTCGACGTCCTGGTCGGTCATCCACGAGCCTTGCTCGGAGATGATCTTGAACATGGAGCCGGAGATGTCGGACTTGAACTTCACTTCGTCGAAGATGAAGAACTCGGGTTCCGGGCCGACGAAGACGGTGTCACCGATACCGGTGGTCTTCAGGTATTCCTCGGCGCGCTTGGCGATGGAGCGCGGGTCGCGATCGTAGCCTTGCATGGTGCTCGGCTCGATGATGTCGCAGACCAGGATCAGGGTCGGCTCTTCGGTGAAGGGGTCCAGCACGGCGGTGCTGTCGACCGGCAGCAGGATCATGTCGGAGGCTTCGATGCCTTTCCAGCCATGGATGGACGAGCCGTCGAACATCTTGCCGACTTCGAAGAACTCGTCGTCCAGCGCGTCGCGTGCCGGCATGGTCACGTGGTGCTGCTTGCCTTTGGTATCGGTGAAGCGCAGATCAACCCACTTCACGTCATGGTCTTTAATCAGTTGAAGCGACTTCGACATGGTGTCCTCCAGGTGGTCGGGGGTGGCTGTCGTGCGAGCCCCCAATAAAAAGGTGAAGCCGGGGCGGCATAGTCCGCCAGGGCAACCTGCCTCACAAGGGAGCAAATTGCGTGCCAGTGCCCTGGGATGGGCAAAGGCCCTAGAACTCACGCGGGCCGGGGCCTGCCGATTGATTGTGTACAGTTTTGCGCACCAATTCCGTGCTCCGTGCGTCGAGATTGCACCCGTTTGGTGCGTCGCGAAGAGGTGTGATTGATTTTGGTCAAAGCTTGAACAATTTCCGCTATAATCCGCGCCCCTCTTTTTTCAGCGTCCCAGCCAGTGCTGTTTTCATGAAACTCATCATCAAGGTCTTCCCCGAAATCACCATCAAGAGCCGGCCGGTGCGCAAGCATTTCATCCGCCAGCTCGCGAAGAACATTCGCGTGGTGTTGCGTGATCTCGACCCGGAAGTCGAGGTGAGCGGCATCTGGGACAACCTGGAACTGGTCACGAAGCAGACCGACCCCAGGCTCCTTGCGGAGATGATCGAGCGCCTCACCTGCACGCCCGGCATCACCCACTTCCTGGAGGTCAACGAGTACCCGCTCGGCGACTTCGACGACGTGCTGGAAAAGTGCAAGCTGCATTACGCCGACCAGATTCCCGGCAAGATCTTCTCCGTGCGCTGCAAGCGTGCCGGCAAGCACTCGTTCACCTCGATGGAGCTGGAGAGCCATGTCGGCAGCCGCCTGCGCCGTGAGTGCAACGCCGCCGGCATCTCGCTGAAGAACCCGGAAGTGGAAGTACGCATCGAAGTGCGCGACCAGCGCCTGTTCGTCATCCACCACCAGCACGACGGCCTGGGCGGTTACCCGCTGGGCTCGCTGGAGCAGACCCTGGTGCTGATGTCCGGCGGTTTCGACTCCACCGTCGCCGCCTACCAGATGATGCGCCGCGGCCTGATGGCGCACTTCTGTTTCTTCAACCTTGGCGGTCGTGCCCACGAGCTGGGCGTGATGGAAGTGGCCCACTACCTGTGGGAAAAGTTCGGCCGCTCCCAGCGCGTGCTGTTCATCAGCGTGCCCTTCGAGGAAGTGGTGGCCGAGATCCTCGGCAAGGTCGACAACAGCCAGATGGGCGTGATCCTCAAGCGCATGATGCTGCGGGTTTCCACGCGCATGGCCGAGCAACTGCGCATCGAGGCGCTGGTCACAGGCGAAGCCATTTCCCAGGTGTCCAGCCAGACCCTGCCGAACCTCTCGGTGATCGACTCGGCCACCGACATGCTGGTGCTGCGCCCGCTGATCGCCAGCCACAAGCAGGACATCATCGACACCGCCACCCGGATCGGCACTGCCGAGTTCGCCAAGCACATGCCCGAATACTGCGGCGTGATCTCGGTGAACCCCACCACCCGCGCCAAGAAGAGCCGCATCGAATATGAAGAGACGCAGTTCGACATGGCCGTGCTGGAACGCGCCATCGAGCGCGCGCGCCTGATCCCCATCGACCGGGTGATCGACGAGCTGGGCCAGGACCTGAAGGTGGAAGAGGTGAGCGAGGCTCTGCCGGGGCAGATCGTCATCGACATCCGCCACCCCGACGCCCAGGAAGATGAACCGCTGGAGCTGGCGGGCATCGAAGTCCAGGCCATGCCGTTCTACGCGATCAACAGCCGCTTCAAGGAACTGGACGAAAATCGCCAGTACCTCCTCTATTGCGATAAAGGCGTCATGAGCCGCCTGCATGCTCACCATCTGCTCAGCGAGGGGCATGCCAATGTGCGCGTTTATCGCCCGGCCTAAACAGCCCGGGCTGTACGGCGGCAGCATCCGCCACCGCCCCCCCGACCAGCGGGCGGGCTGAATCGAACGTTTTTCATACAGGCCGCCTAGACTCAGCGGCGAACCGAATCCTCTGATCGAGATGCACAAGTGATCGAAAAACTACGCAACATCGCCATCATCGCCCACGTCGACCATGGCAAAACCACCCTCGTCGACAAGCTCCTGAAGCTGTCCGGCACCCTCGACCGCAAAGAAGCGGAAAGCGAGCGCGTGATGGACTCCAACGACCAGGAAAAAGAGCGCGGCATTACCATTCTGGCGAAGAACACCGCCA
Source organism: Pseudomonas solani (assembly GCF_026072635.1). Taxonomy (NCBI): domain Bacteria; kingdom Pseudomonadati; phylum Pseudomonadota; class Gammaproteobacteria; order Pseudomonadales; family Pseudomonadaceae; genus Pseudomonas; species Pseudomonas solani. The sequence continues at coordinate 1,781,073 of NZ_AP023081.1, read as the reverse complement.
TCAAGTGGAACGGCTACAACATCAACATCGTCGACACCCCCGGCCACGCCGACTTCGGCGGTGAGGTCGAGCGCGTGATGTCGATGGTCGACTCTGTGCTGCTGGTGGTCGACGCCCAGGACGGCCCCATGCCGCAGACCCGCTTCGTGACCCAGAAGGCGTTCAAGGCCGGCCTGCGTCCGATCGTCGTGGTCAACAAGATCGACCGTCCGGGCGCGCGCCCTGACTGGGTCATCGACCAGATCTTCGACCTGTTCGACAACCTCGGTGCCACCGACGAGCAGCTTGACTTCCCGATCGTCTACGCCAGCGCCCTGAACGGCATCGCCGGCCTCGACCACGAGAAGATGGACGACAACATGGACGCGCTGTTCCAGGCGATCATCGACCACGTTCCGGTTCCGGACGTCGACGTCGACGGCCCGTTCCAGATGCAGATCTCCCAGCTGGACTACAACAGCTTCCTCGGCGTGATCGGCATCGGCCGTATCGCCCGCGGCAAGATCAAGTCCAACACCCCGGTGGTCGCCATCAGCGACGACGGCACCAAGCGCAACGGCCGCGTCCTGAAGATCATGGGCCACTCCGGCCTGCAGCGCGTAGAAGTCGCTGAAGCCGAAGCCGGCGACATCGTCTGCGTCAGCGGCATGGAAGAGCTGTTCATCTCCGACACCCTGTGCGATCCGCAGAACGTCGAAGCCCGTCCGCCCCTGACCGTCGACCAGCCGACCGTGAGCATGACCTTCCAGGTCAACGACTCGCCCTTCGCTGGTAAAGAAGGCAAGTTCGTCACCAGCCGCAACATCAAGGACCGTCTGGAGAAGGAACTGCTGCACAACGTCGCCCTGCGCGTCGAAGCGGGCGAATCCGCCGAGAAGTTCAAGGTCTCCGGCCGTGGTGAACTGCACCTCTCCGTACTGATCGAAACCATGCGCCGCGAAGGCTTCGAGATGGCCGTAGGCCGTCCGGAAGTGGTCATCATCGAGAAGGACGGCGACAAGCAGGAGCCCTACGAGAACGTCACCATCGACATCGAAGAGCAGCACCAGGGCTCGGTGATGGAGCAGATGGGCCTGCGCAAGGGCGATCTGACCAACATGATCCCCGACGGCAAGGGCCGTGTACGCCTGGAATACACCATCCCGGCGCGTGGCCTGATCGGCTTCCGTAACAACTTCCTGACCCTGACCTCGGGTACCGGCATCCTGACCTCGACCTTCAGCCACTACGGCCCGATCAAGGCCGGCGAAGTCAGCAACCGTCAGAACGGCGTACTGGTCTCCATGGCCACCGGCACCGCCCTGACCTACTCGCTGGAAACCCTGCAAAGCCGCGGCAAGCTGTTCCTCGGCCCAGGCGACGAGATCTACGAAGGCCAGCTGGCCGGCATCAACAGCCGTGACAACGACCTGGTGATCAACCCCACCAAGGGCAAGAAGCTCGACAACATGCGCGCATCGGGCAAAGACGAAGTCATCGCCCTGGTTCCGCCGATCCGCTTCACCCTGGAGCAGGCGCTGGAATTCATCGCCGACGACGAGCTGGTGGAAGTGACTCCGAAGTCCATCCGCCTGCGCAAGAAAATGCTGAACGAGAACGACCGCAAGCGCTACGAGCGCGCCAAGGTCTGATCTCCGATCAGTAACTGAAAAGCCCCCGCCGGAGCGATCCGGCGGGGGCTTTTCATTGAGAGGCCTGCCGCCCCTGGCTGTCCGCTGTTCATCAGGAGAGAACCATGAAAGTGACTTCCCTGGCTGGCCTGGCAGGGCTGGCCTTGCTGATCCTCGGCTGCGCATCACCGCGCGCCCTCGACACCCGCCATCTCACACGCTTCGACGAGTACCACGCCAACCTCGAGATCGCGGGCCAGCGCTACACGCTGGATGCCTACATCGTGATGTTCCAGAAGCCCTTCTATATCACCGTGCAGCGGGATGACCGCCGCCCCATGTCGATCGATGAGGCGGCGCGCGCAGCGGAGGAGTACATCAAGCCTCGGGGATGCACGGAACCGCTCGTCCGTCGTGCCGATCTGGACCGCAGCAACGCTGACAAGACCCAGTGGATGGTCGGTATCGAGTGCTGATCCGCAAGGAGCGCATGAACCTGGTCAGGGGCATCACCGAGGCCGACACCGACGGGGATGGAGAGGCACCCGGAGGCGGGGTTCGGTTCACCACCGTGCGATGAGGCTGGCGCCCAACAGGGGCGGCTTTCTCGATCCACTCGGAAGGCGCTGCAGTGACTGCGACGGTCGGGCCAGCAGTCGGATCATTGATTGCGTCCTGCCGCCCGTGGCACCGGCAAACCCCGCTATACCCCTGCCCATCAGGCAGGGGCACGGACTCAGAAGGCGCGCACCACCTGGGCCCAGACGCGCGGCGTGCGCTCCACGTCGCTCTCGGCTGCGGCGTTGCCCAGCTTCCAGGCCGCCACGGCATTGACCTGCCAGCCATGGGCCGCCCACAGGGCACCGAAGCCGGCGCCGGAGAGGCTGCGGTGGTTGTCGTCCGAGGTCCAGGCGTCCTTGTTCAGGCGCACTTCGCCGTGGTCGACGAAGGTGGACAGCTGCCAGGCCTCGGTGAGGGCGTAGCGCAGCTCGACGTTGGCCAGCCAGCCCTGATCGCCCGAGGCCTCGCCCTGGGGTAGGCGCGCACGCCATAGGCGCCGCCCAGGTAAAGCTTCTCGGAGCTGTCCAGGTTGCCGTCGGCCCACTGGCCCTGGAGCTGGGTATAGAGGCTGAAGCGGTCGCTCAGGCGCTGCAGGCGCACCAGGCTGGGGTTGAGCTTGTGGAAGCGGCCACGGGTGCCGGCGGTGGCGTCGTCGGTGCGCTGGGCCTGGGCGCCGTCGAGGGTCAGGCTGCCCTGGCTCCAGCCGAGGGCGAAGCTGTTGATGCCGCCGCCGAGCAGGTCGTCACGGCTGTTGCCGTTGAGGGTGACGGTGACGACGCGGGCGTGCTTGTCGCTCTTCTCGTCGAACAGGTCGATGTCGTCCTTCAGGCGCTTGTCGTCGAACTGCAGCTGGGTGAACAGGCTGAAGTCCCGCGAGCGCACCAGTGGCTGGATGGCGTAGACGCTGGCGATGCGCGCGTTGCCGTGGGCGCGCAGGTCCTCGAAGTCCTTGCCCAGCTCGTAGTCCATGTCCGAGTAGGCGACGCCGAACTGGGTGGCCCAGGGGCCGAGCGGCAACTGGTAGGCCACGCGGCCGTAGTGCTGGTCCTCGTCACTGCCCATGGCCCGCAGGCTGAGGCGGTCGCCGAGGTTGAGCGGGTTGTTCAGGTTCAGGGTGCCGCCCAGGCGGTACTGACCGACGAAGCGGTTGCCGTAGTTGTCCATGTCCACCGAGCCGGTGACCAGCGGGGACTTCTGCAGCCCCACCAGCAGGTCGGTGGTGCCGGTGCTGGCACCAGGGCGCAGGGTGGACTTCACCTCCACGCCGGGGGTGTCCTGCAGCAGCAGCAGGCTGCGCTCCAGGGGCTGGCCCTGCACCGCATCACCGGCTTTCAGTGCGGCCAGCGGCGCCAGCGCGCTGCCACCCAGGCCTACCGGGTTGTCGACGCGGACCTCACCGTAGCGCCCTTCCAGCACGGCGATCTTCACCACCCCGCCGTCGATCTCCTGGGCCGGCAGGTAGGCACGCGCCAGGGGGTAACCCTGTTCGCGGTAACGCCGGGTGATGCGGTTGGCGGCCGCCTGCAATTGACCAACACTGAGTTCCTTGCCGGGCAGGTCGGCCAACAGGCCCAACAGCTCGTCGCTGCCCAGCGCGCTGTTGCCTTCCAGGGTGAAACCATTGACCTGTAGGCGCGGACCGGCCTCGGCCGACGGGTCGGCGGGCGTGTCCGGGAGGTTGATCGGCAGGGACTGCCGGGGACTCAGTTGCAGGGGCTGCTGGTCGAGGCCTTGCTGCACCTGGCCGGCATCCGGAGCGGTGGCGGCGGAGACGGACAGGCTGAGCAGTGAGGCGGCAAGGCCGGCCAGCACGGGAGTCGAACGCATCTTCAGATTCCTTCGGGAAGACGAATGCCGTTGTTGACGAGGTTGAGCTGCGCGCCGAACTCGGCCGGTGCGAATAGAGCTGGGGTGACCACCACCAGCGGTCGCTCGGTTTCGTTGCCGGGTTGCTTGCCGGTCATCTGCGCGGCAGGCACGCGCGGGTCAGTGACGGTGCTGACGGGCAGCGTCCCGGTGACGGTGAGCATGCCGTCAACGTAGGTGATGTCGTAGTTGCCCAGGCCGGTGCCCTGGGCGTTGCTGGCGACGATGGCGTAGTTGCCGGCCGTGGCCCCGGCCCCGGCACCACCGCTGTTCAGGCTGACGCCGCTGATCTGGTCGCCGGCCACCAGACCCGCACTGGAGAAGCCACTGAGGCTCGCCACCTGGCCGGCGGTCTTGCTGGCATTGCCGGCGGTGATGGCCAGCGCGGCCCTGTCGATGGTGAGGGTACCGTTGCCGTAGGTGATGTCGTAGTTGCCCAGCCCGCTGCCCTGGGCGTTGCTGGCAACGATGGCGTAGTTGCCGACGCCAGCATTGAACACCGACCCCAGGCTGGTGAGATCCACACCGCTGACCTGGTCACCCGCGATCAGGCCCGAGGTGCTGAAGCCGCTCAGCGAGGCCGTCTGGCCGTAGGTCTTGCTGGCATTGCTGGCGGTGATGGTCAGCGCTGCCTTGTCGATGGTCAGGGTGCCGGCGAGCATCTCGATGTCATAGCCGAACTGGCTGGAATAGAGCCCGCTCGCGCGCAGGTTGGCGCCAGTGTAGGTGCCGGCGTTGGCGCTGCTGGCGGTGTAGAGGGCGCTGCCGCCGACCAGGGCCGGGTCGTAGCCGATGGGGAACACCAGGGCACCCGTGCTGCTGGTGGCGGTGCCGTCGTAGGTCTTGCTGGCATTGCCGACGTTGACGCTGAGGGCGGTCATGAAGCTGCGCAGCAGCGGTGCGCTGTGGCCCTCGTACATGCGCCAGGTGGCACCCGTGCCGCCGGCGTCGTCGATGCTCCAGCCGGCCGCCACAAAGGGCGCCAGGGTGGTGAGCTGGGTGCTGGTCAACCCCGATACGCCCGAGGCATTGCCGGCCCCGACACCCTGTGCCAGGCCGCTGGTGGTGGTGTTCCAGAAACTGCCGGTGGCGGTGCTGGCATTGCTGCCCACCAGGCCGCCGACCGCGCCGACGCTGGAGCTGGCCGTGCCCGTGGAATAAACACGCAGCAGGCTGCCGTCGTTGAACCCGACCAGGCCGCCCGCCGTGGCGCTGCCCTGGGCGCTGCCGGTGGCGTAGCTGTCGCGGAGGATGCCGGTGCTGGTGTTGCTGCCCGCCAGGCCGCCGCCATTGAGACCGCCGCTGGCACTGCCTGTGGCCAGGGACTCGCTGAGGGTGCCGGCGTTGGTGCCGACCAGGGCGCCGACGTTGCCCGTACCGATGGCGCTGGTGTCGCTGCTGACCCGCTCGATCACACCGGCCGATGCGTTGTAGCCCACCAGGGCGCCGGTGTAAGTACCGCCGACCACACTGCCGCCCACCAGGTTGAGGTTGCCGACATAACCGGCGTTGTAGCCGAACAGGCCGCTGTAGGTGCTGCCGGGGCGATTGATGGCCAGGCCGCTGATGCGGTGCCCCTGCCCGTCGAGCCGGCCGGTGAAGGGGTTGACCAGGCTGCCGATGGAGAGGAAGCCGGTGCCGCTGTTCCACAGCGCACTGCTGGAGGCGTCGATGTCGTTCGCCAGGGCGAAGCGGCTGCCCGCCAGACTGTTGGAGGCCAGCCCCTGGAGTCCATAGACGTCGGCGATGTGGTACGGGGTGGCAGCGCTGCCGTCCCCGCCCAGGGCCCGTATGAAGGTGGCGCTGGGGCTGAGGCGGAAGTCGGTGACGGTGAAGCTCGGTAGGCTGGCCGCCACCTGGTTCCAGGTACCGCCGGTGAGATTCAGCAGGCCGAGGTTGACGCCCCCGTTGCTGGTCACGGTGCCGGCAGCAGACAGGGTCAGGCTGCCGTTGGCGGCGTCGATGCCATCACCCAGGAGGATGTTGCCGCTGTTGCTGGTGCTGAGGGTCAGCCCGGCGTTGTCGCCCCAGGTCAGACGGTCGGCCACGCCGAGGTTGCCAGCCGCCGACAGCTGGCGGGTACCGCTGATGCCGAAGGCACCGCCGCTGTCGAGGCTCAACAGCCCGCCGGAGCCGAGGTCGGTGTCCAGGCTGTAGCTGGCGGGAGTGGCGCTCAGGTAGAGGCCATAGCCGGTATCGGTGAGACCGCCGAAGTCGGAGAGCGCGAGGAAGCCCAGGTCGCTGTCGGCGTAGCTGCCCCGAGCGGCCAGGTAGCGGCTGCGGGTTGCCGTGAGGCTGCCCTGCCCGGTCACCAGGCGCATGGCCGAGGCATAGATGTCCAGGCCCTGGATACCGAGGTAGCCGACACGATCACTGAACGCGGCACCCTGGCTGGAACCACCCTCCAGGTAGGTGAGCGTGCCATTGCTGTCGAACCGGCTGGCTTCTCCAAGGACGTAGTAGTAGCCGTTCGCCCCAGTGGAGGCGCTGCCGATCAGTTGCCCACCCGACACGGCACTGACGGTGGCGCCAGCGAGTGCCGTGCTACCGGCGTCGCTGAACACCCGGCCGCTCACGGCGTTGGGTGTGGTGCTGTAGCGCCATTGCAGATACGGATAGAGGTTGGTGCCGATGCCCCAGATCGAGGAGGCGAAACCGGCCGGCAGGCTGCCCTGCAACTGGGCGGTGGTGCGTCCGGTGATTCCAGCCGCCACCCCACCGGCGCTGCCCAGCGTCTGGCCGCTGGTCTGGATGTCCCAGTAGGCGTTGGTGATGGCACTGCTGCCACCGTTGTTGTAGCCGGCGAAGCCGCCCATCTGGCTGCCGCCGGCGACGTAGCCGGTGGAGTAGCTGTTGCCGATGGTGCCGTTGACGAAGTTGACCCCGACGAAGCCGCCGATGTTGCTGGCGGAGCCTTGGCCGATTACCGCGCCGGTGGCGTAGGAGTCGGTGATGCTGCCTTCGTTATGGCCGACGAAACCGCCGATGGGGCCCGCCGCCGCCCTCACCGTGCCAGTGGCGTAGGACTGGCTGATGGAACCGCCATCGCCGCTGTAGCCGTTGGCTCCGACCAGCCCACCGACATAGCCGAGGCCGTTGTTCGGGTTGGTGCCGGTCACATTGCCGGTGGCATAGGCGCGCGTGATGCTGCCGCCGTTGAAATTGAAGCCGACCAGGCCGCCGATCTGGTAGCCGGCGCCGGTGACGTTGCCACTGGCGGAGGCATCGGCGATGGCGCCGCCGTCGTTGGTGCCCACCAGCCCACCGGTATTGGCCTCGCCAGTGCTGGTGCCGCTGACGGTGGTGCTGGCTGATGCGCTGCCAAGGGTCCCGCCCGTCATGTAGCCGACCAGCGCACCGACACCGTCGTTGCCGGTGACACTGCCGCCCACCAGCTTGACGTTGGCCAGGGTTGCGCCGGAGGTGTAGCCGAACAGGCCCACGTAGTTGGTGCTCGCCCGGTTGATGGCCAGGCCGCTGAGGCCGAAGCCCTGTCCATTGAAGCTGCCGGTGAAGCTGCCGGTGTCGCTGCCCAGGGGCTTGAAGCCCGATGCACCCCAGACATCGCCGTAGTAACCGTTGCCGCCGGCAGCAAGCGCGGCGCCCAGGTCGAGGGAGGTGCCGAGCCGGTAGTTGCTGGCCAGGTTCGTGCCGATCAGTTGCAAGGCATGGGGGGTGTACACCGCGGTGGAGGACTCGCTGCGCAGCATCGGCCGGGTATCACCCTCGAACATCACCCAGGTGTTGGCGAAGTCGAAGCCGTTGTAGGTGGACTGGGTGCGGGCATTGGCCGAAGTGATGGCGGTGCCACCGCTGGCGCTGCTGGCCTGCCCGGTGCTGTTCACGTCCCAGTAGCTGTTGGCGAAGGTGATGGTGGACAGGAAGGTGCCGCCGATCAGGCCGCCCGTGGCGGTGTAGCCCTGGACCCGGCCGCTGGCGTAGGTGTTGGTCAGGGTCGCCGAGTCGAAGACATTGCCCACCAGCCCGCCGGCGAAGGCGCTGCTGTTGCTGATGGTGCCGGTCACCGACCCCGTGGAATAGGCATCGGCCAGGGTGCCGTTCTGCACAGTGCCGGCCAGACCGCCCACGTTGTTCAGGCCCGTCACGCTGGCGGTCGAGGACGCCCCCTGCAGCGTGCCATTGGTGACCTGGCCGACCAGGCCGCCGACGTTGGAGCCGTTGCCCAGCACCGAGCCGGTGACGTGGATGCCCGACAGCGTGCCGCTGAGGGAACCGCTGATGGCGCCGACGGTGATGTTGCCGGTGATGGCGGCATTGGACAGGGTCAGGTCGCGCACCTGCCCGCTGACGGCCTGGAACAGGCCCACGTTGTTCTCGGAACCACGGGCGATGGTCAGGCCATCCACGGCGTGACCGAGGCCGGTGAAGGTGCCGCTGAAGCCTTGCAGCGGCGCGAAGCCCTGGCCGCCGTTCCAGGTGCGCGTGGCGCTGGCGTCCAGGTCGGTGGCGAGGGCGTAGTTGCCACTGGCACCGACACCCTGCAAACCGGCGAGGTCATGGATCAGGGTGTAGCTGGTGCCCCCCAGGCTGAGGCTGGCGTTGCTGCCCGACAGGGTGACGCGGGCGCCGCTGCCCAGCCGGTAGCCGTTGCCGTAGACCAGCGAGAGCCCCGCGTTGGTGCCGGTGGCGGTGATGTCCTTGTTGATGATGACGCTGCCGGCGGCGTTCAGCGTCAGGGTGGTGTCGGCGCTCCAGCTGATGGGCGCATCGACGGTGATGTTGCCGGCCTGGCTGCCACCGACTCCGGTGGTCACCGTCACCCCGGTGCTGGCCAGGGCGTTGGTCAGGGTGTTGACGTTGAGCACGCTGTCGTTGGCGTTGCCGTTGAAGCCACCCATGCCGGTGCTGCCGGCATTGGAAATGGTCACGTTGTAGGGGTCGATCAGCCATTCGCCGGTCTTGCCCTTGCCGGGCTTGGCCAGGGTGGTGACCTTCACGTCATCGGCAACCTGCACGTGGGCACCGCTGGTCTCGATGAAGCCACCATTGCCGCCGTTCGCGGCACTGGCATCGAGGGTGCCAGCCACCTTGACCACGCCGCCGTCGAAGTCGCCCATGAGCATGATCTTGCCGTTCTTCTCGCCCAGGGTGCGGGCCTCGATCACGCCGGTGTTGTTGACCACGGTCTTGAGCAGCGCATCGCCGGCATCGGCCGTGAGCAGCACCTTGCCGCCGTCGGCGCGGATCAGCTTGTGGTTCTCCACCAGCGCATCCGCTGCGGCGCCGTCCACCTGGACGTTGAGCAGGCCGTCGCCGGCAAAGTCCAGGGTCACGGCATTGCCGGCCGCCAGGGCCACGCTGCCCTGCTGGGCGACGATCACCCCCTGGTTGCTGACGGTGCCCCCAGCAGCGCCACGGCGCCGCCATCGGCTGCGGTGAGGGTGCCCTGGTTGACCACGGCCGCCGGCGTGCCGTCGCCCTTGAAGCGGTAGTTGCCGCGTTCGAAATCCTGCGGGTCGATGTCGAGGGTCGAGGCCACCAGGCCGCCGACCTGGACCTGGGCACCGCTGCCGAACAGCACGCCATTGGGGTTGACCAGGAAGACCCGGCCGTTGGCATCCAGCTGGCCCATGATCTTCGAGCCGTCGCTGCCCACCACGCGGTTGAGGGCGATGGAATCACTGCCGGGCTGGTTGAAGGTCACCCGCTTGCCGGCGCCGATGTCGAAGCTCTGCCAGTTGATCGCAAGCTTGTTGCTGGACTGGTCGATGACCATCTGCTGGGCGTTGGGCTGGCTGATGGCGCCACTGCCGGAAACCACCTGGCCGCCGGTCGGCAGGTCGGCCGCCAGGCCCGCCACCGGGGCCAGCAGCGCACACGCCAGGACCGCGCCGGAGCCCGCCTTGCGTCTCCGGGCATGCTCATCGGCGACACACCAGGCGCGCAGACGGGGATTCCAGACCAGCGAGAAGGCTCGATTCATGACAGCAGTCCTTTGACGGCAAGAAGGGCTCGAGAAAGCCGCCGCTGTATATCACGGCGACTTTTACCTAGGAATTGGCTGTCAGGAATTTTTTACATCATGAATTTTTGGCGTCAGCTGATTGACTCGAATACCCGTATCTCGTCCGCCATCACCCGGTTGCGCCCGGCCTGCTTGGCCTGGTAGAGCAGCTCGTCCGCGCGCTTGAGCACGTCCTGCACGCTGCGCCCGCCTCGGGGTGACCAGTGCACCACACCGAGGGAAACGGTGATCTGCCCCACCGGGTCGATCGGGGTGGCCTCCTGCCGGGCGCGGAAGCGCTCGGCCACCTCTGCTGCCGTGCGCAGGGGCGCCTCGGGCAGCAGCAGGATGAACTCCTCGCCGCCGACACGGCACGGCAGGTCCCGCTCCCGACAGCTCTGGCGCAGCAGGTCGGCGAACTGGCGTAGCACATCGTCACCCGTGTCGTGGCCGAAGGTGTCGTTGACCCGCTTGAAGTGGTCGATGTCCAGGCTGATCACGGAGAACGGCGTGCCCAGGCGCTGCCAGGCCTGCAAGCGCTCCTCCATGGCGCGGCGGTTGGCCAGCCCGGTGAGCGGATCGCTCTTGGCCTGCTGGTCCAGTTGGCCGAGCTTGGCCCGGGTGACCTCCAGCCCGGCCAGCAGCGCCTGCTTGATCATCCAGGCCTCGGCATACCAGGCTTTCACCCGCAGGGCCTTCTCCGCGCGCTCGGGCTGCGCGGCGCTCTCGGCCAGTTGCCGCAGCGGGCGGCTGATGCGCGCGGAAATCCACAGGATCAGCCCGATGCCCAGCAGGCTCATGGGCAGCAGGCCGGCGAGCAGGCGCTTCATCAACTCCTCCAGCGCCGCCTGGGCTGCAGCCAGGGGCTGCTGCGCCACCACGCCCCAGCCACTCAGCGGCACGCTGGCGTAGCCGGCCAGCATCTCCACGCCCCGTGTGTTGACCGCCTGCATGGCGCCGCTCTCGCCCTTGAGCACCGCATCGACGATGGGGTTGGCGCCCAGGCGCTCGCCAACGCGGCTGGCGTCGGGGTGGAACAGCACCTTGCGGTCCGGGTCCACCAGGTAGACGTTGGACGCGTCATGGTGGAAGTGCTGGCTGACCAGCGAATCCAGGGCATTGGGCTTGCCCAGGTAGATGGTGCCGCCGATCAGCCCCCGGTACTGGCCATCGGGGCCCCAGATGGGGTGGGAGACGAAGACGATCAGGTTGCCCGCCAGGGAGCGGAACGCCGGGCTGACCATCGCCCGGCGCTGCTGCAGGGCCTCGCGCGAGCGCAGGGCCTGGCCGTTGATGCCCAAGCTGTCGGGCTTGGAGGCCACCACGGTGCCCTCGGCATCGGCCACCAGCACGGTGTTGAAGCTGTGGTCCTGCGTCAGCAGGCGCTCCGCTTCCAGCGCCATCTGTTTCGTATCGCCCGGCACGTTGCCCAGCAGGTTGGCGCTGAAGCGCAGGCGCTCCAGGTCACCGGCCAGGTTCTCGTTGATGCTGGCGGCGAGCTTGGCCGCATAGGCGCGGTTGGCTTCCAGGGCGTTCTGCACCAGCGCCTGGCGCTGGATGCCATAGGTCACCAGCAGGTTGTTGGCCAGCGTCGCCAGGGTTGCGGCGAGCGCGAACAGCAGGATGAGATTGCGCAGGTTGAGCTTGGGGGGCGGCCCGAACGGCATGGGTCATGTCCCGATGGGTCTAGCGCTCAAGGCGACTGCGATCCTTGCAGCGGGTCCTACGGGCGACGCATCGTCGTGGTGAGCGAGCGGGCTTTGGCCAGGGCCGTCACAGGCCCGTAGAAAAACCCGGGAAAACGTGTGGATTTTACCCTCCGGGCAAGCTGAAACCAAGGCCGAAACGGCGAGGTGCCATCATATGTGAGCTCCGGGATCGGGCGACACCGCTGGCCCGGGGCTGCGCTGGCAGGCTGGAGATGGGGCGCACCGAACCGAGCCGGGCTCGGTGGGTGGGTGCGGAGACTTTCAATGCTCCCACCGCCCCGGCGCATAGGAAAACATCGGCAGCGACCAGCTGAAACGGATCGCCGAAAGTCGCAGCAGCAGGCCGACGCTGAAGGAGGCGAGCAGGTTGAGGTCGTCGTCGACGCCTTGCTGGCGCAGGCCGAGGTAGAGCAGGGCGACCAGCAGGGAGACGCTGGCGTAGAGCTCCTGGCGCAGCACCTGCGGGGTGCGGTTGCAGAGGATGTCGCGGAGGATGCCGCCGAAGATGCCGGTGATGATCCCGGCCATGGCCACCACCGGCAGGGCGTAGTCCAGGCCCAGCGCGACGTTGCAGCCGATCACGGTGAAGGCGATCAGGCCCATGGCGTCGAGCACCAGGAACAGCTGCCGCAGGTGGTGCATGAACCTGGCCAGGAGCATGGCCGAGAGGCCGGCGCCGATGGTGAGGAAGATGTATTCGGGGTGCTGGGTCCAGCTCACCGGGTAGTGGCCGAGGAGGATGTCGCGGACGGTGCCGCCGCCGAGGGCGGTGAGGAAGGCGATGAGGCTGACGCCGAACAGGTCCATATTGCGCCGGCCGGCGGCGAGGGCACCGGACATGGCTTCGGCGACGATTGCAATCAGGTAGACGTAGGTGAGCACACAGAACTCCTGCGTTGTGCTGCCCCTCCCCCTGTCCTGTGTACCTGAGAGTTTGCGCGGCGTGGGCCGCTTGCCCCTTCGGTGGGCCGCTCGCGGGCGGCCGCTCTCCAGTTGGCGATCATGGAACCCGCAGTGACTTCTGCCTGAGCGATTATGGGAGTTTGCGCCTTCGGCGGAGGCGCATGGCGCCTCGCTCTCCTGCGGGGGCGCGGATTATAGGGGCGCTGACGAACTTGTGCGAGTGGTCAGCTTCCGCGCCTGCACCTGTCAGGTGCGGAAGGCCCCCAGCCCGCTCTTCAAGGCACGTGCCGTCTCGCCCAGTTCAGCGGCGGAGTGGTTGATGGCGTCCACATCCTGGCGGGTGTGCTCGAAGGCGCCGCGCATATCGCCCAGGCGGCCGGACATGTCCGCCACTGCATGCTGGATGTGCTCGCTGCTGGTCAGCGCCTGCTCGACATTGGCGTTCACCTCGCCCATCTGCCGCACCAGGGTGTCGAGGGCGTCCAGCGCTTCGTCGGCGTTGCCCGCCAGGGCGCGTGAGCGTTCGGCGGTGCTGCCCATGCGCTGGGCGATCTGGCGGATGGCGCCGGTGACCTGGTCGATCACCTTGTGCGCATCGGCCAGCACGCTCTTGGTCTGCCCTGCCAGCTTGCGCACCTCGTCGGCGACCACGGCGAAGCCACGGCCCGCTTCGCCGGCGCGCGCGGCTTCGATGGCGGCGTTGAGGGCCAGCAGGTTGGTCTGCTCGGAGATACCCGCAATCATCTGCAGCACCTGGCCGATCTGCTCGGCCTCACGGCTGAGGCCGTCGAGGTCGGTGGCCAGCTCGATGTTGGAGGAGGTGCTGCCGTGCACATCGGCGATCAGCTGTTGCAGCTCCTGGTGGGCGCGGCTGAGCTCGGTGCTGGTGCGCTCGAGGTTGCTGCGCACCGCCCCGGCCAGGCTGTGGGATTGCCCGGCGGCCTGCTGGATCGATTGTCCGTGTTGGTCGACGTCGGCCAGTTGGTGCGCCGCCTGCTGGATCTGCTGGGTGATGTCGTCGGCGCGGTGCAGGAAGGTTTCCGCCAGCTGCTGGTTGCTGTCGGCCATGCCGAGGGCGCCGGAAAGGGTTTGCCGCAGGTCCTGCAGCAGGCCGGACAGGCGCGTACCCATCTGCCCGAGTTCGTCGTTGCTGGTGACTGCCAGGGAGTGCGAGAGGTCGCGCTCCTGGGCGATGCGGTTGAGCTGCCCGGTGAGTTGGCGAATGGCGTGGACCAGCATGCGCGTGGCCAGCCAGGACAGCAGCAGGCCGATGCCCAGCGTCACCGCGCCGATGAGCAGCAGGCTGCGCAGGCTGTCGGCGATGGCCTGGTCGAGGCTGCTCAGGGTGACGTCCACGCCCACCACGTAGGGCTGGCCGCCGCTGGTGCGCATGGGCAGGAAGATCGAGCGGAAGGTTCCGTAGCTGTCGGTGTACTCGTCGAACTGCGCCTGGTTGCTGCGCGCGGCCTGGATCACCGCCGGGCTGGCGTCGGTGTACTCCTCCAGGTGCTTGGCGTAGCTGTCGCTGGCGATCTCGCTGCCGCTGGCGCCGTCGGAGAGGTAGAACACCCGGCCGCCGCTGTCGACCATCAGGGTGTAAGCGAACTTCAAGTCCACCTCGCCGGCGTACTCGCCGAGGTTGCGCACCTGTTCCAGGTACTCGCCCTCGCGCAGGCCATCGGCCGTCCGCGCCCGCTCCAGGTAGTCGTTACCCAGCAGGCGCGGCACCGCATGAGCCGCCGCACGCAGGCGGTTGTCCATCTGCTCGCGGATGTCCAGGGACTTCACGTACTGCGCGTAGCTGATGAAGGTGGCGATGCTGATCAGGTTGACCAGGGTGAAGGCCAGCAGAATCTTGGTCTGCAGGCTGACGGAGCGCAGCGATGACATCGGTTCAGTTCCATCCGAGTGGAGAGTCCAGCCGCTCTTGCAGTGGCTTACTTTTGTTTCGGAATACTCTGACAGAACTTAAGTGGCAAGTGGCCAGTTGAACCCTGGCGTTTTTTGAAAGAGGAGCCGCGCTGGGGCCGTCGTGCAGGCGTCATGCCCCGTTCCGCTGTTCGATGCCCGTCTTCATGACCCCCTGCAAGCTCGCGCCGACAGGGGGCCTGATACGGGCAGTGCCCTGGTTACAGCGCCGTCTTGCAGCTCACGCCCACGGCCTTGAACGCGTTGATCACGTCCGCCGTCGGCAGGCTGCGGTTCTGCGCCGACTTGATCACGCCGCAGGCGCCCTGGTCGAAGGTGCTGGTCTCGGTCCAGTAGAAGCGGTTGGCGTCGACGAACACTTCGAAGGCCTTGCGGGTGTTCCAGCCGGTCGACTTGGCGAGCAGGTAGAAGGCGCGGTTGTACACCCCGCTGGAGTGGTGCACGTCGATGCCTTCGTAGTAGTCGCTGGCCCGGTCGATGGAGCTGCCGTCACGGCTGGGCTGGTCCATGTAGCGCAGCGAACCGTTGCCCTTGAAGATATCGGCACCCACCTTCCAGTCGTTCTGCCCCTTCATGAAGTACTCGGCGGCTTCGCCGGCCATGTCCGAGAAGGCTTCGTTCATGCCGCCGGATTGCCCCTCGTAGACCAGGCCGGAGTTCAGCTCGGTAAAGCCGTGGCTGACCTCGTGGGCCGACACGTCGAGGGAAACCAGCGGGTAGAAGCGGCTCTTGCCGTCGCCGAAGGTCATGGCCTGGCCGTCCCAGAAGGCGTTCTCGTAGCCGTTGCCGTAGTGCACCTTCATGTACAGCTTCTTCTCGTTGAGCGGACGCAGCCCGCCGAACCAGTTGCCGTACATCTGGAACACCACGTTGCCGAAGTAGTGGGCATCGTTGAGGGGCGAGTAGGCGCCGTTGGTGAGCTTGTACTCGTTGTACGGGCAGGCGAAGCGGAAGGCTTTGACGCTGGTATTGTTGGTGCTGTTGTTGAGGTTGACGGTGATCACGTCACCGCTGTTCATCTCGCAGCGGTTGTTGACGATCAGCGGGCCGTACTGGGTGCCGTAGAGGTACTTGCCGGTCTTGGCGTTGCCGCCCGGACCAGTGGCTTCGGCGTGGTTGAGGCCTTCCCAGCGCTGCAGGACCTGGCCGGTGTTGGCCTCGATCATGAAGTGCGGGCGGGACGGCTCATCCCCGCCGACGAAGAACGACACCACGTAGGCGAGCTGCGCCTGTTTCTGCTCGTTCAGCCGTACCACCAGCTCGCTCTGCTCGTTGCTCACCGGCTGGCTGCTGGCGACCAGGGCCTTGGCCTGTTGCAGGGCCTGCTCCTTGGTCAGGGTGGGGGTGGCGTCACGCACCAGGTCCTGCTCGATGCCTACCAGCATGCGGCCGGTGCGCTTGGTGGCGCCGTTGCGGCTTTCGGTGATGGCTTCGCCCCAGACCCGCACGCCCTTGTAGTACTGCTGGTAGCGGGTGACCTGGGTGCCGTTCGGCAGCTTGGCGCTGGTGCCCTTGTCGAGCTCCTCGGGTGCCAGGCCCAGGTCGGAGTGGATGTCGCTGCCACCGGCTATTCCTGCCCGTGACGGCAACTTGGCTACGTCCACCAGCTCGGCCGCGAGTCCTATCGCGGGAGAGGCGAGAGTGGCCAGGATCAGCGTTTTTCCTATGAACTTCCTTTGCATTCTGTAGCTCCTTGGTGATGGTCGGAGGGTATCTCCGTGGTGCTCCAGTGGCCTTGTGGGCGCTCTAGGAGCGAGGTATCGCCGGTGCCCGGCGGATGGCCGGTTGGGGTGGCGATAAGGAGGAAGGTATAGACGCCAGGAAGGGGATATCAACGCTCGAATGCATAAATAATCGCGATATTTGCTGCAAATTTCGGCAATAAGGCGGCTATTTGTCGTGAATTGACAGGGTGTCAATTGCTGGCCGTTGCGCTTGCCCGAGTGCCGTGGCGATCACGGATGGGCTCGTCGGGGAGAGTCCGGGCCGGAACTCAGGGCTGCAGGGCCCGGAATACGGGAGGTTGTTCCGGCAACCGCAAGCGGGCGCTGGCAACGGCGAAGCGGGGGAGAGGAGGAGGGGGGACGACGAAGCGAAGCCCTCGGCCTTCGGTCGGATCACCCAAGGCCTGCGGGAGCTGCCGACGACTGGTCAGTCGGAAGATGTGCGGCGATCGTGTCGATAGAGCCAGGCGAGCGGTGGCAGCAGGGCAAGCAGGGCAAAACCGTCGACCCACAGGTGCGCCCAGATGCCCCGCTGCGCGGAGAGCAGCATGTCCTGCGGGGCCCACAGCAGGATGCCGACCATCATCCAGCCCCAGGCCGAAGCGTTGCGCCCACGGTCGCCGATGCGCACCAGGGCGAACATGAACACCGCGTAGCTTTGCATCGTGGCGCCGAACAGGGCCTGCCACCACAGCTGCTGATCGCGCGCGCCCGCCGGCACTGCGCCGGTCCAGAAGGCGTGCTCGACGCCCTGCTGATAGGCCTCGAACAGCGGCAGGTGGTTGAACCAGGTGAGCGCGAGGCCGGCACAGAGATGGCCGAAGGCGGCGGCATACAGCCAATAAACGAGGAGCTGGCGGAGGCGTGCGTGCGGGGTGGTCATCGACATTCCGTGTCCTGCTGAAGCATGGGTGGTGGCGGAGTGTAGCGACTTTGCCCCCACGCCATTGGGATGCGTTGCGCGTGAGCGCGCACTCCCGGGCCGTATCGCCTTTCTTGACGAAGTTTTCACACGTGCTTGTGCAGAGTCCGTGCGGTTCCTGCCGGTTCGCTCGGCAGCCTGTATCCGACTGATGGAGTTCTTATGCCGTCGCACGTGCGTGATCAAGGGGCCCGGAAACTCGACTGGGCCGGTCTGGGCTGGCTGTTCCTGTTCTTCTGGTGCTTCTCGGGCCTCACCCAGGCGCTGATCCTCGCCACCGACACCAGCGGCTTCACCGGCTTCCGCCAGGCCTTCCTGCTCAGCGGCCTGTGGCTGATCCCGGTGCTGCTGTTCCCGGCCCGCACCCGCACCCTCGCCGCGGTGATCGGCGTGATGCTCTGGCTGGCCTCGTTGCCGGCGCTGTTCTACTTCCTGGTGTACGGCCAGGAGTTTTCCCAGAGCGTCATCTTCATCATGTTCGAGTCCAATACCGCCGAGGCCGGCGAGTACCTGACCCAGTACATGACCTGGTGGATCCCCCTGGTGCTGCTGGCCTACGCCGCCGTCGCCTGGCTGATCTGGCGGCGCCTGCGCCCGGTGTACCTGCCCCGTGGCAAGGCGCTGGCGATCAGCGCGGCCTTGCTGGTGGCGCTGCTCGGCTACCCGGTGACCAAGCAGATGATGGTCAACGACAGCTTCGAGCAGGCCATGGACGGCATCGACAAGCGTCTGGAGCCGGCGGTGCCCTGGCAACTGGCGGTGGGCTACCGGCAATACCGCCAGCAGCTGTCCAACATGCAGGACCTGCTGGAAGGCAACGCCCGCATCGCGCCCCTGGCCAACCTGCACGACATCAACGGCAACCAGCCGTCGACCCTGGTGCTGGTCATCGGCGAATCCACCAACCGCCAGCGCATGAGCCTGTATGGCTACCCACGCTCGACCACGCCGAACCTCGACAAGCTGCGCGGCGAGCTGCAGGTGTTCGACAACGTGGTCACCCCGCGCCCCTACACCATCGAGGCGCTGCAGCAGGTGCTGAGCTTCGCCGACGAGGGCAACCCGGACGCCTACCTGAGCAAGCCCTCGCTGCTGAACATGATGAAACAGGCGGGCTACAAGACCTTCTGGATCACCAACCAGCAGACCCTGACCAAGCGCAACACCATGCTCACCACCTTCTCCAAGCAGGCCGACGAGCAGTTCTACCTGAACAACAACCGCAACCAGAATGCTCGCCAGTACGACGACGACGTGTTCGAGCCCTTCGCCAAGGTCCTCGCCGACCAGGCGCCACGCAAGTTCATCGTGGTGCACCTGCTGGGCACCCACATGAGCTACCAGTACCGCTACCCGCCGGAGTACGAGCGCTTCACCGATCGCCAGGGCGTGCCGCCCAACGTCACCGACGACCAGTTGCCCACCTACAACAGCTACGACAACGCCGTGCTGTTCAACGACCACGTGGTCTCCACCCTGATCGAGCGCTTCAAGGCCACCGACCCGAACGGCTTCCTGCTCTACCTGTCCGACCACGGCGAGGCGGTGTTCGACCCCGAGCACCCGCAGGTGCTGGGGCGCAACGAGGCGGCGCCCACCGCGCCCATGTACACCATCCCCTTCATGGTCTGGACCAGCCCCGCCTGGCAACAGAGCCACCCGCGCAACTTCGCCGGTACCTTCGACCGGCCCTTCAGCAGCGCCGGGCTGGTGCACACCTGGGCGGACCTCGCCGGCCTGCGTTTCGACACGCTCGACCCCAGCCGCAGCCTGGTCAGTGCCGACTTCAAGGCGCGCCCGTTGATGATCGGTAACCCCTACACGCTGAAGACCATGATCGACTTCAGCCTGATCAAGCCCAAACCCAAGGCCGCCGCCAAACCGGTGGAAGTGGCAAAGGAGGGCGACCAGCCCCTGCAGAGCGGCCCGCCCAGCACCCGTGGTTGAGGTGAGATAGCGTCCGGCCCCGGCCTTGACTGTGCCGGGGCGTCTGTCTGTCAGCTTTTTGCTTGGAAATCCGACGGGCCGATGGAATGGCGCCGTAGGCTGTTGCATCATTCCGCACCTGCAACGCCTTCCCCCACTCAAGGATTTCCACATGGCCGGAGCCAGCCTGCTCACCCTGCTAGACGATATCGCCAGCGTCCTCGACGACGTTTCCCTGATGACCAAGGTCGCCGCGAAGAAAACCGCCGGCGTACTGGGGGACGACCTGGCCCTCAACGCCCAGCAGGTTTCCGGCGTGCAGGCCGAGCGCGAGCTGCCGGTGGTCTGGGCAGTGGCCAAGGGCTCGGCGGTGAACAAGGCGATCCTGGTGCCGGCCGCGCTACTGATCAGCGCCTTCGCGCCCTGGGCGGTGACCCCGCTGTTGATGGTGGGCGGCGCCTACCTGTGCTTCGAGGGCTTCGAGAAGCTAGCCCACAAGTGGCTGCACAGCGCCGAGGAAGACGAGCAGAGCCACGCCGCCCATGTCGAGGCGCTGGCCAAGACCGACGTCGATGTCGTGGCCTTCGAGAAGGACAAGGTCAAGGGTGCCGTCCGCACCGACTTCATCCTCTCCGCCGAAATCATCGCCATCACCCTGGGGACGGTCGCCGAGTCCTCCTTCGGGGTGCAGGTGGCCGTGCTGGTGGGCATCGCCGCGATCATGACCGTCGGCGTGTACGGCCTGGTGGCCGGCATCGTCAAACTGGACGACCTGGGCCTCTACCTCAGTCGCAAGGCCAGCCAGGCCGCGCAGAGCATCGGCCGCGCCATCCTGCGTGCCGCGCCGTACATGATGAAAGGGTTGTCGGTGATCGGCACCGCCGCGATGTTCCTTGTGGGCGGCGGCATCCTCACCCACGGCATTCCTGCTGCCCACGAGCCCATCCATCACCTGGCCGAAGCGGCGGGCGCCGCTGGCGTGGTGGTGCCGACCCTGATCAACGGCGTGGTCGGCATCGTCGCCGGTGCGCTGGTGCTGGTGGTGGTGAGCCTGGCGAAGAAGCTGTTCGCCAAGGGCTGATAGCCGCCCATGAAAAACGCCCCGCTGGCATCGCCCGCGGGGCGTTTTCGTTTTCAGGGGCTCGTATTACCGCTCGGACCGTAGCCCGGGCTTCAGCCCGGGGGCCGGGGCATCGCGGATGAATCCGCTCCCACAAGGCAGCATCCTGGGTGGCTGGCAATTGCCGAGGTGAGTAGGGCGGGTGAAACCCGCCTTGGTCGAGGTCGCGGGATCAGGCGTTGGGCTTGAAGGCGCAGTAGCCGGGGCGCGGGCCGATCCTGGGGTGGTTGCGGCAGGTTTCCGGGCGCTTGTCGTAGATGGTGCACAGGCGCGACTTGCGGTCGAGGAAGTAGCAGTCGTTGTTGGCCATGCGGGCCAGGGTGAAGATGCCCGACTTCTGGTTGAAGCGTTCCACCAGGCCGTCCTTCATCAGGCGCTTGGCGATGTTCTTCGGCGGCTCGCCACGCTCGAAGTCGGCCACCAGCTCCATGCGGATCAGATCGCTGATGCGGGCCTCGACCGGCATGGTGCAGCAGCTGGAGACGCAGGCGTGGCACATGCTCTTTTCGTAACGGATCCAGGTTTCGGTGCGATCGATGTCGGCACCGACGATGAGCATGGTTTTCATGGCTTGGGCGCGGGCTTGGGGCTGGGAGGGCGCGCATCATAGCGGGATTGGCGAATTTGTGAACAGTTTGCCGCCGGCCGGCGAGACGATTTCTACTCTCTGTGCGCAATCGAATGAATTTTCTGTGTCTGTGAGATGGCCAGCATTCGTCTGTAGGGAGTGTTCCGTTTCGCTCGATATACTGGCGCGTCGCCATTTACGCCGGGCGGCGGCGTTGAACGTGCAGGGATCTGGCGTTTCTTCTCAATCACTTGGGAATTCAGTGCATGCAATGGATCTTCATGCTGGTGGGTCTGGCCATGGGAGCGGCAGCCGGTGAATCGATCACCGGAGCCCTGCTGGGCGGCCTCCTCGGATTGGGCCTCGGACAGGCGATCCGCCTGCACGGGCTGAGTACGGAAAACGCCGCCCTGCAGAAGCAGCTGCGCGAGTTCGCGGCCCGTTTCGATGTCGGTACGCAGGCCATCCATGAGCGGCTGCTCAAGGTCGAGCGCAGCGGGGTGCAACCCACCGCTCCCGCCGCGCCGCCCACCGAGGCGCCCGTGCCAGTGCCGGAAGCGCCCGTCGTCCATGCCCAGGCCGCCGCACCGGAGAAGCCGGAGCAACCGGTGGACGACAGCGAGCTGGTCTGGGAACTGCCTGCGGAGCTCGAGCCGGAGCCCCTGGTGGTCAGCCCGCCACCGCGCCAGCCGGATGTCAGCGACTGGACCCTGGAACCCCTCCCCGAGCCCTTGGCCGAACCGCTGCCGCCGCGCCAGCCGGAGCCCATGGTCGCCCGTGCCCCGGTCACCCCGCCCCCACCGCCGCCGCCCCGCGAGCCCTCGCTGTTCGAGCGCGGCTTCGAGGCCGCGCGCAACTGGCTGTTCGGCGGCAACACCGTGCTGCGGGTCGGCGTGCTGCTGCTGTTCCTCGGCCTGGCCTTCCTCCTGCGCTACGCCACCGAAGGCATGGTGGTGCCCATCGAGGTGCGCTATGCAGGTGTGGCCGCTGCGGCCATCGCCCTGCTGGGGCTGGGCTGGTGGCTGCGCAAGCGCAACCCCAACTACGGCCTGATGCTGCAGGGTGCGGGTATTGCGGTGCTCTACCTGACGGTGTTCGCGGCGATGCGCCTGCATCCGCTGCTGGACCCGAAGATGGCGCTGATCCTGCTGATCGTGGTCACCCTCTGCTCGGCCATCCTCGCGGTGCTGCAGGACGCCCTGGGCCTGGCCGCCGCTGCGGCACTGGGTGGTTTCGCCGCGCCGATCCTCACCTCCACCGGCAGCGGCAACCATGTCGCGCTGTTCTCCTATTTCGCCCTGCTCAACGCCGGCATCTTCGCCATCGCCTGGTTCAAGGCCTGGCGCCTGCTCAACCTGATCGGCTTCGTCGGCACCTTCGGCATCGGCTTCGCCTGGGGCCTGCGCTCCTACAAGCCGGAGCTGTTCGCCAGCACCGAGCCCTTCCTGGTGCTGTTCTTCCTCATGTACCTGGCCATCGGCCTGCTGTTCGCCCGGCGCAAGCTGCGTGAAGCGGCGGCCGCGCCGGATGGCGAGCGTGATGCGCTGCTGCGCTGGTCGGCGCGCCAGGGCGACTACATCGACGGCACCGTGCTGTTCGGCCCGCCCCTGGTCGGTTTCGGCCTGCAGTACGCGGTGATCCACCACATCGAGTTCGGCGCCGCCTTCAGCGCCCTGGCCATGGGCCTGCTGTACATGTTCATCGCCCGGGTCCTGGCCGGTCGCGCACCGGGCCGCGCCTTGTTGCTGGTGGAAACCTGCATGGCTCTCGGCGTGGTGTTCGGCACCCTGGCCATCCCGCTGGGCCTGGATGCGCGCTGGACCTCCGCTGCCTGGGCCGTGGAAGGCGCCGGCATCTTCTGGTTGGGCCTGCGTCAGCGCCGGCCGCTGGCCCGCGCCTTCGCCCTGCTGTTGCAGGTGGGGGCGGCACTGGCCTTCCTCGGCAGCCTGCGCGTGGGCGTCGACAGCCTGCTGGACGGTGCGGCGCTGGGCGCGCTGATGCTCGGCGTGGCGCTGCTGTTCAGCTTCTGGCAGCTGCGCGGTGCGCAGGAGGAAGAGGCGTCCGCCTGGGAGCGCAGCGGCTTGCCGGTGCTGGCCTGCAGCGGGCTGGCCTTCCTCTACCTGATCGCGCCGCTGTGCCTGCGCGCCGAAGGCACCGCCATCGTCTGGGCCCTGGCCGGCCTGGCGACCCTCTACGTCGGCCTGCGCCTGGCCTCGCGCACCTTCCTCTTCAGCGCCTTCGCCGTGCAGCTGCTCGGTGGCGCCGTGTTCCTCCTGGGCATGGACCGCAGCGGGCTGGGCAGCGGCAGTGCGCTGGGCTGGAGTGGCCTGGTCACCGCCTCGCTGATCGGCCTGGCGCTGATCGGCGGCATGCTGGTGGCGGCCCGCGACGACATGGTGCGCAACGACAAGCGCCTGCTGCACAGCATGTCCCTGGTGCTGCTGGTGGGTCTGGTGTTCATCAACCTGGCGGTGCTCTTCGTCCTGCCCTGGCGTACGGCCAGCGCGGTATGGGGCGGCAGCGGCCTGCTGATCGTCTGGCTCAGCCTGCACCTGCAACTGCGCGCCAGCTTCGTCTTCGGCCTGGCGCTGCAGGTGATCGCCGGCCTGAGCTTCCTCGCGGTGAGCCCGCTGCTGCTCGGCCAGTTGAGTGCCGAGGGCTTGCGCCCGCTGGCCCACGCCGGCTTCTGGACGCCGCTGGTGCTGTCCCTGGCCGCCCTGGCCGGCGCCTGGCGCCTGCACCACGAGACCCGTCGCGAAGACCCGCGCCTGCAAGGCCTGAGCCTGGGGCACCTGTCGCAACTGCTGCTGGTGTGGAGCGCGGGCTGGTGGACCCTGACCTGGGTCGCCGAGATCGCCCGCTTCGCCGCGCCGGAACTGCAGGTGCCCCTGGTGCTGCTGGCGGCGGCGGTGACCGTGGCGCTGTGGATGCTGCTGGCGCTGCGCACCCAGTGGCGCACCCTGGCGCTGCTCTGCCTGCTGCTGGTGCCGGGTGCGCTGGTGGTGCTGATGCTTGCCTGGAACCCGCATTACCACCCGGCGGCGGACTTCGGCTGGCTGGGCTGGGGCGCGCTGTTCGCGGTGCACCTGCTGGCCCTGCGCAAGCTCCACGGGCTGCTGCCGGAAGGTCCCCGCAGCGCCGCCCACGTGCTGGGTTGCTGGTTGATCCTCGGGGTGCTGGCGCTGGAGCTGCGTTACCTGCTGATGCTGCTGTCCGAGCATTACAACGCCTGGCGCTGGCTGGGCTGGGCCCTGTTGCCGAGCCTCTACCTGCTGCTGGTCACCCGGGTGTCGCGCCTGCCCTGGCCGGTGGTCGCCTTCCCGCGCGAATACCGCCTGTGGGCCGCCATGCCCCTGGCGGCGATGATGCTGGCCTGGTTCTGGATCGCCAACGCCTGGAGCGACGGCAGTGCCGACCCGCTGCCCTACCTGCCGCTGGTCAACCCGCTGGAGCTGGGCCTGCTGTTCGCCCTGCTGGGCGTCTGGCTGTGGCTGCGCGAGAACCTCGGCGAGTTCGGCTTCGACACCAGCATCCAGCGCCTGGCGCCGCAGCTGGTGGTGGGCGCCTCGCTGTTCGCCCTGGCCACGGCCATCGTCTTCCGCAGCGCCCACCACTGGGGCGGCGTGCCCTTCGTGCTGGATGCGCAGCTGGATTCGATGCTGGTGCAGGCCGGCCTGTCCATCGTCTGGACCAGCATCGCCCTGGGCCTGATGATCGGCGGCCACAGGCGCGTGCGCCGCGAGCTGTGGCTGGTGGGCGCCGCGCTGATCGCGGTGGTGGTGGCCAAGCTGTTCTTCGTCGAACTGGGTAACCGGGGCGGCCTGGAGCGGATCATTTCCTTCATCGGCGTCGGCGTGTTGCTGCTGGTCGTCGGTTACTTCGCGCCGCTTCCGCCCAAGCGGGCGGCGCCCGAATCGGAGCAGGTCAACGCATGAGCCGTTTCCCCCTCTTGCTGAACATCTGCCTGGGCCTGCTGTGCGTGACACAGCCGGTGCAGGCCCAGGACAGCCTGGACGACTTCGCCGCCCGGGTACCGCTCAAGGTCGAGGGCAATGGCCCCTGGTACCGCGTCGACCTGCCGATGTCGCTGCATTTCCTCGCCCGTCATGCCGACCTGCGTGACCTGCGCATCTTCAACGCCGAGGGCGAGCCCCTGGCCTATGCGCTGGCCCGGGGTGAATCCCAGGTCACCCGCAGCGAGCAGGAGCTGGAACTCAAGTGGTTCCCCCTGCGCGGCCCGGCCGATACCAGCCTGGGTGCGCCTCGGGTGCGGGTGGAACGCAGCACAACCGGCACCGTGGTCGAGGTGCTGCCGGAAGACCCGGCCGCCAGCGGCGAGCGCCTGCGTGGCTGGTTGCTGGACGCCAGTGGCATGAAAGCGCCCCTGGAGAAACTGGTGATCGACTGGAGCGAGGAGGGTGAAGGCTTCCAGCAGTTCACCATCGAGGCCAGTGACGACCTGCAGAGCTGGCAGTCCTGGGGCACCGGGCAGATCGCCCGGCTGAGCTTCGGCAACGACCATATCTACCAGCGTGAAGTGACCCTGCCCGGGCACAAGGCGCGCTACCTGCGCCTGCTCTGGCTGGACCGCGAAGCGCCGTTGCTCACCGAAGCGCGGGTCACCGGTGCCCGCCAGGAAAGCAGCCCGGCGCCGATGGTCTGGTCCGACCCGCTGCCCGCAGGCAGCCCGGCGGCCGGCGAGTACAGCTGGGACCTGCCGTTGCCGCTGCCGGTGGAGAGCCTGAAATTCTCCCTCGAACAGGCCAATACCCTGGCGCCGGTGCGGCTCCAGGCGCGGAGCAACGACACCGCGCAATGGCAGGCGCTGACCTCGGGGCTGCTCTACCGCCTGCCCAAGGACGGCAAGGAGGTGCTGCACGACCGGCTCGAACTGGACGGCTGGATGCCGGTGCAGCACCTGAAGATGAGTGTGGACCAGCGCGCCGGCGGCTTCGGCGCCAAGGCCCCGACCCTGCAGGTAGGCATGCGTGCGCTGCAACTGGTGTTCCTGGCCCGGGGCACGCCGCCCTACACTCTGGCCGTCGGCAAGCCCGGCGCGGCCAGCGCCGAACTGCCGTTGACCACCCTGGTGCCCGGCTACGGCCCCGGCAGCCTGGCGAAGATGGGCAGCGCCCAGCCCGATGGCGACCTGCGCCTGGCCGAGGCCAAGGCGGTGGTGGTGGCCGAGGAGAAGGGCTCGGCATTGGCCTGGAAGCGCATCGGCCTGTGGGCCGTCCTGTTGCTGGGCGTGGGGCTTCTGGTGCTGATGGCGCTGAGCCTGCTGAAGGGCCAAAGCAAGGGGGGCTGAGGCCGCTCGCTGAGCGAAGTTGTCACGTAGATACTGGCTTTTTGCTGTATCTTGGCGCCGTTGCGCGACAGGGGTCGCGCAACGTTCCTTTGCGTCAGGTACGACCGGTGCTCGACTTCATTTCGCAGCTGCAAGCTGCCCGCCTCTTGGGCCAGTCCTTCTTCGGGCGGCCGGTCATTCGTCGGCTCGCCGTGGGGCGCCCGGCATGAGCATGTGCAGCGGCTCCGGCTGGGCGCTGACCACTCCCGTCCTGTTCACCGGGATGCTGAGCGTCGGCATCATGTTCCTGGCCCGCTGGATCGGCCGCCAGCGCTACTTCCCGGGCCGCGCCAGCTTCGTCGTCCTGCATGTCTGCATTCTCTGGTGGCTGACCACCGCCGGCCTCGAACTGGCCGCCCAGGGCGCCTCGTGCAAGGTGTTCTGGGCCAGCATGGCCTGGCCGGGGGTCGTCGCCGTGCCCACGCTCTGGGCGGTGTTCCTCTGGCAATACGTCAACAGCATCCGCGAGCCTCTGGCGCCGCAGCGCTACCTGCCCCTGGCGATCGCGCCGCTGGCGGTATGGGGCCTGGCGCTGCTCAACCCCTGGCAGGCCTTCTATGGCCCGGCCACGGCGCCGGCTTCCAGCCTGCCGGGTGCGCCGGTGGTGTACGAGCACGGCGTGCTGTTCCACGGCACCGCGGTGTACGTCTATGTGCTGATGCTGTTCTGCCTGGCGGTGGTGAGCCGAGCGGTGATCACCAGCCACGGCCTGCATCGTCGCCACTACCTCGCCTTCGCCGTGGTCACCTGCGTGCCCTGGGCGGCCAACATCAGCTACGTGGTGTTCGGCTGGACCCTGTTCGGCTTCGACCCGACGCCCTTCAGCTTCGCCTTCACCCTGCTGGCGTTTTCCTGGCTGATCCTCGGTGTGCGCCTGTTCGACCTGTTGCCGGTGGCGCGCCACCTGTTGTTGGAGGAGCTGCCCGATCCGGTGCTGGTGATCGATGCCAAGGGCCGCGTGATCGAGGCCAACCCCGCCGCGCTGCGCCTGGCGGGCTTGCGTAACGGCTGGCAGGGCAGGGCGCTGCTGGGCTGGCCGGTGATCGGCGTCGAACTGCATGGCCTGCTGCAGGCGCAGGCCGGTGGCGAGCCGATGCTGACCCTGGGCGAGCCGCCGCGTTACTTCGAGGTGCGCGCCCGGGCCATCGAGCGGGTCACCCGCACCGGCAGCCATGTGCTGGGGCGGATGGCCTACCTGCGCGAGGTGACCGAGCGCCACCGCAGCGAGCTGCAACTGGCTGAGGCCCTGGCCCTGAGCGAGCAACGCCTGCTCACCATCTCCAGCCTGCACGAGCAGCTGCAGGAGCAGGCCCTCTGCGACCCGCTCACCGGGCTCTACAACCGCCGCTACCTCAACGAATTCTTCGCCCGCGAGCAGGCCCGTAGCCTCCGCGAGGAAACCCCCATCGCCCTGGCGCTGATCGACCTGGATCACTTCAAGCAGCTCAACGACCGCCACGGCCACCTGGTGGGCGACGACGTGCTCAAGGGCGTCGCCGGCTTCCTGGAATGCAGCCTGCGCAGCACCGACGCGGTGTTCCGCATCGGCGGCGAGGAGTTCCTGCTGATCCTGCCCGGGGCCGACAGCGAAGAGGCGCGCCTGCGCCTGGAAGCCATCCGTCGCGAACTGGCCGATACCGGCCTGGCCACCCGTGGCGGCAAGCTGCACGTGACCCTATCCGCCGGCCTGGCCATCTGGCCCAGCCAGGGGCAGAGCCTCGACGAGCTGCTGCAGTTGGCCGATGCCGCGCTGTACGACGCCAAGCGCAACGGCCGCAACCAGGTCTGCGCGCTGGCCCGGGTGAGCCTCTGAGCCGTCGCTGAACCAGTTGGCGTTTGCTGCGTCAGATGATTCTGCGTGCCGCCCAGAAGGCCTCCGGCGCCTCTGCTCCGGGCATTGCAGAAGGCTGCCGAGCGGCTTGCAGCATTGCGGCGCGAGTCGCGCTAAACTGCGCGCGTTTTTACTTCCCCTCCGGAGCCTCTTCCATGTCCCGCGTAACCCTGAGTCGCTATCTGATCGAGCAGACCCGTAGCCACAACACCCCTGCCGATCTGCGCTTCCTCATCGAGATCGTGGCGCGTGCGTGCAAGGAAATCAGCCATGCCGTTTCCAAGGGCGCCCTCGGCGGCGTGCTCGGCAGCATGGGCACCGAGAACGTACAGGGCGAGGTACAGAAGAAGCTCGACGTGCTCTCCAACGAAATCCTCCTGGAAGCCAACGAGTGGGGCGGCCACCTGGCCGGCATGGCCTCCGAAGAGATGGACAACGCCTACCAGATCCCCGGCAAGTACCCCAAGGGCGCGTACCTGCTGGTATTCGACCCGCTGGACGGCTCTTCCAACATCGACGTCAACGTCTCGGTCGGCACCATCTTCTCGGTGCTGCGCTGCCCGGACGAGTACCTCTCCCAGAACGACAGCCTCAACGAGCAGGCCTTCCTGCAGCCGGGCACCAAGCAGGTGGCCGCCGGCTACGCCATCTACGGCCCGCAGACCATGCTGCTGCTGACCCTGGGCGACGGCGTCAAGGGCTTCACCCTGGACCGCGAGCTGGGCAGCTTCGTACTGACCCACGATGACATCCGCGTGCCCACCGCCACCGCCGAGTTCGCCATCAACATGTCCAACCAGCGCCACTGGGAAGCCCCGGTCAAGCGCTACGTGGACGAGCTGCTGGCCGGCAAGGAAGGCCCGCTGGGCAAGAACTACAACATGCGCTGGATCGCCTCTATGGTGGCCGACGTGCACCGCATCCTCACCCGTGGCGGCCTGTTCATGTACCCCTGGGACGCCCGTGAGCCGGAGAAGCCCGGTAAGCTGCGCCTGATGTACGAAGCCAACCCGATGTCCTTCATCATCGAGCAGGCCGGCGGCGCCTCCACCGATGGCCGTCAGCGCATCCTCGACATCCAGCCCACCTCCCTGCACCAGCGCGTGCCGGTGTTCCTGGGTTCCAAGGAAGAAGTCGAGCGCGTTACCGGCTACCACCAGGAATAAGCCATGCAGCCCTGGCAGCCGTTGCTCGACTGGTGGTTCGGCGATTTCGCCGACGCTGCCGAGACGGCTGCCGCGCGCCAGGGCCTGTGGTTCGGCAAGCGCGACAGCCAGGACCAACACGCCCGCCAGTGCTTCGGCACCCAGGTGGAGCAGGCGCTGGACGGCGGCCTGGCCGACTGGGCGGAACAGCCCGAGGGCTGGCTGGCGCTGATCCTGCTGCTGGACCAGCTGCCGCGCATGCTCTTCCGTGACCAGCCCCGCGCCTATGCCGGCGACAGCCGTGCCCTGGCACTGGTGCGCGACGGCATCGCCCGGGGCCTGGATGCGCAGCTCACGCCGATCCGCCGGGTGTTCGTCGAGATCGTCTTCGAGCACGCCGAGGACTTGGCCACCCAGGAGCTGGCCGTGCTGCGCTACACCGCCCTGCGCGATGCCGTTTCCCCTGCCGAGCGCGAGCTGTTCGACGACTTCCTCGACTACGCCGTGCGCCACCACGCGGTGATCGCCCGCTTCGGCCGCTTCCCCCATCGCAACGCCATCCTCGGCCGTGCCTCCAGCGTCGAGGAAGCCGCTTTCCTCAAGGAACCCGGCTCGCGCTTCTGACTCCAATGGGCATTCCCCGTGGCGCTGTGCCAAGCTTGCCGCGGTATTCCCCACACCACGGAGTCATTCATGCAACTGCGCATCCTCGCCCTGCTGTCCGTCTGCGTCGCGCTCGTCGCCTGCAACAAGATCAACCAGGAGAACTATTCGAAGATCAAGGCCGGCATGGCCAAGGCCGAGGTCGAGCAGATCATCGGCGAACCCACCGAGTGCTCCGGCGCCGTGGGCCTGACCAGCTGCACCTGGGGCGACCAGAAGGCCTTCATCAGCATCCAGTTCGCCGGCGACAAGGTGATGATGTACCAAGGGCAGGGCCTGAAATGATCCGTCTTGCGCTGCTGCTTGGCGCGCTGCTGCTGGCCGGTTGCGCCGGCTCCAGCGAGCCCGCTGCGCCACCGCGCACGGTGGGCTCGGTGGATCTGCAACGCTACCAGGGCACCTGGTACGAACTGGCGCGGTTGCCGATGTTCTTCCAGCGCCATTGCGCACAATCCGAAGCCCACTACAGCCTGCAGCCGGATGGCGCGGTCGGCGTGCTCAACCGTTGCCGTACCGCCGAAGGCGAATGGCAGGAAGCCCAGGGCCAGGCCGTGCCCCAGGTCGCCGGGCAGACCGACAAGCTCTGGGTGCGCTTCGATAACTGGTTCAGCCGCCTGGCGCCGGACCTCACCAAGGGCCAGTACTGGGTGCTTTACCTGGACGACGGTTACCAGACCGCGCTGGTGGGCCACCCGGACCGCACCTACCTCTGGTTGCTGTCACGCACTCCCGAGGTGCCGGAGCACACTCGCGCGCACCTGCTGAAGCTGGCCCGCGACCAGGGTTACGACACCGATGGCCTGATCTGGCGTACGCCGGACGACAAGATGCCGCGCTGATCCCCTAGCCCAACAGGGATCGCAACACGCCGGCGAACTCCCGTGCCGTCGCCTCTTCCTCGGGGTGACGGCCGTCCTGCACCACCCAGCGTCCCGCCACCATCACATCACGCACCTGGCGATCACCGCCGGCGAACAGCCAGCGGTTTAGCAGCGCATCGTCCTGGGCGGTGGCGAGGTAGGGGTCGTTGCCGTCCAGCACCAGCCAGTCCGCACGCTGGCCTGCTGCCAGGGCGCCGGTGGGCTGGCCCAGGGCTTGGGCGCCACCGCTCAGCGCTGCCTGGTAGAGGGCGTCGCCCACGCGGGGCTGATTCGCCTGGTGCAGGCGGTTGCGGCGCTGGTCGCGCAGGCGCTGGCCGTATTCCAGCCAGCGCAGTTCTTCCACCGGGCTGACCGACACATGGCTGTCGGAGCCGATGCCGAAGCGTCCGCCCTGGGCCAGGTAGTCCACCGCCGGGAAGATGCCGTCGCCCAGGTTGGCTTCGGTGGTCAGGCACAGGCCCGCCACCGCGCCGCTGCGGGCCATCGCTTCGACCTCGTCGGGTTCCGCGTGGGTGGCGTGGACCAGGCACCAGCGCGGGTCTACATCGACGTTGTCGTAGAGCCATTGCAGGGGGCGGCGGCCGCTCCAGGCGAGGCAGTCGTCCACTTCCTTGCGCTGCTCGGCGATGTGGATGTGGATGGGTGCGTCGCCCGGGTCCGCCGCCAGCACGGCGCCGATCTGCTCCGGTGTCACCGCCCGCAGCGAGTGGAAGCAGGTGCCCAGCACCTGCCCGGCGGGCAGTGCTGCGCGCAGGCGCTGCTGCAGGGCGAGGTAGCCATCGGTGGAGTTGATGAAGCGGCGCTGGCCCTCGTTGGGCGCCTGGCCGCCGAAGCCGGCGTGGCTGTAGAGCACCGGCAGCAGGGTCAGGCCGATGCCGGTGCGGCTGGCGGCCTGGCTGATGCGCAGGGCGAGCTCCGCCGGGTCGGCATAGGGGCGCCCGTCGCGGTCGTGGTGCAGGTAATGGAATTCGGCGACGCCGGTGAAGCCGGCCTTGAGCATCTCGATGTAGAGCTGGCGGGCGATCACCTCCACCTGCTCCGGCTCCATGCGGCCGACCAGGCGGTACATCAGGTCGCGCCAGGTCCAGAAGCTGTCGTTGGGGTCGCCCGCCACCTCGGCCAGGCCGGCCATGGCGCGCTGGAAGGCGTGGGAGTGCAGGTTGGGCATGCCCGGCACCACCGGGCCGTTCAGACGTTCGGCGCCATCGGCCGTGGCGCCTGCTTCCACGCGGCTCAGGCGGCCATCCGCGGCCACCTCGAAACGGACGTCCCTGGCCCAGCCCTGGGGCAACAGGGCTCGTTCGGTGAAGAAGGCTGGCATGATTGGCGACCTGCGAGGTTTGTTATTTGTATATACATATACAGACGTATATCGAGACCGTAAACTCGCCCTGTTCCCCGGCCGACCAGCCGAGCGTGCCGCCAAGGAGTGTTCCCGTGCCCAATCCGCCTGTCGATATCCCGTCCTTCGCCGTCCAGCCCGGCGAGGCGCCTGCGCCGCTCTACGCACGGGTCAAGCAGATGATCTGCCGGCAGATCGACGACGGCACCTGGCCGCCGCACCATCGCGTGCCCTCCGAGAGCGAGCTGGTCAACGAGTTGGGCGTCAGCCGCATGACCGTCAACCGCGCCCTGCGCGAGCTGACTGCCGACGGCTACCTGGTGCGCATGCAGGGCGTCGGCACCTTCGTCGCCGAGCCCAAGGGCCAGGCGGCACTGTTCGAGGTGCACAACATCGCCGAGGAAATCACTGCGCGGGGCCATGCGCACCGCTGCGAAGTGATCGCCCTGGGCGAGGAACTGGCCGGCTCCGAGCGTGCCCTGGCACTGGACGTGCGCGAGGGGCAGCGGGTGTTCCATTCGCTCATCGTGCATTACGAGAACGACGTGCCGGTGCAGATCGAGGACCGCTACGTCAACGCCTCGGTGGCGCCGGACTACCTCAAGCAGGACTTCACCCAGCAGACGCCCCACGCCTACCTGTCCCAGGTGGCGCCGCTCACCGAGGGCGAGCACGTGGTCGAGGCGATCCTCGCCGACGCCGACGAGTGCCGCCTGCTGCTGATCGAGCGCAGCGAACCCTGCCTGCTGATCCGCCGCCGCACCTGGTCGGGCCGCAATACCGTCACCAGCGCGCGCCTGCTCTACCCGGGCTCGCGCTACCGCCTCGAAGGGCGGTTCGGCTCATGAGCATGCCCCGCGTGCTGCGCGCCGCCGATTACCCGCGCATGCCGTGGAAGAACGGCGCCGGCTCCACCCAGGAGATCCTCCGCGACGGCGGCGCCGACCTCGACGGTTTCGGCTGGCGCCTGTCTATCGCCGATGTCGGCCAGCCCGGGCCCTTTTCCGCCTTCACCGGTTACCAGCGCGTCATCACCGTGCTGGAGGGTGCCGGCATGCGCCTGGTGGTGGACGACGTCCCGTCCCGCGAGCTGACGGCCGGTGACGCCTTCGCCTTCGACGGCGGCAGTCGCGTGCAGTGCGAGCTGCTGGGCGGCGCCATCCGCGACTTCAACCTCATCTATGCCCCGCAGCGCTTCGCCGGCCGCCTGCAGTGGCAGCGCGTCAACGGGCCGCTACGCCTGTTCAGCGCCGCCGACACCCTGCTGCTGTTCAGCGCCGGCGAAGGGCTGGAAGTGCGCCTGGACGGGGGCGAAACACTGCACCTCGGTCGCCATGACTGCCTGCACCTGGAAGGGAATGGCACGCTGCGCGAGCTGGTGCTCGATGCGCTGGCCGTGGTGGATTGCTGCCTGATCGAGCTGCAACCGCGCTGATCCCCTTGTTCTCCACGTTGGACTCGATGCCGTAGGTCGGCGCCGAGCGCAGCGAGGCCCAACGGTTCATGGCCTGGTCCCGCTTTCGTGCCTCGGCGGAACATCGCCCGGCTCCACCTGTATTTCCCCCCCTTTCCCCGCCGCGTTACCGAATGCCCCATTACCGTGCGCCGAAGGAGGCTCTTTGCCCCAGGAAAGCGACCCGGTAACAGGTCGGCTACCTTCCTTGCGGTCCACCCCCGAACATTTCGCGTTTGCTCTGGGCCCCGTCATTCGCGGCGTACAGCGGTTCCTTGCGACGCAGTGAGGCGTACCTCAGTGAACTGGCCTTTCACTTGCATATGCTTGTATGTACAAGTTCATATGTGTGTAGATATCCGGGCACGATTCCCGTCCCTCTGCACCCCACGCCTCCCAGGAGCCTGCCATGACCAAATTCCGTGATGTCGAGATCCGCGCCCCGCGCGGTACCCAGCTCAACGCCAAGAGCTGGCTGACCGAAGCGCCGCTGCGCATGCTGATGAACAACCTGGACCCGGAAGTGGCCGAGAACCCCAAGGAGCTGGTGGTGTACGGCGGCATCGGCCGTGCCGCGCGCAACTGGGAGTGCTACGACGCCATCGTCCGCACCCTCAAGGAACTGAACGAGGACGAGACCCTGCTGGTGCAGTCCGGCAAGCCGGTCGGGGTGTTCAAGACCCACGCCAACGCCCCGCGCGTACTGATCGCCAACTCCAACCTGGTGCCGCACTGGGCGACCTGGGAACACTTCAACGAACTGGATGCCAAGGGCCTGGCCATGTACGGCCAGATGACCGCCGGCTCGTGGATCTACATCGGCAGCCAGGGCATCGTCCAGGGCACCTATGAAACCTTCGTCGAGGCGGGCCGCCAGCACTACGACGGCAAGCTCGCCGGTCGCTGGGTACTCACCGCCGGCCTCGGCGGCATGGGCGGCGCCCAGCCCCTGGCGGCGACCCTGGCCGGCGCCTGCTCGCTGAACATCGAATGCCAGCAGAGCCGCATCGACTTCCGTCTGAAGACCCGCTACGTCGACGAGCAGGCCAGTGACCTCGACGACGCCCTGGCGCGGATCGCCAAATACACTGCCGAAGGCCGCGCCATCTCCATCGCCCTGCACGGCAACGCCGCCGAGATCCTCCCTGAGCTGGTGCGCCGTGGCGTGCGCCCGGACATGGTCACCGACCAGACCAGCGCCCACGACCCGCTCAACGGCTACCTGCCGGCCGGCTGGGCCTGGGAGGAGTACCGCGACCGCGCGCAGAGCGAACCCGCTGCCGTGGTCAAGGCCGCCAAGCAGTCCATGGCCGTGCACGTGCAGGCCATGCTCGACTTCCAGAAGCAGGGCATCCCCACCTTCGACTACGGCAACAACATCCGTCAGATGGCCAAGGAGGAGGGTGTGGCCAACGCCTTCGACTTCCCCGGCTTCGTCCCGGCCTATATCCGCCCGCTGTTCTGCCGCGGCGTCGGCCCCTTCCGTTGGGCGGCGCTCTCCGGTGACCCGCAGGACATCTACAAGACCGACGCCAAGGTGAAGGAGCTGATCCCCGACGATGCCCACCTGCACCGCTGGCTGGACATGGCCCGCGAACGCATCGCCTTCCAGGGCCTGCCGGCGCGCATCTGCTGGGTCGGCCTGGGCCAGCGCGCCAAGCTGGGCCTGGCGTTCAACGAGATGGTGCGCAGCGGCGAGCTGTCGGCGCCCATCGTCATCGGTCGCGACCACCTCGATTCCGGCTCGGTCGCAAGCCCCAACCGCGAGACCGAAGCCATGCAGGACGGCTCCGACGCCGTGTCCGACTGGCCGCTGCTCAACGCCTTGCTGAACACCGCCAGCGGCGCCACCTGGGTGTCGCTGCACCACGGCGGTGGCGTGGGCATGGGCTTCTCCCAGCACTCGGGGATGGTCGTCGTCTGCGATGGCACCGACGAAGCCGCCGCGCGCATCGCCCGCGTGCT
Source organism: Pseudomonas solani (assembly GCF_026072635.1). Taxonomy (NCBI): domain Bacteria; kingdom Pseudomonadati; phylum Pseudomonadota; class Gammaproteobacteria; order Pseudomonadales; family Pseudomonadaceae; genus Pseudomonas; species Pseudomonas solani. Next base: position 1,745,643 of record NZ_AP023081.1, on the reverse strand, counting down.
GACCAACGACCCGGGCACCGGCGTGATGCGCCATGCCGACGCCGGCTACCCGATCGCCATTGACTGCGCCCGCGAGCAGGGCCTCAACCTGCCGATGATCGGCAAGGGGGAATGAGCATGTTCGACCTCCATCTGCACCCCGGCCGACTGACCCTGGCCCAACTGCGCCAGGTCCATCTCGGGCCGGTGCGCGTGAGCCTGGACGCCAGCGCCGACGCGCCCATCGAGGCCAGCGTCGCCTGCGTCGAGCGGATCATCGCCGAGGACCGTACCGCCTACGGCATCAACACCGGCTTCGGCCTGCTGGCCTCCACCCGCATCGCCCGCGAGGACCTGGAGAAGCTGCAGCGCTCCCTGGTGCTGTCCCACGCCGCCGGTGTCGGCGAGCCGCTGGACGACGCCCTGGTGCGGATGATCATGCTGCTCAAGGTCAACAGCCTGGCCCGTGGTTTCTCCGGCATCCGCCGCAAGGTGATCGACGCGCTGATCGCGCTGATCAACGCCGAGGTCTACCCGCACATCCCGCTCAAGGGCTCGGTGGGCGCCTCCGGCGACCTCGCCCCCCTGGCGCACATGTCCCTGCTGTTGCTCGGCGAGAGCCGCGCGCGCCACAAGGGGCAGTGGCTGCCGGCCGCCGAGGCCCTGGCCATCGCCGGGCTGGAGCCGCTGACCCTGGCCGCCAAGGAGGGCCTGGCCCTGCTCAACGGCACCCAGGCGTCCACCGCCTACGCGTTGCGCGGGCTGTTCGAGGCCGAGGACCTGTTCGCCGCCGCCGCCGTCTGTGGCGGGCTCAGCGTCGAGGCCATGCTTGGCTCGCGGGCGCCCTTCGATGCGCGCATCCATGCCGCCCGTGGCCAGCGCGGGCAGATCGACGCCGCCGCCGCCTACCGCGCGCTGCTCACCGAGAGCAGCGAGGTGGCCCGCTCCCACGCCCAGTGCGACAAAGTGCAGGACCCGTACTCCCTGCGCTGCCAGCCGCAGGTGATGGGCGCCTGCCTGACCCAGATGCGCCAGGCCGCCGAGGTTCTGGAGGTGGAGGCCAACGCCGTATCCGACAACCCGCTGGTGTTCGCCGAGCAGGGTGACGTGGTCTCCGGTGGCAACTTCCACGCCGAGCCCGTGGCCCTGGTCGCCGACAACCTGGCCCTGGCCATCGCCGAGATCGGCTCGCTGTCCGAGCGGCGCATCTCGCTGATGATGGACAAGCACATGTCGCAGCTGCCGCCCTTCCTGGTGGCCAACGGCGGGGTCAACTCGGGCTTCATGATCGCCCAGGTCACCGCTGCCGCCCTGGCCAGCGACAACAAGGCGCTGGCCCATCCGCACAGCGTCGACAGCCTGCCCACATCGGCCAACCAGGAAGACCACGTCTCCATGGCGCCGAACGCCGGCAAGCGCCTCTGGGCCATGGCCGAGAACGTGCGCGGCATCCTCGCCGTGGAGTGGCTGGGCGCCTGCCAGGGCCTGGACTTCCGCGAAGGGCTGAAGAGCTCGCCGAAGCTGGAAGAGGCCCGCGCCCTGCTGCGCGGCCAGGTGCCCTACTACCAGGAGGACCGTTTCTTCGCCCCGGACATCGAGGCCGCCAGCGCGCTGCTGGCCAGCGGTTGCCTCAATGCGCTGATGCCGGAGGGCCTGCTGCCGAGCCTCTGAACTCACCCCAGCGGGCCGTGCGCTCGGCCCGCCTGACACAACAAGAACAAGGAGTGGTTATGAACGCGATCATCCTGGCCGTACTGGTCATGGTTGCACTGTGCATGCTGAGGGTCTCGGTGGTCTTCGCCCTGATCGCCTCGGCGCTGGTGGGCGGGCTGTTCGCCGGCCTGCCGATGGAAACCGTGGTGAAGTCCTTCAACGAAGGCCTGGGCGGCGGCGCCCCCGTGGCCCTGGCCTACGCGACGCTGGGGGCCTTCGCCATCGCGTTGTCCCGTACCGGCCTGTCCCAACGCTTGTCCGCCAACCTCACCGACCGGCTGGGCGAGGGCGGCGGGCGCTTCATCAAATGGGCCATCCTGCTGTCCATGGTGCTGGCGGGCATCGCCTCGCAGACCCTGGTGCCGGTGCACATCGCCTTCATCCCGCTGCTGGTGCCGCCCCTGCTGCACGTGATGAACCGCCTGCAACTGGATCGCCGGGCGGTGGCATGCGCGATCACCTTCGCCATCACGACCACCTACATGACCTTGCCGTTGGGCTTCGGCTCGATCTTTCTCAACGACATCCTGGTGGCCAACATCAACGGTGCCGGCAGTGGCCAGTTGGTGTCCCGCGAGATGGCGCCGGTTGCCATGCTGATCCCGGCGCTTGGCATGGTGTTCGGCCTGCTACTGGCGCTGCTCTGGAGCTATCGCCAGCCTCGCGTTTATGCCGACCGGCCGGTGGCGGGGGAGGAGGGCGAGGCCCCGGCGCGCCTGTCTCGCCGGCAGTTGACGATGGTGCTGCTGGCGCTGGTACTGGCCCTGGTGGTGCAGCTCTGGACCGGCTCGATGGTGTTTGGCGGCCTGGTGGGGTTCTCGCTGGTGTCCATGAGCGGGGTGATCCGCTGGAACGAACAGGACGGGGTCTTCCTCCAGGGCATGCGGCTGATGGCCCTGGTGGGCTTCATCATGATCGCCGCCTCGGGGTTCGCCGGGGTGATGAAGGCCACCGGTGAAATCCAGTCCCTGGTGGCCCATTCCGCCGAACTGGTGGGCGGCAACCGCGCCCTGGCTGCGTTCATGATGCTGTTGGTAGGGCTGCTGATCACCATGGGCATCGGCTCGTCCTTTTCCACCGTGCCGATCATCGCCGCCATCTACGTGCCACTGGCGATAGGCTTCGGCTTCTCGCCTCTGGCGACCCTGTCCCTGGTGGGCACCGCTGCGGCCCTGGGCGATGCGGGGTCGCCAGCCTCCGACTCCACGTTGGGGCCGACGGCTGGGCTGGCTGCCGACGGCCAGCACGATCACATATGGGGCACCGTGATACCGACTTTCCTGCACTTCAACCTGCCTTTGCTGGCCTTCGGCTGGGTGGCGGCGATGGTGCTGTAGAGGGGGACTTCAATCCGTCAGGTCACCGCCTGGAGCGGTGACCGCTGTGAGGCCGCGCTGCAGGTAGGCGCGGTGTGGATCGCCCTGCTGGTCATCGCCTGGTTCATCTGGGTGCGGCCGGGCGCTGGTGAGGGGCGGCAGGAGATGCCGCCCGTGTTGAGTCTGGATGACTGAGTGGTCGTACGCGGGATGAGCGGGGCGCCTGGGCGTACCCGCCATCCACGAGAATTCGTCGTCGCCGACGTACGGGAACCGGCTCTTGCCGGTTTCCTGCCCGGAAACCGATGGCCTGCCCTCCGGGCATTTGCTCTGCCTTAACCCTTACCAAGTTCAAGGAGCGTCGGAACATGCGATTCAACAAGAAAATGCTGGGCCTGGTGTGTGCCGTGGGGCTGCTGGCGGGCCATGGGACCGCCCAGGCCGAAAGCTGGTGCGGAGCCGGCAAACCGGTGAAGTTCGCCGGCCTCAACTGGGAGAGCGGCATGCTGCTCACCGACCTGCTGCAGGTCATCCTCAAGCAAGGCTACGGCTGCGAGACCGACAGCCTGCCGGGCAACTCCATCACCATGGAGCAGGCCCTGGGCAACAACGACATCCAGATCTTCGCCGAGGAGTGGATCGGCCGCAGCGACGCCTGGAACAAGGCCGAGAAGGCCGGCAAGGTGGTGGGCGTGGGCGCACCGATCGTCGGTGCCGTGGAAGGCTGGTACGTGCCGCGTTACCTGGTGGAGGGTGACGCCAAGCGCGGCCTGGAAGCCAAGGCGCCGACGCTCAAGGCCATCGCCGACCTGGGTCAGTACGCCGAGCTGTTCCGCGACCCGGAAGAGCCGTCCAAGGGGCGCTTCTACAACTGCCCGGCCGGCTGGACCTGCGAGCTGGAAAACAGCGAGATGCTCAAGGACTACGGCCTCGAAGACACATTCACCAACTTCCGCCCCGGCACCGGCCCGGCGCTGGATGCCGCGGTGCTGTCCAGCTACCGCCGTGGCGAGCCTATCCTCTTCTACTACTGGTCGCCGACGCCGCTGATGGGCCAGGCCGACCTGGTGAAGCTGGACGAGAAGCCCGGCGTCGACAAGCGCGTGACCATCCAGGTGGGCCTGTCGAAGGTCTTCCACGACGAGGCGCCCGAACTGGTGGAGATGCTCAAGAAGGTCAACCTGCCCATCGACCTGCTGAACCAGAACCTGGCACGCATGGCCAAGGAGAAGATCGCCTCGGACAAGCTGGCCAAGGCCTTCCTCAAGGAGCACCCGGAAATCTGGCACGCCTGGGTCAGCGAGGACGCGGCGAAGAAGGTCGACGCATCGCTCTGACGCCTGACGGCACTCGCGCATCCACTCATCCGGAGAGCTCCCGATGTTTCCCGAACGCTTCACATTTTCCATCGCCGACTGGGTCAATGGCTGGGTCGATGCGCTGGTGACCAACTACGGGGATGTGTTCCGGCACATCTCCGACACCCTGCTGTGGGCCATCGTCAACCTGGAGTGGCTGCTGCGCGCCACGCCCTGGTGGCTGATGCTGGCGCTGGTGGCGGGCATCGCCTGGCACGCCACCCGCCGCGTCCTGCCGACCCTGGTGATCACCGGCCTGCTGTTCCTGGTGGGCGCGGTGGGGCTCTGGGACAAGCTCATGCAGACCTTGGCGCTGATGCTGGTGGCCACCTTCATCTCGGTGCTGATCGGCATCCCGCTGGGCATTCTCTCGGCGCGCAGCAACCGCCTGCGGGCGCTGCTGATGCCGCTGCTGGACATCATGCAGACCATGCCCAGCTTCGTGTACCTGATCCCGGTGCTGATGCTCTTCGGCCTGGGCAAGGTGCCGGCCATCTTCGCCACGGTGATCTACGCCGCGCCGCCGCTGATCCGCCTCACCGACCTGGGGATACGCCAGGTGGACGGCGAGGTGATGGAGGCGGTCAACGCCTTCGGCGCCAACCGCTGGCAGCAGCTGTTCGGCGTGCAGTTGCCGCTGGCGCTGCCGAGCATCATGGCCGGGGTCAACCAGACCACCATGATGGCGCTGTCGATGGTGGTGATCGCCTCCATGATCGGGGCCCGTGGCCTGGGCGAGGACGTGCTCATCGGCATCCAGACGCTCAACGTCGGCAAGGGCCTGGAGGCCGGCCTGGCCATCGTCATCCTCGCCGTGGTCTTCGACCGCATCACCCAGGCCTACGGCCGCTCCCGCCACGAGGCCAGCCAATGAGCAAGATCCAGGTGAAGAACGTCTACAAGATCTTCGGGCCGCGCGCCGAGGAGGCCATGGCGCTGATCCGCCAGGGGCGCAGCAAGGCCGAGGTGCTGGCTGCCACCGGCTGCGTGGTGGGGGTCAACGACCTGTCGCTGTCCATCGAGGCGGGGGAAATCTTCGTCATCATGGGGCTGTCCGGCTCGGGAAAATCCACCCTGGTGCGCCACTTCAACCGCCTGATCGACCCCACCAGCGGCGAGATCCTGGTGGATGACGAGGACATCCTGCGCTACGACATGCAGGCCCTGCGCGACTTCCGTCGGCGCAAGATCAGCATGGTGTTCCAGAGCTTCGGCCTGCTGCCGCACAAGAGCGTGCTGGACAACGTCGCCTATGGCCTCAAGGTGCGCGGCGAGAGCAAGGCGCAGTGCCAGGAGCGCGCCCAGCACTGGATCACCACGGTCGGCCTGGCCGGCTACGAGAAGTCCTACCCGCACCAGCTGTCCGGCGGTATGCGCCAGCGCGTGGGCCTGGCCCGGGCGCTGGCGGCGGACACCGACATCATCCTCATGGACGAAGCCTTCAGCGCCCTCGACCCGCTGATCCGCGCCGACATGCAGGACCAGTTGCTGGAGCTGCAGAAGGGCCTGAACAAGACCATCGTCTTCATCACCCACGACCTCGACGAGGCGGTGCGTATCGGCAACCGCATCGCCATCCTCAAGGACGGCCAGCTGATCCAGGTCGGCGCGCCCCGTGAAATCCTCCACCAGCCTGCTGACGACTACGTCGACCGTTTCGTCCAGCGCCGTGTGGCCAACCTGTGAGGGCGGCATGGATACCGTGAAGACCAGCAGCACCACCCTTGAAACCACCGTCTTCGGCAACGGCCCGCTGCGCTGGCGCGACGTGGTCGATGTGGCCCGTGACGGCCGGCGCCTGGAGCTGGCCCCGGCAGCCTGGGCGCGCATCGACAACGCCCACGCCATCGTCCGCCGCATCGTCGAGCGTGGCGAGCGCGCCTATGGCATCAGCACCGGCCTGGGGGCCCTGAGCGACATCCTGCTGGAGGGCGACCAGCTCGCCGCGCTGTCGCGCAACACCCTGCTCAGCCACGCCTGCGGCGTCGGCCCGGTGCTGGAGGACGAGCAGACCCGCGCCATCATCTGCTGCGCCATCGCCAACTACAGCCAGGGCAAGTCCGGGCTGCAGCCGCAGGTGGTGGAAGGGCTGCTCAACCTGCTCAACCGCGGCATCACCCCGTGCGTGCCGTCCCAGGGCTCGGTGGGCTACCTGACCCACATGGCCCATGTCGGCATCGCCCTGCTGGGCGTCGGCGAGGTGAGCCATCGCGGTGTCGTGGTGCCGGCCGCCCAGGCGCTGGCCGCCGAAGGGCTGCAACCGCTGCAGCTGGGCGCCAAGGACGGGCTCTGCCTGGTCAACGGCCTGCCCTGCATGACCGGCCTGGCCTGCCTGGCCCTGGCCGACCTGGAGCACCTGCTGCGCTGGGCCGACGTGATCGGCGCCATGAGCTTCGAGGCCCTGCGCGGCCAGCTCGCCGCTTTCGACCCGGCGATACTCGAACTCAAGCCGCACCCAGGCATGCAGAAGGTCGGCGCCAACCTGCGCGCGCTGCTCGCCGGCAGCGAGGTGATCGCCGCCAGCCAGGGCCTGCGCACCCAGGACGCCCTGAGCATCCGCTCGATCCCCCAGGTGCACGGCGCCTGCCGCGACCAGTTCGACCACGCCGCGCGCCAGGTGGAGACCGAGCTCAATTCCGCCAACGACAACCCGCTGGTGCTGGGCACGCCGGACCACTACCGGGTGATCTCCCAGGCCAACCCCCACGGCGAGTCCGTGGCCATGGCCGCCGACCTGCTGGCCATAGCCGTGGCCGAGTTGGGCGGCATCGCCGAGCGGCGCCTGGATCGCCTGGTCAACCCGCTGGTCAGCGGCCTGCCGGCCTTCCTCGTCAGCCGGCCCGGGGTCAACTCGGGGATGATGATCCTGCAGTACGTGGCCGCCGCCCTGGCCGGCGAGAACCGCCACCTGGCGCAGCCGGCGGTGGTGGACAACTTCGTCACCTCCGGCCTGCAGGAAGACCACCTCAGCCTGGGCACCAGCGCCGCGCTGAAGCTCGGCCGCGCCCTGGGCAACTGCCGGCAGATACTGGCCATCGAGTACCTACTGGCCGCCCAGGCCCAGGAGTTTCTCGGCGAGCTGGCCACCGGTGCCGGCACTGCGGCCGCCCGGGCGCTGTTGCGTGAGCGGGTGCCCGCCTACGAGGAGGACCGCTGGCTGGCCCCCGACATCGGTTCGGCCGTGGCGCTGCTGCGCGACGGGCCGGCTTTGGAAACGGTTTCCACACGGACAGGAGGATTGCAATGAAGAGGTTCTGGCACGGCTGCCGTCTCGCCACCCTGCAGGGCGGGCGCTACTCGATGATCGAGGACGGGGCCCTGCTCACCGACGGCGAGCTGATCCGCTGGGTCGGTCCGCTGGCCGAGGCGCCCGACACCACGGGCGCCGAGCGCATCGACCTGGGCGGCGCCTGGGTCACCCCGGGGCTGATCGACTGCCACACCCACCTGGTGTTCGGCGGCGACCGCAGCGCCGAGTTCGAACAGCGCCTGGAGGGTGTCAGCTACGCCGAGATCGCCGCCAAGGGCGGTGGCATCGCCAGCACCGTGCGCGCCACCCGCGAGGCCAGCGAGGATGAGTTGCTGGCCAGCGCGGTGACACGCGCCCGGCAGCTGCTGCGCGACGGCGTCACCACCCTGGAGGTGAAATCCGGCTACGGCCTGGACCTGGCCAGCGAGCGCAAGATGCTGCGGGTCGCCCGGCGCCTCGCCGAAGCGCTGCCGCTGACGGTGACCACCACCTGCCTGGCCGCCCATGCGCTGCCACCGGAATACGCCGGGCGCGCCGATGACTACATCGAGCGGGTATGCACCGAGATCCTGCCGCAACTGGCCGGTGAAGGCCTGGTGGATGCGGTGGATGCCTTCTGCGAGCACCTGGCCTTCTCCCCGGCCCAGGTCGAGCGGGTGTTCCAGGCCGCGCGCGGGCTGGGCCTGCCGGTCAAGCTGCACGCCGAGCAGCTGTCGTCGCTGCACGGCTCCAGCCTGGCGGCGCGCTATGGCGCGCTGTCGGCCGACCACCTGGAGTACATGACCGAGGAAGACGCCATCGCCATGGCCGCCGCCGGCACCGTCGCCGTACTGCTGCCCGGCGCCTTCTACCTGCTGCGCGAGACCCGGCTGCCACCCATCGAGGCCCTGCGCCGCCACGGTGTGGCCATGGCGGTGGCCAGCGACCTCAACCCCGGCACCTCGCCGGCGCTGTCGCTGCGCCTGATGCTCAACATGGCCTGCACCTCGTTCCGCCTGACCCCGGAAGAGGCCCTGGCCGGCGTCACCCTCAACGCCGCCCGCGCCCTGGGCCTGGCCGAGCGATGCGGCAGCCTGGAGGCGGGCAAGCTCGCCGACTTCGTCGCCTGGGACATCGAGCGCCCGGCGCAACTGGCCTATTGGCTCGGCGGCGACCTGCCCAAGCGGGTGGTGCGCCACGGACAGGAGATCGACCTTGGATAACGTCCTCGACTTCACCCCCGGCCGCGTGCCGCTGCTGATCAGCATGCCGCACCCCGGCACCCGCCTGACCCCGGCGGTGGAGGCCGGCCTGGTCGACGGCGCACGCTCGCTGATCGACACCGACTGGCACATCCCGCTGCTCTACGACTTCGCCGCCGAACTGGGTGCCGGGTTGCTGGCCGCCAACTACTCGCGCTACGTCATCGACCTCAACCGCCCGGCGGACGACAAGCCGCTCTACGCCACCGCCACCACCGGGCTGTTCCCCGACGTGATGTTCGACGGCCAGCCGCTGTTCCGCGACGGCGCGGAGCCTTCGGCCGAGGAGCGTGCCGGCTACCTGGAAGGCATCTGGGGGCCCTATCACGGCCACATCGCCGAGGAGTTGGCGCGGCTCAAGCGCGAGTTCGGCTATGCCCTGCTGTTCGACGCCCATTCGATCCGCGCCTTCATCCCGCGCCTGTTCGACGGCCACCTGCCGGATTTCAACCTGGGCACCAACGCCGGCGCCAGCTGCGACCCCGGCCTGGCGGACGCCCTGGTAAGCGTCTGCGCCCGCGCCGAGGGCTACAGCCACGTGCTCAACGGCCGCTTCAAGGGCGGCCACATCACCCGCCATTACGGTGAGCCGGACCAGCACATCCACGCCGTGCAGCTGGAACTGGCCCAGCGCACCTACATGAACGAAGTGGAACCCTTTGCCTTCCGCGAAGACCTCGCCGTGCCCACCCGCAAGGTCATCCGCCAACTGCTGCTGGCGATGCTCGCCTGGGGGCGGGAGCGGTACGGGAAGTAACGGCACGGAGGATTTCGTAGAGGTAGCCCGGGCTTTAGCCCGGGGCTTGGCACGTGCCATCTTTCCCGGGCTGAAGCCCGGGCTACGTTGCTGGGGCCGTGTTGCGGCCATGGGCGAATGAATTGGCTCTGTCTGCGTTAAGTGTTGCTAGAGGATTTGAGCCCAACTGATTGCCGAGCTCTGGTAATATTTCTGGTTTCGCCCACCCGGGCGAGTCCCTTTTCCAATCGCTGGAACGCCAGCCCGGTGAAAAGGAACCAAAAAACTTGCCCCATCATCCGGCCCGACTGCGTCGGGTTCCCTCACTCCATCGTTGCTCTGGGGGCCGGCGCGATGGGCCATCCATGGCCTGGCTCGCCTCTCGCGGCATCCATGCCGCTCGTCCCCCGGCGCAACGACTGCGCTCGGCCTCCTGGAGGGGCGTTCGCGGCTGCTCCAAACTTCTTCGTCCAGCGCATCGCCACGTGGTGCGCACGGGCTTTCGTAGGATGGTGTAGAGCGAAGCGAAACCCATGCGGTGGAGGAGGCACGAACCCTTGGGCGCCTGGAAAGGGCCGTGCGGTGACGGGCTTTCGTAGGATGGGAAGAGCGCAGCGAATCCCATCGATGGCCGGAGCGGCACGCTCGTAGGGTGGGCCGGGCGGCGCTCCGCTTCAGCCCTCCGGTCGCTTTTTTCGCGAATGATTTCGCGGGCTAGGTCTGCAACCCGAGATGGCGGATGGTGGGCAAGGTGGGCGCGATGCGGTCCCAGGTGTCGTCCAGCAGCTCGGCGGGGTAGAAGGGCAGGGCGGCCAGTTCTTCGCGGCTGATCCAGGCCAGCTCGCGGATGTCGAATTCGTCGCCGCCCAGGCCCTTGAGGTTGGCCAGGGTGGGTTCGCCGTGGTGGGCGTCGATGCGGTAGAACAGCTCCATATGGAAGCGGCCCATGGCCGGTTCGGCGAACTCGCGGACGTAGACCAGCGGGCCGACTTCCACCACCAGTCCTGTCTCTTCGAAGAACTCGCGCTTCACCGTGTCGCGGGTGCAGGCATCGGTATCCGATTCGAAGCCTCCGCCCGGTGGTATCCAGTAGGTGTCGTCGCCGACCACGTGCTTGGCCAGCAGGATGCGCCCGCCCTCCACCAGCAGGCCGGCGGCGCGGATGCGGTGTTGCAGCTTGGGGGCTATTCCCAGGTGAGCCGTGCCAGTTTCCATTCGCCGTCCTCCAGCCACCATTCGAGCTTCACGGCGTAGTGCCGCGCGGCGTCGGGGAGCAACCCCTCGGCGCCGGCCAGCCCCACCTGGGCCTCGGTGTAGCCCTTGGTACTGTAGGTCGGGTCGATGCGGTTGGCCTTGCCCAGGGCCAGGATGCGCACATTCTTGTGACGCAGGAACAACAGCGTCATGGTGCGTTTGGCCCATTCGCGGTCGAACTCCTGCTGGGCGCTGAACTGCGGGTGCAACTGGTCGATCACCGCGCTGGTCTTCTTCGCTTCGAGGTTGTCCTGCAGCTGTTGTACCGCGGCATCCAGCGCAGCGGCGGGATCGTCGCGGCCGCACCCGGTGAGCGCGACTAGAATCAATGCGATCGCGAAAATCATCTTCCCAGGTGACATGCCTAACTCCCTTTTCCTCGTTATGATGCCCGGCAGGACAGGTGGCGGAGACCCGCAAGGGGTCGAGCTTACGCAGAGTATCGGAGCCCAGAATGCAGACTTTGTTTCCGGAGATTAAGCCCTACGCCCGTCACGAGCTGGCGGTGGACGAACCGCATGTGCTCTACGTCGACGAGAGCGGTTCGCCCGACGGCCTGCCGGTGGTGTTCATCCACGGCGGCCCGGGCTCCGGTTGCGACGCCCTGAGCCGCCGCTTCTTCGACCCCAACCTGTACCGCATCGTCACCTTCGACCAGCGCGGCTGTGGCCGTTCGACGCCCCATGCCAGCCTGGAGAAGAACACCACCTGGGACCTGGTGGCCGACCTGGAATGCATCCGCGAGCACCTGGGCATCGACAAGTGGGTACTGTTCGGTGGCTCCTGGGGCTCGACCCTGTCCCTGGCCTATGCCCAGGCACACCCGGAACGTGTGCAGGCGCTGATCCTGCGTGGCATCTTCCTCTGCCGTCCCCAGGAGATCACCTGGTTCTACCAGGCGGGTGGCGCCAGCCGCCTGTTCCCCGACTACTGGGAAGACTACGTCGCGCCGATCCCGGCCGACGAGCAGGGCGACCTGCTGCAGGCCTTCCACAAGCGCCTGACCGGCAGCGACCAGATCGCCCAGATGCACGCCGCCAAGGCCTGGTCCACCTGGGAAGGTCGCACCGCCACCCTGCGCCCCAGCGGCCCGGTGGTGGAGCGCTTCAGCGAGCCGATGCGCGCGCTGTCCATCTCCCGCATCGAGTGCCACTACTTCGTCAACGATGCCTTCCTCGAGCCCAACCAGCTGCTGCGCGACATGCACAAAATCGCCCACCTGCCGGGCATCATCGTGCACGGCCGCTACGACGTGATCTGCCCGCTGGACAATGCCTGGGCACTGCACCAGGCCTGGCCCAACAGCGAGCTGCAGATCGTCCGTGATGCCGGCCACGCCGCGTCCGAGCCGGGCATCACCGATGCGCTGGTGCGCGCCACCGACCAGATCGCCCGCCGCCTGCTGGACCTGCCGCCGGAAGAAGAGGCCTGATGAAGGGCTTGCTGCAACGGGTCTCCGCGGCCCGCGTGGACGTCGCTGGCGAAACCATCGGTGCCATCGACCAGGGCCTGCTGGTGCTGGTGGGTGTCGAGCCCCAGGACAGCCAGGCCAGCGCCGACAAGCTGCTGCACAAGCTGCTCAACTACCGGGTGTTCGCCGATGCCGAGGGCAAGACGAACCTCTCCCTCGGCGCGGTGGGGGGCGGCCTGCTGCTGGTGTCCCAGTTCACCCTGGCCGCCGACACTCGCAGCGGCCTGCGCCCGAGCTTTTCCAGTGCCGCGCCGCCCGCCCTGGGCGAGGAGTTGTTCGACTACCTGGTGGCGCAGGCACGCCTCAAGCACCCGCAGGTGGCGACCGGCCGCTTCGGCGCCGACATGCAGGTGCACCTGGTGAATGACGGCCCGGTCACCTTCCTGCTGGAAAGCTAGGCCTCGCGCTCCACCCGTCAGAATCTGGCGTACTTCTTGCCTCTGACTCGCCATCCACGGCGCGGGCGGTTAGCATCTGCCGCCTGCCCGTCGTCCGTGGGCTGCCAACAATAAAACGATCTGCCCAATCAGGAGTAAGAATGAAGAAGCTTCTCGCATCCCTGTTGCTCTCCGCCTGCGCCGTCACCGGCCTGGCACACGCTGGCGTCGTCGATGATGCGGTCAAGCGCGGCACCCTCCGCGTCGGCATGGACCCGACCTACATGCCCTTCGAAATGACCAACAAGCGTGGCGAGATCATTGGCTTCGAAGTCGACCTGCTCAAGGCCATGTCCAAGGCGATGGGCGTCAAGCTGGAACTGGTTTCCACCAGCTACGACGGCATCATCCCGGCCCTGCTGACCGACAAGTTCGACATGATCGGCTCCGGCATGACCCTGACCCAGGAGCGCAACCTGCGCCTCAACTTCTCCGAGCCCTTCATCGTGGTCGGCCAGACCCTGCTGATCCGCAAGGAGCTGGAAGGCAAGATCAAGTCCTACAAGGACCTGAACGACGCCCAGTACCGCATCACCTCGAAGATCGGCACCACCGGCGAGATGGTCGCCAAGAAGCTGATCGCCAAGGCCAAGTACAACGGCTTCGACAACGAGCAGGAAGCGGTGATGGACGTGGTCAACGGCAAAGCCGATGCCTTCATCTACGACGCCCCCTACAACGTGGTCGCGGTGAACAAGGCCGGCGCCGGCAAGCTGGTGTACCTGGAAGAGCCCTTCACTTACGAGCCCCTGGCCTTCGGCCTGAAGAAGGGTGACTACGACAGCATCAACTGGATCAACAACTGGCTGCACCAGATCCAGAAGGACGGCACCTACGATCGCATCCATGCCAAGTGGTTCAAGAACACCGCCTGGCTGAAGGATATGGAGTAATCGCAGCCGCGAAGCCCTGACGCTTCACGCTGCAGACGGCAGGTTCCGGCTCACGAGGCCGGGCCTGCCTTTTTGCCTTCTATGGCCTCCCGCCATGAAAGAGATAGCCCGTGACTAGAAAACAACGTCGCACCTGGCCCTGGCACGTACTGACCGGCCTGATCCTGGTCGTGGTCGCCTATGGCCTCTGGTATTCAACCTCCCTGATTTCGTACGAGTGGCGCTGGAACCGCGTGCCGCAGTACTTCGCCTACCACGCCGAAGAAGCCCAGCGCGCCGCCGAGTACGCGCGGGTCGATGCCATCGCCGAGGAGGGCGCCAACGCCCGGGTGACGCTGGTCAACGATGCCGGCGAGGAACAGCAGCTGGTCATCGCCAAGGACAGCCTGCAGGTTTCCCAGGGCGATGACGTCGCCGAGGGCGATGTGGTCGGCGTGACCCGCCACTGGGCCGCCGGGCCGCTGCTCTGGGGCCTCTGGACCACCCTGTGGATATCCGTCCTTTCCGGTGCCTTCGGCCTGGCCATCGGCCTGTTCACCGGCCTCTGCCGGCTTTCGCCGAACCCCACCCTGCGCGACCTCTCCACCGTCTATGTCGAGCTGGTGCGCGGCACGCCGCTGCTGGTGCAGATCTTCATCTTCTATTTCTTCATCGGCACCGTGCTCGACCTGTCCCGCGAGTTCGCCGGGGTGGCGGCGCTGGCGCTGTTCACCGGCGCCTACGTCGGCGAGATCGTCCGTGCCGGCGTGCAGTCCATCGCCCGTGGGCAGAACGAGGCGGCGCGCTCCCTCGGCCTGTCTTCCGGGCAGTCGATGCGCCACGTGATCCTGCCCCAGGCCTTCAAACGCGTGCTGCCGCCCCTGGCCGGGCAGTTCATCAGCCTGGTCAAGGACACCTCGCTGGTGTCGGTCATCGCCATCACCGAGTTGACCAAGAGCGGCCGCGAGGCGATCACCACCTCCTTCTCGACCTTCGAGATCTGGTTCTGCGTCGCCGCCCTGTACCTGGTGATCAACCTGCCCCTGTCGCAGATCGCCAACCGCCTGGAACGGAGGCTTGCGCAAAGTGATTGAAGTCCGTGAGCTGATAAAAGTCTTCGATGCCCGTGGCCATGAGGTGCGCGCGGTGGATAACGTCACCACCCAGGTGGCCCGTGGCGAAGTGGTGGTGGTGATCGGCCCGTCCGGTTCCGGCAAGTCCACCTTCCTGCGTTGCCTCAATGGCCTGGAAGAGCTGGACTCCGGCTCGGTGAGCATCGACGGCGTCGACCTCGCCAACCCGAAGACCGACGTGAACGCCTACCGCCGCGAGGTGGGCATGGTGTTCCAGCACTTCAACCTGTTCCCCCACATGACGGTGCTGGAGAACCTCTGCCTGGCGCAGAAGGTCGTGCGCAAGCGCGGCAAGGCCGAGCGCGAGGAGAAGGCCCGGGCGCTGCTGGCCAAGGTCGGCATTTCGCAGAAGGTCGACGAGTACCCCTCGCGCCTCTCCGGCGGCCAGCAGCAGCGCGTGGCCATCGCCCGTGCCCTGTGCATGGAGCCCAAGGTGATGCTGTTCGACGAGCCCACCTCGGCGCTGGACCCGGAAATGGTCGGCGAGGTGCTGGACGTGATGAAGCAGCTGGCCGTCGAGGGCATGACCATGGTCTGCGTCACCCACGAGATGGGCTTCGCCCGCGAAGTGGCCGACCGCGTGCTGTTCTTCGACCACGGCAAGTTGCTGGAGGACGCGCCGCCGGCGCAGTTCTTCGACCAGCCACAGGACCCGCGCGCGCAATCCTTCCTGCGCCAGGTGCTGTAACGAAAAAGGGCCGCGATGCGGCCCTTTTTCATGGTGTGGCGAATCAGCGAGATTTTGCAGGCTATGCATCGCGAGGTTCGTTGGCGGGATACAGGTCATTTTCCTCAAGCCAGTCCAGCGCCAGTTGCCGGATGGCATTGGCTTCGAAGGTGTACCAGGCCTGCAGTACGTCCGGATAACCCATAAGCACGTTCTTGAATGTTCTGAACGGCTTCCGGCCAGACAGGGCGTGTTCGAGGGCAAGATAGATTTCCTGCTGCGTCACCGTCTGTATGAAGTCTTCCATGATGGTGAAGCCGGTTGCCGAAGTGATCGGCTCGATCAGCAGCATTCGCTCGGGTTCGGATTCAAGCAGATCCGCAACTTCGGGGTCTGGAACTTCCGAGTACATCAAGAGGACCTTGCCGCTCAGAAGATCCAGGTAGTGATCCAGATCTTCTCCGTTGGTGTTGAGGGCGAAGGCCAGTTCGTCGAGGTCGATGGTCAGTGGGCGCATGACGGGGGCCTTGGGGGAAGGATGACCGCGTGATCCTACCCCCGGGGCGCCGTTTTGTCAGACGCGGAAGCGCCCGACCATGGTGTGCAGCTCGTTGCCCAGGCGCGCCAGCTCGACGCTGGAGGCGGCGGTCTCTTCGCTGGCAGCGGCGGTCTGCTCGGAGACGTCGCGCACGCTGATCACGCTGCGATTGATCTCCTCGGCCACCGCGCTCTGCTCCTCGGCGGCCGCGGCGATCTGCTGGTTCATCGCCTGGATGGTGGACACGGTGCGGGTGATGCTGGCCAGGGAATCACCGGCGCGGCGCGCCAGTTCCACGGTGCTGTCGGTGAGGGCGCGGCTGCTTTCCATCATGCTCGCGGCCTGCTGGGTGCCGTTCTGCAGGCCGCCGATCAGCTCCTGGATTTCTTCGGTGGATTTCTGCGTGCGCTGGGCCAGCCCGCGTACCTCGTCGGCGACCACGGCGAAACCACGGCCGGCTTCGCCTGCGCGGGCGGCCTCGATGGCGGCGTTGAGGGCCAGCAGGTTGGTCTGGTCGGCCACGGCCTTGATCACGTCGAGCACGCTGCCGATCTTCTCGCTCTCGCGCTTGAGCTGTTGCACCGATTCGGTGGAGCGCGCCACTTCGGTGGCCAGGCGGTCCATCTGCTGCACCGCCTCCAGCACCATGCGGTTGCCGGCATTGGCTTCGCGGTCGGCGGCGAGGGCGGCTTCGGAGGCTTCCTCGGCGTTGCGCGCGACTTCCTGCACGGTGGCGGCCATCTCGTTCATGGCGGTGGCGACCTGGTCGGTCTCGACCTTCTGGCTGTTGACCCCGGCGCTGGTCTGCTCGGTAACGGCGGAGAGCTGTTCGGCGGCGCTGGCGATCTGAGTGACGCCGTCGCCGATGTGGCTGATCAGCTGGCGCAGGTTGCCGGCCATGGCCTGCAGGGAGCGCTGCAGCTGGCCGAGCTCGTCGCGACGGTCGGCCTGCAGTTGGCCACCGAGATCACCCTGGGCGATGCGTTCGGCGAAGGCCAGGCTCTGGCGCAGCGGCTGGATGATCTGCCGGGTGATGACCCAGGCGGCGCCGATGGCCAGGAGCACGGCGAACAGGGTGGTGACCAGCAACTGGCCGCTGGCGGCGCTGGCGTCACCGCTGCGCTCGTCCACTTGCTGGCTGTACAGCGCCTGGCTGAGGTCGCGCATGACCTGGGCGTGGTCGGCCATGGTGGCGCTGGCCTGGCGGCTGGCAGCGGCGCCGTTGCCGAACAGGCGGATGGCGTCCTGATAGGCAGCGAAGGACTGCTGCGCACTCTGCAGGGCTTCCAGGCGCTCGCCGCTGGTGCCGGCGATGGCCTTCTGCAGGTCGGCCTGCATGGTGGCCAGCGCCGCGAGGGCCGGCTGCTCGGATTCGGGGGTCTGCTGGAAGACGAAGCCGCGCACCAGGTAGCGGATCGACAGAAGCTGGCGGTTCAGCTCGAACACCTCGCGGGCCTGGCCCAGCAATTGGCTGTCGCTGCTGTTGAGCGCCAGTTCGTCGAACAGCTGGTTCTGCAGCTTCTCGAACACCTGCAGGCTGGACTCGGCGGATTTGACCAGCACGGCGCGGGCGGCGTTGCGGGTTTCCTGGGCGCGGATCAGGTCGCCCAGGGACTGGCGGTAGGCGAGCACGGCGGCATTGAGGCCCGCCAGGCGGCGTGCGCCTTCCCCCTCGGCGAACTGCGGGCGCATCTGCTCGTTCTGCTTGAGCATGCGGTCGACCAGTTCCTCGATGTTCTTCGCGTGCTGCATGTCGCCGTTGGCGAGGAACTGCAGGCGCTCGGCGCGGGCGTCCTTGATCAGGTTGTCCACGGCGCCGACGGCGACCATCTCGTCACTGCTGGCGATCATGCGGTCGATGCCGTGGATGCCGGTGAGCATCACCGTGAGGGTGAGCAGCAGGACCAGGCCGAAGCCGGCCACGAGTTTTTTGCTGACGGTGAGGTTGGCCAGCAGTTGCGTACACCAGTGGTACATGGATTTCTCCCGGAAATGAGCTGCGCACGGCAGTGCTTGTGGCGCTGCCGTGTTCGAGTGGGGTAGGGGCGTCTTTCGAGTTGTTGGAGCTGGGCGCGGGTGGCTGGCTGAAGGGCCACCGGAGCTGCGACCAGGGACGCAAGGTGCGGGAGAGTAGCTGGCGCCATAGCGGCGCCGCAAGCCTGCATGGGCATTGCGCCCTGGCCGCGAAACGCGGGCCAGGGCTGGCGGGTTATACGCGGAAGCGCGAGACCATCGATTGCAGCTCGTTGCCCAGGCGCGCCAGTTCGACGCTGGAGGCGGCGGTTTCCTCGCTGGCGGAGGCGGTCTGCTCGGAGATGTCGCGCACGTTGATCACGCTGCGGTTGATCTCCTCGGCCACCGCGCCCTGTTGCTCGGCGGCTGCGGCGATCTGCTGGTTCATCTGCTGGATGGTGGAGACGGCCTGGGCGATGGTGCCCAGGCGGCGGCCCGCTCGGCGGGTCAGCTCGACGGTGCTTTCGGTCAGGCTGCGGCTGGTGTCCATCAGGCTGGCGGCCTGCTGGGTGCCGCTTTGCAGGCCGGCGATCAGTTCCTCGATCTCCTCGGTGGACTTCTGCGTGCGTTGGGCCAGGCCCCGCACCTCGTCGGCGACCACGGCGAAACCGCGCCCGGCATCGCCCGCGCGGGCGGCCTCGATGGCGGCGTTGAGGGCCAGCAGGTTGGTCTGTTCGGCCACGGACTTGATCACGTCGAGCACGCTGCCGATCTTGTCGCTTTCCTGCTTGAGGCGGCCGACGGCGTCGTTGGAGCGGCCCACTTCGGTGGCCAGGCGATCCATCTGCTCCACTGCGTCGTTGACCGCCACCTCGCCCTCGCGGGACAGGCGGTCGGCGGAGCTGGCGGCCTCGGAGGCCTGCTCGGCATTGCGCGCGACCTCCTGCACGGTGGCGGCCATTTCGTTCATGGCGGTGGCGACCTGGTCGGTCTCGACCTTCTGGTTGTTGACCCCGGCGCTGGTCTGCCCGGTAACGGCGGAGAGCTGCTCGGCGGCGCTGGCGATCTGCGTGACGCCGTCGCGGATGTGGCCGATCAGCTCGCGCAGGCTCAGGGTCATGCGCTGCATGCTCTTCTGCAGTTGGCCGAGCTCGTCGGCGCGCTCGACCTTGAGGTCTTCGCTGAGGTCGCCCGAGGCGATGCGCTCGGCCACGGCCAGGGTGCGCTGCAGGGGCAGGACGATCTGCCGGGTGATCATCACGGCGGCGGCGACACCGATGGCCAGGGCGATGGCGATGGCGGCCAGCAGCAGGGTGCGTGTCTGGGTGGACTCCCGCTCGCGTTTGGCGGACTGGCTGTCGAACAACTGGTTGCTGATCTGCAACAGCTTGTCGCGCAGAGTACTCATGGCCTGGGCCTGCACCAGAGTGGCGTCGGTGGAGCTGCGGAAGGCGCCGATGGCGGCGCGGTAGGCCTTGAGGCCGACGGCGACCTTGGCCAGGTCTTCGTCCTCGCCGAGGGTTTCGCCGAGTTTGGCCTGGCCGGCCAGGGCGGTGTCCACGGCGCTGAGAGCTGCCTGCTCCAGGCTCGGGTCGTTGCTGTAGGTGTAGCCACGCACCTGGAAGCGCGCCTGCTGCACCGAGAGGCGCAGTTCGCTGAGCTGGCGGTACTGGTCGAGTCGCGAGGCTTCGTCCAGGGCGATATCGGCGAGGATGCGCTGCTCGATTTCACCAATGGCCTGGACGGCTGCGTCGGCGCTGGCACCCAGTTGGGTGCGCGCTGCCTCGCGGGCCTGGTACGCCTGGCCGAGCTGGCCAAAGGCCTGCCTGTAGGCGCTGAGCGCGGCTTCCTCCTGTTCGATGAGGGCGTGGTCCTCGGGGTCGCTGAGTTCCTTGTCCAGTTCCCGGGCGAAGGCCTCCATTGCCATGAGCGCGGCGTTGACCTTGTCGGCCGTCGCCGGTTCCTGTTTGACCTGATACTCCTGGCGGGCGATGCGCAGGTCCTTGGTCATCTCGCTGAGCTTGGCGCTGGCGCCGAGCTTGTCGCCGCGCTGCAGGGTGGCGTCGAGGGCCAGCCAGCCGGTGAGGGTGATGAGCACGGTGAGCAGCAGTACCAGGCCGAAGCCAAGGGTCAGCTTGAGGTTGACACTGATATTGCCGAACCAGCGGAACATGAGGACTTCTCCAGCGAACGAGGCAGTGCTGGGGTTATCGGCAGGCGCAGGCGCGGCTTGAAGCCAGAGGCTTCAGAACAGGCGGGCGAGCAGGGCGGTGACGGCGGTTTCCACGCGCAGGATGCGCTCACCCAGTTGCACCGGGTCGAGGCCGGCTTCCTGAAGCTTTTCCACCTCGTAGGGAATCCAGCCACCTTCCGGGCCTATGGCCAGGGTGATG
Organism: Pseudomonas solani; assembly: GCF_026072635.1. Taxonomy (NCBI): domain Bacteria; kingdom Pseudomonadati; phylum Pseudomonadota; class Gammaproteobacteria; order Pseudomonadales; family Pseudomonadaceae; genus Pseudomonas; species Pseudomonas solani. The sequence continues at coordinate 1,725,332 of NZ_AP023081.1, read as the reverse complement.
GGGCCTTCCACCGCGCGCGGGCAGGCGGGCCAGGGGCCGGGGTGGCCGACCAGGCCGAGGGTGTTGGCGGTGATGGCGGGCAGGCGATCCTCGACGAAGGGCTTGAAGCGCTTCTCGATCACCACCTCGGGCAGCACCGTGTCGCGGGCCTGCTCCAGGCCGAGGATGAGCTGTTCGCGGATGGCGTCGGGTTCGAGGAAGGGGGTTTGCCAGAAGCTCTTTTCCACCCGGTAGCTGTTGAGCAGCACCAGGCGCGGCACGCCCATGGCGGCGACCGTCTGCAACACGCGGCGCAGCATCTTCGGCCGTGGCAGGGCCAGCAGCAGGGTGAGCGGCAGCTTGGCCGGTGGCGCCTGTTCCAGGCTGAACTGCAGTTCGGCGCGGTCCGCCTCCAGGCTCAGCAGGCGACCTTCGCCCATGGCGCCGCCGAGCAGGCCGACGCGCAGGCTGTCGCCGGCTTCGGCGCGGTGCACTTCATGCAGGTGCTTGAGGCGACGACCCTGCAGCAGGGCACGATCGGGGGCGATCAGGTCGCCCTCTTCGAGCAGCAGCAGGTTCACGGCTGGGTGGCGGGCGGCTGGTCGCCGGGCTCGTCGGTGCTGTCCTCGGGGTGATCGCCACGTTTGCGGATCAGGCCGCCGAAGAACACGCCGACCTCGAACAGCAGCCACATGGGAATCGCCAGCAGGGTCTGGGAGAAGATGTCCGGCGGGGTGAGGATCATGCCGACCACGAAGCAGCCGATGATCACATAGGGGCGGATCTTCTTCAGGTAGCTGACGTCGACCACGCCGATCCAGATCAGCAGCACCACGGCCACCGGGATCTCGAAGGCGACACCGAAGGCGAAGAACAGGGTCATGACGAAATCGAGGTAGCTGCTGATGTCCGTCATCATCGACACGCCTTCGGGAGTGACGCTGGCGAAGAAGTGGAAGATCAGCGGGAACACCAGGAAGTAGGCGAAGGCCATGCCGGCGTAGAACAGCACGATGCTGGAGACCAGCAGGGGCATGGCGATGCGTTTCTCGTGCTTGTACAGGCCGGGCGCGATGAAGCCCCAGACCTGGTGCAGGATCACCGGCATGGCGAGGAACAGTGCCACCACCATGGTCAGCTTGAACGGCGTGAGGAAGGGCGATGCCACGTCGGTGGCGATCATGGTCGCGCCTTCGGGGAGGTACTGGCGCAGCGGCGCGGAGACCAGGGTGTAGATCTTCTGGGCGAAGTAGAACAGCCCGGCGAAGATCAGGAAGATCGCGGCCACGCAGCGCAGCAGGCGGGTACGCAGTTCGGTGAGGTGCGAGACCAGGGGCATTTCCTGGTCCAGTTCCGGCTTGTGATCGCTCATAGGGGGCGTGGCGGCTGTGGCTGTTCGGTGGGCACGACGGGGGCGGCCGGTGCGCTGGCCGGGACGGCTTCAGCTGCGGGCGCGACGGGGCTCGCCTCGGCCGCCGCTGCTGTCGCGGGTGCGGGCACGGCCTCGGGGCCGGCTGCGGGACGGCCGGCGTGGGCACGGGCTCCGCAGCGGGAGGCACGATGCTCTCCTTGATCTGCTTTTCCAGCGCCATGATCTGTTCGTTATGCAGCTGGCGACGGATTTCGTCGGCGCCGATCTCGCGTTCCACTTCCTGCTTGATGGCGTTGAAGCTGCGCTTGAGGCGGCCGATCCACAGGCCGGCGGTGCGGGCGGCACCCGGCAGGCGCTCGGGGCCGAGCACCAGCAGCGCCACCAGGCCGATCAGCAGCAGTTCACCAAAGCTGATACCGAACATGCTGGGTCAGTCCTTGCGCACTACCGGCTCTTCGACCTTCTGTGCCTGGCCGTCGATGGTGTGCGGCTGGTTCAGCGGGGCGCCGGGCTGTTGCGCTTGCGGCTGGGCGGCAGCCTGCTGTTCGGCCTTCTGGTCTTCTTCGGTGTTCATCGCCTTGCGGAAGCCCTTGATGGCCTCGCCGACATCCGAACCGAGGTTCTTCAGGCGCTTGGTGCCGAACACCAGGACGACGACGATCAGAATGACCAGCCAGTGTTTCCAGTCGAAAATACCCATGGTTTGCTCCTGAGGCTAATGCGTTATGCGGAAGGCTGGCGGGCGGCTTTTTCAGCGTGCCCGGACAGGCCGAAGCGACGATCCAGTTCATCGAGCACCGCCTGGGGATGCTGGCCGAGGGCGGCGAGCATGACCAGGCTGTGGAACCAGAGGTCGGCGGTTTCGTAGATCAGGTCGCTGCAGTCGCCGCTGACGGCGGCGTCTTTGGCGGCGAGGATGGTTTCCACCGATTCCTCGCCGACCTTTTCGAGAATCTTGTTCAGCCCCTTGTGGTACAGGCTGGCCACGTAGGAGGAGTCCGCTGCGGCGCCCTTGCGCGCTTCCAGGACCTCGGCGAGGCGGGTAAGGGTGTCACTCATGGGTGTGTCCTGCGTGGTAGATCGCATCGGGGTCCTTGATGACCGCGTCGACGGTTTTCCAGTCGCCATTCTCGAAGACGCGGTAGAAGCAACTTTCACGGCCGGTGTGGCAGGCGATGCCGCCAAGCTGTTCGACCATCAGCACCACGACGTCGGCGTCGCAGTCCAGGCGCAGCTCGTGCAGACGCTGCACGTGGCCGGATTCCTCGCCCTTGCGCCATAGCCTGCCACGGGAGCGTGACCAATAGATGGCACGGTTCTCGGCGACGGTGAGCGTCAGGGATTCGCGGTTCATCCAGGCCATCATCAGGATGCGGCCGGTCTTGTGGTCCTGGGCGATTGCCGGGACCAGACCATCGGCATTCCAGTGAATTTCTTCCAGCCAGTCGTTCATTTCGGTTTCCACGAGCGGGTCAGGTGCGATGCACGGCCTGACCGGGGCGGCTAGTGTGCCAGCGCCGGCGTTGGCTTGGCTATCGGCGCAATACCAGATACAGACCACCGGCCAGCATCAGCCAGGCGGGCCAGGCTGCGGCGTGTTGCTCCAGGCCGAGGGTGGCGGCACCGACCAGCAGGGCGGCGCCGATCAGGCGCAGGGCCAGGCCGTCACGGGGCTTGTGCCAGGGCGGCGACGGGTCGGCGGCATGGGGCTGGCTCATGCGCTCCAGCAGGTCGCGGGTCATGTTGGCGACATGCGGCACCTGTTCGACCTGGGACTGCAGGTTGTGCAGCAGGGTCCTGGGGCTCATGCGCTCGCGCATCCAGCGTTCCAGGTAGGGCTGTGCGGTGCTCCAGAGGTCGAGGTCCGGGTACAGCTGGCGTCCCAGACCTTCGATGTTGAGCAGGGTCTTCTGCAGCAGCACCAGTTGCGGCTGCACTTCCATGTTGAAGCGGCGCGCGGTCTGGAACAGGCGCAGCAGCAGCTGACCGAAGGAGATGTCCTTGAGCGGCCGCTCGAAGATTGGCTCGCAGACGGTACGGATGGCGGCTTCGAAGTCGTTGACCCGGGTCTCGGCGGGCACCCAGCCGGAGTCGATGTGCAGTTGGGCGACGCGGCGGTAGTCGCGCTTGAAGAAGGCGATCAGGTTGCGCGCCAGGTAGTCCTGGTCCTCGGGGGTGAGGCTGCCGATGATGCCGCAGTCGATGGCGATGTACTGCGGGTTCCAGGGCTGGCGGTTGCTGACGAAGATGTTGCCGGGGTGCATGTCGGCGTGGAAGAAGCTGTCGCGGAAGACCTGGGTGAAGAAGATCTCCACGCCGCGTTCAGCCAGCAGCTTGAGGTCGGTGCGCTGGTCGGCGAGGGTAGCCAGGTCGGTGACCGGGACGCCGTAGATGCGCTCCATCACCAGCACCTTGGGGCGGCACAGGTCCCAGTAGACCTGGGGCACGTAGAGCAGCGGCGAGCCTTCGAAGTTGCGCCGCAGCTGGCTGGCGTTGGCTGCCTCGCGGAGCAGGTCGAGCTCGTCGTAGATGGTCTTCTCGTAGTCGCTGACCACCTCCACCGGGCGCAGGCGGCGGGCGTCGCTGGAGAGGCGCTCGGCGATGCGCGCGAGGATGAACAGCCAGGCGAGGTCCTGGCGGATGATCGGGCGCAGGTTGGGGCGGATCACCTTGACCACCACTTCCTCGCCGCTTTTCAACTGCGCGGCGTGGACCTGGGCCACTGAGGCGGAGGCCAGCGGGGTGACGTCGAAGCGGGCGAAGACTTCGCTGACGCGGGCGCCGAGCTGCTCCTCAATGCGGGCCACGGCCTGCTCGGGGTCGAAGGGCGGGACCTGGTCCTGCAGGCGCGCGAGCTCGTCGGCGATGTCCGGCGGCAGCAGGTCACGGCGGGTGGACAGCAGCTGGCCGAACTTGATGAAGATCGGCCCCAGGCCTTCCAGTGCCAGGCGCAGGCGTGCGCCACGGGAGAGCTCCAGGCGCTTGCGCGGCAACCAGCGCCAGGGCAACAGGTAGCTGAGGGCGCGCAGCCACCAGGGCAGCGGCAGGTCGAAGACCAGGTCATCGAGGCGGTAGCGGATGACCACACTCTGGATGCGCAGCAGACGGCGGACGGCGAGCAGCTTCATGCGTTGGGTTTGCTTTTCTGGGTCAGGCGCCCGATGCGGGCGTCGAGGCGGTCGAGGTCGACCTTGAGGCGGTCCAGTTCGGCGAAGCGGGCGTCCGCTTCACGCTGGCCGACCAGTGTGCGCGATTCCTCGGCCAGGTAGTCGGCGAGGTTCAGGCGCAGGCTGTCGAGGCTCTGGGTGGTCCAGTCGACACGGCTGCGCAGGTGGGCGCCGAGCAGTTGGCTGGCCACCGGGCCGAGCCAGCGGGACAGCTCGTATTCCCAGTCCAGCTCCAGGTCCTGGAGGACGCCGGCGAGCTCCATGAGCGCGGCGCTGTCGCCGTCCAGCTCGACTTCCGGGCGGTGCAGGACGGCGGTCTTTTCGCGGCTCAGGGCCAGGCGCAGCAAGCTGGCGGCCGGCGCGCGCAGGCGGCAGTCGGCCGGAGCGGCCCAGTTCGCTGCCAGTTGCAGGCCGTCGCCTCCGGGGAGGATGAACAGCTGCAGGGCGGGGGCCTGGCAATCGATCTCGATCACCTTGCCTTCGAGGCGCGACAGGCGCGGCAGCGCAGTGCCGTCGAGCCTGAGGACGCGGTTGATGCCGTGTTCGACGCCGGCGAGCAGGGCCTGGGTAAGCATCAGGGCTTGATGCCGCGGTGCAGGGCGACGATGCCGCCGGTCATGTTGTGGAAGGTGGCGCGCTCGAAGCCGGCCTCCACCATCATGGCCTTGAGGGTTTCCTGGTCGGGGTGCATGCGGATCGACTCGGCCAGGTAGCGGTAGCTCTCGGAGTCGTTGGTGATCAGCTTGCCCATCAGCGGCAGCAGGCTGAAGGAGTAGGCGTCATAGGCCTTGGACAGCAGGTTGCTGGTGGGCTTGGAGAACTCCAGCACCAGCAGGCGGCCGCCGGGCTTGAGCACGCGCAGCATGGAGCGCAGGGCGGCGTCCTTGTGGGTGACGTTGCGCAGGCCGAAGGCGATGGTGACCACGTCGAAGTGGTTGTCGGGGAAGGGCAGCTGCTCGGCATCGGCCTGGACGAAGCTGACGTTGCCGGCGACGCCGCTGTCCAGCAGCTTGTCACGACCTACCTTGAGCATCGAGGCGTTGATGTCGGCCAGCACCACTTCACCGGTGCTGCCCACCAGGCGCGAGAACTGGCGGGTGAGGTCGCCGGTGCCGCCGGCGATGTCGAGCACGCGGTTGCCCGGTCGTACGCCGGAGAGCTCGATGGTGAAGCGCTTCCACAGCCGATGGACGCCGCCGGACATCAGGTCGTTCATCAGGTCGTACTTGGCGGCCACGGAGTGGAACACCTCGGCGACCTTGTCGGCCTTCTGGCTCTCGGGAACGCTCTGGTAGCCGAAGTGGGTGGTGGGTTCGGCATCGCTGCCTTTGCGCGGATCGTTCATGTCGCTGCCCCGGAAGAAATTGGCGGCCATTTTAGGCGCGGTTGGCCTGCTTTGTCTTGGCCCCGAACGGTGCCGGTTCGCCAGGGCCCGCGGGCGGCCTGCTATAGTCGCGCGACCTTAAGTCGCAGTCAGGAGTTGGCCCATGGCCCGCATCAATGTCGAACGTTCCCACAACCTGGGCCGCAGCGCCGTCCGGGCCAAGGCCGAGCAGCTCGCCGAGCGCCTCGCCCGTGAATACGACGTGCGCTACCAGTGGCGTGGCGACACCCTGGAGTTCAAGCGCAGCGGCGCCGACGGGCAGATCGAGGTCAGTGACGACAAGGTGAATGTCGAGGTGAAGCTGGGCCTGCTGCTGTCGGCCATGAGCGGCAGCATCAAGCGCGAGATCGAGAAGGCGCTGGACGAGTACCTGGCCTGATGCCGTGAGGGCCCTTTTCACGGCACGTGGAGAGGGCGGGCACGGCGCGTTTCACCCAACCCGCGGCTAGTATGCGGTTTCTAATTTTCCTCGTTAACGTGCACCTCAAGCCCTGAGAAAGGGCGAGTCCTCCATTACCCGAGTGAGGTGCACCATGGCCAAAGCCGCCGTCGTCAAGAAGAAAGTCGAAGAAACCAAGACCACCGTCCTTTCCGATGTCCGTCTCTATGCCCGCAAGATCTGGCTGGCTGGCCTGGGTGCCTACGCCAAGGCCGGACAGGAAGGCGCCGACTACCTGCGCGACCTGGTGAAGGCCGGCGAGAGCGTCGAGAAGCAGGGCCGCAAGGTCGTCGATGCGCGCGTCGAAGCCGCCAACAGCCAGATCGATTCGGTGAAGGGCAGCGTCAAGGGCTCGGTCACCGGCGTGAAGGAAAAGGTCGAAGTGCAACTCGACAAGATCGAAAAAGCCTTCGACAACCGCGTCGCTGTCGCACTCAATCGCCTGGGTATTCCCTCGCGACAGGACGTTGAGGCACTCTCTGCTAAGCTTGACGAGCTGAGCGCGTTGCTCGAGCACGTCGCGCGAACCAAATAAGGAGAGCAGGATGGCTGGTAAGAAAAAAACCACGAAAGAAACCAACTCCTGGATCGGCGAGATCGAGAAATACTCGCGCCAGATCTGGCTGGCTGGCTTGGGGGCCTACTCGAAGGTCAGCAACGACGGCACCAAGCTGTTCGATACGCTGGTCAAGGATGGTGAGAAGGCTGAAAAACAGGCCAAGACCGAAGTCGACAAGCAGGTCGATGCGGTCAAGTCTCGGGTTGGTTCCCGCGTCGGCTCCGCCAAGTCCAAGGTCGATGAGGTCAAGGACAAGGCGATCGGCAAATGGGGCGAGCTGGAAGAAGCTTTCGACAAGCGTCTGAACAGTGCCATCTCCCGTCTCGGCGTTCCTAGCCGCAACGAGGTGAAGGACCTGAACAGCAAGGTCGACAGCCTGACCCGGCAGATCGAGAAGCTGACCGGCGTCTCCGCCAAGTCGGTCAAGCCGGCTGCCAAGCCCGCTCCGAAAGCTGCCGCTAAACCGGCCGCCAAGGTCGCTGCCAAACCTGCTGCCAAGACCGCTGCGGCGAAACCCGCTGCTAAACCGGCTGCGAAGCCGGCCGCCAAGGCTGCAGCCAAACCCGCTGCGAAGACCGCTGCGGCGAAACCGGCTGCCAAACCGGCCGCCAAGCCCGCGGCGAAACCTGCCGCCAAGCCTGCGGCGAAGCCGGCAGCGGCCAAACCCGCAGCCGCTGCCAAGCCTGCAGCTGCGGCAAAACCGGCTGCCAAGCCGGCGGCGAAGCCCGCTGCCAAACCTGCTGCGAAGAAGCCTGCGGTGAAGAAAGCCGCTGCGCCGAAACCGGCAGCTGCCAAGCCGGCGACCCCGGCCGCAACCCCGGCTCCGGCCGCTGCACCGAGCGCTCCCGCCGCCACTCCGGCGCCATCCGCTCCGGCCAGCACGCCAAGCCAGTCCTGATCGTCAGGGACCACAGACGCCCGGCCTCGCGCCGGGCGTTTGCGTTTCAGGCTTCCAGATAACGCCGGGCCATGCGCTCGGCGGCCTGGCGCGAGTCGTCCTGCAGGTGGGGGGCCACCAGCATCATGATCTGGTAGACCACCAGGCGTACTTCGCCGTCGTTGCCGAGGATGCGCTGGTAGTCGAGGGAGAACAGCAGGGTGAGGGTGATCTGCTCCACCAGTTGGCCGAGGGATTCGGTGTCGCTGACCAACTGCTCTCGCGCCTTGAGCCGCGCCAGCAGCGAGGCCAGGGTGCGCTTCAGTGCGTTGAGCCAGGCGCGCATGCCACGGGCCAGCTTGGGCAGGCGCCCGGCGAGGTTGGAGAGGTCCTGGAAGAGGAAGCGGTACTGCGCCAGGCGCTCGACGATCAGGTGCAGGAACAGCCAGTAGTCCTCGACACCCAGTTCCACGTCCTCGGGCGGGTCGAGCAGCGGCGCGAGCTCGTCCTGGAAGCGCTCCAGCAGCGCCATCACCAGCGGTTCCTTGCCATGGAAGTGGTAGTAGAGGTTGCCCGGGCTGATGCCCAGTTCGGTGGCGATCTCAAGGGTGGTGACGTTGGGTTCGCCTTCGCTGTTGAACAGCATCAGGGCGCATTCGAGTATCCGGTCTCGGGTCTTCATCCAGTCTTCTTGTCGTCGTTGCATGCGGTTGGCCGGGTGTTCCCCGGCCGGCCGAACGTCTTCAGCGCACGTGCACGTAGGTGCCGGGTGCCGCCTCCATGGGTGGGTGGGCCTGGTTGCCGAGGGTGACCAGGGTTTCGCGCTGCTCCCCCGAGCGCGCCTGGATCCAGCTCAGCCATTCCGGCCACCAGCTGCCCTGCACGTTCTTCGCGTCGTAGTACCAGGCGCGGTGGTCCGAGCTGAGCTTGCCGTTTTCCAGGTAGTTGGCCTTGGGGTTGCTCGGTGGGTTGAGGATGCTCTGGATGTGCCCGCTGTTGGACAGCACGAAGCGGCTCTCGCCACCCAGCAGCCGGGCCGAGCGATAGACAGCGTCCCAGGGGGTGATGTGGTCGTTGATGCCGGCCACGCTGAAGCTGTCCACCGTGACCTTCTGCAGGTCGATCGGGGTGCCGCAGATTTCCAGCGCGCCGCCGCGGGTCAGCGGGTTGTGCTTGAAGAAGTCCAGCAGGTCGCCGTGGAAGGCGGCGGGCAGGCGGGTGTTGTCGTTGTTCCAGTAGAGGATGTCGAAGGCCGGCGGCTGGCGGCCCAGCAGGTAGTTGTTGACGAAGTAGTTCCACACCAGGTCGTTGGGGCGCATCCAGGCGAAGATCTTCGCCATGTCGCGGCCGTCCAGGACGCCGTGCTGGTAGGAGCGGCGCTTGGCCGCCTCCAGGGTCTGTTCGTCGGCGAACAGGGCGGCGGGGCTTTCGACCTGGCTGTCCAGCAGGCTGACCAGGTAGCTGGCGCTGCTGACCTTGCGTAGTTGGCGCTTGGCCTGGAGGTGGCCCTGCAGGGCGGCGATGGTCAGGCCGCCGGCGCAGGCGCCCATCAGGTTGACGTCCTTGCTGCCGGTGATGGCGCGGGCCACGTCGACCGCCTGCTCCAGCGCCTGCACATAGGTGGACAGGCCCCATTCGCGGTGGCGCGCATCGGGGTTGCGCCAGCTGACCATGAGCACCTGCAGGCCATTCTTCAGCGCGTACTGGACGAAGCTCTTTTCCGGCGAGAGGTCGAAGATGTAGAACTTGTTGATTTGCGGCGGGACGATCAGCAGAGGCTTGAGGTACTGCTTCTCGCTCATCGGCTTGTACTGGATCAGTTCCAGCAGCTCGTTGCGATAGACCACCGACCCGGGCGTGGTGGCCAGGTTGCGGCCGATCTCGAAGGAGTGCTTGCTGACCTGGCGCGGCATGGCGTTGTTGTTCAGCACATCGTCCAGCAGGTGGCGCGCGCCATTGAGCAGGCTGAGGCCGCCGGTGTTGAACAGCTCCTTCACCGCGAGGGGGTTGAGCAGGCTGTTGGAGGGCGCCATGGCGTCGCTGACCAGGGCCAGGACGAAGCGCGCGCGGGCGCGGTCATCGTCGGTGAGGTCGCTGTCCTCGACCCAGGCATAGAGTTGTTTCTGCCAGGCCAGGTAGGCCTGCAAGCCGCGACGGTAGAACGGGTTGTGGCTCCAGGAGGGATCGGCGAAGCGCGCGTCCTGCGGGTTGGGCTTGTGCGGGGTGTCGCCCATCAATACGCGGCCCAGCTGGCCGCCGAAGGCGAGGACGTGGCGGGCGCTGTGCACGGGGTGCTTCAAGCCCTGCAGGGCGAGGGTGCGGACGGTGGAGGCCAGGTCCTTGCCTCGCAAGCCGACAATCGCGCTCTGCGCGTTCATGTAGTTAGCGGGGACCGGCAAGGCTCCCGACACCTGTTTCTCTCGCATGGGGGCAACGCTCCGTAATCAATCCGTCGTCAAGGAGGTTTAGGCAAGGCTCGTACCACTGAGCGCAATAGGTGCATTCCAGACTACTGCGCGGGAAATTCAAGTTCGTTACAGCGGGCGTTTTGCCGCGCGAATGCGGTGCTGCCGCCCCATCATGGAGCGGAGGCACCGCCGAGCGCGGGCTTCAGGGATTGCGCAGTTGCATCGGCTGCGGGTGGATTACCGCGCGCTGACGCTCCTGGGCGAGGAACTTCATGATGATCGGCGCCACCGTTTCCGCCCGGGTCACGAGGAACAGGTGACCGTCGTCGATGACATGGAGTTCCGAGTTGGGGATGCGCCAGGCGAGCATGCGCATGTTCACCAGCGGAATGATCGGGTCGTCGTCGCCGGCCAGTACCAGGGTGGGTTGGCGAATGCGGTGCAGCCAGTGGATGCTGGTCCAGCCGAGGCCGGCGAACAGCTGCCAGTAGTAGCCGAGCTTGCCGGAGGAGCGCACCTTGCTGGCGTGGGCCATGGCCAGGGTCGGGTCGCGGCGGAAGGCGCCACCGTAGATGTCCGGGGCGATGTGTACGCCGTAGGACGGCTGGATGTAGCGCCGCGGGCTGGCCATGCGCCAGAGCACCTTGGGCTTGCCGGGCACCATGATCGCGCCGGCCGAGGTGGCGGCGAGGATCAGCTTCTTGCAGCGCTCGGGGTAGTCATGGGCGAACTGCTGCGCCAGGGCGCCACCCCAGGACACGCCTATGGCGTTGACCTGGCCGTAGTTCAGATAGTCGAGCATGCGGGCGGCGAGCTTGGCCAGGCCGGGGAAGCGGTAGGGCTTGCTCGGCGTGGAGGACCCGCCGACACCGGGCACGTCGAAGGCGATCACCTCCTGGTCCGGGTCCAGCGCCTGGACGAAGGGGAACACCAGCTCGAGGTTGGCACCGATGCCGTTGAAGATGAGCAGCGGCGTCAGGTGGTCCTTGCCGGGCCTGACGGCGGTGCGGATGGTCTGGCCATCGAGGTCGATGGTGCGGAAGACGAAAGGTTGCGGCATGCGCGGGCCCCTATGGATTGAAACGACGGGAGGCACCCGCGAGGGGCCTCCCTGTAGCGCCAGGCCGAGCCTGGTTCAGGCCGCCGCCGGTATTGGCGGTGGGCCTGGCTGGCACGTCCGGGTGCCGGGGCAGCAATGCGCAATGCGCGCGATCAACGTTCGTGGACATAGGTCCCTGGCGAAGCCTCGCCGGCCGGGTAGGCCTTGTTGCCGAGGGTGAAGCTGGCTTTCTTGGTCTTGCCCGAGCGCTCCGCCAGCCAGGTTTGCCAGTACAGCCACCAGGAGTCGGCGTGCTTGGTGGCGTTTTCCTGCCACTCCTTCGGGTCCGCCGGCATCTCGCTGTTGGTGGAGAAGCGCGCCTTGGGGTTGCCCGGGGGGTTGAGGATGCTCTGGATGTGCCCGCTGTTGGACAGCACGAACTCGCATTTGCCGCCCAGCAGGCGGGCGGAGCGGTAGCAGGCTTCCCAAGGGGTGATGTGGTCGGTGGTGCCGGCCACGCAGAAGAAGTCGCAGGTGACCTTCTTCAGGTCGATTGGGGTGCCGCAGACCTCCAGCCCGTCGGGGCGGGTCAGCGGGTTGGTCTTGAACATCTCCACCAACTCGCCGTGGAAGGCGGCGGGCAGGCGCGTGGTGTCGTTGTTCCAGTAGAGGATGTCGAACACCGGCGGCTCGTTGCCGAGCAGGTAGTTGTTCACCCAGTAGTTCCAGATCAGGTCGTTGGGGCGCATCCAGGCGAAGACCTTGGCCATGTCCTTGCCTTCCAGCACGCCGGACTGGTAGGAGCGGCGCTTGGCGGCCTCCAGGGTGGTTTCGTCGGCGAACAGCGCGACCTGGGTGTCCAGGTTGAAGTCGAGCACGCTGACCAACTGGGTGAAGGCGTTCACCTTGTGTTCGCCGATCGCCTGGTAGTGGCCCAGCAGGGCGACGGTGGTGATGCCGCCGGAGCAGGCACCGAGCATGTTGAGGTCCTTGGCGCCGGTGATCTTCAGCACCACCTCGATGGTTTCCTTGAGCGCCTCGATGTAGGTCGACAGGCCCCATTCGCGCTGGGCCTTGGTCGGGTTGCGCCAGCTGACGATGAAGGTCTGGATGCCGTTGCGCAGGTTGAAGCGCGCCAGGCTCTTCTCCTGGGACAGGTCGAAGACGTAGAACTTGTTGATCTGCGGCGGCACCACCAGCAGCGGGCGCTCGTGCACCTGCTCGGTGATGGGCTTGTACTGGATCAGCTCCAGCACGTCATTGCGGAAGACCACGGCGCCTTCGGTGGTGGCGAGGTTCTTGCCGACCTCGAAGGCGTCCATGTTGACCTGGCTGGGCATGCCGCCGTTGTTGACCAGGTCCTTGGCCAGGTGCGAGAGGCCGTCGAGCAGGCTCTTGCCGCCGGTTTCGAAGAAGCGCTTCACCGCCGCCGGGTTGGCCATGGTGTTGGTGGGGGCCATGGCTTCGGTCATCAGGTTGATCACGAAGTGGCCGCGGCTGGTATCGGACGACGACAGGTCGCTGTGCTCGATCCACTGGTGCAGTTCCTTGCGCCAGGCGAGGTAGGTCTGCAGGTAGCGCTTGTAGAGGGGGTTCTGGCTCCAGGCCGGGTCCGCGAAGCGACGGTCGTCGGCTTCCGGCTGCAGGGCCGAGGAGCCGAGCAGGACGTTTTTAAGCTCGACCCCGAAATGGGCGACGTGCTTGGCACTGTGGAAGGGCTGCTTGATGGCCTGCAGCATGACCATGCGCGCGGAGGTCAGCAGATCCTTGCCGCGGATGCCGATCACCGGGTTCAGCCCGAGGGTATTCTCAGAGGCTTGGCGCTGCAGGTCTTCATTGTTCTTGTTGCTCATCTACGACGCTCCATTGTCCAGAGGCGGATACCGGGTGACTGCTGTACGGGACAGTTAAGCGTGCCTGGTACTGCTCGGGTTACCGGGGGTGCGAAGAGAACTTCGCCGATTTCTATGAACCTGTGGTTGCCAAATGCATGGAACCTGCCAGTTCTTGGTTACCCGAGTTTGTGGATTTGCGCAAGCTGGCCCTGGGTCGGGCGCGCGCCGGGGAGTATGTCGCGAGCTTCTAGAAAATGCGCTCTAACCTAGTGCGGCATGGCCAGAAAGGGGCTGGCCGGCGCACCGGGTCAGAGCATCAGGCGGACGACGCTTTCGTCGGGATCGCGGGAGCGGCCGGCGGCGGAAAGCTGCTGCAGGTAATCCTCCCAGAGCGCTTCCTGGCGGACGGCGAGCTCATGGAGGTAGTCCCAGGTGAACAGGCCGCTGTCGTGGCCGTCGTCGAAGGTCAGTTTCAGGGCATAGTTGCCCGCCGGTTCGACGCCGACGAGCGCAACCCGCGCCTTGCCGTACTGCAGGATCGGCTTGCCGTGGCCCTGCACCTCGGCCGAGGGCGAATGCACCCGCAGGAACTCCGCCGGCAGGCTGTAGCTCACATCGCCATAGCCCAGCACCAGGGTGCGGGAGGCTTTATGCAACTGGATCGACGTAGGGATGCGCATGGCGATAGCTCCAAGCGGCAAGCTTCAAGCTGCAAGAGGCGGGGTGCTTGCCGCTTGCAGCTTGGGGCTTGAGGCTGCGGTTAGAGAATATACCGCGACAGGTCTTCGTCCTTGGCCAGCTCGCCAAGGTGGCTGTTGACGTAGGCGGCGTCGATCAGGATCGGCTTCTCGTCGTGCTGGGCGGCCAGGTCGCCGGCGCTGAAGGAGACTTCCTCCAGCAGGCGCTCCAGCAGCGTGTGCAGGCGACGGGCACCGATGTTCTCGGTCTTCTCGTTCACCTGCCAGGCGATCTCGGCCAGGCGCTTGATGCCTTCCGGTGCGAACTCGATGTTCAGGCCTTCGGTCTTCAGCAGGGCGCTGTATTGCTCGGTGAGCGAGGCGTGCGGTTCGGTGAGGATGCGCTCGAAGTCCTCGGGCGATAGGGCCTTGAGCTCCACGCGGATCGGCAGACGGCCCTGCAGCTCCGGCACCAGGTCGCTGGGCTTGGACAGGTGGAAGGCGCCCGAGGCGATGAACAGGATGTGGTCGGTCTTGACCATGCCCAGCTTGGTGTTGACGGTGCAGCCCTCGATCAGCGGCAGCAGGTCGCGCTGCACGCCCTCGCGGGAGACATCGGCGCCGCCGACGTTGCCGCGCTTGGCGACCTTGTCGATCTCGTCGATGAAGACGATGCCGTTCTGCTCCACCGCCTCCAGGGCGCGGGCCTTGAGTTCCTCTTCGTTGACCAGGCGCGCGGCTTCCTCGTCGCGCACCAGCTTCAGCGCTTCCTTGACCTTGAGCTTGCGGCTCTTGCGCTTGCCCTTGCCCATGTTGGAGAACAGGTTCTGCAACTGGCTGGTCATCTCCTCCATGCCGGGCGGGGCCATGATTTCGACGCCGGCCGGGCTTTCGGCCACTTCGATGTCGATCTCCTTGTCGTCCAGCTGGCCTTCACGCAGGCGCTTGCGGAACAGCTGGCGGGTGTTGGAATCCTCGCGGGCGGGCTCGTCACCGAAGCCGCTGCGGGCCGGTGGCAGCAGGGCGTCGAGGATACGGTCCTCGGTGGCGTCCTCGGCGCGGAAGCGTACTTTGTGCATTTCCTGCTCGCGCATCATCTTCACGGCGGCGTCGGCCAGGTCGCGGATGATCGACTCGACGTCACGGCCCACGTAGCCCACTTCGGTGAACTTGGTGGCTTCGACCTTGAGGAAGGGCGCGTTGGCCAGCTTGGCCAGGCGACGGGCGATCTCGGTCTTGCCGACGCCGGTCGGGCCGATCATCAGGATGTTCTTCGGCGTCACCTCGGCGCGCAGCTCGACCGGCAGCTGCATGCGCCGCCAGCGGTTGCGCAGGGCGATGGCCACGGCGCGCTTGGCGTCGTCCTGGCCGATGATGTGGCGGTTGAGTTCGTGGACGATCTCGCGGGGGTCATGGACATGTACGGAAGCTCCGGTCTGGACGGCCTTACTCGGCGGCGTCCAGCTCCTCGATGGTGAGGTTCTGGTTGGTGAACACGCAGATGGAGCCGGCGATGTTCAGGGCGGTCTCGGTGATCTCGCGGGCGGACAGCTCGGTGCGCTGCAGCAGCGCGGTGGCCGCGGCCTGGGCGAAGCCGCCGCCGGAGCCCATGGCGATCAGGCCGTGCTCGGGTTCGACCACGTCGCCGTTGCCGGTGATGATCAGCGAGGCGTCCTTGTTGGCCACGGCGAGCATGGCTTCCAGGCGGCTGAGGGAGCGGTCGGTGCGCCAGTCCTTGGCCAGCTCGACGGCGGCGCGGACCAGGTGGCCCTGGTGTTTCTCCAACTGGCCTTCGAAGCGTTCGAACAGGGTGAAGGCGTCGGCGGTGGCACCGGCGAAGCCGGCCAGCACCTGGCCGTGGTAGAGACGGCGGACCTTCTTGGCGTTGCCCTTCATCACGGTGTTGCCGAGGGAAACCTGGCCGTCGCCGCCCATGACGACTTTGCCGTTGCGGCGGACTGAAACGATTGTGGTCAAGGGGAGAGTCTCCACGCAGCGGGGCGAATTGCCCGAATGGAAACCCAGATGGGGGAGGCGGCGCGGCTTTTCAACCGCGCGCCTGCGAATAGCCGATCAGCGTGCCTGTCGTTGTTGCAACAGGAGATTACCGAAGCCGCTGCCGGCCAGCTGTTTCTGTGCGCCAGCCAGCTGTTCGCGGGTGGCGAAGGGGCCGACCAGCACGCGGTACCAGGTCTCCTCGCGCACGGTGCCGGATTCAACCTGGACGTTTTGCCCCAGGAGGATGATCTGTGCACGTACGCGGTCGGCGTCGTCCTTCTTGCGGAAGGAGCCGGCCTGGAGGAAGAACTGGGTGACCGGCGCCTTGGCCACGGTGGGCGGAGGCGGCGGCACCTGCCCGGCCAGGGCGGCTTCGGCGCGGGCGGCGTCGATCTTCGCGGCTTCCTCGGGCGTCACCGGCTGGGTGGGCGTGGTCGGTGGTGTGTCCTTGGGCATGGCGTCCGGCGGCACTATGACTTCGGATTCCGGCAGCAGCGTGTAGAAGTCGTATTTGGGCTTGGTCGGTTCCGGCGTCGCCTGGGGCTGCTGCTGGCCACCCGCTTGCGGGCGTGGCGTCGGCTTGCCGTTCGCCGCCTGCTGCTGCTCGGGCTTGGTGCGACGGATGTCATCGCGACCGGGCTCGAGCTTCATCAGCATGACCACGAAGCCGCCGATGACCAGGCCCATCGCCAGCCAGACCCAGCCCGGCACCGGCTTCTTCGGCGGTGCCTGGTAGCGGCTGGCCCCGCGCTTGGGTGCTGCTTTCTTCTTCGCCATAGTCCGTTACATGCGTTCCAGGGGTTGCAGGCCGAGCAGCTCCAGGCCCTGTTTGAGGGTGCGGCCGGTCAGCGCAGCGAGGCGCAGGCGGCTTTGCTGGGTGGCTGCTTCCTCGGCGGCGAGGATCGGGCAGTTCTCGTAGAAGCTGGAGAACAGGCCGGCCAGGTCGTAGAGGTAGGTGCAGAGGATGTGCGGCACACCCTTGGCGGCGACGTTGTTGAGGGTGTCGGCGAATTGCGCCAGCTTGCCGGCCAGGGCCTGCTCCTGTTCGGCGGCGAGGATGATCTGCCCGCCGATCTCGTCGATGCCCTTGCCCAGCTTGCGGAACACGCTGGCGGTACGGGTGTAGGCGTAGAGCAGGTAGGGCGCGGTGTTGCCCTCGAAGCTCAGCATCTGCTCGAAGTTGAAGCTGTAGTCGCTGGTGCGGTGTTTGGAGAGGTCGGCGTACTTCACGGCGCCGATGCCGACGGCCTGGCCGATCTGGCGCAGCTCGGCCTCGTTCAGCTCCGGGTTCTTTTCCTTGACCAGGGCGTAGGCGCGCTCTTCGGCTTCGTTGAGCAGGT
This sequence comes from Pseudomonas solani, assembly GCF_026072635.1. NCBI lineage: Bacteria > Pseudomonadati > Pseudomonadota > Gammaproteobacteria > Pseudomonadales > Pseudomonadaceae > Pseudomonas > Pseudomonas solani. The sequence continues at coordinate 1,708,258 of NZ_AP023081.1, read as the reverse complement.
CGATCAGCTTCACGGTGCCGCCGTCGCGGGTCTTGAAGGGCTTGCCGTCGGCGCCGTTCATGGTGCCGAAGCCCATGTGTTCCATTTCGAAGTCGGGGCGTACGAAGCCGGCCAGTCGCGCGGCGGCGAAGACCATCTGGAAGTGCAGGGCCTGGCGCTGGTCGACGAAGTACAGGGCGCGGTCGGCCTTGAGCACGCCGCTGCGATAGCGGGTGGCGGCCAGGTCGGTGGTGGCGTAGAGGTAACCGCCGCCGGCCTTCTGCACGATCAGCGGCAGCGGGTCGCCTTCGGCGTTCTTGAACTCGTCCATGAACACGCAGAGGGCGCCGTCGCTCTCGGTGAGCAGGCCCTTGGTGCGCAGGTCGGCGACCACATTGGCCAGGTCATCATTGTAGGCGCTCTCGCCCTTGACGTCGGCCATGGTGAGCTTCACTCCCAGGCGGTCGTAGACGGCCTGGCAGTGGCTCAGGGAAATGTCGTTGAAGCGGTTCCACAGGCGCAGGCACTCGTCGTCGCCGGCCTGCAGCTTGACCACCAGCTCGCGGGCGCGATCGGCGAACTCGCTGGACTCGTCGAAGCGCTTCTTGGCGGCGCGGTAGAAGCCTTCCAGGTCGGCCAGCTCGGCATCGCTGCCCACCGGCTGTTCCTGCATGAAGGCCAGCAGCATGCCGAACTGGGTGCCCCAGTCGCCCACGTGGTTCTGGCGGATCACCTCGTCGCCGAGGAACTCCAGCACGCGCGCCACGCCGTCACCGATGATGGTGGAACGCAGGTGGCCGACGTGCATCTCCTTGGCCAGGTTCGGCGCGGAGAGGTCGACGACCACGCGCTGGGCCGGGCCGGCCTTGCGCACATTCAGGTGGGCGTCGGCCAGGGCGGCGTCCAGGCGCTGGGCCAGGGCCTGGGTGTTCTGGAAGAAGTTGAGGAAGCCGGGGCCGGCGATCTCCACCTTGCTCACCTGGTCGTCCTGGGGCAGGGCGGCGATGAGTTTCTCGGCCAGGTCGCGCGGCTTCAGGCCGGCCGGCTTGGCCAGCATCATGGCGATGTTGCTGGCGAAGTCGCCGTGGGTCCTGTCCTTGGTGTTTTCCACCTGGATGGCCGGGCTGAGGCCCTCGGGCAGCACGCCTTCGCTGGCGAGACGGGTCAGGGCTTGCTGGATCAGCTGGCGAATGGTGTCTTTCATGTTCTGCTCTCGGCCGGGGTACGGCGGCGCCTGGGCGCTGGTTGAAAACTGGGCATTATCGGTGCGCGGAGCCCGCAGCTTCAAGCGGCAAGCGCCAAGCCGCATGTGGGAAGCCCTTGGCGGCGGCCCTGGAACGCGACCTGCCGCTAGAAAAGATCGATCGGGTCGATATCCAGTGACCAGCGCACGCTGCGCCCGCCAGGCAACTGCTCCAGGGCCAGGCTCCAGGGCGTCAGCAGGCGGTGCAGGGTGGCGCGGGCATTGGCCTGGACCAGCAACTGTGCACGGTGCTTGCCGGCACGGCGCTCCATGGGGGCGGGCACCGGGCCGAGCAACTCGATGCCGGACAGACCCTGTTCGGCGAGCAAATGTTCCGCTTCGGCGCAGGCGGCATCGAGAAATTCCTCGGCCTGCCCGGGCTTGTGCGCTTCGGCACGCAGCAGCGCCAGGTGGGCGAAGGGCGGCAGGCCGGCGGCACGACGCTCGGACAGGGCCTGCTCGGCGAAGGCGAAGTAGCCCTCCTCCGTGAGTTGCACCAGCAGCGGGTGGTCGGCGAGGTGGGTCTGGATGATCACCCGGCCCGGCTCTTCCGCACGCCCGGCACGGCCGGCCACCTGGACGATGAGCTGGGCCATGCGCTCGCTGGCGCGGAAGTCGGCGGAGAACAGCCCGCCGTCGGCATCGAGGATCGCCACCAGGGTGACGCGGGGGAAGTGATGCCCCTTGGCGAGCATCTGGGTGCCCACGAGGATGCAGGGTTCCCCCTTGTTGATGGTGGCGAAGAGTTTGTTCATGGCGTCCTTGCGCGCGGTGCTGTCGCGGTCGATGCGCAGCACGGGGACGTCCGGGAAGAGGATGTTCAGGCGCTCTTCCGCCCGCTCGGTGCCGGCGCCGACGGGGCGCAGGTCGACCTTGGCGCAGTCCGGGCAGGCGCGGGGCTGGCGCTGGGTGTGGCCGCAGTGGTGGCAGCGCAGTTCGCCGGAGCGCTGGTGCAGGGTCATCCGGGCATCGCAACGCGGGCATTGGCTGATCCAGCCGCAGTCATGGCACAGCAGGGTCGGGGCGAAGCCGCGGCGGTTGAGGAACACCAGCACCTGCTGGCCGGCCTTGAGGGTCTGCTCGATGGCTTGTTGCAGCGGCCCGGAGAGGCCCGAGTCCAGCGGCCGGCTCTTGATGTCCAGGCGCAGGAAGCGTGGCTGGCGGGCGCCGCCGGCGCGCTGGGTCAGGCGCAGCAGGCCGTAGCGGCCGGCGTGGGCGTTCTGCAGGCTTTCCAGGGAAGGCGTGGCGGAGCCGAGGAGGATGGGGATGTTGTCCTGGCGTGCGCGTACCAGGGCCAGGTCGCGGGCGTGGTAGCGCAGGCCTTCCTGTTGCTTGTAGGAGGCGTCGTGCTCCTCGTCGATGATGATCAGGCCGGGGTTCTTCATCGGCGTGAACAGTGCCGAGCGGGTGCCGATGATGATGTCGGCCTCGCCGTCGCGGGCCGCCAGCCAGGCATCGAGGCGCTCGCGGTCGTTGACCGCCGAGTGCAGCAGGGCGATGCGTGCGTTGAAGCGGCGGGAGAAGCGCTCCAGCGTCTGCGGGCCGAGGTTGATCTCGGGGATCAGCACCAGTGCCTGCTTGCCGGCAGCGAGGGTTTCCCGGATCAATTGCAGGTAGACCTCGGTCTTGCCGCTGCCGGTGACGCCAGCGAGGAGAAAAGCATTGAACTGGCCGAACGTGGAATACACGGCGTCGTAGGCGGCGCGTTGTTCGGCGTTGAGCGGCAGCTCGGCCTGGGCCAGCCAGTGCTCGTGGCGCGGCGCGGCGGTGCTGCGGCGTGTCTCGATGTAGACCAGGCCCTTTTCCTGCAGCAGGTCGAGGCTGTCCTTGTTCAGTTGCAATTGGCCAAGCAACTGGTGGGCGACGCCGTGGGGGTGCTGGGCGAGGGTGGTCAACGCCTGGCGCTGGCGCGGTGCCCGGGCCAGGCGCGGGTCGTCGGCGCGGGCGCCTTCGCTGACATGCCAGAAGCGCTCCTGGCGCGCTTCGGCCGGCTCGCCCTGGCGCAGCAGCACGGGCAGCGCCCAACTGAGGGTGTCGCCGAGGCTGTGCTGGTAGTACTGGGCGGTCCACAGGCAGAGCTTGAACAGCTCGGCGGGCAGCGGCGGCTTCTGGTCGAGCAGTTCCAGGGCCGGGCGCAGTTTGTCTTCGGGAACATCGCTGTGCTCGGCCACTTCCACCAGGACGCCGATTACCTCGCGACGGCCGAAGGGCACGCGCAGGCGCACGCCGGGCTGCAACTGCCGGGCCGATACGCCAGCGGGCGCGCGGTAGTCGAACAGGCGGCGCAGGGGCGAGGGCAGGGCAAGGCGCAGGATGGCGTTGGGCACGGGGGTCTCCGAATGGGCGCGGCGATCCTAGCACGGCCGCACGTCGCCAGGCGTGGCGGCCGACTTGCGTGATGGCGAAGCTCTGGTATCATCTCGCGCCTGTTTCCGTGCGGTGCTCGACATAGGGTCGGGTGGCGGCACGCCAGACCTGAGGATCAAGCCATGAAACCGGAAATCCATCCCGAATACGTAGCGATCGAAGCTACCTGCAGCTGCGGTAACGTCATCAAGACCCGCTCTACCCTGGGCAAGAACATTAGCCTCGACGTTTGCTCCGAGTGCCACCCGTTCTACACCGGTAAGCAGAAAGTCCTGGACACCGGCGGCCGTATCGATCGCTTCAAGCAGCGTTTCGGTGTATTCGGCGCCAAATAAGCGACCGAATAGCCGGGAAGGCTTCGATGAAGCCTTCCAGCTGTACAGAGAAAGGCGCCCGATGGGCGCCTTTTTCGTTTCCGGTGTTCGCCCGCCCCTGCGCAAGGGCGGTGATTGACCGGCCCCCGGCTGCAGCGTAAAAACCGCATAGCCCCGCAGGACGCAGTGGTTGCGCGAGCGGTCGCCGAGGTGATCCATGCCCGCTTTGCCTATTCTGCTGCTCTGCCTACTGCTCTCCCTCCTCACCGGCTGCGCCGTCAACCCGGCTACCGGTGAACGCAATTTCGTGATGATGAGCGAAAGCCAGGAACTCGACCTCGGCAGCCGCTACAACCAGCAGATCCAGAAGGAATACCCGCGCTACGCCGATGATCGGCTGCAGGCTTATGTGCAGCGGGTGGGCGAGCGCGTGGCGAAGCACAGCCATCGCGCCAACCTCAATTACATCTTCACCGTGGTCGACTCGCCGGACATCAACGCCTTCGCCCTGCCGGGCGGCTACATCTATATACATCGCGGCCTGATGGCCTACCTGAACTCCGAGGCGGAGCTGGCGGCGGTGCTGGCCCACGAGGTGGGCCACGTGACGGCGCGCCACAGCGTGCAGCAGCAGAGCCAGTCCCAGGCCTGGAACATCCTTGGCCAGGCGGTGGCCATCGGCACCGGCGTCAGTGCGGCGGGCGACCTGACCAATGTGCTGGGCGGCGCGATGGTCCGGGGGTACGGCCGTGACATGGAGCTGCAGGCCGATGGCCTTGGCGCACAGTACCTGGCCCGCAGCGGCTACGACCCCCAGGCGATGATCGAGGTGGTCAAGGTGCTGAAGAACCAGGAGGAGTTCGCCCGCGACGAGGCCAAGCGCAAGGGGCAGGAAGTACCCGAGTCGGGCAGCTACCACGGCGTTTTCGATACCCACCCGGATAACGACACGCGCCTGCAGCAGGTGGTCGGGCCGGCTCGCGCCCTGGCCGGTGGGCAGCAGGAGGTGAACCGCGATGCCTACCTGAAGGCCATCGAGGGCTTGCCCTTCGGTGACTCCACTGAGTCGGGCATCCAGCGCGGGCAGCAGTTCTATCACGTCGGCCTGGATTTCGCGCTGCGCTACCCGGATGGCTGGGGGCTGATCAACAGGTCGGATGCGCTGATCGGTCACACCGCCGACCAGCAGGCCTTCATCGCCATGCAGTTGGCGGAGCGCACCCCGGGGCTGACGCCTGCGGAGCTGCTGCACAAGCGCGCGGGCCGCCAGCGCCTGGTGATGGAGGAGACGTTCAGCAAGGATGGCGTGATAGGCGTGACGGCGGTTATTCCCGGCGATTCCGCCCGACGTGTGGCTGTCGTCTTCAAAGGGGATCAGGCGTATCTCTTTATCGCTGGGATGAGAGGAAGGGCCTCCCTGGAAACGGAGGATGCGAACTTCCTTTCCGTCATCCACAGCTTCCGCTCGCTCAAGCCCGAAGAGAAGAACCTGGCCCAGCCCCTGCGGCTGCATCTGGTGCAGGTGAAGGCCGGTGAAACCATCAGGAGCATGGCTCGCGGCGCTGGTTTGCCGGGGGATCCCGTCGAGCTGGAAAATCGTATCCGATTGATGAATAATTTGTATCCAATCGGCGAGCCGAAAGCGGGGGATTGGCTTAAAGTCGTACGTTAGAGGGCTTGACGCAGCGTGACTGAACAGTCTTGTCGCCCCCCGGTATCTTGCGTATCCTCGCCCGTCCGTCTGTCACAACAGTAAAAGCGGAATGCCAAAATGTCTGATCTGAAAACTGCCGCTCTCGAGTACCACGCCCAGCCCCGTCCCGGGAAACTCAGCGTCGAGCTGACCAAGCCGACCGCCACCGCCCGCGACCTGTCGCTGGCCTACAGCCCGGGTGTGGCCGAGCCCGTCCGCGAGATCGCCCGCGATCCGGAGCTGGCCTTCAAGTACACCGGCAAGGGCAACCTGGTGGCAGTGATCTCCGACGGCACCGCGATCCTCGGTCTGGGTAACCTCGGCCCGCTGGCCTCCAAGCCGGTCATGGAAGGTAAAGGCGTGCTGTTCAAGCGCTTCGCCGGTGTCGACGTGTTCGACATCGAAGTCGACGCCGAGAGCCCCCAGGCCTTCATCGACACCGTCAAGCGCATCTCCATCACCTTCGGCGGCATCAACCTCGAAGACATCAAGGCGCCCGAGTGCTTCGAGATCGAGCGCACCCTGATCGAGCAGTGCGACATCCCGGTCTTCCACGATGACCAGCACGGCACCGCGATCGTGACCGCTGCCGGCATGCTCAACGCTCTGGAAATCTCCGGGAAGAGCCTGCCGGAAGCCAAGATCGTTTGCCTCGGCGCGGGCGCTGCAGCCATCTCCTGCATGAAGCTGCTGGTGAGCATGGGTGCCAAAGTCGAAAACATCTTCATGATCGACCGCAAGGGCGTGATCCATGCCAGCCGCGACGATCTGAACCAGTACAAGGCGGTCTTCGCCCATGAAACGCCCAAGCGCACCCTCTCGGACGCGCTGGAGGGTGCGGATGTGTTCGTCGGCCTGTCGGGTGCCAACCTGCTGAGCGCCGAAGACCTCAAGCGCATGGCGCCGAACCCGATCGTCTTCGCCTGCTCCAACCCGGATCCGGAGATCCAGCCGGAGCTGGCCCACGCGACCCGTAACGATGTGATCATGGCGACCGGTCGTTCCGACTACCCGAACCAGGTCAACAACGTGTTGGGCTTCCCCTTCATCTTCCGTGGTGCCCTGGACGTTCGCGCCACCCGCATCAACGAAGAGATGAAGATCGCCGCCGCACTGGCCCTGCGTGACCTGGCCAAGCTGCCGGTGCCCAAGGATGTGTGTGATGCCTACGGCGTGGACTCCCTGGAGTTCGGCCGTGAGTACATCATTCCGAAGCCCATGGACAAGCGCCTGATCACCATCGTTTCCGATGCCGTGGCCAAGGCTGCCATCGAGTCCGGCGTGGCGACCCTGCCCTACCCGAAACACTATCCGCTGAAGTCGGTGGATGACGTGTTCAACGGTTGATCCGTCAGTCGATGAAAAAACCCGCCTTACGGCGGGTTTTTTATTGGCTGCTATTTCGTTCTGGGGTGAAGCAAAAAGCCCGTCATGGAGACGGGCTTTTGGTTGACACCCGTGATCAGAACAGATCGATGGGTGCTGCTTCGTCTGCGGGCAGTGGGCTGCCCGGGGCGCTCATGCCTGGGTCGAACTCGCTCATCGGCGGCGGTGAGTCCTCGCTCTTGAACAGTTCGAAGAAGGCGTTGGGTGCACCTGGCGCGGCGGCGCGGCCGCTCAGGGGGTCGATGCGCAGGGTGAGTATGCCTTCGGGCTCGGGCAGCACGTGCTCCGGTTTGTCCTTCAGGGCCGCGCTCATGTAGGTCATCCAGATGGGCAGGGCAACGGTGCCGCCGTACTCGTGGCGACCGAGGCTTTCCGGTTGGTCGAAGCCGACCCAGACGGTGGTGACGTAATCGGCGTTGTAGCCGGAGAACCAGCTGTCCTTGGATTCGTTGGTGGTGCCGGTCTTGCCGGCGATGTCGCCACGACCCATGGACAGTGCGCGTCTGCCGGTGCCGCGCTTGATCACGTCCTGCAGCATGCTGTTGAGGATGTAGGTGGTGCGCGCGTCGACGATGCGCTCGGCTACCGCCGGCTCCTGATGCTCGACGCTCGGCAGGCGGCTATCCGGTGCCGCGACCGTCTGGGCGACCTCGGTGTCTGGCGCGTCGTCTTTCGGCACGGAAGGCGGGTTGGCCGTGAAGATCACCTTGCCGTCGCGGCTTTCGATGCGATCGATCAGGTAGGGCTGGATCTTGTAACCGCCGTTGGCGAAGGTGCTCCAGCCGCTGGCGATCTCCATGGGCGTCAGCGTGGCGGTGCCCAGGGCCAGGGACAGGTTGCGGGGCAGTTCCTGTTTGTTGAAGCCGAAGCGGCTGATGTAGTTCAGCGCGTATTCGATGCCCACGGCTTGCAACAGGCGGATCGATACCAGATTGCGTGACTTGTAGAGCGCCTCGCGCAGGCGGATCGGGCCGAGGAAGGTGTTGTTGTCGTTCTTCGGGCGCCAGACCTTGTCCAGGTACTCGTCGACGAAGACGATGGGGGCGTCGTTGACCAGGCTGGCGGCGGTGAAGCCGTTATCCAGGGCGGCGCTGTAGAGGAACGGCTTGAAGCTGGATCCGGGCTGGCGCTTGGCCTGGACCGCGCGGTTGTAGTTGCTCTGCTCGAAGGAGAAGCCGCCGACCAGGGAGCGGATTGCACCGTTCTCCGGGTCGAGGGAAACCAGTGCGCTCTGAGCGGCCGGCTGCTGGACGAAGAGCAGGTTGCCATCTGCCTGGCGCTGGACGCGGATCAGGTCACCGACCTGGACGACATCGGCCGGTTGCTGGGGGCGTGGGCCAAGGCTGTTGGTGTTGAGGAAGGGGCGGGCCCATTTCATGCTGTCCCAGCCGACGGTTTCTTCCTTGCCGCCACGGGTGAGCACGAGGAGGCCGCTTTTCTCCACCTGGCTGACGATCGCCGGCTCCAGGCCGCCAATGGTTCGCTGCTTGACCAGTTCCTGCGTCCAGCTTTCGCGGGTCATGCCGGGGAAGCGCGATTCCGGGCCACGATAGCCGTGGCGCTGGTCGTACTCCATCAGCCCGCCGCGCAGTGCGCTGTTGGCCGCTTCCTGCAGGTCGCTCGGTACGGTGGTGGTGACGCGGAAGCCTTCGGTATAAGCCTCGCTGCCGAAGCGGCCGACCATCTCGGCGCGGGCCATTTCGGCAACATAGGGCGCGTTCACTTCCGGCGTCGGTACGTGGTAACTGGCGTCGATCGGCTCTGCTATCGCCTGGTCGTAGCGTGCCTGGTCGATGCGGCCGAGCTTGAGCATGCGGCCAAGGATCCAGTCGCGACGCTCCTTGCTGCGTACAGGGTTGACGAGCGGGTTGAAGCGCGAGGGGGCCTTGGGCAGGCCGGCGATCATCGCCATCTGCGCCAGGCTGACATCACGGATCGATTTGCCGTAGTACACCTGGGCGGCAGCTTCGATACCGTAGGCGCGGTTGCCGAGGTAGATCTTGTTTACGTAGAGCTCGAGGATTTCATCCTTGCTGAGCTCCCGTTCTATCTGCAGGGCGAGAAGTATTTCATTGATCTTTCTGGAGAAACTTCTCTCGCTGGTGAGGAAATAGTTCTTCGCCACCTGCATGGTGATGGTGCTGCCGCCGCTCTGGATATGACCACTTTTCAATAATTGCGTGGCAGCGCGCACCAGGCTGGTGAGGTCGACGCCATAATGGTTGGCGAAGTTGTCATCCTCGGCAGCCAACAATGCCTGGATGAATTCCGGTGGTATGTCCGCGAAACGGATGGGCGCACGGCGCATCTCGCCGAATTCGGCGATCAGCTTGCCGTCGCTGCTGTACACGCGCAGCGGGATCTGCAGCTGGATGCTGCGTAGGGAATCGACAGAAGGAAGAGTCGGGCTAAGGTAGAGGTAAGCGCCGCTGAAACTGAGCAACAGCCCACAAAAAACGGCGACGCAGGACCACCAGAAAAACTTCAGCAGGCGTATCAAGGCTCTTGGATTTCCAGATAAAAGAATGAGTTAAGCGGAAGCAGATCTTAAAAGGGAAAAACTGTTCACATTATAAGCGTTTTTTTTCCTGGGTCGCCATTTGCGCTTCTGTCAAGACTGTTATTTAATGTGGAAAAACATAAATCGTCCGTAAGTCTCGGATGCTGATAGGAAATCGGTCGTGCTAGGGCTCTTCAACAAGAAAGCGAATACGCTGCTGGGGATCGACATAAGCTCGACCTCAGTCAAGCTCCTTGAATTGAGTCGCTCGGGAAGCCGCTACAAGGTAGAGGCCTACGCCGTCGAGCCGCTCCCACCGAATGCTGTGGTCGAAAAGAACATCGCCGAACTGGAGGGGGTCGGCCAGGCGTTGTCCCGTGTTCTGAGCAAGGCGAAAGCCAGCTCCAAGTCCGTGGCTGTTGCCGTGGCGGGCTCCGCTGTAATCACCAAGACCATCGAGATGGATGCCGGTCTTTCCGACGACGAGTTGGAAAACCAGCTGAAGATCGAGGCGGACCAGTACATCCCTTACCCGCTCGAAGAAGTCGCCATCGACTTCGAGGTGCAGGGTGTGTCTTCGCGCAACTCCGAGCGGGTTGATGTGCTGCTTGCGGCATGCCGCAAGGAGAACGTCGAGGTCCGTGAGGCGGCGCTGGCACTGGCGGGTCTGACCGCCAAGGTCGTCGACGTCGAAGCCTATGCGTTGGAACGTGCCTATGGGCTGCTCGCTGCGCAACTGGGCAGCGGCCATGACGAGCTGACCGTCGCAGTGGTGGATATCGGCGCGACCATGACGACGCTGAGCGTTCTGCATAACGGGCGGACCATTTACAGCCGCGAGCAGCTTTTCGGTGGGCGTCAGCTCACCGAGGAGATTCAGCGCCGCTATGGCCTTTCCGTGGAAGAGGCTGGTCTTGCCAAGAAGCAGGGCGGTCTTCCGGATGACTACGACAGCGAAGTGTTGCAGCCGTTCAAGGATGCAGTGGTCCAGCAGGTGTCTCGCTCGCTGCAGTTCTTCTTCGCTGCGGGTCAGTTCAACGATGTCGACTACATCCTCCTGGCGGGCGGTACTGCGTCCATTCCTGATCTGGATCGGCTGATCCAGCAGAAGATCGGCACTCCTACCCAGGTTGCCAACCCCTTCGCGGAGATGGCGCTGAGCGGCAAGGTCAATGCGGGTGCATTGGCCAGTGATGCCCCGGCGCTGATGATTGCCTGCGGACTGGCGATGAGGAGTTTCGACTGATGGCACGCATCAACCTACTTCCCTGGCGGGAGCAGTTACGCGAGGAGCGCAAGCAGCGCTTCCTCGTCGCCCTGGCGGGCGTGCTGGTGGTATCGGCTGGCCTGGTGTTCCTTGGCGATCAGTACCTGAACGCCGAGATCGAGAACCAGCAGGCGCGTAACGAATTCGTGCGCAAGGAAATCGCCGTGCTGGATACGCGGATCAAGGAGATCAGCGAACTTAAGACCCGTCGTCAGCAACTGCTCGAACGGATGAAGATCATTCAGGACCTACAGGGCAATCGACCGATCATCGGTCGAGTGTTCGATCAATTGGTTCGCACGCTGCCGGATGGTGTTTATTTCAGCGGTGTGACGATGAAGGGTCAGAGTATTGCAATTGTCGGTGCTGCTGAGTCCAACAACAGAGTTTCCAATTTGATGCGTAATCTTGATGCATCCGAGTGGCTGACTGCGCCGAACTTGACTGAGGTCAGGGCGATTACAGCAGGTGCTGTTGACCAGGCTAACGTCTTCCAGTTGACCGTTCAGCAGACTCAACCTGCAGCCGAAGTAGAAGGAGCCAAGAAATGAGCTTGGCTAACTCGCTTGAAAGTTTGCGCAAGATTGATGTCAATGACCTTGACTTTAATAACGTAGGCTCATGGCCCACTGCGGTAAAGGCTATTGCATGCATTCTGCTGATGGCTGCAATACTTGCGCTGGGTTACAACTTCCATCTTAAGGACCTCGAGTTGAAGCTCGACCAGCAAAGAGCTGAAGAGGTCACGCTGAAAGAGCAGTTTTCCACCAAGGCGTTTCAGGCTGCAAACCTCGAGGCGTACAAGGACCAGATGAAGGAGATGGAAACCTCCTTTGGCGCTCTTCTCCGGCAGCTACCTAGTGACACCGAGGTTCCTGGTTTGCTGGAGGATATCACTCGTACTGGCCTTGGAAGTGGGCTTGAGTTCGAGGAGATCAAGTTGTTGCCGGAGGCTGTCCAGCAGTTCTATATCGAATTGCCGATTCAGATATCAGTGGTGGGCACTTACCACGATCTGGCGACCTTCGTTAGTGGTGTTGCAAGTTTGCCCCGTATCGTCACGCTGCACGACTTCAGCATTGTCCCTGCAAATGACGACAGCACTACGCAGTTGCGTATGAACATCTTGGCGAAGACGTATCGCTACAATGACAAGGGGCTGCAGAAATGATTCGTACCAGCTCCCGCCTCGTTCTCAGTGGTCTGCTTTTGGCTAGTCTCTCCGGCTGTGGGGGCGGTGGTGATTTCGCTGATCTCCAGGCCTATATGGATGAGGTACGTGCGCGCCCGAATGGGTCGATTGAGCCTCTGCCGAAGTTTCAGCCATATGAAGCTTTTACATATAGCGCTTCTGCTTTGCGTAGCCCTTTCCAGCCTCCGGTAAAAATTGAACTGGCGAACAAGATCAAGGGCAGCAAGGATGTGCACCCGGATGAAACCCGGGTCAAGCAATTCCTTGAAGGCTTCAATATCGAGGCTTTCGAGATGGTTGGAACGCTTTCCAATGAGGGCGGCATGTTCGCTCTGGTCCGAGGTGCTGGAGGGGTGCATCGGATCAGGGTGGGTGATTTCCTGGGTCGCAACGACGGCAAGGTTGTCGCGATAAACGAATCCAAGATTGATGTCGTCGAGATAGTCCCGGACGGAGAGGGCGGCTGGCTGGAGCGTCCGCGCAGTCTCACGCTCAAGGAGCGCTCTTAAGGGCGGGGTGACTTATGAACAACAAACACCGGTCTGCACAACGGAATCAGATAATGAACAGCTCGCTTTCGCGCCTCGGTATTTCTCTATTGGCCGCCATGTTGTCGCCAGTACTGCTGGCCGCTGACCTGCAAGGCCTGGATGTAGCGGCTTTGCCTGGTGGCAAGGTTGAGCTGAAACTCGCCTTTGATGAGCCCATTGTGGCGCCGCGGGGGTACACCATCGAGCAGCCGGCGCGCATCGCTCTGGATCTTCCTGGAGTGGCCAACAAGCTGGGCAGCAAGAACCGTGAGCTCGGCGTTGGTAACGCGCGCAGCGTCACTATCGTTGAAGCGAAAGACCGTACTCGGTTGATCGTCAACCTGGCGACACTCGTGCCTTACAGCACGCGTGTTGAGGGTAACAACCTCTTCGTCATCGTCGGTGAGGCAGCTGTCGCCGGCCAGCAAGTTGCCAGTTCCGCTCCTGTGGCGGCACCTGTCGCAGCTGCGCCCGTCAAGACTTTTGCGGCGGCCGGCAAGGCGATCAGCAATATCGACTTCCAGCGTGGCGATCAGGGCGAGGGTAATGTTGTCATCACTCTGTCCGACCCGACTGTGAGCCCGGATATTCAGGAGCAGGGTGGCAAGATCCGCCTCGACTTTTCCAAGACCCAGCTTCCTGAGTCTCTGCGTGTCCGTCTTGATGTGAAGGATTTCGCGACCCCTGTTCAATTCGTCAGTGCCTCTGGCTCTTCGGGGAATGCGAGTATCACCATCGAGCCCACTGGCTATTACGACTACCTGGCGTATCAGACCGAGAACAAGCTCACCGTCAGCATCAAGCCGTTGACGCAGGATGATGTCGAGAAGCGCAAGAACGAACGCTTTGCCTACTCCGGTGAGAAGCTCTCGCTGAACTTCCAGGACATCGATGTGCGTTCGGTGCTGCAATTGATTGCCGACTTCACCGACCTCAACCTGGTGGCCTCGGATACCGTTCAAGGCAATATCACGCTGCGTCTGCAGAACGTACCTTGGGATCAGGCGCTGGATCTGGTGCTGAAAACCAAAGGCCTTGATAAGCGCAAGGTTGGTAATGTTCTGCTGGTTGCACCGGCAGATGAGATCGCTGCACGTGAGCGCCAAGAGTTGGAATCGCAGAAGCAAATTGCTGAGCTCGCTCCGTTGCGCCGTGAACTCATCCAAGTCAACTATGCCAAGGCGGCTGATATTGCCAAGCTGTTCCAGTCGGTCACCAGTGGCGATCCCAGCGCAAGTGGTGCTGATGATCGGGGCTCCATTACCGTGGATGATCGTACCAACAGCATCATCGCTTACCAGACTCAGGACAAGCTGGACGAACTGCGCCGTATCGTTGCGCAACTCGACATCCCGGTTCGTCAGGTCATGATCGAGGCCCGTATCGTCGAAGCCAACGTGGACTACGACAAGTCGCTTGGTGTGAACTGGCGAGGTGCTCGTGTTGGTGACAATAACTTCGTCATTGGTGGCGCAGGCGCAGGCCGCCCGACTGCTACTACGCCTACCGGCGCACTGGGGACATTCGTCGATATGGGGGCGGATGGGGCCACTTCTTCCCTCGGCATCGGCTTCGTAACCGACAACACCATCCTTGACCTCGAACTCTCCGCCATGGAGAAGACCGGTAACGGCGAGATCGTGTCCCAGCCCAAGGTCGTTACCTCGGACAAGGAAACCGCCAAGATCCTGAAGGGCGCTGAGATTCCGTATCAGGAAGCCAGCTCCAGCGGTGCCAGCACCACCTCCTTCAAGGAAGCGGCGCTGTCCCTGGAAGTGACCCCGCAGATCACGCCTGACAACCGCATCATCATGGAAGTCAAGGTGACCAAGGACGCCCCGGACTTCTCCAACGCGCTGAATGGCGTACCGCCGATCAACAAGAACGAGGTCAACGCCAAGGTTCTGGTCAGCGATGGCGAAACCATCGTGATCGGTGGTGTGTTCTCCAACACCCAGACCAAGGCGACCGACAAGGTTCCCTTCCTCGGTGACCTGCCGTTCCTAGGTCGCATGTTCAAGCGTGATGTGGTCCAGGACAAGAAATCCGAGCTGCTGGTCTTCCTCACCCCGCGTATCATGAACAACCAGGCTATTGCGGTGAGTCGCTGACATCAGTGCGTAATTTGATCCTCGTTGGCCCGATGGGAGCTGGAAAGAGCACCATCGGGCGTTTGCTTGCCAAAGAACTGCGTCTGCCCTTCAAGGATTCCGATAAGGAAATCGAGCAGCGGACGGGCGCGGACATCCCCTGGATATTCGATGTCGAGGGCGAGCAGGGCTTTCGCGATCGCGAGCAGTCGATGCTGGAAGAGCTCTGCCTCGCTGATGGCGTGGTAGTCGCGACCGGCGGTGGTGCTGTCTTGCGCCCTGCCAACCGTGAAGCTTTAAGGTGCGGTGGTCGCGTGGTCTACCTGCACACCTCGGTGGAGCAGCAGATCGACCGCACTTCCCGCGACCGCAACCGGCCTTTGCTGCGCACTGCCGATCCAGGTCGGGTGCTGCGTGACCTCATGGCTATCCGTGATCCCCTTTATCGCGAAATCGCTGACATCATCATCGAGACCGACGAGCGGCCGCCGCGCATGGTGGTGCAGGAGATACTCGAACGATTGCAGGCACTGCCACCCCGTTAAAGCAGGGGCGGAACTGCGCTATCCTAGTGCCCTTTTCATAGCGGGGGCCTCATGCGGACACTTCAGGTCGATCTTGGCGAGCGTAGTTATCCCATCCATATCGGTGCTGGCCTGCTGTCGCAGGTCGAGCTTTTCGCGCCCCACATCGCCGGCAAGCAGGTGGCAATCGTCACCAACGAGACCGTCGCCCCGCTCTACCTCGAACAGCTGACCCGCGCGCTTTCCGCCTACAAGGTGCAGCCGATCGTGCTGCCCGATGGCGAAGCCTTCAAGAACTGGGAAACCCTGCAGCTGATCTTCGACGGTCTGCTCACCGCGCGTCATGACCGTCGTACCACCATCATTGCCCTGGGTGGTGGGGTGATCGGCGACATGGCTGGCTTTGCGGCGGCGTGCTACCAGCGCGGCGTCGACTTCATCCAGGTGCCCACCACGCTGTTGTCCCAGGTGGATTCCTCGGTGGGTGGCAAGACCGGTATCAACCATCCGCTGGGCAAGAACATGGTGGGGGCCTTCTACCAGCCCCAGGCGGTGATCATCGATACTGCGACGCTGCGCACGCTTGCGCCGCGCGAGCTCTCCGCCGGCCTCGCCGAAGTGATCAAATACGGCCTGATCTGCGATGAGCCCTTCCTGCCTTGGCTGGAGGAGCGCATGCCAGCCTTGCGCAACCTGGAGCAGGAGCCCCTGACCGAAGCCATCGAGCGCTCCTGTGCCGCCAAGGCGCGTGTAGTCGGTGCCGATGAGCGCGAGTCCGGCGTGCGTGCCACCCTCAACCTCGGCCACACCTTCGGCCACGCCATCGAGACCCACATGGGCTATGGCGTCTGGTTGCATGGCGAGGCGGTTTCGGCCGGTACGGTGATGGCCCTGGAGATGTCCCGGCGCCTGGGCTGGATTAGCGAAGAGGAGCGTGATCGTTCGATCCGCCTGCTGCGCGATGCCGGCTTGCCCATCGTGCCGCCGGAGGAGATGACGCCTGCGCAGTTCCTCGAACACATGGCAGTTGATAAGAAGGTCCTCGACGGTCAGCTGCGCCTGGTGCTGTTGCGCGCGATCGGCGAGGCCGATGTGACGGCGGATTACCCGCGAAATATTCTGGACGACACCCTGAGCGCGGACTACCGCGCCCTGGCTGACCAGCTTGGAGAGTAAAAAGAGTCCCATGACCAGCCTGCACGCCGATGAGGCCTTCCTGGCCCACTACCAATTCACCCACGACCCCTTCGCCGCGCGGGTACCCGGCTTCAAGTTCTATCCCGCCCAGCGCAAGCCGGTGCTGGGGCAGCTGCATCACCTGGCCCGCTACAGCCAGCTGCTGCTGGTGGTAACCGGTCCCCAAGGCAGCGGCAAGACCCTGCTGCGCCAGGCGCTGGTCGCCAGCACCAACAAGCAGGCGGTGCAAAGCGTGGTGATATCCGCCCGTGGCGCAGCCGAGGCCGGTGGCCTGATGCGTTTGGTCGCCCAGGGGTTGGGTGTGGCGCAGACCGACTCGCGTTCCATCCTGGCCCAGGTCGGGCAGCTGGCGCTGACCGGTCAGGAGGTCTACCTGCTGGTGGATGATGCCGAGGAGCTCGACGATGCGGGCCTCGACAATCTGCTGGCACTGGCTGCGGGTAACAGTGAAGCGCGTCCGCACGTGTTTCTCTTCGCTGATTCCAGCCTGCTGCCGCGCCTGGAACTGCTGGCCGATGGCGAAGAACGTTTCCACGCCATTGAACTTCTGCCCTACAGCGAGGACGAAACCCGCGAATATCTGGCGCAGCGGCTCGAGGGCGCCGGACAGGGGATTGAGCTGCTGACCGAAGAGCAGATCGAGGACGTTCATCTGCAATCCGGTGGTTGGCCCGGCGGCATCAATCAGTCCGCTCGTGAACTGTTGGTCGAGGCCATGCTCGCCGAGCGGGGAGCCTCGCGCAAAGGAGGGTTCAGCTTGAAACTACCGAAGAAGCACCTGCTGGCACTGGGGGTCGTCGCGATTGGCGTGGTTGCGGCCTTGGCGATGCAGAATCGCTCGGATAGCCCGGCGTCCACCCAGCCCACCACTGCGCAACTGCCCATGGGGCAGCAGCCGGCACCCACTGCTGAAGCGCCTGCTGGCCAGGCCCCGGCACCGGGCGGTGCACCTGCCGTCGAGTTCGCCGGCTCCTCGCAACCGCTGCCGTTGCCCCTGGTGGGCGAGGCCCAGCCGGTGATCCGTGAACCGCTGGCCCAGGCCGCTGGCCAGGATGATCTCGATGATGGCGGTGCCCAGCCCGGTTCCCAGGCGACCATCCCGCCGACCGTCACCACGGTAGCGCCGCCCGTTGGCGCCGTTGCGGGTGCCACTCCGGCCGTGCCGCCGGCTCCGGTGATCACCCAGCAGCCAGCGGCGGTCAAACCGATCCAGCCGATCGCCACCGCGCCGACCACGGCTTCCTCCGCGCCTGCTGCGGTTCCGGCAGCGCCCGCCAAGCCCACCGTTGCGGCCACCCCGCCAGCCAAGCCGGTCGAGAAGCCTGCCGCAGCCAAGCCCGCTGCCGCGCCGACCGTGGCCAGCGCCGGCACCGCATCCGCCGGTGCAGGTGATGGTTGGTACCGCTCCCAGGCTGGCGGCCACTATGCCGTGCAGATTCTCGGCACCAGCTCCGAAGGCAGCGCCAAGGCGTTCGTCCAGCAGAACGGCGGCGAGTACCGCTACTTCAAGAAGGTCCACCAGGGTAAACCGCTGTACGTCGTCACCTACGGCAACTTCGCCAGTCGCAACGCCGCCCAGGCCGCGATCAAGGGCCTTCCCGCCAAGGTCCAGGCCGGCAAGCCCTGGCCCAAGAGCTTCGCCAGCATCCAGCAGGAAATCGCCCGCTGACAGCGGGCGCCCCCTCCCTCCCGCCTCCGTGACCGGAGGGTCGATAGCACGACCTTCCGGTCTAATCCTTCGGTTTGGCGACATAAACTTTCATTGGATCGTCGTGAAGATTTGTGACGAGCCAGGTGGATATGTACAATGACCTCCCTTTTGCCTGCGCAAAGCTGGCGCCTAGTCCTGCGCGTGTGGTAAGTGGTTGAACTACAAAGCAATTTTGCCTTTTTAACAAGGCAGTTCCTGGTGAGAGTTCCCTATGAAAGCAGGTCTGTACCATCCTGATGAGTTCAAGGATAACTGCGGTTTCGGCTTGATCGCCCATATGCAAGGCGAGGCAAGCCACCATCTTTTGCAAACCGCTATCGAAGCACTGACCTGCATGACCCACCGCGGCGGTATCAACGCCGACGGCAAGACCGGTGACGGTTGCGGCCTGCTGATCCAGAAACCCGATCTGTTCCTGCGTGCCACGGCCAAGGCCGAGTTCGCGGTCGAACTGCCGGCTCAATACGCCGTTGGCATGGTCTTCCTGAACCAGGACCAGGCCCGCGCTGAAGCCGCCCGTGCCAACATGAACCGCGAGATCGAAGCCGCCGGCCTCACGCTGATCGGCTGGCGCAAGGTGCCTACCGACACCAGTGTCCTCGGTCGCCTGGCGCTGGAGCGCCTGCCGCAGATCGAGCAGGTGTTCATCGGCGGTGAAGGCCTCTCCGACCAGGAAATGGCCATCAAGCTGTTCAGCGCCCGCCGTCGTTCCTCGGTGGCCAACGCCGACGACAGCGAGCACTACATCTGCAGTTTTTCGCACAAGACCATCATCTACAAAGGCCTGATGATGCCGGCCGACCTGCAGCAGTTCTACCCGGACCTGGGTGATGAACGCCTGCAGACCGCCATCTGCGTCTTCCACCAGCGCTTCTCCACCAACACCCTGCCGAAGTGGCCGCTGGCGCAGCCCTTCCGCTTCCTCGCCCACAACGGCGAGATCAACACCATCACCGGCAACCGCAACTGGGCCCTGGCCCGTCGCACCAAGTTCGCCAACGACCAGTTGCCCGACATCGACGAGCTGGGCCCGCTGGTCAACCGCGTCGGTTCCGACTCCTCCAGCATGGACAACATGCTCGAGCTGATGGTCACCGGCGGCATCGACCTGTTCCGCGGCCTGCGCATGATCATTCCGCCGGCCTGGCAGAACGTCGAGACCATGGACGCCGACCTGCGTGCCTTCTACGAATACAACTCCATGCACATGGAGCCCTGGGACGGCCCCGCCGGCGTCGTGCTGACCGACGGCCGCCACGCCGTCTGCCTGCTCGACCGCAACGGCCTGCGCCCGGCCCGCTGGGTCACCACCAGCAACGGCTACATCACCCTGGCGTCCGAGATCGGCGTCTGGGACTACAAGCCTGAAGACGTGATCGCCAAGGGCCGCGTCGGCCCGGGCCAGATCCTCGCCGTGGACACCGAGACCGGCCAGGTCCTGACCACCGACGACATCGACAACCGCCTCAAGTCGCGCCACCCCTACAAGCAGTGGCTGCGCCAGAGCGCCGTGCGCATCCAGGCCAAGCTCGACGACGACCATGGCGTGGCCAGCTACGACAGTGACCAGCTGAAGCAGTACATGAAGATGTACCAGGTCACCTTCGAGGAGCGTGATCAGGTCCTGCGCCCGCTCGGTGAGCAGGGTCAGGAAGCCGTCGGCTCCATGGGCGACGACACCCCGATGGCCGTGCTCTCGCGTCGTGTGCGCTCCACCTACGACTACTTCCGCCAGCAGTTCGCGCAGGTCACCAACCCGCCGATCGACCCGCTGCGCGAAGCCATCGTGATGTCCCTGGAAATCTGCCTGGGCGCCGAGCGCAACATCTTCTCCGAGTCCCGCGAGCACGCCACCCGCGTGATCCTCAGCAGCCCGGTGATCTCCCCCGCCAAGTGGCGTGCGCTGATGAGCCTCGACCGCGAAGGCTTCGAGCGCCAGGTCATCGACCTCAACTACGACGAGTCCGTCGGCCTCGAAGCCGCCGTGCGCAACATCGCCGACCAGGCCGAAGAAGCCGTGCGCTCCGGCAAGGTGCTGCTGGTCCTCACCGACCGCCACATCGCCCCCGGCAAGCTCCCGGCCCATGCCTCCCTGGCCGTTGGCGCGGTGCACCACCGCCTGACCGAGAAAGGCCTGCGTTGCGACTGCAACATCCTGGTCGAGACCGCCACCGCGCGTGACCCGCACCACTTCGCCGTCCTGGTGGGCTTCGGCGCTTCCGCCGTCTACCCCTACCTGGCCTACGAAGTGCTGGCCGACCTGATCCGCACCGGCGAAGTCCTGGGCGATCTCTACGAAGTCTTCAAGCACTACCGCAAGGGCATCTCCAAGGGCCTGCTGAAGATCCTCTCGAAGATGGGCATCTCCACCATCGCCTCCTACCGCGGTGCACAGCTGTTCGAAGCAGTCGGCCTGTCCGAGGAAGTGGTCGAGCTCAGCTACCGTGGCGTCGCCAGCCGCATCAAGGGTGCGCGCTTCGTCGACATCGAGGCCGAGCAGAAGCTGCTCGCCAATGAGGCCTGGAACAACCGCAAGCCGATCCAGCAGGGCGGCCTGTTGAAGTTCGTCTACGGCGGCGAATACCACGCCTACAACCCCGACGTGGTGAACACCCTGCAGGCCGCCGTGCAGCAGGGCAACTACGAGAAGTACAAGGAATACGCCGCCCTGGTGGACAACCGCCCGGTGTCGATGCTGCGCGACCTGCTCAAGGTGAAACTCGCCGAGCAGCCGCTGCCCCTGGACCAGGTCGAGCCGCTGGACGCCATCTTCAAGCGCTTCGACGCGGCCGGCATCTCCCTCGGCGCCCTGTCTCCGGAAGCCCACGAGGCCCTGGCCGAGGCCATGAACCGCCTCGGTGGCCGCTCCAACTCCGGTGAGGGCGGTGAAGACCCGGCGCGCTACGGCACCGTGCGCAGCTCCAAGATCAAGCAGGTCGCCACCGGCCGCTTCGGCGTCACCCCGAGTACCTGGTCAACGCCGAAGTGCTGCAGATCAAGGTCGCCCAGGGTGCCAAGCCCGGCGAAGGTGGCCAGCTGCCTGGCGGTAAGGTCAACGGCTTGATCGCCAAGCTGCGCTATGCGGTCCCCGGCGTGACCCTGATCTCGCCACCGCCGCACCACGACATCTACTCCATCGAAGACCTGTCGCAGCTGATCTTCGACCTCAAGCAGGTCAACCCCAAGGCGCTGGTCTCGGTGAAGCTGGTGGCGGAAGCCGGTGTCGGCACCATCGCCGCCGGCGTGGCCAAGGCCTATGCCGACCTGATCACCATCTCCGGCTACGACGGCGGCACCGGCGCATCGCCGCTGAGCTCCATCAAGTACGCCGGCAGCCCCTGGGAGCTCGGCCTCGCCGAAACCCACCAGACCCTGCGCGGCAACGACCTGCGCGGCAAGGTCCGAGTACAGACCGACGGTGGCCTGAAGACCGGCCTCGACGTGATCAAGGCCGCCATCCTCGGCGCCGAGAGCTTCGGCTTCGGCACCGGCCCGATGGTCGCCCTGGGCTGCAAGTACCTGCGCATCTGCCACCTGAACAACTGCGCCACCGGCGTCGCCACCCAGAACGACAAGCTGCGCAAGGACCACTTCATCGGCACCGTCGAGATGGTCACCAACTACTTCACCTACGTCGCCGAAGACACCCGCGAGTGGCTGGCCAAGCTCGGTGTACCGAGCCTGGGCGCGCTGATCGGTCGTACCGACCTGCTGGAAATGCTCCCCGGCGAGACCGAGAAGCAAGGCCACCTGGACCTGTCCCCGCTGCTGGGCAGCGACAAGGTCCCGGCCGACAAGCCGCAGTTCTGTGAAGTCGAGAAGAACCCGCCGTTCGACCAGGGCCTGCTGGCCGAGAAGATGGTCGAGATGGCCAAGGCTGCCATCGACGCCAAGAGCGGCGCCGAATTCGCCCTGGATATCTGCAACTGCGACCGTTCCATCGGTGCCCGTGTCTCCGGCGAAATCGCCCGTGTGCACGGCAACCAGGGCATGGCCAAGGCGCCGATCACCTTCCGCTTCAAGGGTACGGCGGGCCAGAGCTTCGGCGTGTGGAACGCTGGTGGCCTGAACCTGTACCTCGAAGGCGACGCCAACGACTACGTCGGCAAGGGCATGACCGGCGGCAAGCTGGTCATCACCCCGCCCAAGGGCAGCCCGTTCAAGACCCAGGAGTCGGCCATCATCGGCAACACCTGCCTGTACGGCGCCACCGGCGGCAAGCTGTTCGCCGCGGGCACCGCAGGTGAGCGTTTCGCCGTGCGCAACTCCGGCGCCCACACCGTCGTGGAAGGCACCGGCGACCACTGCTGCGAATACATGACCGGCGGCTTCGTCTGCGTCCTCGGCAAGACCGGCTACAACTTCGGCTCGGGCATGACCGGCGGCTTCGCCTACGTGCTCGACCTGGACAACAGCTTCGTCGACCGGGTCAACCACGAACTGGTGGAAATCCAGCGCATCAGCAACGAGGCGATGGAGGCTTACCGCAGCCACCTGCAAAGCGTGCTGGCCGAGTACGTCAAGGAAACCGAAAGCGAGTGGGGTGCCCACCTGCTGGAGAACCTGGACGACTACCTGCGCAAGTTCTGGCTGGTCAAGCCCAAGGCCGCGAACCTGGCGTCGCTGCTCTCCAGCACCCGAGCCAACCCGCAATAACAAGCAGCCCAAGCCGCGAGCCCGAGCGTGATGCACGCCGGGCCCGCCGGCTAACCGTGATGAGTCTTGCAGCTTGCAACTTGTAGTTTGCCGCTGCTGTTAAGAGGTTTTTCAAATGACTGAACGTCTGAACAACGACTTCCAGTTCATCGAGGTCGGGCGCAAGGATCCGAAGAAGAAGCTGCTGCGTCAGCGCAAGCGCGAATTCGTCGAGATCCATGACCTGTTTAAGCCGCAGCAAGCGGCTGACCAGGCGCACCGTTGCCTCGGTTGCGGCAACCCCTATTGCGAGTGGAAGTGCCCGGTGCACAACTTCATTCCGAACTGGCTGAAGCTGGTTTCGGAAGGCAATATCCTGGCCGCCGCCGAACTGTCCCACCAGACCAACACCCTGCCGGAAGTCTGCGGCCGCGTGTGCCCGCAGGACCGCCTCTGCGAAGGTGCCTGCACCCTCAACGACGGTTTCGGCGCGGTCACCATCGGCTCGGTGGAGAAGTACATCACCGACACCGCCTTCGCCATGGGCTGGCGCCCGGACATGTCCAAGGTCAAGCCCACCGGCAAGCGCGTCGCCGTCATCGGTGCGGGCCCGGCCGGCCTCGGCTGTGCCGACATCCTGGTGCGCAACGGCGTGACCCCGGTGGTGTTCGACAAGAACCCCGAGATCGGTGGCCTGCTGACCTTCGGCATCCCCGAATTCAAGCTGGAGAAGACCGTCCTCAGCCGCCGCCGTGAAGTCTTCACCGGCATGGGCGTCGAGTTCCGCCTGAACACCGAGATCGGCAAGGACGTCACCATGCAGCAACTGCTGGATGAGTACGACGCCGTGTTCATGGGCATGGGCACCTACACCTACATGAAGGGCGGCTTCCCGGGCGAAGACCTGCCGGGCGTGCACGACGCGCTCGACTTCCTCATCGCCAACGTCAATCGCAACCTCGGTTTCGAAAAGGCGCCGGAAGACTTCATCGACATGAAGGGCAAGCGCGTCGTCGTCCTCGGCGGCGGCGACACCGCGATGGACTGCAACCGCACCTCCATCCGCCAGGGCGCGAAGTCGGTGACCTGCGCCTACCGCCGCGACGAAGAAAACATGCCCGGCTCGCGCAAAGAGGTGAAAAACGCCAAGGAAGAGGGTGTGAAATTCCTCTTCAACCGCCAGCCCATCGCCATCGTCGGCGAGGACAAGGTGGAAGGCGTCAAGGTGGTCGAGACCCGTCTCGGCGAGCCGGACGCCCGTGGCCGTCGCAGCCCCGAGCCGATCCCGGGCTCCGAGGAAATCATCCCGGCGGAAGCCGTGCTGATCGCCTTCGGCTTCCGCCCGAGCCCGGCTTCCTGGTTCGAGCAGTTCGACATCAGCATCGACAGCCAGGGCCGTGTGGTCGCACCCGAGCAGAACCCGTTCAAGCACCAGACCAGCAACCCGAAGATCTTCGCCGGCGGCGACATGGTCCGCGGTTCCGACCTGGTGGTGACGGCGATCTTCGAAGGCCGCAACGCTGCCGAAGGCATCCTCGATTATCTCGGTGTTTAAGAGGTAAGACACAAGCTGCAAGTGCGTAGGGTGGATGCCGCTCTTTGCATCCACCGGCGGTGCCGAACCGGGCTCCGCTGCGGTGGACCGGTGAAGCGTGGTCCACCCTACGATCCGAACTGAGGAGCAGTCATAAGCGGCAAGCTTCAAGCTGCAAGTGGCGCCCGCTTCAACTCGGGCTTGTAGCTTGTAGCTCCTCGCCGCGACATTCTGTCGCTATAGACAAAAGGCACGGCACCCACCGTGCCTTTTGCGTTGGGCTTTGCGAAAATGCCCGCACTTTTTCGTTGGACACTGCCATGACCGTCTTGAAGAACGACCGTTTCCTCCGCGCCCTGCTCAAGCAGCCCGTCGATGTCACCCCCGTCTGGATGATGCGCCAGGCCGGTCGTTACCTGCCGGAATACCGGGCCACCCGCGCCAAGGCCGGTGACTTCGTCAGCCTGATGAAGAACCCCGAGCTGGCCTGCGAAGTCACCATCCAGCCGCTGGACCGCTACCCGCAACTGGACGCGGCGATCCTTTTCTCCGACATCCTCACCATCCCCGACGCCATGGGCCAGGGCCTGTACTTCGAGACCGGCGAAGGCCCGCGCTTCAAGAAGGTGGTCAGCAGCCTGGCCGACGTCGAGGCCCTGCCGATCCCCGATCCCGAGCAGGACCTGGGCTACGTGATGGACGCCGTGCGCAACATCCGCCGCGAGCTCAACGGCCGCGTGCCGCTGATCGGCTTCACCGGCAGCCCCTGGACCCTGGCCACCTACATGGTCGAAGGCGGCTCCAGCAAGGACTTCCGCAAGTCCAAGGCCATGCTCTACAACGATCCCCAGGCCATGCACGCCCTGCTCGACAAGCTGGCGAAATCGATCATCGCCTACCTCAACGGGCAGATCCTCGCTGGCGCCCAGGCGGTGCAGATCTTCGACTCCTGGGGCGGCAGCCTCTCGGCGGCGGCCTACCAGGAGTTCTCCCTGGCCTACATGAAGCAGATCATCGATGGGCTGATCCGCGAGCATGACGGGCGTCGCGTCCCGGTGATCCTGTTCACCAAGGGCGGCGGCCTGTGGCTGGAATCCATGGCTGACAGCGGCGCCGAGGCCCTGGGCCTGGACTGGACCTGCGACATTGGCAGCGCCCGCGCCCGCGTCGGTTCCAAGGTCGCCCTGCAGGGCAACATGGACCCGGCCGTGCTCTACGCCAACCCCGCCGCCATCCGCGCCGAGGTGGGGCGCATCCTCGCAGCCTACGGCCAGGGCAGCGGCCAGGTGTTCAACCTCGGCCACGGCGTCACCCCGGAAGTCGACCCGGCCAACGCCGGCGCCTTCTTCGAGGCCGTCCACGAGCTGTCGGCGCAGTACCACCGCTGAGTGGCACTCGCCCATGAAAAAGGCCGCTGATGCGGCCTTTTTCCTTTCTCAGTTCACCTTGATCAGTTCCGCCCTGCGGTCCTCGGGGATCTGGTCGATGGTGAGCAGCGTCAGGTCCTTGCCGCCGGCCTGGCCGACCAACTGGTTGCCCAGGTCCGCCGCGGTGTTTTCCGGCAGCTTGTACATCGCGCCGGTCAGTGGGTCGACGATCAGCATGCCGATCAGGCCGCCGAACAGCAGGTTGCCCCAGTACCAGCCGTTGAGGCTCGAATTCAGCTTGATCTCCTGGTCGGCGAAGCCTTCCTTCTTGAAGGCGATGGTGTAGTTGGCCTTCTTGAAGTAGCCGCGGCCGGACTTCAGCGTCACCGTCCCCGGCGTGGTGCCGCTGTGGATGACGTTCCCCGTGCTGTCCTTGATCTCGAAATTCGCCCCCACCGGCGTGCTGCTCACCGATACCGGATAGGCGCTGTCACTGACGATGCTGGCGCACCCGGAAAGCAGCGTGGTGGAGAGGGCGAACGAGAGAAACAGGTTCCTTTGGAAGTTGCGCAAGATCAGCTCCTTGTCGTCTTGGCGTATGCCCGGGCCCTGATGGCTTTTCGCGTTGCGCGTGGGCAGCGGCACTATACGAAGGTGGCAATTTGATGTCATCTGCGCCGTTCATCGACAAGGAGCGCCTATCTCCGGAGTGCTCAGGAAAGGCGGATATCGCTTATCCCCAGCAGCTCGGCCTGCTGGATCACCTCTTCCTCGGTGGCGTCCGCCGGCGGCATCACCAGGCTGTTCTCGGCGTCGGCGAAGTGCAGCACCAGCAGGTGCATGGCGGCTTCGCCGGGGTCGGGCCGCTGGTCCAGCTCCAATTCATGGTGTCGCGATTCGTTGTGGAAGCGGTAGTGAAGGGTGAATGTCTGCTGGGGCATGCCGGGTCTCCTCGAGGGCTGGGTCGGTCTCGATTGAGTTGACTTTTAGGTCGGCTAATTCGTTCAGGGCATTTCCCGCGCCCATGAAAAAGGCCGCTTGCGCGGCCTTCCCCAACAGCTGCAACGCCTTACTTGACGTTGGCGATGGCGCCCTTGAGGGCTACGCCGGCGACGAAGGCACCGGCGTGGCACTCATACTTGGCGGCGTCCTTGTATTCCTTGCGCTTGTAGTTGCTGGCGATGTCCACCACCGCGTTGGCGCCGGCCGCCTTGGCCGCGTCCTGCAGGCGGATCAGGGCGGACTGCAGTACCCAGCGGCAGGCTTCCTCGTCGCTCTTGTTGAAGGCGTTGGTCTTCTGGTTGGTGGTGATGTTGGGGTTGATCACCGTCACCTTGCCGGCCGGGGTGTTGCCGGCCAGGTAGAACTTCACGCTGCCATCCAGGCGACCCGCTTGCACGGCCTCGGTGACCACGGTGTTGAAGTCGAGGTAATGCACGGTATCGCGGGCCTGGCTGATACCGGGCAGAACAGCGGCGGACAGTACAGCAACAGCGGTCCAGGTCTTGAGGCTCATGGTGTCTCCTTGACGGTCTTGTTGGGATATCGGTTGTTTTCTGCTCAGCGCCAGCGACGGAAGATCAATGAGGTGTTGACCCCACCGAAGGCGAAGTTGTTGTTCATCACGTACTCGTTGCTCATCTGCCGGGGCTCGCCGCGCAGGTAGTCGAGCTCGCCGCAGGCCGGGTCCACGGCATCCAGGTTGAGGGTGTGGATGTACTGGTCGCTGTTCATCATCTCGATGCTGAACCAGGACTCCAGCGCGCCGCAGGCACCCAGCGTGTGGCCAAGGAAGCTCTTCTGCGAGCTGATGGGCATGCGCGCGCCGAACAGGCTGCTGGTGGCCAGGGATTCCGCCACGTCGCCCTGCTCGGTGGCGGTGCCGTGGCCGTTGACGTAGCCGATGGCCTCGGGCGCCAGACCGGCGTCCTGCAGGGCCAGCTCCATGGCGCCGCGCATGGTCGCCTGCTCCGGCTTGGTGGTGTGCTGACCGTCGGAGTTGCAGCCGAAGCCGACGATCTCGGCGTGGATCTTCGCGCCACGGGCCAGGGCGTGCTCCAGTTCTTCAAGCACCAAAATGCCGGCACCTTCGCCGATCACCAGGCCGTCGCGGCCGCTGTCATAGGGGCGCGGTGAGGTGTGCGGGGCGTCGTTCTTCAGGCTGGTGGCGTAGAGCGCGTCGAACACCATCGCCTCGGTGGGGCAGAGCTCCTCGGCGCCACCGGCGAGCATCATCGGCAGGCGGCCGAACTTTATCGCCTCATAGGCATAGCCGATGCCCTGGCTGCCGCTGGTGCAGGCGCTGGAGGTGGGGATCAGGCGGCCCTTGAGGCCGAAGAAGATGCTGATATTGGCCGCCGCCGTGTGCGGCATCATGCGCACGTAGGAGTTGGCGTTGAGGCCGTCCGCCACCGAGTTCAGCAACATGTTGCCGAAGGCCTTGATCTCGTCGGTGCTGCCGGTGGACGAGCCACAGGCCACGCCCATGCGCCCATCCTGGATCATTGCATCGCCACTCAGCCCGGCATCGGCCAGCGCTCGCTCCGCCGCGTAGACCGCCAGCTTGGAAACACGGCCCATGCTGCGCATCTGCTTGCGGGTCCAGTGCGAGGGGGTGGCGAAATCGTCGATGGGCCCGGCCAGGCGGGTGTTCAGCTCGGTGAAGCGGTCCCACTCATCCATGCGGCGGATGCCGCTGCGGTTGCCCAGGAAGTTGGCCGAGATGCCGGCCCAGTCGTTGCCCAGGGAGGTGACGCCGGCCATGCCGGTAATGACGACGCGTTTCATCAGCACAACCCACCATTAACAGCGAGGACCTGGCGGGTGATGTACCCCGCCTCCTCGGACATCAGGAAATTCACGGCGCCGGCCACTTCCTCCGGCGTGCCCATGCGCTGGGCCGGGATCATCTTGAGGATCTCCTCCACCGGCACCTGCTCGTCGAGGATCTCGGTGTCGATCAGCCCCGGGGCCACGCAGTTGACGGTGATGCGGCGCTTGCCCAGCTCGATGGCCAGGGCCTTGGCGGCGCCGATCACGCCGGCCTTGGAGGCGCTGTAGTTGACCTGGCCACGGTTGCCGATCAGCCCCGAGACCGAGGTGATGCACACGATGCGGCCCGGCTTGCGGCGGCGGATCATCGGCATGCACAGCGGGTGCAGCACATTGTAGAAACCGTCCAGGTTGGTGCGCAGCACGCTGTCCCAGTCCTCCTCGGTCAGCGCCGGAAAGGCGCCGTCGCGGGTCAGGCCGGCATTGCACACCACACCGTAGTAGGCACCGTGGACTTCGACATCGCCCTCCAACTGCTCGCGGCAGGCGGCGCGGTCGGACACGTCGAACTGCAGCACCCGGGCATGGCGGCCCAGGGCCTCGATCTCGGCTTTCACCGCCTCGGCCTCATCGCGGCGCGAGCGGCAGTGCAGCACCAGGTCGAAGCCGGCGCGCGCCAGGCGCAGGGCGATGGCGCGGCCGATGCCGCGGCTGGAGCCGGTGACCAGGATGGTCTCGCTCATGGTTGGGGTTCCTCCAGGTAACTGGCCACCTGCGGCGGGCGGAAGACATTGAGACGGGCGAAGGCAGCGATGCCGGGCCCGCCCAGCTGGCATTCGAAGACGCCCATGCCGTTGTCGTCCTGCAGCGTCCGGGTGGCGCGGATATGCAGCTCGACGCCGGCCGGGAAGCGGTCGACGTCGCATTGAAAGTTGCGGGTGCCGAGCAGGAAGCCCAGCTCCACGGGTTGCCCGGCCTGGCGCGCCTGGCAGCCGGCGTAGGCGGCGATGCTCTGGGCCATCAGCTCGACGCCGACCCAGGCCGGCAGGCTGCCGTCGTCCTGGCTGAACAGCCCGGGGCGCACGGTGACCAGGGTTTCCACGTCCTCGTCGCCGAAGCGCAGCACGCGGTCGATGAGGATCATGTCCCCGGCGTGGGGGACCAGCTCGGCAATCGGCCAGTCGTTCATGGCGCATCTCCGATGATCAGGCTGATGTTGCTGCCGCCGAAGGCGAAGGAATTGCTCATCAGGCGGCGGCCCGAGGATGGCTCCAGGGCGCGGCCACGGTGCGCCAGCTCCAGAGCGGGCAGATCCGGATCGGCCTCGCCGTCCCAGAGGTGCGGCGGCAGCAGGCGGTCGCGGTTGTGCTCGCTCAGGGCCAGCCAGCAGAAGGCGGCCTCCAGCGCGCCGGCGGCACCCAGGGTGTGGCCGGTCAGTGGCTTGGTGGACGACACCGGCAGCCCGGAGGGGAACAGCGCGGCGGTGGCCTGGCTCTCCATGGCGTCGTTGTGCACCGTGGCGGTGCCATGCAGGTTCAGGTAGTGGATGCCTTCGGCGCAGGTGCCGGCGTCGGCCAGGGCCTGGCGCATGGCGCGCTGTGCGCCGAGGCCGCTGGGTTCGGGGGCCGAGATGTGGTGCGCGTCGGAGCAGGCGCCGGCACCCAGCAGGGCGATGGGACCCGGCTCGCGGTCGAGCAGGAACAGCGCCGCGCCCTCGCCGATATTGATGCCGTTGCGGTTGCGCGACAGCGGGTTGCAGGGCTCGGCGGAAACCGCCTCCAGCGCGCTGAAACCATTCAGGGTCAGGCCGCAGAGGGAATCCACGCCGCCGCAGATCACCGCGTCGCACACGCCCAGGGCCAGCAGCCGGCGTGCGCTCATCAGGGCACGGGCGCTGGAGGTGCAGGCGGTGGAGATGCAATAGGCCGGGCCGCGGGTGCCCAGCCAGGCGGCGAGGAAGGCCGCTGGTGCGGCCAGTTCCTGCTGCGGGTAGCGGTAGTCGTCCGGCAGGGTGCCGCTGCGCAGGTGCTCGCCGATGCCTTCGCTGGCTTCCTGGATGCCCGAGGTGCTGGTGCCGAGGACGATGCCCACCCGGTCCAGCCCATGGCGCTCGATGGCGGCGCGCAGTTGCGGCTCGATCTCCAGGGCGGCGGCCAGCAGCAACTGGTTGTTGCGGCTCTGGCAATCCTCCAGCCCAGCCGGCATGGCCGGCAATTCGCCGGGCACGGCGCCGATGCTCAGTTCGCGCTCGGCGACCCAGCCACCCTGGCGGCGCATGCCCGAGGCGTCGCCGGCGAACAGCGCGTCGGCCACTGCCTGCTTGCCCTGGCCCAGGGCGCAGACCAGGCCCAGGGCATTGAGATTGGCGGTCATCGGGGTTCCTCGTCGAGGGCGGTGATTCGGTAATGCGGGCCGTCGTGGCGTTGCAGGTCGAAGTCCTGCGGCGCGCGGTAGGCGATGCTCCAGCGGCCGGCCAGCTCGCGGCGGCCATCTTCGGCGATGCGTTGCTCGATGCCCGCGTAGGCCGGTTGCAGCGCCTCGGCCGGGGCCAGGGCGTAGAGCAGCGCGGCGAAGAGTTCGCGGGCCTCGTCGTTGGGCGGCAGCAGGCCGTCGTTGCGCCAGTTGCCGTCCTGCAGCAGCTGGCGCGACAGGGGCACGCCCAGGGGGTCGAACAGCGACCAGCGCAGCGCCGGCCCTTCGGCCTGCACCACCAGCAGCCAGTCACGCACCTCGCCGTCGGCCTGGCGCTGCACCTGCAATGACTGCGGCAGCTCCAGCCTCGGCGGCCGCTCGGGCACCGGCGTACGCGCCGCGCAGGCGGCGAGCAGCAGGCACAGGCCGGCGAGCAGCAGGCGTCTCATCGGCCGTCATTCTCCAGGGGCTTGCGTGCCACGGCGTTGACCAGGGTCTCGTTGCGCTGGCCGGGTGGCGGCGGGTTGCGCAGGCCCCAGCGCTCCAGCAGGCCGAAGTCGGCGGAGCGGCTCCACCACAGGTAGGGGTAGGAGACGTTGCGCGGCTCGAAGGCGAAGCCCTGGCCGCGCAGCATCTCCAGGTATTCCTCGGCGGTGCGCTGCACGTGCATCGGGTGGCGGAACAGCCAGCGGATCACCCAGGTGTCGATGTAGTAGCGGGTGGACTCGGCGAACAGCAGGTAGCCGCCCGGTTTCAGCACCCGCCAGAACTCGGCCAGGGCGCGTTCCTGCTCCACCAGGTGATGGAAGGTCTGGTGGCAGAAGAGGAGGTCGACGCTGGCGTCCGGCAGGGCGATCTCGGCGCAGTCGCTGCTCACCAGTTGTACTTCCAGGCCCAGGCGCTCGGCCTCGGCGCGGGAGCAGTCGAGGCTGTGCGGGTCGGCGTCGAGGCCGATCATCCGCGCGGGGGCGAACGCCGCATTCAGCAGGCCGAAGGACTTGCCTTGGCCACAGCCGGCGTCCAGCAGCACCGGCGCTTCCGGCAGGGGCTCGGCGAACAGGCCCTTGAGGTCGTTGATCGCCACGCGCAGCACGTGGTGCTGCCAGGTGTGGCTCTGCAGGAACCAGAAGCCGAAGCGGGTCTCCTCGACGTAGGTGGCGGCGGCGCGTTCCATGGTCGGCTCCCTCATTCGCTGGCGCAGAATTCGCTGATCATCCGCAGCCGGCGCTTGGGCTCGGCGACGAAGGGGTTGCGCTCGTCCCAGGCGTAGCCCGCGAGGATCGAGCAGATCATCCCGCGGATTTCCGGCGAGCCGCCGGCGTGGAAGATCACGTCCTGGAAGCTGCCTTGGTACCAGCCTTCGACATAGGCGCGGAAGGTGTCCACGCCCTTCTTCAGCGGGATGGAGAACTCGCTTTCCCAGTCCGGCGTCTCGCCGTTGAGCTGCCGGTCGAGCACGGCCGCGGCCATGCTCGCCGAACGCATGGCGATGGTCACGCCGGAGGAGAACACCGGGTCGAGGAACTCGGCGGCGTTACCCAGCAGGGCGAAACCCTGGCCGTGCAGCGATTTGACGTTGGCCGAGTAGCCGCCCAGGACGCGGGCCGGGGTGTCCCACACGGCATTGGCCAGCAGGCGGCGCAGGTTCGGCGTCTCGGCGATGAAGCCCTTGAGGCAGGCGTCCAGGTCCTCGGGGCGGCCCGCATAGTGGCTGGGCTCGCCCACCACGCCCAGGGAGCAGCGGCCGTTGCTGAAGGGGATCAGCCAGAACCAGATGTCGCGGTGCTCGGGGTGGATGCTGATGAGGATCTTCTCGCGGTCGAAGCCGGCATCGTCGATGCGATCCTCGATGTGGGTGAACACCGCCTGGCGCACCGGGAAGCTGGAGGGCGCTTCCAGGTCCAGCAGGCGCGGCAGCACCCGGCCGTAGCCGCTGGCGTCGAGGACGAAGGCGGTCTCCACCTGGTACTCGCTGCCGTCGAGGCGGCGCACGGTGAGCAGCGGGCAATCACCCCCGAACTCGGCGGCGACTATCTCTTCCTCGTAGCGGATTTCCACGCCCTGCAGCGCGGCCTGGTCGGCCAGCAGCTTGTCGAAGTTGGCCCGCTGCACCTGGAAGACGGTGCCCTTGCCCGGGGTGAATTTGTCGCGGAAGTCGAAATCGGTGTAGCGCTCGCCCCAGGCGAAGGCCGCGCCATGCTTGATCTGGAAGCCGGCGGCCATGACCGCTTCGAGCATCCCCGCCTCCTCGATGAAGTCCAGGCAATGGGACAGCAGGCTCTCGCCGATGGAGAAGCGCGGGAAGCGCTGGCGCTCGAGGATCAGCACATCGTGGCCCTTGCGCTTGAGCAGGGCGGCGGCGATGGCGCCGGAAGGGCCTGCACCGATGACCACGACCTGACGCTGCTGGATTTCAATGGGCTTCATGGGGACTCCTTTCCGGGGCGGGGGCTGCGGGCGCGTGCGCTCTGCGCGTCAGGGCCGGCAACAGGGTGGCGATCAATCCCATCAGCATCAGCGCGAAGTACAGCTGCGCGCTGATGATGTGCTGCTGGAACAGAAGGTTGAGAAAAACGATTTCGGTGAGGCCGCGGGTGTTCAGCAGCACGGTTTCGCGCCACTTCACCGGGCTGGCCGCCAGGCGGCCCTCGGCCCAGGACAGGCCCAGCCAGTTGCCCGCCAGCTTGCTGACGATGGGCAGCACCAGCAGGGCGCCGAACTGCAGCCAGGAATAGTTCTGCCAGGCCGTGTGCCAGTCGATCTGCAGCAGGCCGAAGGCGAGGATCAGCGGCACCGCCAGCCACACCTGCACGGCGTGGAACATGCCGGCCGGCAGCGGCAGGCGGAAGGGCAGGCGCAGCGCCGCCATCACCAGCAGGTAGGCGATGCCGAACACCAGGGCGTTGAGCTTGAGCTGCTGCAGGGTCAGCAGCAGGGCGAAGAAGGCCAGGCTGTAGACCAGCGGCGCACGCACCCGTGCCAGGTACAGCACCAGCGGCAGCAGCGCCGCCAGCAGGGGCCAGAGCAGGGTGGTGGGCGCGGCGCTGCCCTGGGCCAGGCCGAAGATGCTCCAGCACATCAGGTCCATCAGGATCGCCGCCTGCAGCAGGCGACGGATGCTCGCCTCGTCGTAGCCCAGGTGGCGCAGGTAGAGGAACAGCACGGGGATCGCCGTCAGGGCGAACAGCAGCCCCACGGCGATGGCCGAGAGCAGGCCGTTGGCCGGCAGCAGCCAGAGGGCACAGCCCAGGCCGCAGAAGAACGGCAGGAAGAAGCTCGGCAGGGCGATCTTCACGCTGGAGGCCTGCAGGCGCAGGTCGATCACATCGCTGAGGATGTGCCCCAGCAGCAGGGTGAAGGCCACTCCGTAAAGCGACTGCAGCCAGGGCGCGGCGAGCACCTGGGCGTTGTCCAGGCCCACGGGCGCGCCCAGCCAGAGCATCACCAGCGGCAGGCCGAAACTGGCCAGCAGCAGCTGGCTGACGATGGGGATCAGGCCCAGCTTGCGGCCCCCCCAGGTGGCCAGGGCGAACAGCGCCAGCAGGCCGATCCAGAACAGCATGACGCTCACGTCGGCACCTCCTTGCCATGGGCTTGTGCGGCCTGTGCCCAGGGGGCGAGCAGGAAGCAGAAGAACAGGCCGAGGCTGATGGCCAGGCCGAAGTTGGCGATGGCCGGGGTCTGGCTGAGCAGCAGCAGGCCGAACGACAGCCAGCTGGTCATGCCCGACAGCAGGGTGCCCAGCAGGCTCACCGCCGCACCGCCCACCGCTTCGCGCATGAGGATGGCGTAGTCGACGCCGATGGCGGTGATCAGCAGCAGGCCGAACAGGCTGAACAGGGTCAGCGGCTGGCCCAGCCAGCCGAGGCAGGCCAGGGACGCCAGCGCCGCCAGCAGCGGCAGGGCGACGATGCGCAGCGAGCCGCCGAGGCCGAAGGGGATGCACAGCAGCACGAGAATGGCCGCGCAGGAAGCCAGCTTGAGCTCGGCGGCGCTGAACTGGGTGGCGGCGAACAGCTGGTTGAGCTCGCCGATGCGGTCGATCAGTTGCACACCGTCCAGGCCTCGCGCGGCATCGGCCATCAGCGCCGGGGAGGCCAGCCCTTGCAGGCTGACGATGCCGGCGGCACGGCCCTGGTCGTCACTGCCGAGCCAGAGCGGGCGCCAGGCCTCGCCCAGGGGGCCGGCCAGGGCTGCATCCAGCGTTTGCGGGGCTTGGCTGCGCAGCCGGTTGAGCTCGTTCTCCAGCACCTCGGCGGGGATGCCCAGGTCGAGCAACGGCTGCCAGTGCCGGGGTAACTGTGCGAGCGCGTCGCGCAGTGCCTGCTGTACCGCCTCGGGGCTGACCAGCTGGCTGAGGGCGCGGTAGCCCTGCAGGTTGCCATCGGCCACCGCCGCGTCGAGGCGCTCGGCCAGCGCGGCCTGGCGCTGGAGCATCTGCTCCTGGCTGTCGCCCCGCACCAGGAAGAACTGGCTGGTGGGTTGCAGGCCGGTGAGGCGGGCGATCTCGCGGGCCTCATCGAGCAGGCGCGGCTCGGCGCCGAGCCACTGGCGCAGGTCGTTCTGCGGCTGCACCTGCCACAGGCCGGTGGCGCAGAAGGCCAACAGGGCCAGCAGCCAGGGCAGGCTGCCGGTGCGTGCCAGCAGGCGCTCGCGGCAGGCCAGCAGGCGCTCGGCCAGGCGCAGGGGCGCGGTCGGCGGCGCCAGGCGCAGGTTGCCCAGCAGCGCCGGCAGCAGGCACACCGAGCAGAGGTAGGCGGTGACCAGGCCGGCGGCGGAGAACACCGCAATCTGGGTCAGCGCCGGGAAGGGGGTGAAGGCCAGG
Organism: Pseudomonas solani; assembly: GCF_026072635.1. Taxonomy (NCBI): domain Bacteria; kingdom Pseudomonadati; phylum Pseudomonadota; class Gammaproteobacteria; order Pseudomonadales; family Pseudomonadaceae; genus Pseudomonas; species Pseudomonas solani. The sequence continues at coordinate 1,672,720 of NZ_AP023081.1, read as the reverse complement.
GCCAGGTAGCCGATCAGGTTGGTGCCCAGGCTCAGGCTGAGCCCCGGCAGGGTGTCGCGTACCGCCTGCCAGGCGCGCCAGGGCTGGCCGGTCCAGCTCTTGCTCAGGTAGTGCAGCGGGTAGTCGGCGGCGACGCCGGTGAGGCTGGCGCCGAGCACCAGGGTCAGCGCGTTGATCTCGCCGAACACCAGCACGCAGGCGGTGCAGCCCGCGGCCAGGGCCAGGCCCACCGGCAGCAGGCTGAGCAGGGTGCGCGGGCGGCGGAATACCACCAGCATCAGCAGCAGGGTGCCGAGGCTGGCGCCCCCGCCGATCAGGCTGATCTCGCGGGCGGCCTTGGCCTGGCCGGCGGCGGCGTGGAGCAGGCCGCTGGCGGCGAGCAGGCGACCGCCATCGGCTTCGATGTCCTGGCGGGCGCCGGCCACTTCGCCCGCGAGCCAGGGCGGCGCCTGCATATCGAAGGCACCTTCCCGGGTGCGGGCACGCAGCAGCACCCAGGTGGTGTCGCCGTCCTGCACCTGCAGGGCGCCGCTGGCCAGGTCCGTTTGCACACGGCTGGCGGGCACCAGGGCCTTCTGCGCGAGGCCGGCGATGCCCAGCCAGTCGTCCTCGGCAGGCACCAGGGCGACGGCGGAGAAGGGGTCGAAGAGGCGTTCGGCCCGCTGGGCGATGAAGCGTTCGGGCGCCTGCTCCAGCAGCTGGCGGTCGGCACGGGGCAGCAGCGCCAGGCGGCTGTCCTGCAGTTGCTGGCGCAGGGCGGGCAGGTCGGCCTGCAGGCTCCACTGCACGCGCTCGAAGCGCGGTTCGCCCTGCCAGCGTTCGGCAATCTGCCGGGCCAGGGCCTGGGCGCGCCCGGCGTCGGTGTGGCCCACCAGCAGCAATACCTCGCGGTTCAGCGGTTCCTGCATGCGCTGCTCGGCGCGCTGCACCCAGGCGTCACCGGCGCCTTGGGGCAGCAGGGCAAGCATGTCGGCGGCCACCGGCGGGCCGTTGCGCCATTGCCAGGCGGCCAGCGCCAGCAGGGCCACCAGGCCCAGCAGGAACAGGCGCGGCAGCAGGCGTTCAGGGCGCAAGGTCGCGTGCCTCCGCGGCATCGAGGGCGTCGCCTGGCTGGCTTGCCGGCAGGCGCAGCACGGTGCTGTCGCCTTGGGTTTCCAGCAGCTCGATGCGTTCCACCAGGGCGCCGCCCTGGATCTGGATGGCGCTGAAGATCTGCTTGAGCAGCAGGGAATTCGGGGTCAGTTGCAGCTGCCAGTGGTCGGCGTCGCCGCTGAGCTGCAGCTGGAAGTCGCGGGCCAGGCCCTGGTGGTCGCCCTTGAGCACGGCGAGGAACAGGCGGCTCTGCTGGGCGGCGACGTCCTGGCCGGGCTGCGCCTGCCAGTGGCCGTCGACGCGGCGGGCGATGCCGGCGGCGCCGATGCGGTAGTCCTGCTGCAGCGGCTTCTCCAGCAGCCAGAGCAGCCCCTGCTCGCGGGAGAGCACGAAATGCCCTTCGCTGGTCAGCGGTCTGGGCAGGGCGCGCAGGTGTTTCTCCTGCACGAAGGGGCCGCGCACCACGGCGGGCTTGCCCAGTTGCGCGGCGAGCTGGTCGAGGTCGAAGGCCTGGGCGAGCGAGCCCGCCAGCAGGGCCGGCACCAGCAGCAAGGCGCGCAGCAGGCGGGCGGTCATGGCAGTGCCCGCTCCACGGCATCGACGAACACCTTGGGCGAGGCCAGCAGCATCTCGCGGGTGGCGATTTCCACCGCCACCTGCACGCTGCTGCCCCGGGTCAGGCGTTCGCCGGTGGCGGCGTCGGTGATCAGGTAGTTGATCTTCAGGCGGTTCTCCCACTCCACCAGATCGGCGCGCACGACGATGGTCTGGCCGAAGCGGGCGCCACGGATGTAGCGCAGCTGCAGGTCGATGATCGGCCAGGCATAGCCGGCGTCACGCATCTGCGAGTAGTTGTGGCCGAGCTTGTCGAGCAGGGCGCAGCGGGCGACTTCGAGGTACTTGACGTAGTGGCCGTGCCAGACCACTTCCATCATGTCGACGTCGAAGAAGGGCACGAGGACTTCCACCTCGGCCTGGATCACCCCGGCGCTACGCATAGAGCCTCCAGTGGCGGGCGCGGATGCGCTCCAGGCACAGGCGCAGCTCGCCTTCCAGGGCGCGGTCCTCGATCACCGGCGGGAAGTCCCCGGCCAGTTGCTGGTGCATGGCGGTCAGCGGTTCGGGCAGCGCGCGCGGGTTCTCGCGCTGGCGCAGCCAGACGCCCTGGTTGGCGGCCAGCAGGGTGGCGGCGGCCACCTGTTCGGTGAGTTCCAGGCTGCGCAGGGCATCGCGGGCGGCGATGGTGCCCATGCTCACCTTGTCCTGGTTGTGGCATTCGGTGGAGCGCGAGAAGACGCTGGCCGGCATCGTGTTCTTCAGCGCCTCGGCGGTCCAGGCGCTGGCACCGATCTGCACCGCCTTGAAGCCGTGGTTGATCATGGCCGTGGCCTGGGGCGCGCCGGATAGGTTGCTCGGCAGGCCGTGGTTGTAGCGCACGTCCACCAGCAGGGCGAGCTGACGGTCGAGCAGGTCGGCGACGTTGCCCACCAGGTTCTTCAGGCTGTCCATGGCGAAGGCGATGTGGCCGCCGTAGAAGTGCCCGCCGTGAAGCACGCGTTCGGCCTCGGCATCGATCAGCGGGTTGTCGTTGGCGCTGTTCAGCTCGGTCTCGATGAACTGCCGCAGCAGGCCCAGGCTGTCGGCCAGCACGCCCAGCACATGGGGCGCGCAGCGCAGCGAGTAGCGGTCCTGCAGGCGGTGCAGCGGCGGCGTCGGCGCGTCGATGGCCAGGTCCTGGCGCAGCCAGGCAGCCACCTGCATCTGCCCCGGGTGCGGCTTGGCGGCGAACAGGCGCTCGTCGAAGTGCTCCGGGTTGCCTTCCAGTGCCACTACGTTGAGCGCGGTGATGCGCGTGGCCAGTTGCAGCAGGTAGTCGGCGCGGGCGTAGGCCAGGCAGGCCAGGGCGGTCATCACGGCGGTGCCGTTCATCAGCGCCAGGGCTTCCTTGGGGCGCAGCACCAGCGGCTGCCAGCCCAGTTCGGCGTGCACCTCGGCGGCGCTGCGGCGCTGGCCCTTGTAGAACACGTCGCGCTGGCCGGAGAGGGTCGCGGCGACATAGGACAGAGGGGTGAGGTCGCCACTGGCACCCACCGAACCCTCTTCCGGGATCACCGGCAGCACGTCCTGGTCGATGAAGGCCTGGAGGCGCTCCAGCAGTTCGACGCGCACGCCGGAAACGCCATGGCACAGCGACTGCAGGCGCGCCGCCAGCACCGCGCGGGTAGCGGCCTCGTCCAGCACCTTGCCCAGGCCGCAGCCGTGGAAGGTGAACAGGTGGCGCGGCAGGGCTTCGACCTGCTCCAGCGGCACGGCTACCACGCAGGAATCGCCATAGCCGGTGGTGACGCCGTAGATCACGCCTTCCTTGTCCAGCAGGGTGTCGAGGAAGCGCGCGCCCTTGGCGATGCGCTCGCGCCAGGCGGCGTCGCCCTGCAACAGGGAGGGGGCGCGGCGCTGGGACAGGGCCACGACCTGCTCGATGGTCAGCGGCAGCTCGCCGAAGACCACGGGTTCAGGCTGATGTGTCGTCATGTTCGTTCCAGAACGGGTAGAAGTTGAACCATTGCTCGGGCGCCTTCAGGCACAGCTCGCCGAGGCGCTGGGCATAGCGTTGGACCCAGCCTTCGATCACCGCGTCACGTTCGCCACGGCGCCACTGCACGGCGTCTGCGAAGGGTTCGAGGAACACCTTGTAGCGGCCGTCGATCTTCAGGCAGGTCATCAGGTTGAGCGGACACTTGAGCAGCCCGGCCAGCAGCCAGGGGCCCTGGGGGAAGGCGGCGGGGTGGCCGAGGAAATCGACCTGGGTGGTGCGCCCGCCGTGCAGCGGCACGCGGTCGCCGGCGATGGCCAGCCATTCACCGCGCTCCAGGCGTTCGCTCAATTGCAGCATGATCGCCGGGTCCAGCTCGCTGACCTGGATCAGCCGCAGGTGGCTCGCGCCGGCCTCACCCAGCAGGCGGTTGAAGCGCTCGGCGTGGCGGGTGTGCACCAGCACGTTCATCTGCACCTTCTCGCCCAGCTCGGCCAGGGCGCGGCACACCTCCAGGTTGCCCAGGTGGGCGCCGACCAGCAGTTGGCCGCGCCCGCCGCGCAGTTGCTGGCGCAGGCCGGTCGGGTCCACCAGCTCGATGCGTTCTAGGGGCAGCTTGCCGCGCCAGATGTCGAGCTTGTCCAGCAGGGCGTCGGCGAAGGCCATGAACTGGGCGAACACCGAACGGAGGGTCGGCGCCAGCTCCGGGCGACCGCTCCAGGCGGCGAGGTTGGCCTGGTAGCGCCGGGCGCTGCGCCGGGCCTTGGTGCCGAAGAGGAAGAAGTAGAAGACGATGACGTAGAGCAGCGGGCTGAGCACACGACGGCCCAGGTGGCGCACCGCCAGGGCGGTGAACTTCATCAGCAGGAAGCTGCCGCGTTCGTCCTGGCGTGCCCAGTGCCCCTCGCTCATGGCCGGCACCTGCGCCAGAGGATCAGCGGGGCGCGCAGGAGCATGCCGAAGAACAGCTTGGCGTGCATCTTGGAGATCAGCGCGTTGTCGTGGAACAGGCGGAAGTGCGAGAGCCCGTCCAGCGGGTAGTGCACCTTGGTCGGCAGCCAGTGCATGGGCTGGTTGCGCCAGGCCAGGCGCACGAGGATCTCCGGGTCGAAGTCCATGCGCTTGCCCAGGTTCGCGGAATCGATCAGCGCCAGGGTCGGCGCCAGCGGGTAGACGCGGAAGCCGCACATGCCGTCGCGGATCGACAGCGACAGGCTGTTGATCCACACCCAGACGTGGGTCAGGTAGCGGGCATAGAGACGGCTTTTGGGCACGCTCTCGTCGTATTGCGGGTAGCCGCACACCAGCTCCGCGGGGCGGGACTCGGCGGCGGCGAGGAAGCGCTGCACGTCTTCGAGGTCGTGCTGGCCGTCGGCGTCCACCTGCAGCGCGTGGGAGAAGCCCAGGCGCCCGGCCTCGCGCAGCCCGGCCATCACCGCGCCGCCCTTGCCCTGGTTCACTGCCAGGCGCACCAGGTGGACATCGGGCTGGGCGGCCAGCGTGTCCATCACCCGTGCGCAGTCGGCGCTGGAGGCGTCGTCCACCAGCACGCAGGGCAGGTCGCGCTGGCGCAGGGCGTCCACCACCAGGGGCAGGGCGTGTTCGTGGTTGTAGACGGGGATCACCGCGCAGGGCTTAAACATGCGCGGCCACCAGCAGGATGCGCCCGGAGGAGCAGGCGGCCTCGCCATTGCGGAAGGCGAAGTAGAGCTTGCCCTTGTCGGCGTCGAAACGCAGGGACAGCTGCAGGCGATCGCCGGGGCGTACCAGTTGCTGGAACTTCAGCACTTCCATGCCGGCGAAGCGTGGCGGCAGGTCCATGAGCTGGCGGGCCAGCTGCTGGGCCCAGTCGATCTGCACCACGCCAGGCAACACCGGGGTGCGCGGGAAGTGGCCGGAGAAGTGCGCCAGGTCCAGCGGCACCTCCAGCTCCAGCTGCCATTCGCCGTCGGCTTCGCGGCTGGCCAGCGGCTCCACCGTTTTCGGGCGCGGCGCCCTGACCAGGGTTTCCACCAGCGCCTGGGGCAGCTTGCCCTGGCTGCTCCAGGGCAACTGGCGCAGCAGGCGCCAGCGGCGCGGCAGGGCGATGGCTTCGCAATGGCCGGCCAGGTGGCGGCGCAGGGTTTCGGTGACGGCGCGACGGCCCTGGTTGCGCAGGGCGTGGATGCCCTCGGCACTCAGGGCCACGAGGGCGCCGAGGAAGGCGCGGCCTTCCTGCACCACGCCCAGGCGGGCTTCGGCCACCCAGGGGTGTTCGCCCAGGGCCTGTTCCAGCATGGGCAGGGAGATGCGTTTCTCTTCCAGCTTGACGATGCGGTCGAGCCGGCCGAGCAGTTCGAAGCGGCCGTCGGCGTCGATGCGCACGGCATCGGCGGTCTGCTCGCGGTGGCCGGCGGGCAGGTAGGGCGAGGCGAGGTGCAGTGCGCCTTCCTCGTCCCGGCCCAGCTCGACGCCGGCGAAGGGCTGCCACAGGGCGCCGCCCTGGCGCCAGGCGATGCCGCCGGTCTCGGAGCTGCCGTAGATTTCCGTGGGCCACTGGCCGAGGCGCTGCTGCAGCTCGGCAGCGGCGTCGGCGGGCAGGGCGCCGCCGGAGGAAAACACCCGGCGTACGCCACCCAGGGCGGGCCAGTCGAGGTTGTCGCCCATGCGCTTGAGCAGGGCGGGGCTGGCGACCCAGGCGAAGTCGCCGGCCTCCAGGCTGGCCTGCTGCATGTCTTCGGCGAAGGGCTGGGCCCGGCGCACGAAGGGGCGGCCGGCGCACAGGGGCCAGAGCACGCGGAACAGCAGGCCGTAGATGTGCTGGGCGGAGACGCTGGCCACCAGGGTGGCGCCGGCCAGGTCGCCGCCCCAGAGCGCTTCCAGGGCTTCGACCTCGTTGGCCAGCTGGCGCAGGGTCTTGTCGATCAGCTTGGCTTCGCCGCTGGAGCCGGAGGTGCACAGCACCAGGCGGCAGGCGTCCAGGTCCAGCGTGGTGGGGGCCAGGGGCTCGGCATCGAGGCCATCGAGGTTGTCGAGCCAGAGGTCGCAGTGTTCGCCGAGACGCTTGCGGGTCTGTGCCTGGGCGTCGGCTGGCAGCAGCACGTCGATGCCGGCGCGCCAGGCGGCCAGCAGGGCGGTGGCCAGCTCGGCGCCGTCTTCCAGATACAGGGCGACGCGCTGGATGCCTCGGGCCTGGAAGGCACCGGCCAGGCGCAAGGCGCGCTGGGCGAGGGTGGCCTGGTCCAGCGCCGGGGCGAGGGTGACCGGGCGGTGCGCGGCGGTGTGGAGTAGCAGGTCCTGGGGGGCGATCCAGTTCACGCGAACCTCCGCACACGCTGGCGCACCAGCCACTCGCCGGCGAACAGCAGGCCCATCAGCAGGTAGGCGATGAAGCCGGTGTAGAGGGTCCACCAGCTGAGCGGCGCCCAGAGGGTGAGGGCGGCGGCCATCAGGCCGTTGGCCAGGAAGAACAGTGCCCAGACGGCAGTGACGCGGCGGGTGTAGCGCACCGCCACCTCGGGCAGCTCGGGCTCGCGCAGGCGCGCCAGGCGTTCCACCAGCGGCATGCCATGGACCAGGCTGGCGCCGAACAGGCCCAGCAGCACGGCGCTCATCAGCACCGGGTACCAGCGCAGCAGGTCGGCCTGGTTGACCAGCCCCAGCAGCAGGCAGAAGCCCAGGGCGGCGATGGCCGTCCAGCGGTTGCCGGGGCGTTGCGCGGCGCTGAGGCTGCGGGCCAGCCAGAGGCCGCCCAGCAGCAGGGCGAACAGGCGCGGCGACAGGTGCTCCATGCCGTAGTACACGGCGAAGGGGTAGCCCAGCCCGGCCAGCACCAGCAGCAGCCCGATCAGGCGGCTCATGCGGGCTCGTTCACCAGGCGGTGCACGGCCTCGACCACGTCGCTGACGGTGCGCACGGCCTTGAAGTCCTCGGCGGCGATCTTGCGGCCGGTGTGGCGCTTGATGTGGTCGATCAGGTCCACGGCGTCGATGCTGTCGATCTCCAGGTCCTCGTAGAGGTTGGATTCCAGGCTGATCTGCGCCGGGTCCAGCTCGAAGAGTTCGACCAGGGCGTCGCGCAGGGTGGTGAAGATCTCGTCACGGGTTTGCATCGCGGTCTTTCCTCAAGCGGCTTTCTGTGCCGAGACGAAGGCCGCGAGGCTGGCCACGTTGGCAAAGTGTTTGCGGGTGTCCTTGGCATCGGCGTCGATCTTGATGCCGAAGCGCTTCTGGATGGCCAGGCCCAGTTCCAGGGCGTCCACCGAATCCAGGCCCAGGCCTTCGCCGAACAGGGTCTGTTCGGCGTCGATGTCGTCGGGGCCGATGTCTTCGAGGCCCAGGGCCTCGATGATCAGGTTCTTGATTTCAAGCTGCAGAGCGCTCATCCAGGCCGAGCTCCTTCATGAAGTGTTGATGCAGATGGTCGTTGAGGCGGCGCGAGGCGATCGGCGCCGGCCCCTGTGCGGCGAAGCTCTGCGGGTCGATGTCGTGACCGACGCGCAGGTGGAAGTGGAAGCGCCGCGCCGGGATGCTGTACCAGGGCTCGGCCTTGGTCAGGGTGGTCGGGGTCACGCTGATGGTCACCGGGGTGACGATGCGCGCGCCGCGCAGGGCGATGGCGGCGGCGCCGCGATGGAACTGCGGGGCCTGGCCCGGCGTGGTGCGGGTGCCTTCGGGGAAGACGATCAGGGTCTGGCCTTCCTGCAGGGCGGCGGCGGCCTCGTCGAGCATGTCCATGCTGCCGCTGTTGCTGATGTACTGGGCGGCGCGGATCGGGCCACGCATGCAGGGGTTGTCCCACAGGCTCTGCTTGACCACGCAGTTGGCATCGCGGATCAGGGCGATCAGCACCACCACGTCGATCAGCGAGGGGTGGTTGGCGATGATCATCTGCCCGGGGCGACCGAGGCGCTCGGCGCCTTCCACTTCATAGGTGAGCACGCCGCTGCGGTACATGAACTGCACGAACAGCCAGAACAGCCGGCTGGTGGTGGCTCGGGCGCGGCGGCGGCGGTCGAGGGCGCTGCCGGGCAGCAGCGACAGCAGCGGGAATACGACGATGCGCAACAGCACGCCACCGACCCCGAACAGGGTGAAGGACAGCGCGGTGGCGATCAGGCGCCACCAGTAGGGGGCGTTGGGGCGGGCGTTCAGGGCCGGTTGCGTTGCCAGGTCCATTTACGGCTCTTCCATTGATGCTGACGGTGGGGCAGATCGTTAAGCAGTGCTTGCAGCAGGCCCAGTGCATGGGGCCAGGGTTCCAGCGCCTGTTCCGGCGCTTCGGGGGACAGCTTCAGCTGCCACTGGTCCCCGGGCGCGAGCCGCAGGGCGACGGCGTAGGGGAAGGGCACATCCTCAACCCAGGGTCGGTAGATGTCCGGTGGGCACTCCTCGGTCACCACCAGCAGCACGGCCGGGGCGCCTTCGGCGAGCATGCCGGCGGCTTCCAGGGCCGCGTGCTCCAGGCCGTCGCCTTCGGCGGCCAGGGCGGTCATCTCGCTGGTATCACCCCGCAGGATCGACCACTGGCCGATGATCGCGTTGTGCACGGAAAGGCTGAACTGGGTGGGCGACAGCGGCTCGCCGCGCGCCAGGTCCTGCAGCAGGGCCAGGGTGCGGGGCGTTTCGCCGTGGCGCGAGGCGAACACCATGGGCAGTTGCTCGCCCTCGGCGGCCAGGGGCCAGGCGACGCTCATCGCCATGCGTGCGAGGCGCGACAGGCGCCGCCGCTGCATGGCGGGAAGGAAGGAGACATCGGGTTGCACAGTGAGGTCGGCAGGCGCGAACGGTTGCCTGCACCAGGCGCGCCAGTCGTCCTCGCTTTCCAGACCCGGGGCCCAGGCACGCCATTGTTCGATACTGAAGTGAGTCACGCTAAGAGCTCTTCCCGGCCCCTGTGGGCGTCCTTGTCGACTGGCAATCCCTGAACGACAAAGGCCTTGTCGATGACGCCATAGCAAAGTGCCGCATTATCCCCGACCGTCGGGTTACTTCGCAAACTTCAGACACAATCTTCAGATGTAAGGCACATAAATTCCCGCTGGTAAGAAAGGCCCGTCAGTGCTCGCCCTTGTCACGGGCTTTGCATAGAATCCGGGACTATCCAAGGGACCCGGGAGGTGTGTGATGCGGCGAGTGGTGTTCAATCAGAAGGGCGGCGTAGGCAAGTCGAGCATCGCCTGCAACCTGGCGGCGGTGAGTGCATCGGAGGGTTATCGCACGCTGCTGATCGACCTCGACACCCAGGCCAACTCCACCCACTACCTGACCGGCCTCACCGGCGACGACATCCCCATGGGAATCGCCGACTTCTTCAAGCAGACCCTGTCGTCTGGGCCGTTCGGCAAGAAGGGCAAGGTGGATATCTACGAAACCCCCTTCGACAACCTGCACGTAATCACCGCCACGGCGGAGCTGGCCGACCTGCAGCCGAAACTGGAGGCCAAGCACAAGATCAACAAGCTGGCGAAGCTGCTGGACGAGTTGGCCGAGGATTACGACCGTATCTACCTGGATACACCGCCGGCCTTGAATTTCTACACGGTTTCGGCGCTGATCGCGGCGGATCGCGTATTGATCCCCTTTGATTGCGACAGCTTCTCGCGCAATGCCCTCTACGGCCTGCTGGCCGAGATCGAGGAGCTGAAGGAAGACCACAACGACGGCCTGGAGGTGGAAGGCATCGTGGTCAACCAGTTCCAGCCCCGTGCCAGCCTGCCCCAGCAACTGCTGGACGAACTCATCGCCGAGGGCCTGCCGGTGCTGCCGGTGAACCTGATGAGCTCGGTGAAGATGCGCGAATCCCACCAGGCCTGCACCCCGCTGATCTATCTGGATCGCAGCCACAAGCTGACCCAGCAATTCGTCGAGCTGCACAATCTTCTAGAAGCTTGAGGCTTGAGGCTTGAGGCTTGAGGCTTCCGGCTTCCGGCTTCCGGCTTTGCCGCCTACTTCACCACCAACACATCACAGGGCGGGCGCTGCAGATAGTGCAGCGCCAGGCTGCCCAGCAGGGCCTGGGAGATCATGCTGCGGCCGTGGCTGCCGAGGGTGATGAACTGCGGCTGGGCGGCGGCGATGGCGTCGTCCAGGGCGCGGGGCAGTGAGCCGTGGGTGACGTCCAGGCTGACCGTCGGCGCGGCCGTGACGTTGCCCAGTTCGTCCTTCAGCAATTGCTCCAGCAGCTCGCGCTGGGTCTTCAGGTATTCGCTGGAGCTGCCCGCTTTGGCCAGCAGGCGGCCGGTAATCTCCATCACGTTCACCGCCTGCAGGTGGCCTTCGGTGGTCAGCAGGCTACAGGCGCTGCGCAGCGCGTCGCAGGCGCAGAGGGAGAAGTCCAGCGCGGTGAAGCCCTTGCGGTAGGGGGCCGGCTTTTCACTCACGGCCAGCAGCAAGGGGATGTCGATATGCCGGGCCACGCGCTCCAGGGTGGTGCCGATGAACAGCTCCGGTGCGTTGTGGTGGTGGTTGCCGATCACCAGCAGGTCGGCCTGGCTCTCTTCCACCTCTTCGAGAATCTGCAGGGCCGGGCGGCCCTTGCGCAGCAGTACCTGGGCGGGCGGTGCGCCGAGCTGCTCCAGGCGCTGCTGGAACAGGCGCTGGGCGCCTTCGCGCAGGTTGTCCTGCAGGGCGTTGGGCAGGTGGTCTTCGAGCACGTGCAGCAGGGTCAGGCGGGCGTCGTACTGGCGCGCCAGGTCCACGGCGCGTTGCAGGGCGAGGTCGGCTTCGCGGCTCAGGTCATGGGCGATGAGGATATGGCTGAACATGGGTGGCACCTCCGGGTGAGGTGCCACTGTGGGGCAATTGGCCGCACGGCAAGTTGATCCAGGGCAATCCGTCCGAGGCTCAGTGGGCGCGCAGCTGGTACAGCCCGCGGCTCTGCGCCACCACCTCGCCGGTGGCGTCCACCAGCTCCAGTTCCAGCAGGTAGTCGGCCTTGCCGTTGGCGCTGGCCTCGGCCTGGATGCGCTCGATCTCCTCTGCGCCGATGCGCGCCTCGACGCTGATATCACCCTTGGCCGGGCGGCGGAAGCGCAGGCTCATGTCCTTGATGATGGGGTAGAAGCGGCGGGTGTCGAAGCTGGTGATGAACAGCGCGCCGCCGGGAATCTCCGCCAGGGTGAACAGGGCGCCGGCGTACATGGTGCCGATGTGGTTCTCGTTGCCGGCCAGGGGCACCAGCAGCTTCACGTAGCCCGGCTCCAGGGCCACGGCCTTGAGGCCCATGCGGCGTACGAAGGTGATCTTGTCTTCGGTGAAGTGGCGGGCCATCTCTTCGTTGAATTGCATGACGAACTCCGGCAGGACGAATGCCAGGAGCCTAGCCGGATGCGCGTCGGCGGCAATGACCGGGACGGCCAGCGCGGGTGACCGAAACGATCAGGACCCGGCCGTTAGGTGGGACTTTCACCGGGAGGTTGAGCCTGTAACGGACGCGCTTCATTGCCTAGGGTAGTAATGGGCCTGCGCATGTCGCGCTCGCTCGAACCAGCAGGGAAAGCCCATGAACACCACCTTCAAACCGCAGGGATTCAATACCGTTACCCCGAACAGCATCGTCAGCGACCTGGCCAGTGCCGTCAGGTTCTACCAGGCGGTGTTCGACGCGGAAGAGCTGCTCCGCCTGACGACGCCGGACGGCAAGGTGGTGCATTGCGAGCTGAGGTTCGGCGACTCGCGGATCAACCTCGGCGAGTCGATGGAAGGCTGGCCGGAGCAGCCGCTGCTGGCGCAGATCTATGTGCCCGATTCGGACGCGACCTTTGCCCGGGCGATACGCGAAGGCGCCCGGGAGCTGAGCCCGGTGGCCGACATGTTCTTCGGCTCGCGGGAAGGCCGGGTCATCGACCCGTTCGGCAACACCTGGACCATCTCCACCCACAAGCGCCAGGTCTCCGCCGAGGAGATGCAGCGGGCGCTGAACGAGATGTACGCCGGGCAAGGCTAGCCGGAGCTGCGCCCGCCCTGGCGTTCTAGATGCCCTGGCTCTTCAGCCAGCCCAGCAGTTGCGGCAGGGGCAGGGCACCGCTCTGGCGTGCGACTTCGACACCGCCCTTGAACAGGATCAGCGTGGGAATGGAGCGGATGTTGAGCTGCCCGGCCAGCTGGCGGTTGGCCTCGCTGTCCAGCTTGCCCAGGCGGCAGCGGCCGTGGAGCTGGGTGGCGGCCTGCTGGTAGGTGGGGGCGAAGGCCTTGCAGGGACCGCACCAGTCGGCCCAGACGTCCACCAGCAAGGGCAGGTCGCCGCGCAGTTGCTTGGCGAAGCCGGCTTCGTTCAGGTCGAAGGGCGTGGCAGGGACCACGGCGGACTTGCAGTGACCGCAGCGGGGCGAGTCGCCCAGACGCTCGGCGGGAATGCGGTTGAGCCCGGCGCAGTGGGCGCAGGGGATCATCAGGGGATCGGTCATGGTCGGCTCCGGAACAGATTCCCCTGATCTGGAGCCGACCCGCCGAATATCAACCCCTGGGCATCAGCCCCGTGCGGCCTCGAGGGACTGGGTGAGGTCGGCGAGGATGTCGTCGATGTGCTCGATGCCGATGGACAGGCGCACCATGTCGCGCGGCACGCCGGCCTTTTCCAGCTCCTCGTCGTTGAGCTGGCGGTGGGTGGTGGAGGCCGGGTGGCAGGCCAGGGACTTGGCGTCGCCGATGTTCACCAGGCGCACCACCAGTTTCAGCGCGTCGATGAAGCGCGCGCCCGCCTCGGCGCCGCCGACGATGCCGAAGGACAGGATCGCCGCCGGCTTGCCCGCCGTGTAGCGCTGGGCCAGTTCGTGCTCGGGGTGGTCCGGCAGGCCGGCGTATTTCACCCAGGCCACCTGCGGGTGGGCCTGGAGGAAGTGGGCGACCTTCAGCGCGTTCTCGGTGTGGCGCTCCATGCGCAGGGGCAGGGTTTCCAGCCCCTGGAGGATGAGGAAGGCGTTGAACGGCGACAGCGCCGCGCCCATGTTGCGCAGCGGCACCACGCGGCAGCGGCCGATGAAGGCCGCGGGGCCGAAGGCTTCGGTGTAGGTCACGCCGTGGTAGGAGGCGTCCGGGGTGTTGAGCAGCGGGAAACGCGCCTTGTTTTCGGCCCAGGGGAACTTCCCGGAGTCGACGACGATGCCGCCGATGCTGTTGCCATGGCCGCCGATGTACTTGGTCAGCGAGTGCACGACGATGTCCGCGCCGTGTTCGAAGGGGCGGCAGAGGATGGGCGTGGCCACGGTGTTGTCGACGATCAGCGGCACGCCATGGCGGTGCGCGGCGGCGGCCAGGGCGGCGAGGTCGATGATGTTGCCCGCCGGGTTGCCGATGGATTCGCAGAACACCGCCTTGGTGCGTTCGTCGATCAGTGCTTCCAGGGCCGCGATGTCGTCGTGGGCGGCGAAGCGTACCTGGATGCCGGAGCGCGGCAGGGTGTGGGCGAAGAGGTTGTAGGTGCCGCCGTAGAGCTTGGCCACCGAGACGATGTTGTCGCCGGCTTCGGCGACGGTCTGGATGGCGTAGGTGATGGCGGCCATGCCCGAGGCCACGGCCAGGGCGCCGACGCCGCCTTCGAGCGCGGCGATGCGCTTCTCCAGCACGTCGTTGGTGGGGTTCATGATGCGGGTGTAGATGTTGCCGGGCACCTTGAGGTCGAACAGGTCGGCGCCGTGCTGGGTGTCGTCGAAGGCGTAGGAGGTGGTCTGATAGATCGGTACCGCCACCGCACGCGTGGTCGGGTCGGGGCTGTAGCCGGCGTGGATGGCGAGGGTTTCCGGTTTCATTGTGGCTGCGTTCCTTCGGGGCTGATGAAGGAGCGCAGCATGTGAAAGCGGAAGGGGTGCGGTCAATGACCTGGAGCAATCAGCGGCTGGCGCGGCTAGACCGAAAAGTTCGGTGGCTAGAACCGCCCGATCAGCGCAGGGCCATGTAGATGTTGAAGGCGCTGATCAGGGTGATCAGGGTGCCGACCAGGGTCAGCAGGGTGCGCGCCGGCAGCTTCTTGCACAGCATGGCGGCGAAGGGCGCCGCGAACAGGCCGCCGAAGACCAGCCCGGCCACCAGCATCCAGGTGTTCAGCTCACCGGCCAGGAGGATGAAGGAGGTGGCGCTGGAAATGGTCAGGAAGAACTCGGCGAAGTTCACCGAGCCGATGGTGGTGCGCGGGTCGCTGCCCGAGCCCAGCAGGCTGCTGGTGACCACCGGGCCCCAGCCACCGCCGCCGGCGGCGTCGACGAAACCGCCGAACAGGGCCAGCTTGGCCACGTGCTTCGGCGCCCGGCGCTGGGCCACATGGCGGTAGGCCTTGCTGAGGATGTACAGGCCCATCAGCAGCAGGTAGGCGGAAATGAAGGGCTTGAGCGCGGCGCCGTCGAAGGTGGTGATCAGCACGGCGCCGAGCACCGCACCGATGATGCCGGGCAGCAGCAGGCGCAGGAACAGGGATTTGTTGACGTTGCCCAGCTTCACATGGGAAATGCCCGAGAGCCCGGTGGTGAAGACTTCGGCGATGTGCACGCTGGCGCTGGCAGCAGCGGGGGAGGCGCCGGCGGTGAGCAGGAAGGTGGTCGCGGTGATGCCGTAGGCCATGCCCAGCGCGCCATCCACCACCTGGGCGAGGAAGCCCACGGCCACCGCGCTCCAGAAGGTCGGGCTGCTGAGGGTGCGTTCGATGATGTCCAGGCCGGTGGCCCCGCCGTGGTCGCCGAAGAACAGGCGCCAGGCGAGGAAGCCCAGCAGGCTGACCAGCACCAGCACGGCGAACCACATCGCGGCGCGCAGCACCGGGTGGTTGTCGGGGTGGCTGACGAAGTCCTCGACGGGGGGGATGCCCAGTGCCTCGTGCTCGGTGTTGATCGGGCTCTGGCTGAGGTCGAGATTGCGGATCTTCATGCGGGGTACGGTGCCTGACAGTGGGTGGTAGAACAGGCTGGAATAAGCAGGCGGCGAAGATAAGCGGCTTTGCTTAGAGAGTCTAAGAAGATTTCCGCAGGTTCATATTCCATTTTAAAAGGTTCGGGTGGCCCGTTGCGGCTGTACCTGCCCATCGCCGGATAACTGTATGTCCAGGCAGCACGCCTGCCTGGGCTAGGCTGGGATTTTGCTCGGGAGAACGCGTCATGAGGTTGCTGGGTGTACTGGGTGGCATGAGTTGGGAGTCGACCCTGAGCTATTACCGCCTGCTCAACGAAGGCGTGCGCGATGCGCGGGGCGGCCTGCATTCGGCGCCGCTGCTGCTGCATTCGGTGGATTTCGCCGGCATCGCCGCCCTGCAGAAGTCCGGTGGCTGGGACGAGGCAGGGCGCCAGCTGGCTGCCGCTGCGCAAGGCCTGGAGCGTGCCGGCGCTGGCGCCCTGCTGCTGGCCACCAACACCATGCACAAGGTGGCTCCGGCCATCGAGGCAGCGGTGGACATCCCCCTGCTGCACATCGGCGACGGTGTGGGGACGGCCCTCAAGGCGCAAGGCTGCGAGCGGGCGGCGCTGCTGGGGACGCGCTTCACCATGCAGGAGGACTTCTACCGGCAACGCCTGGGTGAGCGCTTCGGCATTCGCGTGCAGGTGCCGGACGCAGCAGCGATGGTGGAGATCGACCGGGTGATCTTCCAGGAGCTGTGCCTGGGCCGCTTCCTGCCCGAGGCGCGGGACTTCTACCTGGCGCAGCTGCAGCAACTCAAGGACGAGGGTGCCCAGGCGGCGATCCTCGGCTGCACCGAGATCGGCCTGCTGCTGGACGGTTGTGATTCGCCCTTGCCCCTGGTGGACAGCACCGAGGAGCATGTACGCATGGGGCTGGACTGGTTGCTGGCCGGGGGCTGAAGACGGGAGCGGGGACGATGCGCACAGGGATCATCCGGTGGCTGGGGCGTGGCGCCTTGCTGGTGGCATTGGCGGTGCTGCTGGTCTTCGCCGTGCGGGTGCTGGATATCCAGGGCGAGCCGGCGCTGCTGCCCTGGCACCGCTTCGTGCCGGACGAGCTCGACGAGAAGGCCCTGGACCAGGCCGACTGGGCCGCCTGGATGGGCGCCGAAGCCCATGTCTTCGACCAGGTGCGCCAGCAGGTCAGCGAGCGCCTGGAGCCCGAGGAACGGGTGCCGGCGAACCGCTACTTCCCCGGTAGCCCGCTCTACCCCGGGCACTTCCACCAGGATTGGAACCGCTCCTACGTGCTGCGCCCGGAAGGCGAGCCGGTGGGTGCGGTGGTGATGCTGCATGGCCTCACCGATTCGCCCTACAGCCTGCGCCACCTGGCGCTGCGCTACCGCCAGGCGGGCTTCGTGGTGGTGGGCTTGCGCCTGCCGGGCCATGGCACGGTGCCGGCGGCGCTGACCGACGTGAGCTGGCAGCAGTGGCTGGCCGCCACCCGCCTGGCCGTGCGCGAGGCCCGGCGCCTGGTGGGCGAGCCGCGGCCGCTGCGGCTGGTGGGTTACTCCAACGGCGGCGCGCTGGCGCTGAAGTATTCCCTGGATGCCCTGGAGGACCCGGCGCTGCCCCGGGCCGAGCGGCTGGTGCTGCTCTCGCCCATGGTGGGCGTGGCCGGTTATGCGCGTTTCGCCGGGGTGGCGGGCTGGCCGGCGGTGTTCCCGGCCTTCGCCAAGGCCGCCTGGCTGGATCTGCTGCCCGAGTACAACCCGTTCAAGTACAACTCCTTCCCGGTCAACGGCGCGCGCCAGTCCTACCTGCTCACGGCGGCCCTGCAGGAACAGCTGCAGCGGGCCTCGCACCGTGACGGCCTGAGTGCGATGCCGCCGCTGCTGACCTTCCAGTCGGTGGTGGATGCCACGGTGAGCACGCCAGCGGTGGTGGACGGGCTCTACCGCCTGCTGCCGGACAACGGCAGCGAGCTGGTGCTGTTCGACATCAACCGCTCGGTGGATTTCGGCCCGCTGCTGCGGCCGGAGGCGAGCCTGGCGCTGGCGCGCCTGCTGCCGCCACCGCCGCGCAACTACCGCACGGCGGTGGTCACCAATGTCACGGCGAGCAGCCGCGAGGTGGTCGAGCGGGTGACCGAAGCCGGTGCCCGGGAAGAGTGGGTGACGCCGCTGGAGCTGACCTTCCCCCGTGAGCTGTTCTCGCTGTCCCACGTGGCCGTGCCCTTCCCCGAGAACGATGGGCTGTACGGTCGGCGCCCCGACCCGGCCGATGACTTCGGCATCCACCTGGGTGACCTGTCGTTGCGGGGCGAGCGGGGTGCGCTGGTGATGGACATGGGCGCGCTGCAGCGTGCCACGTCCAACCCCTTCTTCCCTTACCTGCTGCGGCGCGTGGAGCAGACCCAGGGGCTGGCCCGCTGAGGCCCGCCGAGGGCTCGGGGGCTCAGGAGGAGCAGCTGATTTCCAGGTGCTTGCCCCATTCGGGCGGGCGCTCGGCGTAGCTTTCCATGCCCGGCTGCTCGTCGAACGGACGGGCGAGCACGGCGTGCAGCTGGCGCACCTCGCTGTAGTCGCCACGCTCGGCGGCCTCGATGGCGCGCTGGGCCAGGTAGTTGCGCAGGATGTACTTCGGGTTCACCGCGTGCATGCGCTGGCGGCGGGCGTCCTGGTCGTCGCCCTCGCGCGCGGCGCGCTCGACGTACTGCGCGGCCCAGGCGTCGAAGCCGGCGAGGTCGACGAAATCGTCCCGCAGCATGGCCACCGCCTGCTCGGGCGCGCTGTCGCCCAGGCGGCGGAAGAACAGGCTGTAGTCCACTGCGCTGGTCTGCATCAGTTGCAGCAGGCGCTGCACCAGCGCTTCGTCGCCATCCTCTGCCTGGGTGAAGCCGAGGCGCCGGCGCATGCGGTCCAGCCAGGCCGCCTGGTACAGCGGCAGGAACAGCTCCAGCGCCTCGCGCAGGGCCTCCACGGCGATGTGCGGCGTGAGTGCCTGAGCCAGGGCGGCGAGGTTCCAGTGGGCGATGGGCACCTGGTTGCTGAAGCTATAGCGCCCGCTGTCGTCGGAGTGGTTGCAGATGTGGTTGGCGTCGAAGTCGTCGAGGAAGGCGTAGGGGCCGTAGTCGAAGGTGATGCCGAGGATCGACATGTTGTCGGTGTTCATCACCCCGTGGCAGAAGCCATAGGCCTGCCAGCCGGCGATCATCTCGGCGTTGCGCTCGATCACCGTGCGGAACATCGCCAGCCAGGGTTCGTCGGCGTCGAGGCACTCGGGGAAATGGCAGGCCAGCACGTGCTCGCCGAGGGTCTTCAACTGCTCGTGCTGGCGGGTGTAGTAGAAGTACTCGAAGTGGCCGAAGCGTACGTGGCTGGGGGCCAGGCGCATGACCATGGCACCGCTTTCCTTCTTCTCGCGGTAGACCGGGGTGCTGGAGCCGGTGACGCACAGCGCGCGGCTGCTGGGGATGCCCAGGGCGTGCAGGTGTTCGCTGGCGAGGAACTCGCGGATCGAGCTGCGCAGCACCGCGCGGCCGTCGCCCATGCGCGAGTAGGGCGTCTGGCCCGCGCCCTTGAGGTGCAGGTCCCAGTGCTCGCCAGCGTCGTTGACCACCTCGCCCAGCAGCAGGCCGCGGCCATCGCCGAGGCGCGGGTTGTAGCTGCCGAACTGGTGCCCGGAATAGACCATGGCGCGCGGTGCCGCGTCGGACCACAGCTTGTGCCCGGCGAAGAGCTCGGCGAACACCGGCGTGTCGACCTCGGCCGGGTCCAGGTCGAGCAGCGCCATGGCCGCCGGGCTCGCCACCACCAGGTGCGGGTCGGCCAGCGGGTCGGGCAGGACTTCGGTGGAGAAGGCATCGCCCAGGCGGGCGAAGCGGTTGTCGAACTGCAGGTCGTCGAGTCGTTTCATGGGCTCAGCTTGTCACGCGGCCGGAGCCGGGGGAAGTCGCGGGGACCGGTGGTCCCCGCGTGGCAGCGGCCTACTTGGCCTGCTCTTCGGCGGCGTCGGCGGCAGCTTCCTCGACCGGGGCGTGGGCCTCGACCTTGCGGCTGAGGATGACGTCCATCTTCGGCACCGAGGAGATGTTGATGTTGTGCTCCTGGAACAGCTGGTCGATGCGCCGGTTCAGCTCGTCGGTGGCCAGGCCACGGTCGCCCAGCTCGCGCACGTAGATCTTCAGCTCGTGCTCCAGGGTGGTGGCGCCGTAGGTCTTCAGCTGCACGTTGGGGGCCGGGTCGCGCAGCACGCGGGTGTTCTCCTGGGTGGCCTGCAGCAGCAGCTTGCGCACCAGTTCCAGGTCGGCACCGCGATTGACGTTGTAGACCAGCACGATGCGGGTGACGGTGTCGGTCAGGGTCCAGTTGATCAGCTGGCTGGTGAGGAAGGTCTGGTTGGGGACTATCACTTCCTTGCGATCGCTGTCGGTGATGTGCGTGGCGCGGATGCGGATGCGGTTCACCGTGCCGGTGACGGTGCCGATGGTCACCAGGTCGCCGATGCGCACCGGGCGCTCGAACAGCAGGATCAGGCCGGAGATGAAGTTGGCGAAGATCGCCTGCATGCCGAAGCCGATACCCACCGAGAGCGCGGCCACCAGCCACTGCAGCTTGTCCCAGCTGACCCCGAGAGTGGACAGGGCGCTGACGAAGCCGATGCCGGCGATGGCGTAGGAGAGCAGGGTGGTGGTGGCATAGGCGCTGCCCTGGGCGAGCCTCAGGCGCGACAGCACCAGCACTTCCAGCAGGCCGGGCAGGTTGCGTGCGAGCACCGTGGTGATGCCGGCGATGATCAGCGCGCCGAGCACGTCGAGCAGGCTGATGGGCACCTGGGTGGCGGCGTCGCCGGTGCCGGCGGCGTACTGGTAGAGGGTCACTTCGTCGAGGTAGGCGAAGACGCTGATCAGGTCGGCCCAGACCAGGTACATCGCGGCGATGAAGGTGCCGAGCAGGGCCAGGCGGATCAGGCGCAGGGACTGCTGGTTGACCTGCTCGATGTCGAGGGTCGGCTCTTCCACCGCCACTTCCTCGCCCTCGGCGTTCTCCTTGGTCTGCGCCTGGCGCTTGGCCAGGGCGCGCGCGTAGGCCAGGCGCCGGGCGGCCACGGCCAGGCCACGGACGAAGGCGGCCTCGATCACCAGCGTGAGGATCAGCAGGTAGAGCGTGTTGATCAGGCGGTCGGTGAGCTTGAGCGAGGTGTAGTAGTAGCCGAAGCCCACGGCGACGATGAACGCCAGCGGCAGCAGGGTGAAGCCCAGGCCGATGAGGAAGCGGAAGGGCGAGGTGTGCTCGCGCATCGGCTCGGCCAGCAGCAGGTTGCTCAGCACCAGGGCCATCAGGGCGTAGCAGGAGATGACGACGATGATGCCGATCACGTCCTCGGCCAGGGCCTGGGGCTGGTGCTCGGCGACGGTGACCACGGCCACCAGGGCCATCACCACCATGCCGAGGCGGCGGATCTGCTTGCTCAGCAGGGACACCTGCGGGCGCGGCCAGCGGAAGTGCAGCTCGGCGACGCCGCCCGGGGAGAGGATGCGGTACAGGGTGTAGAACACCAGCCAGGCCTGGGCCATTTCCATCAGCGCGGCGCCGAGGGTGGCGTTCTGGCCACGGGCGTCGATCTGCAGGGCCAGGCCGCAGAGGGCGAGGAACAGGGTCACCGGCAGGGCCAGGAGGACGTTCAGCAGCAACGCCAGGGGCGTGTGCATCTGGCTGTCGCGCTTGTAGTGGCCGATGTCCTGGTGCAGGTCGGTGAGCTTGGCGTAGATCCAGCTGCGCCGCCACAGCAGCGCACCGATCATCAGCAGCAGGGGGACGAACAGCCAGGGGCGGTCTACCAGGCCTTCGCCCAGCTCGGCCAGGCCTGAACCCCAGGGCACGTCGGCGAGCTGGCGTTGCAGGTAGTGCGGGGCGTTCTTGATCCAGGAAAGGTCCAGCGGCTTGTTGCTGGGAATCCAGAACATCTGCTCTTCCAGGGTCGCGCGCAACGCCTGGGAGGTACTTTGCAGCTGCTTCTGGTTGAGCTGCAGGGTGATGGATTCGTTGAGCAGGGCGTTGAGTTCGCGGCTCAGGCGGTCGAACAGCTCGGTGCGGGTGGTGGCCAGGTCGAGCAGAGTGGCGCGTAGTTCCGGGGTGACCTGGTCGGCGGGCTGGCGGGACAGCAGATCGTCGACGTAGGCCTGGGGGCTGTTGAGCTTGTCGCGCTGCTGGCTGAGTTCGAACTGGTAAAGGCGGATGTCGGCGATCTCGTCGGCCAGGTCGCCGTCGAGCTTGAGGTGCGGCAGGGCCTGCTTCTGCTGGTAGAGGATCTTCGACAGCAGCAGGCTGCCCTTGAGCACGCTGATCTGCTCCTCCAGGGCCTGGTCGGCCTGGCTGAGGGTGTCCAGTTGCTGGCGGGTTTGCAGGTTTTGCTGGGTCAGTTCGTTGAGGCGGTCGGTGGCCCGCAGCAGGTAGTCGGAGAGCTTGAGGTTGGTGGCGCTTTCGGCTGCCAGCAGGCTGTCGGGCGTGGCCTTCTGCGCCTCGCGGGAGAGTTCGGCGACGGTCTGCTCGGAGCTTTCCCGGCGCTTGTCGTTGATCAGCGACTGCAGGGCCTGGGTTTCCTGCTCCAGGCGATGGATGCGCTCCACCAGCAGGTCGCGGCGGCTGTTGCCGAGATCCTGCAACAGGCTGTTGCCGGCCAGCTCCTGGCGGCGCAGCTGGGTCTGGGCGTCGAGGGCGGCGAGTTCGGCGTTGTACTGGTCGCGCTGCTCATCGGAGAGCGCCTTGCTGCCTTCCTTGCCGATCTTGAGGGTGGCGTTGATCTGCTGGGCACGGGCTTGGTTGCTGGCGATCTCGGCCTGGGCGCGCTCGGGGCGGGTCTGGGCGGTGATGATCAGGCTGTTGGCCTCGGCCAGGTCCTTCTGCCAGTCGGCCAGCTGGGTGCTGCGCTGGTTGAGCAACTGGTCGAGCTGGGCCAGGGACGACTTGCTGTAGCGCTCGGTGACGTCCACCGGCTTGCTGGCCTTGAGACGGGTGAATTCGCGCTGGGCGTCGCTGGTCTGGCGCGGGGCGTCGGTGAGCTGGCGCTTGAGGTCGGCCAGGCGCTTTTCGCTCTCGGCTTCGTTGCCCAGCAGGGTCAGGGTCTGCTCCAGCACCTGCTGCACGGCCTTCTGCTCGGCTTCGGACAGCTTGCGCTCGGCCAGGGTGTCCAGGCTTTGCTGGACCTTGGCGCTGGTGGGGGGCTCGGCGGCGTGCAGGTTGGTCACACCGAGGCTGAAGCCGATGAGGGCGGCGGCAATGAGGGGGCGCAGGAAAGACATGGTCGCTGGGGGCGGCTCTGGAAAAAGTGCGGTTAATGATATGCCAGGCGCGGCGCCCGTGGTGGGACGTGCCGCGCCTTCAGAGGAACAGTCCGGGGCCTGGGCGCCCGTGACCTTCGGGGAATTTGACGCCCACCTTGCGCACCTTGTTCCCTTCCATCAGGGCGACGGTCCAGGTCAGGCCGTTCCACTCCACCTGGTCGCCGACGATGGGTTCGCCGCCGATCTCGTGGGAGATGAAGCGCCCCAGGGGCTGGGTGCCGTCGATGTTCTCCAGCTTGAGGCCGTAGAGCGAGGCGACGGCGGAGAGCTGGGCATCGCCTTCGAGGACGAAGTCGCCGAAGAAGCGCAGGTCGAGGCCGCGCTGGGGCGCCTGGCTGAACAGTTTGCCGAGGGCGGAGAGGTCGTGCTCGTGGCCGACCACGCAGAGGATGTCGCCCGCCTCCAGCACGGTACTGCCCGAAGGGTGGAGCAGTTCGGTGCCCCGGAACAGCGCGGCGATGCGGGTGCCTTCGGGCATCTTCAGTTCGCGCAGGGCGGCGCCGATGCACCACTTCTCCGCGCCCAGGCGGTAGACGAACAGCTCCCACTCGCTGGTGGGGTGGATCTCCAGCCCGGCGCGGGAGATGGGCGCCGGCTCCGGCGGTACCGTCACCCGCAGCAGCTTGGCCGCCAGCGGCAGGCTGGCGCCCTGCAGCAGCAGGGAGACGAGGACGATGAAGAACGCCAGGTTGAAGTACAGCTGCGAGTGGGGCAGGCCGGCCATCATCGGGAACACCGCGAGGATGATGGGCACCGCGCCGCGCAGGCCGACCCAGGCGATGAAGGCCTTTTCGCGGTCATGGAAGGCGCGGAAGGGGATCAGCCCGATCATCACCGACAGCGGGCGGGCGAAGAGGATCATCCACAGCGCCAGGCCCAGGGCGGGCAGGGCGATGGGCAGCAGGTCGTGGGGCGTGACGAGCAGGCCCAGCACCAGGAACATGCCGATCTGCGCCAGCCAGGCCATGCCGTCGAGCATATGCAGGATGCTGTGGCGCGAGCGGATCGGGCGGTTGCCCAGCACCAGCCCGCAGAGGTAGGCGGCGAGGATGCCGCTGCCGTGCAGGAAGTTGGTGAGGGCGAACACCAGCAGGCCGCCGCTCACCACCAGCAGCGGGTAGAGGCCGTTGGGCAGGTTGATGCGGTTGATCAGTTGCAGCAGCAGCCAGCCGCCGCCGAGGCCGAGCAGGGCGCCGATGCCGAACTCGCTGACCAGGTGGCCGAGGAAGGACAGGCTGATTTCGCTCTGCCCCTTGGCCAGCATGTCGATCAGGGTGACGGTGAGGAACACCGCCATCGGGTCGTTGCTGCCGGACTCGATCTCCAGGGTGGCGGTGACCCGTTCGTTGAGGCCCTTGCCGCCGAGCAGGGAGAACACCGCCGCGGCGTCGGTGGAGCCGACGATGGCGCCGATCAGCAGGCCCTGCATGATGTCGAGATTGAACAGCCAGGCCGCGGCCATGCCGGTCAGCCCGGTGGTGATCAAGACGCCGACCGTGGCCAGCGACAGCGCCGGCCACAAGGCCACGCGGAAGCTGGAGACCCGTGTGCGCAGGCCGCCGTCGAGGAGAATGATGGCCAGCGCCAGGTTGCCCACCAGGTAGGCCAGCGGGTAGTTGCTGAAGCCGATGCCGCCCGGGCCATCGATGCCGGCGACCATGCCCACGGCCAGGATGATGACCAGGATGGGGATGCCCAGGCGCGAGGAAACCGAGCTCACCAGAATGCTTGCGCCGACCAGCAACGCGCCGATCAGGAACAGGCTATTGATGGTGGCTGCATCCACGTATTGAAGCTCCTGGCAATGATGTCGGGGGTGACGCTGGAGGGATGCATGCAGTGTGCATGCCAGCTGGATTCTAACCTGCTACCCGCAACGCGCCGCAAGCGCTGATCGGCATAAATCCACAGGTTTTTTGAACAGGGCCGAAGCCTGTGTTCACGGATTCGACCAGGTGGTCAGGATATTGTCCGAGGTCGATTTGACGATCCGGGGAATGCCGGTGCCGAGCCGGTCATCGGTGGACTGGCCGATTCGCAGGCAAAAAAAGCCCCGCATGTGCGCGGGGCAGGGAAACCCTGAAAAGTTGAAATCAGAACCAGGCGTCGCGCATTTCCAGGCAGGTGTCGTCGCGGGCTTCGAGAATGGCCAGGGCGTGGTGCACGCCCGGCACTTCCCAGGTGAGGAAGTAGCGCGCGGCCTGCAGCTTGCCCTTGTAGAAGTCGGCGTCGGCGGCGTTGCCACGGGCCAGGCCTTCTTCGGCGCGGATCGCCTGTTCCAGCCAGCGCCAGCCGATGACCGCGTGGCCGAAAGCGTTGAGGTAGAGCGCGGAGTTGGCCAGGGCCTGGTTGACCTTGCCCTGCATCAGGTCGCCGAGCAGGGCCAGGGTCACGGCGGAGAGGCGCGACACCAGTTGCTCCAGCGGCTGGCGCAGGGCGTCGAGGGAACCGTGGACGCTGGCGCGCTGGCAGGTGTCGTTGATCAGGCGGGTCAGCTGCTTGAGGCCGGCACCGTTGTTCTGCGCCACCTTGCGGCCCAGCAGGTCCAGGGACTGGATGCCGTGGGTGCCTTCATGGATGGGGTTGAGGCGGTTGTCGCGGTAGTACTGCTCCACCGGGTATTCGCGGGTGTAGCCGTGGCCGCCGAGGATCTGCACCGCCAGTTCGTTGGCCTTGAGGCAGAACTCCGAGGGCCAGGATTTGACGATGGGGGTGAGCAGGTCGAGCAGTTCGTGGGCCTGCTTGCGCTCCTCCTCGGTGGCGAGGGTCTGGGTGTCGTCGAACAGGCGGGCCGAGTACAGGCCGAGGTCGAAGGCGCCTTCCACATAGGCCTTCTGGGTCAGCAGCATGCGGCGCACATCGGCGTGCTCGATGATCGCCACCTGGGCGCTGGTCGGGTCCTTGCCGTCGGGCAGGCGGCCCTGGGGGCGCTCGCGGGCGTATTCCAGGGAGTAGAGGTAGCCGGCGTAGCCGAGCATCACCGCGCCCATGCCGACGCCGATGCGTGCCTCGTTCATCATCTGGAACATGTAGGACAGGCCGGCGTGGGGCTTGCCCACCAGGTAGCCGACGCAGTCGCCGTTGTCGCCGAAGTTCAAGGCGGTGGAGGTGGTACCGCGGTAGCCCATCTTGTGGAACAGGCCGGCGAGGATCACGTCGTTGCGCTTGCCGAGGGAGCCGTCGTCGTTGACCAGGAACTTGGGCACGATGAACAGCGAGATGCCTTTGACCCCGGCGGGGGCGTCCGGCAGCTTGGCCAGCACCATGTGCACGATGTTGTCCGACAGCGGGTGGTCGCCGCCGGAGATGAAGATCTTGTTGCCCTTGATGCGGTAGGTGCCGTCACCGGCCGGTTCGGCGCGGGTGCGGATGTCCGACAGCGAGGAGCCGGCGTGGGGCTCGGTGAGCGCCATGGTGCCGAAGAACTTGCCGTCGATCATCGGCTGCAGGAAGCGCTGCTTCTGTTCGTCGCTGCCGAAGCTCTCGATCAGGTTGGCCGCGCCCATGGTCAGGAAGGGGTAGGCGGAGCTGCCGACGTTGGCCGACTGGAAGTGGGCGAAGCAGGCCTGGGACAGCAGCGTGGGCAGTTGCATGCCGCCCTGCTCGAAGCTGCGGGTGGCGTTGAGGAAGCCGGCCTCGAGGAAGGCGTCGACGGCGGGCTTCACTTCCGGGATCAGCGTGGCGGCGCCGTTGTGGTACTCCGGCTCGTTCTCGTCGCCCTTGCGGTTGTGCGGGGCGAAGTATTTCTCGGCGATGCTGCGGGCGGTGCCGATGGCGGCGTCGAAGGTTTCGCGGTTGTGATCGGCGAAGCGCTCGCGCTGGGTCAGGGCTTCGGCGTCCAGCACTTCGTAGAGTTCGAAGGCCAGGTTGCGGGAACTGAGCAGGGTCTCGGACATGTCGGATCTCCGGTTGGATGGCCGGAGTCTAGATCGGTGAATGAAGGTCGCCTAGCAACATCCATAAGGGTGATAAAGCGGCAAAACCCGGCCAGCGTCGCGGCTGGTAAACTGCGCGCCTCGCGAGGATTCCCACACCATGAACTACCGTCACGCCTTCCATGCCGGCAACCACGCCGATGTGCTCAAACACCTGACCCTGGCCCGCCTGATCGCCCTGCTGTCACGCAAGGAGGCGCCCTTCGCCTACCTCGACAGCCACGCCGGCGTCGGCCTCTACGACCTGGCCGGCGACCAGGCCAACCGCACCGGGGAATGGGAGGAGGGCATCGGCCGGCTCTGGGGCCAGCCCGACCTGCCGGAACTGATGGTGGACTACCTCGGCGTGCTCCACGCCCTGAACCCCGATGGCGCGCTGCGCCACTACCCCGGTTCGCCGGAGCTGGCACGCCAGCTGACCCGCCCGCAGGACCGCCTGCACCTGAACGAAAAGCACCCGGAAGACGGCCAGGCGCTGAAGGAGAACATGGCCGGCGACCGCCGCGTTGCCGTGCACCTGGGCGAAGGCTGGCACCTGCCCCGCGCCCTGCTGCCCACCGCCGAGAAGCGCGCGTTGATGCTGATCGACCCGCCCTTCGAGAAAGCCGACGAGCTGGAGCGCTGCGTCACCGCACTGAAGGAAGCCATCGGCCGCATGCGCCAGACAGTCGTGGCGATCTGGTACCCGATCAAAGACCAGCGCCAGCTCAAGCGCTTCTACCAGGGCCTGGAAGCCTCCGGGGCGCCCAAGCTGCTGCGCGTGGAACTGATGGTGCACCCGGCGGACAACGCCCTCGGCCTCAACGGTTCGGGCCTGGCCATCGCCAACCCGCCATGGGGACTGGAAGAGGAACTGCGCCAACTGCTGCCCTGGCTGAGCGAAAAGCTTGCGCAGAGTCAGGGTGGCTGGCGGTTGGATTGGATTATTGCGGACAGTTGATAGCTTGAAGCTTGAAGCTTGAAGCTTGAAGCTTGAAGCTTGAAGCTTGAAGCTTGAAGCCGGAAGCCGGAAGCCGGAAGCCGGAAGCCGGAAGCCTCAGGCCGGCGCTCCTTCTTCCAGCTTCAAGCTTCCCGCTTCAAGCTCTAAAGCGGCATACACACGCCCGTCCCCCCCAACCCGCAATAACCCCCCGGATTCTTCGCCAGGTACTGCTGGTGATACGCCTCGGCGTAGTAGAAGGTCGGGGCTTCGTCGATTTCGGTGGTGATGGCGCCGAAGCCTGAGTTGCTCAGTTCGGCCTGGAAGCGGGCTTCGCTGGCCTTGGCGGCTTCCAGCTGGGCGGCGTCGCTGCAGTAGATGGCCGAGCGGTACTGGGTGCCGATGTCGTTGCCCTGGCGCATGCCCTGGGTCGGGTTGTGGGCTTCCCAGAATACCGAGAGCAGCTTCTCGTAGCTGATCACCTGCGGGTCGAACACCACCAGCACCACTTCGGTATGCCCGGTGAGGCCGGAGCAGACTTCGTCGTAGGTCGGGTTCGGGGTGTGGCCGCCGGCGTAGCCGACCGCGGTGGACCAGACGCCTTCCTGTTGCCAGAAACGCCGCTCGGCGCCCCAGAAGCAGCCGAGGCCGAACACCGCCTGTTGCAGGTGGGCGGGGAAGGGGGCTTGCAGCGGGCGGCCGTTGACGAAGTGGGCGTCGGGCACCGGCATCGGCGATTCACGGCCGGGCAGCGCCTGTGCCGCCGTGGGCAGCTCGATTTTGTGAGCGAGGATCTGCGAGCGCAGGACCATGGCGTTCTCCTGATTGGGTGGCTGGTCGATAGACCTGCGGGAATGGCCGATGTTACAGCAGGCTTGGGGCTTGGGGCTCGGGGCTCAGGGCTGCGGGCGGCAGGGGTAGCGGCGCAGGCTTTCCAGCAGCAGGTGCCCGGGAATGGGCTGGTCGAACAGGTAGCCCTGGCCGACGTCGCAGCGCTGGCGGCGGAGGAAGGCCAGCTGGGAGGCGCTCTCGATGCCTTCGGCGACGACCTTGAGCTTGAGGTTGTGGGCCATGGCGATCACCGCGGAGGTGATTTCCATGTCGTCCTGGTTGTCGGGGATGTCCTTGATGAAGCTGCGGTCGATCTTGATGACGTCGATCGGGAACTTCTTCAGGTAGCTGAGGGACGAGTAGCCGGTGCCGAAGTCGTCCATGGCCAGGGTCAGGCCTAGGGTCTTGAGACGGTTGAGCTGGTGCTTGGTGTCGTCGGTGGCTTCCAGCAGCAGGCCTTCGGTCAGTTCCAGTTCCAGCAGGCCCGGGGGCAGTTGCTCCTCGTGGAGGATGGCGGCGATGGAGCCCACCAGGTCCGGGTCGCTGAACTGCTTGGGCGAGAGGTTGATCGCCACCTGCACATCGCCCATGCCCGAGGCGCTGAGGCGCCGGCTCATGCGACAGGCTTCGCGGATCACCCATTTGCCGATGGGGATGATCATCCCGGTTTCCTCGGCGACGCTGATGAACTGGTCGGGGCGGATCATGCCGCGCTCCGGGTGCTGCCAGCGCAGCAGCGCCTCCATGCCCAGCAGTTGCCCGGACTTGAGGCACAGCTTGGGCTGGTAGAAGACTTCCAGCTCGTTCTGTGCCAGGGCGCGGCGCAGGTTGTTCTCGACGAACAGCTTGTAGCTGGCCTCGGCGTTGAGGGTTTCGGTGAACAGTTGCAGCTGGTGCTTGCCGTTGGCCTTGGCCTTGTGCAGGGCGAGGCCGGCGTGCTTCATCAGGGTCTGCGGATCACGCCCATGCTGGGGCGCGCAGGCCAGGCCCAGGGAGCCGGTGACGCTGATCAGTTGGTTGTCGACGAACAGCGGCTTGTCGAGGGTGTGGAGGATCTGCCCGGCGGTCTTCTGCCCGCTCTCCAGGTCGGCGCCATCGAGCAGCACGGCGAATTCGTTGCTGGCGAAGCGCGCGAGGATGTCGCCCTGGCCGAGGGTGTTGCGCAGCCGGCGGGCGAGGCTGACCAGCAGTTTGTCGCCGGTCTGGTGGCCGAGGCTGTCGTTGATGCGCTTGAAGTTGTCGATGTCCACCAGCAGCAGGCAGAGGGGCGACTCGTGGTCGCTCTGGAAGCGCTCTTCGAGGCTGCGGATGAAGTAGGGACGGTTGCCCAGCCCGGTGAGGTTGTCGGTGTAGGCCAGCTTCTCGATGCGCTGCTGGGCCAGCTTGTTGTGGGTGACGTCCTCGTAGATGCCGATGTAGTGCGTCAGTTCGCCGTTCTCGCCGAACACCTTGGAGATGGACAGCTGGCCCCAGTACGGCTCGAGGTTCTTGCGCCGGCTGCGGAACTCGCCCTGCCAACTGTTGCTGGTGGTGAGGCTGGAGCGGGCGTCGAACAGCAGGTCGCTGAGGTTTTCCAGGGCCGGCAGCTCGGAGAGGCGGCGGCCGTGGACTTCGTCGGAGCTGTACTGGGTGATGGCGGTGAAGCTGGGGTTGACGTATTCCACCAGGCCGTCGCGGTCCACCAGCAGGAAGGCGCTGGCGCTCTGTTCGACGGCGCGCTGGAACAGGTGCAGGGCGTTGGTGGCGTCGAGGCGTTGCTGGTTGACCAGAACCTGGGCGAACTGGTCGGCCAGCTCGCCGGCGAAGGCGATTTCATCGGTCTGCCAGACGCGCTGGCCGCCGGTGTGTTCCAGGCAAAGCACGCCGACCACCTCGCCACCGATGCGCACGCTGGCATCGAGCAGGGCGACCACACCCTGGGGCTTGAGGTAGTCGTCCACCAGCTCGATGGTGCGCGGGTCACGCTGGGCGTTGTGGGCGTCGATGGCGCGGCCGCTGTGCAGGGCTTCGAGGTACTGCGGGTAGCGGCTGACGTCGATGGCGCCCGGGTGTTCGTGGTGGTCCTGGTCGCGCCGGTAGAGGGTGATGGCGCGCAGCAGGTCGCCATCGAACATCCACAGGGAGGCGCGGGAGACCTCGTAGGCCTCGCAGGCGGCCTGGGTGATCAGCTTTGCCGCTTCCAGGGCCGAGTCGCCGGGGCTGTAGCGGTGGCGGGCCAGGCGCACGATCAGGCTCTGCTGCGCGCGGGAGCGGATCAGGTGCTGCAGGTGGTCTTCCTGGGAGCGCTGGTAGAGATCCAGGGAGCTTTTCAGGCGCTGGTTCTGGGCTTCCAGTTCGCTGAGGCGATGGTCATCGTCTTCACGGTCGTCGACGTCCACCGGCAGCAGGTAACCGCGCAGCAGGTTGCGGCCGTGCTGCTGGAAGGCTTCGCCGAGTTCGAGGATGGTGCGCACGCCGTCGGGGGTGTGCAGGCCGTACTGCACTTGGTAGCTGGCGCTGCCGGTCAGCTGACGCTGGATTTCGTCATGCAGGCGGTAGCGCGCTTCGGGGGACATCAGGCTGGCGTAGGGCGAGCCGACCAAGGCACAGAGCTCGGTGGCCGGCAGGCCGATCTGGCGTTCGCAATTGGGGTCGAGGAACAGCAGCGCCCAGCTGGCCTCGTTGAGCCGCTCGAAACGCATGAGGCCAAGCCGCGAAGGGACTGGCAACTGCGTCACAACCTCGGCCACCGTACGGCTGGCGGCATCGGGATGGCTTTTCATCGGGCGGGTGGGTTCCAGTATGCTGACCGAGTCGGGCCTCGGCCCACTTCATATTATGGCGTCGGGCAAGGGTGCATCATGCGGATGGGGCTGACAAGACAACTTGGTGGGGCTTTGGTGCTATGTGGACTGTTTTTTTTATCACCGGTCTCGGTGGCCGCTCCTGAGCCTGTTCTCAGCAGCGCCGAACAGACCCGTTACCTGACGGAAATCAAGCGTCTCTACCTGACCGACGACGAGCGCAAGGCGCTGTTTGCGCATACCAATGCGCTGCTCAGGACCTACGCCCTGAGCGCCGGCTACCAGGTGGGTTCCAGCGACCGCCGCGACCTGGAGTACCAGGTGAGCCTGGCCAAGCCGGGCGAGTTGATGCTGCGCGAAGAGGTGCGTGCCACCTCGGGCACCGGGGTTTCGGTACGCAACCGTTTGCTGCCGGTGTTCGGCGTCGATCCGAGCATCAGCTACGCGTGCCCTCGCGAAGGCCAGGCCTGTGTGCTCAACGTGCCCGGCTCCACGGAACCGATGCTGACCATCGTCCGGGATCTCGATGGCGCCGGACAACTGGCCAAGGCCTTCAGCTTCCTGATCCGCAATCTGCAGAAGGGCTGACCTGGCTGCAGCGACGAAGCCCATCGGCACCGGCTGATGGGCTGCGTGCCTTTCCTCCTTTCTGAACGCACGATACGGGCTGCCGTAGGACGACGCCTGGGCGATGGTCGTGGGTTTCCTTCAGTGGTATTTCCAGGCAAAAAAAACCCCGCCTAAAGGGGCGGGGTCGAGGTGCGAGCGTGGCGTGCTCGCGATGAAGCAAAGGTTTACAGCAGCATGGTGCGGATATCCGCCAGCACGTCGCCCAGGCGCTTGGTGAAGCGCGCGGCGGCGGCGCCGTTGATCACGCGGTGGTCATAGGACAGCGACAGCGGCAGCATCAGGCGCGGCTGGAAGGCCTTGCCGTCCCAGACCGGCTGGATGGTGGCCTTGGACACGCCGAGGATCGCCACTTCGGGCGCGTTGACGATCGGCGTGAAGCCGGTGCCGCCAATGTGGCCGAGGCTGGAGATGGTGAAGCAGGCGCCTTGCATGTCGTCCGCCGAGAGCTTCTTGGTCCGGGCCTTCTCGGCCAGGGCAGCAGCTTCGGCCGCCAGTTGCAGCAGGCTCTTCTGGTCGACGTTGCGGATCACCGGGACCAGCAGGCCATCCGGGGTGTCCACGGCGAAGCCGATATGCACGTACTTCTTGCGGATCAGCGCCTTGCCACTGGGGGCCAGGGAGCTGTTGAAGTCCGGCAATTCCTTGAGCAGGTAGGCGCAGGCTTTCAGCAGCAGCGGCAGCACGGTCAGCTTGACGCCGGCCTTCTCGGCCACGGCTTTCTGGGCGACGCGGAAGGCTTCCAGTTCGGTGATGTCGGAAGAGTCGAACTGGGTCACGTGCGGGACGTTGAGCCAGCTGCGGTGCAGGTTGGCGGCGCCGACCTGCATCAGGCGGGTCATCGCCACTTCTTCGATTTCACCGAACTTGCTGAAGTCCACGGTGGGGATCGGCGGAATGCCGGCACCGCCGGTGGCGCCTGCGGCAGCCGCCGGGGCCTCCTTGGACTTCTGCATCACGGCCTTGACGTAGGCTTGCACGTCTTCCTTGAGCACGCGGCCGTGCGGGCCGGTCGCGGTGACCGCGCCCAGCTCGACGCCGAATTCACGGGCCAGTTGGCGCACCGCCGGGCCGGCATGGACCTTGGCACCGTTGGAGCGGGCCGGGGCGCCGGCGCTGCCGGCGGCAGCGGCCGACAGCGAGGCGATGGCGTTGACCTCGGCGGCAACGGCCGGGCTGGCACCTGCCGGTACGCGATGGACCGGTTGGCTGTCCTGCGCGGCAGGGGCCGCAGCGGCGGCCGGGGCGGAGCCCTGGGGGCGCAGCTTGAGGATCAGGTCGCCGGTACCGACTTCGGCGTCCAGCTTGACCACGATGCTCTCGACCACGCCAGCGGCGGGCGAGGGGATCTCCATGCTGGCCTTGTCGGATTCCAGGGTGATCAGGCTCTGATCGGCTTCGACGCTGTCGCCGGCCTTGACCAGGATCTCGATGACCTTGGCCTTGCTGTCGGAGCCGATGTCCGGGACGTGGACGTCCTGCACCGCTTCGGC
This sequence comes from Pseudomonas solani, assembly GCF_026072635.1. NCBI lineage: Bacteria > Pseudomonadati > Pseudomonadota > Gammaproteobacteria > Pseudomonadales > Pseudomonadaceae > Pseudomonas > Pseudomonas solani. Next base: position 1,639,362 of record NZ_AP023081.1, on the reverse strand, counting down.
AGCCGCAGCGGCCGGAGCCGTTGCGGGAGCCTGGACCGGTGCCGGCGCGGCGGCAGGTGCTTCAGCGGCCTTGGCGGCAGCAGATGCAGCGCCCGCAACGCGCAGCTTGATGATCAGGTCGCCGGTGCCGACTTCGGCATCCAGCTGGACCACGACGCTCTCGACCACGCCAGCGGCGGGCGAGGGGATCTCCATGCTGGCCTTGTCGGATTCCAGGGTGATCAGGCTCTGATCGGCTTCGACGCGATCGCCGGCCTTGACCAGCACTTCGATGACCTTGGCCTTGCTGTCGGAGCCGATGTCCGGGACGTGAACGTCCTGGACGCTTTCACTGGCGGGGGCTGCCGGTGCCGGTGCGGCAGCGGGCTTCTCTTCCGCCTTGGGGGCGGCAGCCGGTGCCTGGGCCGCGGGTGCCGCAGCGGCGGAGCCCTCGACGTCCAGTTCGATCAGGTCGTCGCCTTCCTTGAGGCGGTCGCCGATCTTCACCTTCAGGCTCTTCACCACGCCGGCCTTGGGCGAGGGGACTTCCATGCTGGCCTTGTCGGATTCCAGGGTGACGAGGCTCTGGTCGGCTTCGACGCGGTCGCCAACCTTGACCAGAATCTCGATCACTTCGCCTTCGCCGCCGATATCGGGTACGCGGATCAACTCACTCACAATGCGTCTCCTCAGCAGTCCAGGGGGTTGCGCTTATCGGGGTCGATGCCGAACTTGGCGATGGCCTCGGCCACCACTTTCGGTTCGATGTCGCCGCGATCCGCGAGGGCTTCCAGTGCCGCCAGGACAACCCAGTAGCGGTCCACTTCGAAGAAGTGGCGCAGCTTCTTGCGGCTGTCGCTGCGGCCGAAGCCGTCGGTACCCAGGACCTTGAATTCCTTGCTCGGCACCCACTGACGAATCTGTTCGGCGAACAGCTTCATGTAGTCGGTGGAGGCCACGACCGGACCCTTGCGGCCATTCAGGCACTGCTCGACGTAGGTCGACTTGGGCTTCTGGCCCGGGTGCAGGCGGTTGTGGCGCTCGATGGCCAGGCCATCGCGGCGCAGTTCGTTGAAGCTGGTGACGCTCCAGACATCGGCGCCGACGTTGAACTCGTCGCGGAGGATCTTCGCCGCTTCGCGGACTTCGCGCAGGATGGTGCCCGAGCCCAGCAGCTGCACGTGGTGCGCGGCTTCCTTCTTGTCCTCTTCGAGCAGGTACATGCCCTTGATGATGCCTTCCTCGACACCGGCCGGCATGGCGGGCTGGGTGTAGGCCTCGTTCATCACGGTGATGTAGTAGAAGACGTCCTGCTGCTCTTCGGTCATCTGGCGCATGCCTTCGCGGATGATCACCGCGAGTTCATAGCCATAGGTGGGGTCGAAGGTGCGGCAGTTGGGGATGGTGCCGGCCAGCATGTGGCTGTGGCCGTCCTCGTGCTGCAGGCCTTCGCCGTTGAGCGTGGTGCGGCCGGCGGTGCCGCCGATCAGGAAGCCACGGGTACGGCTGTCGCCAGCGGCCCAGGCCAGGTCGCCGATACGCTGGAAGCCGAACATCGAATAGAAGATGTAGAACGGCAGCATCGGCTGGTTGTGGCTGGAGTAGGAGGTGCCGGCGGCGATGAAGGAGCTCATGGCGCCCGCTTCGTTGATGCCTTCCTCGAGGATCTGGCCCTTCTTGTCCTCGCGATAGAACATCACCTGGTCCTTGTCGACGGGCTCGTAGAGCTGGCCGACGGAGGAGTAGATGCCCAATTGGCGGAACATGCCTTCCATACCGAAGGTACGGGCTTCGTCCGGGATGATGGGGACGATGCGCTGGCCGATTTCCTTGTCCTTGACCAGCTGCGAGAGGATCCGCACGAAGGCCATGGTGGTGGAGATTTCACGGTCGCCGGAACCGTCGAGGATGGCCTTGAGGGTATCCAGCGGCGGGGTCGGGATGCTGAAGCTCTTGGCGCGACGCTGGGGCACGAAGCCACCCAGTGCGGCACGGCGCTCGCTCAGGTAACGGGCTTCGGCGCTGCCTTCCTCGGGTTTGAAGAAGGGCAGGTTCTCCAGCTCGTCGTCCTTCACCGGGATGTCGAAGCGGTCGCGGAACGACTTCAGGCTGTCGACATCGACCTTCTTGGTGTTGTGCGCGGTGTTCTTCGCTTCGCCGGCACCGGTGCCATAACCCTTGATGGTCTTGGCCAGGATGACGGTGGGCTGGTCCTTGTGGTTGACCGCCTGGTGGTAGGCCGCATAGACCTTGTACGGGTCATGGCCGCCACGGTTGAGCTTCCAGATCTCGTCGTCGGAGAGGTCGGCGACCATCGCCTTGAGCTCGGGGGTGTTGAAGAAGTGCTCACGGACGAACGCGCCGTCCTTGGCCTTGTAGTTCTGGTACTCGCCGTCGATGACTTCGTCCATGCGGCGCTGCAGGATGCCGTCGACGTCCTTGGCCAGCAGCGGGTCCCAGAAGCGACCCCAGATGACCTTGTTGACGTTCCACTGGGCGCCACGGAACACGCCTTCGAGTTCCTGGATGATCTTGCCGTTGCCGCGAACCGGGCCGTCGAGGCGCTGCAGGTTGCAGTTGATGACGAAGATCAGGTTGTCGAGCTTCTCGCGGCCGGCCAGGGAGATGGCGCCGAGGGATTCCGGCTCGTCGCACTCGCCGTCGCCCATGAAGCACCAGACCTTCTGCTTGCCGGCGGGGATGAAGCCGCGGCTTTCCAGGTACTTCATGAAGCGTGCCTGGTAGATCGCCTGGATCGGGCCGAGGCCCATGGATACGGTGGGGAACTGCCAGAAGTCCGGCATCAGCCAGGGGTGCGGGTAGGACGACAGGCCGTTGCCATCGACTTCCTGGCGGAAGTTGTTCATCTGGTCTTCGGTGATACGGCCTTCCATGAAGGCGCGGGCGTAGACACCGGGGGAGGCGTGGCCCTGGAAGTAGATCAGGTCGCCGCCGTGTTCGTCGGTCGGGGCCTGGAAGAAGTAGTTGAAGCCGATGTCGTAGAGGGTCGCCGAGGACGCGAAGCTGGAGATGTGACCGCCCAGGTCGGAGTCCTTCAGGTTGGTGCGCATGACCATGGCCAGCGCGTTCCAGCGTACCAGCGAGCGAATGCGGCGTTCCATGAACAGGTCGCCAGGCATGCGTGCTTCGTGGGTGACGGGGATCGTGTTGCGATAGGGCGTGGTGATGGCATAGGGAAGCTGCGAACCGCTACGGGTAGCGAGTTCACCCATACGGGTCATCAGGTAATGCGCGCGGTCTTCGCCTTCTTTGTCGAGAACCGATTCCAGGGCGTCCAGCCATTCCTGGGTTTCGACGGGATCGAGGTCTTGCATGGCTTGCTCCAGGGCGGAAAGGCTTCCAGAATCGGACGCCTATGTTCACTGCCAGCCTTTTGGGCGGGCAGAAGCTAATTCTTGGATTTACCGGGGGTCGAACCGGCCTTGTGTAGTTTTACTACATTTCGACGGCCGTTTCAGCACTCTGGACACAATCTTTCGTAGTAAAACTACAGATGGGCGGTGCAAGGCCAGCAACCACAGGCCCGGCGTACGCCGATCACAGGATAGACCATGAGCCTGCCCCCGCTTGTCGCCCTTCCCCCGCAATTGCAATCGCTCGCCGACCGTGCGCGCCAGGCTTTCACCTCCGCTGGGGAGGGCCTGCCGGAATCTCCGCGGCGGGTGTTCGAGGGCTGGCCCGACGAACGGCAGCAGGCATTCCAGCGGGTGTGCGCGGCCAGTGACTTCGTGGCCGAGCAGGCGCAGCGCGATCCGGCGATGCTCATGCAGCTGGCGGAATCGGGCGAGCTGGAATGTACACTTAAATCCAATGAATTGTGTACACAATTGGATTCAGTTCTTGCTGAGTGCGAGAGTGAAGATGAGCTGGCGCGCCGCCTGAGGCGCTTTCGCAACCGCCAGCAGGTGCGCATCATCTGGCGCGACCTGACCCGCCAGGCGGACCTCGCGGAAACCTGCCGCGACCTTTCCGATCTTGCCGACGCTTGCATCGACCGCGCCTACCACTGGCTCTACGAGCGCCATTGCGCGCAGTTCGGCACCCCCACCGGGCGCCGTTCCGGGCTGCCGCAGCACATGGTCATCCTCGGCATGGGCAAGCTGGGCGCCCACGAACTGAACCTGTCCTCGGACATCGACCTGATCTTCGGCTACCCGGAAGGCGGCGAGACCGAGGGTGCCAAGCGCGCCCTGGACAACCAGGAGTTCTTCATCCGTCTCGGCCAGAAGCTGATCAAGGCGCTGGACGCCATCACCGTCGACGGCTTCGTCTTCCGCGTCGACATGCGCCTGCGCCCCTACGGCTCGTCCGGCGGGCTGGTGCTCAGCTTCAATGCGCTGGAGCAGTACTACCAGGACCAGGGGCGCGACTGGGAACGCTACGCGATGATCAAGGCGCGGGTGGTCGGCGGTGACCAGCAGGCCGGCGCGCAGTTGCTGGAGATGCTGCGGCCCTTCGTCTACCGTCGCTACCTGGACTTCTCCGCGATCGAAGCGCTGCGCTCGATGAAGCAGCTGATCCAGCAGGAGGTGCGCCGGAAGGGCATGACCGAGAACGTCAAGCTTGGCTCCGGGGGCATCCGCGAGGTGGAGTTCATCGCCCAGGCCTTCCAGCTCATTCACGGCGGGCGCGACCTGAGCCTGCAGCAACGCCCGCTGCTCAAGGTGCTGGCCACCCTGGAAGGGCAGGGCTACCTGCCGCCGGCCGTGGTGGCCGAGCTGCGCGATGGCTATGCCTTCCTGCGCTACACCGAACACGCCCTGCAGGCCATTGCCGACCGGCAGACGCAGATGCTGCCGGACAACGACCTGGATCGTGCTCGCGTCGCCTTCATCATGGGCTTCGATGACTGGGCGGCCTTCCATGAGCGATTGATGTACTGGCGCGGCCGTGTCGAGTGGCACTTCCACCAGGTCATCGCCGACCCGGACGAAGAGGAGGACGCCGGCCCGCAGGACGCCTGCATCGGCGGCGAGTGGCTGCCGCTGTGGGAAGACGCCTTGGATGAAGAGAGCGCCTGCCGGCAACTGAGCGAATCCGGCTTCCTCGACCCGCTGGCGGCCATGAAGCGCCTGATCGACCTGCGTAACGGCCCGCAGCTGCGTGCCATGCAGCGCCTCGGTCGCGAGCGTATGGACGCCTTCATTCCGCGCCTGCTGACCATGGCCAGCGAACACGCCAACCCTGATCTGGTGCTGGAGCGCGTGCTGCCACTGGTGGAGAAAGTGGCCCGGCGCTCGGCCTACCTGGTGCTGCTCAGCGAGAACCCTGGTGCCCTGGAGCGCCTGATCACCCTCTGCGCCGCCAGCCCCTGGATCGCCGAGCAGATCGCCCGCTACCCGCTGCTGCTGGACGAGTTGCTCAACGAAGGCCGCCTCTACCACCCGCCGCTAGCGCCCGAGCTGGCGGCCGAACTGCGCGAGCGGCTGACCCGTATCCCCGAGGACGACCTTGAGCAGCAGATGGAGGCCCTGCGCCACTTCAAGCTGGCCCACAGCCTGCGGGTGGCGGCTTCCGAAATCGCCGGCACCCTGCCGCTGATGAAGGTCAGCGACTACCTGACCTGGCTGGCCGAGGCCATTCTCGACCAGGTGCTGGCCCTGGCCTGGCGCCATACCGTGGCCCGCCATGGGGTGCCGCACCGTGCCGATGGCAGCGACTGCGACCCGGACTTCATCATCGTCGGCTACGGCAAGGTCGGCGGCCTGGAGTTCGGCCACGGTTCCGACCTCGACCTGGTGTTCATCCACGATGGCGACCCCCAGGCCGAAACCGATGGCGAGAAGCCCATAGACGGCGCCCAGTTCTTCACCCGCCTGGGCCAGCGCATCATCCACCTGCTCACCACCCAGACCACCTCCGGCTCGCTCTACGAGGTGGACATGCGCCTGCGCCCCTCGGGCGCGGCGGGCCTGCTGGTGAGCTCCCTGGGCGCCTTCCAGCGCTACCAGGAGAACGAGGCCTGGACCTGGGAGCACCAGGCGCTGGTGCGTGCCCGCGTGCTGGTGGGCTGCAAGCGCGTGGCGACGGCCTTCGAGGCGGTGCGCCTGGCGGTGCTCGGCCGCGAGCGCGAGCTGGACACCCTGCGCCAGGAGGTCAGCGAGATGCGGGCGAAGATGCGCACCACCCTGGGAACGCGCGAGACCGCGGCGGGAACCGCTGCGAACGCCTTCGAAACCACCGCTCCCTTCGATCTGAAGCAGGACGCCGGCGGTATCGTCGATATCGAATTTATGGTGCAATATGCGGCCCTTGCCTGGTCGCGACAGCACCCGGAGCTGGTGCGCTACACCGATAACATCCGCATTCTCGACGGCCTCGAGCAGGTCGGGTTGCTGTCCGGTGAAGCGGTCAGCCTGCTGCAGGAGGCTTACAAGGCCTATCGCTCCGCCGCCCACCGGCAGGCGTTGCAGAAGCAGCCGGGCGTAGTGAGTGGTGACCAGTTCCACGCGGAGCGCCATGGCGTGATGCGGATCTGGCGTGAGTTGGGCTTGAGCTAGCAGCGTGCTAACTCGCCGAGCTGAATCAATCGAATCCTTGAGGAGCTGGCAAATATGTCGATGGCCGATCGTGATGGCGTGATCTGGTATGACGGCGAACTGGTGCCGTGGCGCGAAGCGACCACTCACGTACTGACCCATACCCTGCACTACGGGATGGGCGTGTTCGAAGGCGTGCGTGCCTACAACACCCCGGACGGCACGGCGATCTTCCGCCTGCAGGCACACACCGACCGCCTGTTCGACTCCGCTCACATCATGAACATGCAGATCCCGTGGACCAAGGACCAGATCAACGAGGCCACCCGCGCCGCCGTGCGTGAGAACAACCTCGAAAGCGCCTACATCCGCCCGATGGTGTTCTACGGAAGCGAAGGCATGGGCCTGCGTGCCACCGGCCTGAAGGTCCACGTCATCGTCGCCGCCTGGAACTGGGGCGCGTACATGGGCGAGGAAGCGCTGCAGAAGGGCATCAAGGTGCGCACCAGCTCCTTCACCCGCCACCACGTAAACATCTCCATGACCCGCGCCAAATCCAACGGTGCCTACATCAACTCGATGCTTGCCCTGCAGGAAGCCATTTCCGGCGGCGCCGACGAGGCCATGATGCTGGACCCGGAAGGCTACGTGGCCGAGGGTTCCGGCGAGAACATCTTCATCATCAAGGACGGTGTGCTCTACACCCCCGAAGTGACCGCCTGCCTCAACGGCATCACCCGCAACACCGTGCTGCGCCTGGCCGAAGAGCAGGGCCTGAAGCTGGTCGAGAAGCGCATCACCCGTGACGAGGTGTACATCGCCGACGAAGCCTTCTTCACCGGCACCGCCGCTGAAGTCACCCCGATTCGCGAAGTCGACGGCCGCAAGATCGGCATCGGCAGCCGTGGTCCGGTGACCGAGAAGCTGCAGAAGGCCTACTTCGACCTGGTGACCGGCAAGACCGCCGCGCACGCCGAGTGGCGCACCCTGGTCAAATAAATAGACAAGGCTGCAAAGTGCAAGCCGCAAGCCGCAAGCAGTGGGTACTGCTTGAAGCTTGCGGCTTGTCGCTTGAGGCCCCGAAGCTGCCTTTATGAATATTCTGATCGTTGGCCCCTCCTGGGTGGGCGACATGGTGATGGCGCAGACACTCTTCCAGTGCCTGAAGGCCCGCCATGGCGACTGCCAGATCGACGTCCTGGCACCCGAGTGGAGCCGGCCCATTCTCGAGCGCATGCCCGAGGTGCGCCAGGCCCTGAGCTTCCCGCTCGGCCACGGCGTGCTGGAACTGGCCACGCGCCGCCGCATCGGCAAGTCCCTCGCCGGTCGTTATGACCAGGCGATCCTCCTGCCCAACTCGCTGAAGTCCGCGCTGGTGCCCTTCTTCGCGGGCATCCCCAAGCGCACGGGCTGGAAGGGTGAAATGCGCTACGGCCTGCTCAATGACATCCGCAAGCTGGACAAGGCCCGCTATCCGCTGATGATCGAGCGCTTCATGGCCCTGGCCTACGAGCCCGGCGCCGAGCTGCCGCAGCCCTATCCGCGCCCGACCCTGAACATCGAACCGGCGAGCCGCGACGCGGCCCTGGCCAAGTTCGGCCTCAGTCTCGACCGCCCCATCCTCGCCCTGTGCCCCGGCGCCGAATTTGGCGAGGCCAAGCGCTGGCCGGCCGAGCACTACGCCAAGGTCGCCGAGCTGAAGGTCCGCGACGGTTGGCAGGTCTGGCTGTTCGGCTCGAAGAACGACCACCCCGGTGGCGAAGACATCCGCATGCGCCTGATCCCGGGCCTGCGCGAAGAGGTGATCAACCTCGCCGGGCAGACCAGCCTGGCCGAGGCCATCGACCTGATGTCCTGCTCCGGCGCCGTGGTCTCCAACGACTCCGGCCTGATGCACGTAGCCGCTGCGCTGAACCGCCCGCTGGTGGCCGTCTATGGCTCCACCTCACCGCTGTTCACCCCGCCTCTGGCGGAACAGGTGGAGGTGGTGCGCCTGGGCCTGGAATGCAGCCCCTGCTTCGACCGCACCTGCCGCTTCGGCCACTACAACTGCCTGCGCCAGCTCAAGCCGCGCCCGGTGATGGATGCCCTGGGGCGCCTGGTGGCCGATCCGGCCGAGGTCGCTGAATGAGGGTTTTGCTGGTCAAGACCTCGTCCCTGGGTGATGTGATCCACACGCTGCCGGCGCTCACGGATGCCGCCCGGGCCATCCCCGGCATCCAGTTCGACTGGGTGGTGGAGGAGGGTTTCGCCGAGATTCCCGCCTGGCACCCGGCGGTGGCGCAGGTCATCCCGGTGGCCATCCGCCGCTGGCGCAAGAACCTGATGCAGACCATCCGCAGCGGCGAGTGGAAGCGCTTCAAGGCGCGCCTGCGCGAGACCCGCTACGACCTGATCATCGACGCCCAGGGACTGTTCAAGAGTGCCTGGCTGACCCGTTACGCCAAGGCGCCCGTTGCCGGGCTGGACCGCGAGTCCGCCCGCGAACCCATCGCCGCGCGCTTCTACGATCAGGCCCACTCCGTGGCCTGGGGACAGCACGCCGTCGAGCGTGTACGCCAGTTGTTCGCCAAGGCGCTGGACTACCCGCTGCCGACCACCACCGGCGACTACGGGCTCAGCCGTTCGCTGCTGGCCGATGCACCGGGCAGCGCGCCTTATCTGCTGTTCCTGCACGGCACCACCTGGGACACCAAGCACTGGCCGGAAGCCTACTGGCGTGACCTGGCCGAACGGGTCTGCGAGCACGGCTGGAACCTGCGCCTGCCCTGGGGCAGCCCGAACGAGAAGGCACGGGCCGAGCGCATCGCCGAGGGCTTGGAAAACGCCGCGGTGCTCCCCAAATTATCCCTGGCCGGCATGGCCAAGGTGTTGGCGGGCGCCCGTGCCTGCGTGGCGGTCGACACCGGCCTGGGCCATCTGGCAGCGGCGCTGGACGTCCCGACCCTGTCGCTCTACGGGCCGACCAACCCCGGCTTCACCGGTGCCTACGGCCGTTCGCAGGTGCACTTGGGCAGCGACTTCCCCTGTGCGCCCTGCCTGAAGAAGACCTGCACCTACCAGCCGACCGAGGAAGACAAGCGCCGCTTCGACCTGAAACGCGAGCAGCCCCTGTGCTTCACCCGGCTGAATCCGCAGCGCGTGGCCACCCAGCTGGAGGCCCTGCTGCTGACCGAGGACACTCACTGATGCAACTGGCATTCGTGCTCTACAAGTACTTCCCGTTCGGCGGCCTGCAGCGCGACTTCATGCGCATCGCCCAGGATTGCCAGCGCCGTGGGCACGCCATCCGCGTCTACACCATGATCTGGGAAGGCGACATCCCGGACGGTTTTGAAGTGCTGATCGCGCCGGTCAAGGCGCTGTTCAACCACAAGCGCAACGAGAAGTTCACCGCCTGGGTCGAGGCCGACCTGGCCAAGCGCCCGGTGGACCGGGTGATCGGCTTCAACAAGATGCCCGGCCTGGACGTGTACTACGCTGCCGACCCCTGCTTCGAGGACAAGGCGCAGACCCTGCGCAACGGCCTGTACCGCAAGTGGGGCCGCTACAAGCACTTCGCCGACTACGAGCGGGCCGTGTTCGCTCCCGAGTCGAAAACCCAGGTGCTGATGATCTCCGAGGTCCAACAACCGCTGTTCGTGAAGCACTACGCCACGCCGGCCGAGCGCTTCCATCTGCTGCCGCCGGGTATCGCCGCTGACCGCCGCGCCCCGGCCAACGCCGCCGAGATCCGCGCCGAGTTCCGCCGCGAGTTCAGGCTGGCGGACGACGAGCTGCTGCTGGTGCAGATCGGCTCCGGCTTCAAGACCAAGGGCCTGGACCGCAGCCTGCGCGCACTGGCCGCGCTGCCCAAGGCGCTGAAGAAACGCACGCGGCTGATCGTCATCGGCCAGGACGACCCCAAGCCTTTCATCCTGCAGATGAAGACGCTGGGTATTTCCGATCAGGTCGAAATCCTCAAGGGGCGCAGCGACATCCCACGCTTCCTGCTGGGCGCCGACCTGCTGATCCACCCCGCCTACAACGAAAACACCGGGACCGTGCTGCTGGAGGCGCTGGTCGCCGGGCTGCCGGTGCTGGTGACCGACGTCTGCGGCTACGCCCACTACATCGACGAGGCCAGGGCAGGCCGCGTGGTGCCGAGCCCCTTCGAACAGGAGCAGCTGAACCGCATGCTGGCCGAAATGCTCGACAGCGATAACGCCCGCAACGAATGGGCCCGCAATGGCCTGGCCTTCGCCGATGCGGCGGACCTCTACAGCATGCCGCAGCGCGCGGCTGACGTGATCTTGCAGGCGCGCCCATGAAGCTGGTGCTCGCACAACCCTTCAAGGGCCTCTGGGCCGGGCGCGACGCCTTCGCCGAGGTCGAGAAGCTGCAGGGCGAGGTCTTCCGTGAGCTGGAGGCCCGGCGCACCCTGCGCACCGAGGTCGACGGGCGCGGCTACTTCGTCAAGATCCACCGTGGCATCGGCTGGGGCGAGATCTTCAAGAACCTGATCACCGCCAAGCTGCCGGTGCTCGGCGCCGGCCTGGAGTGGGCCGCCATCCAGCGCCTGCAGCAGGTGGGGGTGCCGACCATGACCGCGGTGGCCTTCGGCGAGCGCGGGAGCAACCCTGCGCAGCAGCACTCCTTCATCGTCACCGAAGAGCTGGCGCCGACCATCAGCCTGGAAGACTTCAGCCTCGACTGGCAGCAGAACCCGCCGCCGTTGAAGCTCAAGCGCGCACTGATCGACGAGGTGGCGCGCATGGTGCGCGAGATGCACCGCGCGGGCGTCAATCATCGTGATTGCTACATCTGCCACTTCCTCCTGCACACCGACAAGCCGGTCACGCCCGGGGACTTCCGCCTCTCGGTGATCGACCTGCACCGCGCCCAGGTGCGCGCGAGCACGCCGCGCCGCTGGCGCGACAAGGACCTGGCGGCCCTGTATTTCTCGGCGCTGAACATCGGCCTGACCCGCCACGACAAGCTGCGCTTCCTCCAGGTCTATTTCCAGCAACCGCTGCGCCAGGTGCTGCGCGAAGAGATCGCTCTGCTGGCCTGGATGGAACAGAAGGCTGCGCGCCTGCTGGTGCGCTACCAGCGCAAGTATGTGGAAGGAGCAGCGGATTGAGCGATTGGAAACTGGCGCCCGGACTCGACGAAGGCGTCGCCGGCCTGTTCGCCGACCTCGATGCGGTGTTCGCCCTCAAGGGCGACTGGATCACCGGTGACCCGCTTTCCGAAGTGCTGCGGATCGAGCATGCGGGCATCCGCTACTACGTCAAACGCTATTGGGGGGCGGGCAAGGGCCTGCGCCGCTGGATCGGCCGACCGCGGGTCAAGGCCGAATGGCAGAACCTCAAGAGCTTCAGCAAGTGGGGCATTCCCACGGCGCCGCTGGTGGGCTGGGGTCTGGAGCGGCGCTGCGGGCTTTTCCACCGTGGCGCGCTGATCACCCGTGAGCTGGAGCGCACCGCCGATATGGCGGCGCTGGCCTTGCGTGACGACCCGCGCCTGGACGACGCGGCCTGGGTGGATGGCGTCAGCCGCCAGCTGGCCCGCGCCACTCGCGCCATGCACGACCACCACTTCGCCCATAACGACCTGAAGTGGCGCAACCTGCTGGTCAACGACGAGGGCGAGCTGTTCCTCATCGATTGCCCCACCGGCGCCTTCTGGTTCGGCCCCTTCCTGCGGCGCCGCATCACCAAGGACCTGGCCTGCCTGGACAAGGTGGCCAAGTACCAGCTGAGCCGCACCCAGCGCCTGCGTTTCTACCTGCAGTACCGCGGGCGCCAGCGCCTGAACGTCGCCGACAAGCGGCGTATCAGGCAGATCATCGGCTTCTTCGAGGGACGCGAATGAGCGACTTCATCGCCGCCAGTGACCGCGACATCCTGGCCCGTCATGGCCTCGACAACTTCGAGGCGCTGTGGAACATGCAGCTCGAGGCGGTGGACGCCCCCAATACCGGCCGTGGCGGCTGGAGCAGCGTGTTCCGCCTCGACCTGGGTGACGCCGCCTACTACCTCAAGCGGCAGAGCAACTACCTCAGCCGCAGCCTGGCGCGCCCGTTCGGCGAGCCCACCTTCGCCCGCGAATTCCGCAATATTCAGCGTTACCAGGCTCTGGAGGTGCCTGCCTTGCGCGCAGCCTTCTTCGCCGAGCGGGAGGTACACGGCGAGCGCCGCGCCATCCTGCTTACCCGCGCCCTGGACGGCTGGACCGAACTGGCCGAGCTGCTGGAGCGCTGGTCCAGCCTGGGCGAGGAGCAGCGCGCGGCGATCATCCTCGCCGTCGGCGCGCTCGCCCAACGGTTGCACGCGGCCGGCCAGGTGCATGGCTGCTTCTACCCCAAGCACATTTTCCTGCGCGAAAGCGGCGGCCACTACGAGAGCTGCCTGATCGACCTGGAGAAAACCCGCCCGCTGCTGCTGGGGCGCCGGGACCGGGTCAAGGACCTGGAGCCGCTGGTGCGCCGGGCCAACGCCTGGGGCGAAAGCGAGCTCCGCGAATTGCTGGTTGCCTACCTGGGCGCCGAGCATTCCAGCAGCAATATCGATACCTGGGTTCGCCGCCTCGGCGCGCGTCGCCGCAACAAGGAGCGTCGCGCTTGAAGCTGGCCGAACTCGCCGGTGCCGGGCGTGCACCGAACCTGCCACTGGCCGTGGATGCCGCGGATGGCCTGGAGCTGATCCGCCTGTTCCGCGTGCTGCCCGGGCAGCGTTACGTCGGGCTCGCCCGCTGGCAGGGCCGCGAGGTGCTGGCCAAGCTGATGGTCGGCGCCAAGGCCGAGCGTCATTACCAGCGGGAGCTGGCCGGTGCAAAACTGCTCGCCCAGCAGGGGTTGCCGACGCCTGCGCTGCTGGCCGAAGGCTTTGCCGCAGGGCAGGGCGGCTGGCTGCTGTTCGACTACCTGGAAGGCGCCAGCAGCCTGTGGGACGAGTGGCGCGCGGTGGAAGCCGAGGCACCGCTCTCCGATGGCCAGCAGGCCGTGCTGGGTGAGGCCCTGGCCCTGATCGGGCAATTGCATGGCAAGGGGCTGGTCCAGGAAGACCTGCATCTGGACAACATCCTTCGCCACCAGGGTGCGCTGCAACTGATCGATGGTGGCGGCGTACGTGGTGAATCCCCCGGGCAGAGCCTGGCGCGGGGCAAGGTGCTGGCCAACCTCGGAGTGTTCTTCGCCCAGCTGCCGGCGGACCTCGACCCCTTCCTCGAAGAGTTGCTGGTGCACTACCTGCTGGCCAACGGCGAGCACGCGTTGCCGCTGGAGATGTTGCAGAAGGAGATCGCCCGGGTACGCCGCTGGCGCCTGCGCGACTTCCTCGCCAAGGTCGGCCGTGATTGCAGCCTGTTCAGCGTGATCGGCTCGGCCTTCGGTTTCCGCGCCGCCCGGCGTGATGCGCTGGATGCCCTGTCGCCGTTGCTGGACGACCCCGACGCGGCCCTCGCCGCCGGTCGTCTGCTCAAGGGCGGTGGCACCGCCACGGTGGCGCAGGTGGAAGCCGGCGGGCGGCAATTGCTGCTCAAGCGCTACAACATCAAGGGCCCGCTGCACTGGCTGAAGCGCTTTTGGCGCCCCAGCCGTGCCTGGCACAGCTGGAAGGAGGGCAATCGCCTGGCCTTCCTCGGCATCGCCACCCCGCAGCCCCTGGCCATGATCGAGCGCCGCTGGTGCTGGCTGCGCAGCCGCGCCTACCTGATTACCGAATATCTGCCCGGGCACGATATAATCGCCCGTTTTCAGGAAGCCCAGGCCGATCCGCAAGGCAATGGCTTGCCGGCCGAAGCCGATCTGCAGGCGCTGGACCGCTTGTTCGCCGCGCTGATCCGTGAGCGCATCAGCCATGGCGACCTCAAGGGACACAACCTGTTCTGGCAGAACGGCGCCTGGTGCCTCATCGATCTGGATGCCGTGCAGCAACACCGAAGCGAGCGCAGTTTCGCCCGGGCCTACGCCCGCGACCGTGCCCGCTTCCTGCGCAACTGGCCCGCCGATTCGGCGTTGCACCAGTTGCTGGACCGACGTTTACCGAAAGACAGCTTCAAGCCGGGTGCTTGAAGCTGGAAGAAACAGCCCCCTGGGCCGTGAACCATATGACCGCTGGCGCCTCGTGCTTCCCGTTTCAGGCTGCCAGCTGCTTTCAAGAGGCTTAACACTGTGGCACTGACGATTCTTGGCCTTTCTGGCGCCCTCAGCCATGATCCCTCCGCCGCGCTCTACATCGACGGCAAGCTGATCGCGGCCGCCGAAGAAGAGCGCTTCGTGCGCGACAAGCACGCGAAGAACCGCATGCCTTACGAATCGGCCAAGTTCTGCCTAGAGCAGGCCGGCATCAAGCCTTCCGACGTCGATGTGGTGGCCATTCCCTTCGCCCCCATCAGCCTGTTCGGCAAGGCCCGCTGGCAGTACGCCAAGCGCTACTGGTACGCGCCGGACCGCGCCCTCGACGCGATCCTCATGGGCAACCGCCGCTACAAGCGCTACCGCAACAAGATCGTCTGGTGCCTGGAGCAACTGGGCTTCGACGCCAAGAAAGTCAAGATCGAACCGGTGGAGCACCACCTGGCCCACGCCTCCAGCGCCTACCACTGCTCCGGCTTCAAGGAGAAGACCGCGATCCTCGGGATCGACGGCAAGGGCGAGTACGCCACCACCTTCTTCGGCTGGGGCGAGAACGGCAAGATCCACAAGATCAAGGAATTCTTCGACCCGGATTCCCTGGGCGGCCTCTATGGCGCGATCACCGAGTACCTCGGTTTCGAGATGCTCGACGGCGAGTTCAAGGTCATGGGCATGGCGCCCTATGGTGACGCCGCCAAGTACGATTTCTCGCGCCTGGCCAAGTTCGAGAACGGCGAGCTGGTGATCAACACCGAATACGCCAACGTCATCGGCTTCCGTCGCTACAAGGAAAACGGCAAGGGTTACTACTTCTCGCCCAAGCTGATCGAGTGGCTGGGTCCGAAACGCCAGGGCGACATCGCCGACGACCCCTACATCCACTACGCCGCCAGCATGCAGGCCCTGTTCGAGAAGCTGGCGCTGGAGATGATGGAGTACTACCTCGGCGACATCCTCCGCGAGACCGGCAAGATCGCCTTCGCCGGCGGCTGTGCTCTGAACGTCAAACTGAACCAGAAGATCATCGCCCGCCCGGACGTGAAGGAGCTGTTCGTGCAGCCCGCCTCGGGTGACGCCGGCACTGCCGTCGGCGCCGCCGCCTACATCTCGCACAAGCGTGGCGTGCCGGTGGAGAAGATGGAGCACGTCTACCTCGGCCCGGCCTTCTCCAACGAGGACGTCATCGCCGCCTGCGCCAAACACCCGAACAAGCCGGTGTTCAAGCGCATCGAAAACACCCCGCAGCGCATCGCCAGCATCATGGTCGCCGGCAACCCGGTGGCCTGGTTCCAGGGCCGCATGGAGTTCGGCCCCCGCGCCCTGGGCGGTCGCTCCATCATCGGCTGCCCGAGCATCCCCGGCGTCGCCGACCGCATCAACGAACAGATCAAGTTCCGCGAGCGCTGGAGGCCCTTCTGCCCGTCGATGCTCGACACCGTGGCATCGCAAATGCTCAAGGTCGACCACCCGAGCCCGTTCATGACCTTCACCTTTGAGGTCAATGACGAGTGGAAGGAGCGCGTCTCCGAAGTGGTGCACGAGGATGGCACTTCCCGCGCCCAGGTGCTGGAGCGCCGCCACAACCCGCGCTGGTACGACCTGATGAAGGAACTGGAGAACCTCACCGGCAACGGCGTCTCCCTGAACACCTCCCTCAATCGTCGTGGCGAGCCGATGATCTGCTCACCCACCGACGCGCTGAACATGTTCTACGGCTCCGATCTGCAGTACCTGATCATGGAAGATGTGTTGGTCGTCAAGGATGGCGTGGATTGGTATGACAATGTCGGATAGTCCGCTGCTCAGCGTCATCATCCCGGCGTACAACTACGCCAGGGTACTGCCGCGAGCGGTCGAGTCGGTGCTCTCCCAGGCCGATGGCGATGTAGAGCTCTGGGTCATCGACGATGGTTCCAGCGATGACACCCCGGCTGTATTCGAAGCACTGGCGACTCGCTACGGCGAACGCTTCCATGGGGTCCGTCAGGAAAACGCCGGCCCCTCCGCTGCGCGTAACCATGGCGTGCGCCTTGCCAGTGGCCGTTTCGTACTGCTGCTGGATGCCGACGACGAGTTGGCGCCGAGTGTGCTGCCCCAGCTTAGCGAGCAGTTGCGTGCACACCCCGATACAGGCCTGTGGCTGGCCGGGCACGTAGCGGTCCAGCCTGATGGCCGCGAGCGCGAGCACCCTGCTTCCGAAGTGCCGAACGACCTGCAGCAGCGCCTGTCCGCCTACCTGCTGGACAAGACCATCGCCATCAGCCACGGCGCCTGCGTATTCAGGCGCGATCTCCTGCTCCAGCGCCCCTATCCGGAGCACCTGCGGCACAGCGAAGATATCCCCGTGTTCGCCTACACCCTGGCCCAGGGCCCGGTGCAACGCCTGGACTTCTCTCTCGCGCGCATCCACAAGCACCCCGGCAGTTTGCGGCACAACGCCGAGGCCGCGCGGAAGGTGGATCTGAAACTGGTGGATGAGGTATTCGACAGGTTGCCCGCAGTTGGGCAAGAGCTGCGTCAGCGCTACAAAGCGCAGCGTTGCCTGTCGTTGTTTCGTACCTGCATGCTGGCCGGCGACCAGGACGGTGCCCGCTACTACTATTGTGAGGCGCTGCGAGTCGATTGGCGTGTGCTGTTCAAACTTTCATACAGCCGCAAGGCCTTGCGCTTGTGGCTGGGAGCCAAGAAGAAGTCGGTATGAGTCAGCGCCGTATCAAAGTTCTACAGTTGCAGAACTACTATAACGTTAACGCCTCGGATCTTGCCGAGCAGATTGTCCAGGCCTTGCCGGCCGAGCGCTATGACGTCACCACAGCATTCCTGCGCGGTCGTCCTGGCCCCGGTGAGCCCGTGAGCAAGGCTGGCCGCTCTATCTATTTTGGTTACCGCCAGTCTCAGGTGAGTGGGCTGCGCCTGCGTGCCCTTTGGGCGCTTTACAAACATTGTCGTGAAGAGAGATATGACGCGGTAATTGGCCACCGATTCAAACCGGTGAATATGCTGATGCTGCTTAACAAGCTGCTCGGTTTTCGTGCCTGCATTGGCGTTGCCCATGGATTCGGCGAGTACGACCGCTCCTTCCGTTGCTGGACTGTACGCCAGTTGGTGACATCGAACTGGCGGCTGGTGGGTGTGTCGCGTGCTGTGCGCAATTATTTGGTTGATGCCAAGGCCGGTTTCACTTCGGCGAACACCTGCCAGATCAACAATGCCATCGACATCGACCGTGCGGAAGGTTTGCAGCTACCCCGTGCGAGTGCGCGCGAGCTGCTTGGCTTGCCGGCGGATGCTTTCGTGTTCGGGGCCATTGGTCGTCTGGTACCGGTCAAGGGTCATGTTCATTTGCTGCGTGCTTTTGCCGAAATCAAGGATGAGTGGCCTGGTGCGCTGCTGGCAATCATCGGTGAAGGTCGTTCGCGTGCCGAATTGGAGGCCGTGATTGCAGAGCTGGAGCTTGATGGGTGCGTTCGGCTGCTAGGGGCTCGGGATGATGCGCTGCAGTACGTGCGGGCATTCGATAGCTTTGTCATGCCGTCCCTCAGCGAAGGCCTGCCCTTGGCACTGCTGGAAGGTATGAGCGGCCACTTACCTGTGATTGGCTCGGATATTCCCAGCCTCAAGCCGATTCTGGAGGATTGCGGTGGTCGCATCTTCCCGACACGTCAGCATGTTGCATTGGCGGAGCATTTGCGGGCGGTAATGGCTCTTACTGACTCGGAGCGCATCGCGGAGGGCGAGCGGGCCTACGGCTATCTCCGCCGCGCCCATTCGATCGAGGACTTCCGCCGCCAGTATCGAGAGTTGTTGGCGGGGTTGCTGGAAGGAGGCCGAAATGACTGAGACTCAGGATTCGCCTCTGGTCAGTGTGATCATTTCCTCCTACAACCATGGTCACTACATCGAAGCCTGTATCAACAGCGTGCTGGCTCAGACCTATCCTGGCATTGAGTTGCTGGTAGTGGATGACGGTTCTAGCGATGACAGCGTTGCGCGCATCCGCAGGATGCAAGAGGAGCACGGCTTCGACTTCGTCGCTCGTGAGAACAAGGGGTTGGCCCATACCCTCAATGAACTGGTAGCGCGCTCGAAGGGCAGCCTGATTGCTCCTTTCGGCTCCGATGACGTGATGCTGCCCGAGCGTCTGGCACTGCAAGTGGCTTATATGCAGGACAAGCCGGAGGTCGGTATCTGCGCCGGCAATATATGCACCATTGATGGGCAGGGCCGAACGATTCCCGGAAAGGATCGCGATCGCCCCCTGCGTCGCTTGGATTTCGAGGACCTTTTCAATGCCAGAAAGGACGGTGCTCCGGCGCCGACACTGCTGTTTCGTCGCGATGCTCTAGAGGCGGTTGGTGGGTTCGATCCAGCGATACGCTTGGAGGACCTGCTGATCGAGTTGAAGATTGCCCGCGCCGGCTACTTCATCGACATTTTGCCTGATGTACTGGCCCTCTACCGGGTGCACGACACCAATACCTACAAGAACCGGCGCATGATGATCGACGCCGTGCTTGCCACATATGCCCATTTTGGCGATCACCCGAACTATGCCGAGGTTTGTGCGCGCTTTATCAACTCGATGCTGCTGAAGACGGCGCGTGATGACAAGCCGCTGGCTCGTGAACTGTTGGGGCGCCTGCCGTTGCGCTATTGGAATGGCAAGACCCTTAACGCACTTGGCCGCCTCTACCTGGGCTAGCCGGGCAGAGTTGCCTTGGACAGGTCACGTTCGAATCGCGCTGCGGCCGTCTGGCCGCAGCTAACCGCGTAGCCACGAACCCAGGCCTGGCGATGTTCCCTAAGCAACCAGCCGGCATCTTCCTTGTAACGAAGAATGTGCTGCAGGTTACGCCGGCGCTTCCAACTCGCTAGCGGTTTATTGGCAATCTTCATGTCTGATAGATCTATGAGACCCAGCTCGCCGTCGGGCAGATGCAGCACGTTGCCCAAGTGCAGGGATCGGAAGTAAACCCCCAACTGGTGCAACTTGCCCAGGAAGGTGCCGAATAACTCGACTTCCTGCTCCCGGCTCGCCGTATCAAGTTGGCGCCAGCGATTCCTGAGGGTATCTCCGGGTAGAGGGCTATAGATCACGGCGTTCAGTTGCAGCTCCGGGATCAGCAGCAACTGTTGGATCTCTGGGCTGACGATGCCGAGCTTGCGAAGGCGCTCTGCATTGTTCGCGAAACGTCGAGATGGTGGAGACCAGAGTGCAGAGCTGAGCATGCGCTTGCGTCGGTACAGCTTGAGGAAGTCCCCGTTTTTCAGGCGTGCCACCTTCAGACCATGGCCATCACCTTCAATGGCTGTCGAGTCGGTCAGTAGTTCCTGCAGTTCTGATGCACTCAGGTTTTTCATTCTTTACCCAGGCCTCGCTTTTGGATTGCCAGGGCGATTACCAGGCTCAGCGGAATCCAGATAAGGAACCAGCTCTCATTGGGGCGAGATAGGAAGCTGCTGCCTTCGGTCATGCCTGCTGCCAAGCCATAGACCACCAGCGCTGATGCGACCTGGAAAGCCTTGTCCTTGCGTTGGCGCAGGCAGTGCCACAGGCCGAGTCCATGCAGCACAAGCCAGAAACCCAGCCCCACGAGGCCCAGTTCGAGAAGCACCGCGAGTTCAACGTTGTGTGGGTCGCTCAGTATGGTGCTCAGGCCTTCGATTATGAAGACGAATCGGTTGTCGTAGCCGTGCCCGAGCCAGAGGTGGTCCTGAGCCTGACGCAGGGCGTCTGCCCAGATTTGCGGGCGGAAGGAGCCACCGCGCTGCAGTAGCAGGTCGGGGGAAAAGGCCAGGCACAGCCCGCCTGCCACTGCAATGGTGAGTATCAGCAAGGCGGCACGGCGGGGTGTTATAAGCAGCATCCAGAGGCTGGTTACAACCAGTGCCATCAGTGGCGTGCGTGAGCCAGTGGCGAGTAGGGCCAGCAATATCGGTAGAGTCATGAGTGGCGCTAGCCACTCCTGGCGGGTATCGCGGCTAAGCCAGGTTGCGATCCAGTAAGTGCAGAACATACCCAGGACATGAGAGGTGAGTAGCGGGTTACGCAGGGCACCGGTACCTATCAGGCGGTTCTCGGGGGGCGGCTCCAGCAGAAACCAGCCCAGACTCACGAGTGCGGCAAAGGCGACGAGCATGGCCGCGGTGCGCAGTGTGCCCAGTAATAACTCGCGACTTTCCAGGGCGATCAGGCTACAGGCGGCCATAAATAGAAGCAGATACAGCGGCCGCTTGACCAATCCGCCAAAGTTATCGTCGGTACCGGACCAGGCGAGGGTTGTAAGCATCCAGGCCGAGAAGACAAGGAAGACAAGCACCATGGGGTCATGTAGCAGGTCGCTGCAGCGGCGGGGCTTCAGGGCAAGAGCCAACAGGGCGGGGAAGGCGATCAGGGCATAGAACACCTTGGTGTAGACACTGCCGCTGGGCAGCCAGAACAGCCCGGTGAGCAGTACCAGATAGCCGAGCACCAGCCAGCGCTTGACGATGAAAAAGCTAAGAGACTGCCGCCGGGACTGTGAGAGCATGAAAGAAGCCTGCACCTGAGAAGGTCTATTTCCGTGAAAAAGGGCTGCATCTTAGTCCAACAACGGTGGCTAGGCACGCTGTGGTAAGCTCTGCGCCTTTTCTGCCACCCCCAGGCTGAGCGAATGACCGAGCAACAACTGACGGAATCCCAGCCGTCCAGCATGAAGATCTACCTGCGGCTGCTGAGCTACGTCCGTCCTTATATCTGGCAGTTCGTGCTGAGCATCGTCGGCTTCGTGATCTTCGCCACCACCCAGCCGATGCTGGGGGCGATCCTCCAGTATTTCGTCGATGGTCTAAACGACCCGAGCGTGGTGCTGTTCCCCAATGTGCCGGTGTTGCGCGACCTGCAGTTGCTGCAGATGGTGCCGCTACTGATCGTGCTGATCGCCGCGTGGCAGGGTGTTGGCTCGTTCCTCGGCAACTACTACCTGGCCAAGGTTTCCCTTGGGCTGGTGCACGACCTGCGCGTTGCGCTGTTCAATAATCTGCTGGTATTGCCCAACCGCTACTTCGACAACCACAACTCCGGACACCTGATCTCGCGCATCACCTTCAACGTCACCATGGTGACGGGGGCGGCGACCGACGCCATCAAGGTGGTGATCCGTGAGGGCATGACGGTGGTCTGCCTGTTCGCCTACCTGCTGTGGATGAACTGGAAACTGACCCTGGTGATGGTGGCGATCCTGCCGTTGATCGCCTTCATGGTGACCACGGCCAGCCGCAAGTTCCGCAAGCAGAGCAAGAAGATCCAGGTGGCCATGGGTGACGTCACCCACGTGGCTTCCGAGACCATCCAGGGTTATCGCGTGGTGCGTAGCTTCGGCGGCGAGCCTTACGAAGAGGCGCGCTTCCTCGACGCCAGCCAGAGCAACACCGATAAGCAGCTGCGCATGACCAAGACCGGCGCCATCTACACGCCGATGCTGCAACTGGTGATCTTCTCCGCCATGGCCGTGCTGATGTTCCTCGTGCTGTTCCTGCGCGGTGATGCGTCGGCCGGTGAGCTGGTGGCCTACATCACCGTGGCCGGCATGCTGCCCAAGCCCATCCGTCAGCTGTCGGAAGTCAGCTCCACGGTGCAGAAGGGCGTGGCGGGTGCCGAAAGCATTTTCGAACAGCTGGACGAGGTGCCGGAGACCGATACCGGTTCCGTCGAGCGCGAGCGGGTCGTCGGCCGGCTGGAGGTGCGTGACCTGAGCTTCCGCTACCCCGGTACCGAGAAGGCCGTTCTGGATAGCATCAGCTTCACCGCCGAGCCGGGGCAGATGATCGCCCTGGTGGGGCGTTCGGGCAGCGGTAAGTCCACGCTGGCCAACCTGATCCCGCGTTTCTACCAGCACAGCGAAGGTCAGATCCTCCTCGACGGTGTCGAGGTCCAGGACTACCGCCTGCGCAACCTGCGCCGGCATATCGCCCTGGTCACCCAGCAGGTCAACCTGTTCAATGACTCGGTGGCCAACAACATCGCCTATGGCGACCTCGCCGGTGCGCCGCGTGCGGATATCGAGCAGGCAGCCGAGGCGGCCTATGCCAGCGAGTTCATCGAGAAGCTGCCTCATGGCCTGGACACCGACGTCGGCGAGAACGGCGTGCTGTTGTCCGGCGGCCAGCGCCAGCGCCTGGCGATCGCCCGTGCATTGCTGAAGAACGCGCCGCTGCTGGTGCTGGACGAAGCCACCTCTGCACTGGACAACGAATCCGAGCGCCACATCCAGAAGGCGCTGGACCGCGTGATGGATGGCCGTACCACCCTGGTCATCGCCCACCGCCTCTCCACCATCGAGAAGGCCGACCTGATTCTGGTCATGGACCAGGGTCGCATCGTCGAGCGTGGCAACCACGCCGAGCTGATCGCGCTGGATGGCTACTACGCGCGCCTGCATGCCAACCAGTTCGCCGAGGACAAGGTCCAGGCGGCGGAGCGCGGTTGAGCCGTCGATGTGTCTGAGATGAAGTTTCCATTGCCAGGGACCGGGCTGTGCTGAACCTGATACGCGCCTGCCGTGAACGCGACTGGCATTCTCTTAGTGCCGCGGACTACGCCGCCGTCTGGGGGCGTTTCGGCGGCAGCCTGATGACCCACCCGGATGTGGTGGAGCGCCTCTCCGCGATGGCCGGCATTCCGGTGCGTTACCTCGGCTGGTTCGAGGGTGACGAGCCGGTGGCGGCCATCCCCACCTGGGGCCGTTATCTCGCGCTGTCGCGGGACGTGCTCAAGCGTGCCGGCAAACGCCACCTGTTCGACCTCGGTAACGCCGAGGTCATCCTGCCGGCACGTCCTGATAGCGGCGCCGTCCTACGTCATCGCAGCAGCTACCTGGGTGAGCCCAACCACAACAGCTTGCTAGGCTTGCGCCTGCAGAAAGAGTCGCTGGCGCTGTGCCGTGCCCCCGAGGAGTTTTCCAAGAAATTCCGCTACAACCAGCGCCGTGAGTTGCGGTTGCTGGAAGAGGCGGGCGGCACCTTGCGCCCGGTCGCTGAACTCAGCGCTGCCGAGCTGGCCGCCATCTATACCGACCTGTTCGAGCGCCGCTGGGGGTTCGATGTGCCTGGCAAGGGGAGTCTGGAAGAGGTGTTTGGGCTGCTTCGGGAGTTCCTCAGCGGCAGCCTGTTAATGCTGGAGGGTGCGCCCATCGCCGTTCAGGTGGTGTACAGGGTGGAATCTCCAGAATGGATCAGCGCCGAATACATCAACGGCGGCGTCGATCCACAAAGCCGGGACTTCAGCCCCGGCAGCGTTCTCAGCTTCGTCAATACGCAGGCCGCCTGGGAGGATGCCCGGGCCAGAGGCAAGGCCCTGCGTTATTCGTTCGGGCGCGCGGATGTGGAATACAAGGATCGTTGGTGCAACAAGGTTCCCGTCTTTCGGGTGTGAGTGAATGGAAACACGCAAGCAGCTGCTCCTGCGCCGTCATCGGCGCCATAAGCGTTTGTTCATGTTCGGCGCCCTGCTGGTGTTGGTGGCGCTGGACTGGTTCGGTTCCTGGAGCACTACCCCGGTGCTTCTGGTGCTCGGCTGGATAGCCCACGAGGCCTGGTTCGCCGACCACCTGTTCTACTCCCCGCGCGACGACTACCAGTATCGCTTTCCGACTGGAGTTGAACCGCTGCCGGTGCGCCTGGTGGAAGGGCGCATCGAGGCGGTAACCGGAAGTCTGCCGGTGGGCGTCGATACCTTGATGCTGGAGGTCGATATCCGCTGCGGCTGGCTTGGCCGCTGGGTGGATCCCCACGTACTGATCGACTGCGGTGAGTGCACCGATCGCCAGGATTTCGAGCGCGGGGTGAATGGGCGCCGCTACATCAACCTTTCCGGTGCCCAGGCCGCGCTCGCCGCTGGGACTTTGCGTCTGCGCGGGCGCTTCTGCCGCCTGGCTCCCGGTGCTTCGCTCTATGCCTTCAGCAACCCCGACTACGCCAAGCAGAAGGTGCTGGTCATCGCGCCCCATGCGGACGATGCCGAACTGGCGGCCTTTGGCCT
Organism: Pseudomonas solani; assembly: GCF_026072635.1. NCBI lineage: Bacteria > Pseudomonadati > Pseudomonadota > Gammaproteobacteria > Pseudomonadales > Pseudomonadaceae > Pseudomonas > Pseudomonas solani. Next base: position 1,614,746 of record NZ_AP023081.1, on the reverse strand, counting down.
CTATAGCCGCTGCAGCGATGTGCATATCGTCACCCTGACCCAGGGCGAGATCGAGGCCCAGGTGTATCGCCGCCTGGGTTTGGATAGCGCCGCCGCAGCGCGCCTGAAGGGGCGCCTGCGCAGCTGGAGCAGCCTGGCGGTGCCGCTTTGGGGCGGTGTGCCGGCCACCCGCTGCCTGCAGCTCGGCTACTACTGCCTGCGCCTGGAGGCCATGGAGGCTGAGCCGGAGCGTGCCTTCGCCTCGCTGGAGTCGGGTGAGACGGATATCCGCAGCGTGCGCCGCTTCAATGCCCTGGCCCTGCCCGGCGACCTCGACGGCGCATCGAGCTGGCGCAACCTGGTGGGCGACCTGGCGGCCCTGCTGGCGCGCCTGCAGCCCGACGTGGTGGTGGTCCCCCATCCGCAGCTCGATCCGCACCCCGACCATATCCAGGCCAGTCGCGCCCTGGACCAGGCCATCGAGCAGAGTGGCTGGACCCCCTCCGTGCAACTACTCTACGCCAACCACCTGGTGGACAACGACCGCTGGCCCATGGGCCCTGCGGGTGGCGGCATCGCCCTGCCACCCTGCATCGATCCGCTGCCGGCGGATGCCCTGTGGAGCCCCGTGCTCTGTGAACAGGCACGCCTGGACAAGGCCCAGGCGCTGGCCATGCAGCATGACCTGCAGGTGCCGCTGTCGTTCAAGAAGCGCTTGCGTCGGACCATCCAGTGGCTGCTCGCCGCACGGCGCTGGCCGGAGAGTGGCGAGGACGACTTCTTCCGCAAGGCGGTGCGCCGCCACGAGCTTTTCTGGGTGAGACGCCTTTCCGATTGACGGCCTCCGGCGACGGGGCGGGTCAGCTGCTATGTTATGATCCGCGCCGTTTTTCCATGCTCCTGGAGTCTTCATGAAGCTCACCATGCCCCGTTTCGATCTGGCCCCCGTTCTGGTGGTGGGCGATGTCATGCTCGACCGTTATTGGCATGGCGGCACCTCGCGTATTTCCCCTGAAGCGCCGGTGCCCGTGGTACGTGTCGACCAGATCGAGGATCGCCCGGGTGGTGCCGCCAACGTGGCGCTGAACATCGCCGCCCTCGGCGCGCCGGCTGCCCTGGTGGGCGTGACCGGTGAGGACGAGGCCGCCGCCAGCCTGCTCGCCAGCCTCGGCGCGGCTGGCGTCGACGCGCGCTTCCAGCGCATCCCCTCGCAGCCGACCATCGTCAAGCTGCGGGTCATGAGTCGCCACCAGCAACTGCTGCGGATGGACTTCGAAGAGCCCTTCGAGACCGATGCCGAAGCGCTGGCCGCCGAGGTCGAGCGCCTGCTCTCCGGGGTCAAGGTGCTGGTGCTATCCGACTACGGCAAGGGCGCGCTGAAGAACCATCAGGCGTTGATCCAGGCCGCCCGTCGCAAGGGCATCCCGGTGCTGGCCGACCCCAAGGGCAAGGATTTCGGCATCTACCGCGGTGCCAGCCTGATCACCCCCAATCTCAACGAGTTCGAAACCATAGTCGGGCGTTGCACCGACGAGGCCGACCTCGTCGCCAAGGGCGCGCAGCTGATGCGTGAGCTGGACCTCGGCGCGCTGCTGGTGACCCGTGGCGAACACGGCATGACCCTGCTGCGCCCGGACCAGCCCGCCCTGCACCTGCCGGCCCGCGCCCGTGAGGTGTTCGACGTCACCGGCGCTGGCGACACCGTGATCTCCACCCTGGCCGCCAGCCTGGCTGCCGGCGAGGACCTGCCCCAGGCCGTCGCCCTCGCCAACCTGGCCGCCGGCATCGTGGTCGGCAAGCTGGGTACCGCCGCCATCAGCGCACCCGAGCTGCGCCGTGCCGTGCAGCGTGAGCAAGGTTCCGAGCGCGGTGTGCTCAGCCTCGACCAGCTGCTGCTGGCCATCGAGGACGCCCGCGCCCACGGCGAGAAGATCGTCTTCACCAACGGCTGCTTCGACATCCTCCATGCCGGCCACGTGACCTACCTCGAGCAGGCCCGCGCCCAGGGTGATCGCCTGGTGCTGGCGGTCAACGACGACGCCTCGGTCAGCCGCCTCAAGGGCCCCGGCCGGCCGATCAACTCGGTGGACCGACGCATGGCCGTGCTCGCCGGCCTCGGCGCCGTCGACTGGGTGGTGAGCTTCAGCGAAGACACCCCCGAGCGCCTGCTGGGCCAGGTCAAGCCGGACATCCTGGTCAAGGGCGGCGACTACGGCATCGAGCAGGTGGTGGGCGCCGATATCGTCAAGGCCTACGGCGGCGAAGTGCGCGTGCTCGGCCTGGTGGAGAACAGCTCCACCACCGCCATCGTCGAGAAGATCCGCAGCCGCTGATCCTCCCGCCGGGTGGGTGGCCGTCGTGCCACTCGCCCGCGTCCCGACGGTCATAGGCGCGCCCATTCGCGGCGCGCATCATCGAGGCATCCTCACCCCGCGTGGAGCGAGATGCCCATGAGTACCGATGCACAGGGACGCGCCCTGTCCGTGCTGAACCGCGTTGCCCAGGCCGACTGGCCGGACCGGTTCAAGCTGCGCAAACCCTTCGAAAAACTCCTCTACACCGGCAGCCGTGCCGGCTTCCAGATGGTCGCCGAGCGTTCCGGCAAGGCCGCCAAGAAGCCGCGTGCGGCCGACCCGGATGCGCTGTTCGACCTGTCCCTGTCCGACGAGCAGCAGATGATCCGCGAGATGCTCCAGGGTTTCGCCCTGGAGGTGCTGCGCCCGGCGGCCCATGACGCCGACGCCCGTGGCGCCATCCCCGCCGAGCTGCTCAACCAGGCGCTGGAGCTGGGTCTTGCCCACTACGGCGTGGGTGAGGGGCACGGCGGCATGGCTGGCGAACGTACCGTCATCAGCAACGCGCTGATCGCCGAGGCCCTGGGGCAGGGCGACCTGTCCCTGGCCGCTTCCCTGCTGGTGCCGCTTTCCGCCGCCAACTGCATCCGTCGTTCCGCCTCGCCCGAACAGCAGGCCCGCTGGCTGCCGGCCTTCGTGGGCGAAGAGCGCCCGCCGCTGATGGCCATCGCCGTCAGCGAGCCGGGGTTGCTGGCCGATCCCCATCGCCTGGCCACCAAGGCGCGGCGCAAGGGCAAGCACTACCAGCTGTCCGGTGAGAAGAGCCTGGTGCTCGAAGGGCTCAACGCCAGCCAGCTGATCGTCGCGGCCGAGGCCGAAGACGGCCCGGCGCTGTTCCTCGTGGAGGGCGGTGCCAAGGGGCTGGAACGCCAGGCCGAGCCCGGCATGGGGCTGAAGGCCTGCTCCACCGCACGGGTGCAGCTCAAGGGCGTCAAGGTGCCGCTGGAGAACCGCCTGGCCGCGGCCGATTTCGACTACCAGCGCTTCCTCGATCTCACCACCCTGGGCTGGTGTGCACTGGCCCTGGGCACCGGGCAGGCGGCGCTGGATTACGTGGTCACCTACTGCAACGAGCGTGTCGCCTTCGGCGAGCCCATCAGCCACCGCCAGGGCGTCGCCTTCATGGTCTCGGACATCGCCATCGAGCTCGACGCCATGCGCATGATGGTCTGGCGTGCTTGTGCCCGGGCCGAGCGCGGCGAGCCGTTCCAGCGCGAGGCCTACCTGGCGCGGCTGCTGTGCGCCGAGAAGGCGATGAAGATCGGTACCGACGCGGTGCAACTGCTCGGTGGCCACGGTTTCACCAAGGAGCACCCGGCCGAGCGCTGGTACCGCGACCTCCGCGCCGTGGCCATCATGGCCGGCGGCTTGCACCTTTAAGGGGATGACGATGAACCTTGAAACCCCCAAGAAATTCCGTGGCCTGGCCAACCAGGCGCACCAGGTGGCGGCCAACTACTTCCGCCCCATCTCGCGCAAGTACGACAAGGCCGAGCATGCCTATCCCAAGGAGCTGGACCTGCTGGCTGCGCTGCTGGACGGCATGAACGCCGGCTCCCCCGACGCCGTTGGTGCCACCTCCGCCAGCAAGCGCGGCAGCGGCCAGGTGGAGGAGGGTGTGCGCAACGGCGGCAACCTCTCGGCGCTGCTCGGGGTCATCGAACTCTGCTGGGGCGATGTCGGCCTGCTGCTGGGCATGCCGCGCCAGGGGCTGGGCAACGCCGCCATCGCGGCGGTGGCCAACGAGGAACAGCTCAAGCGCTTCGGCAGCACCTGGGCGGCCATGGCCATCACCGAGCCGGGTTGTGGCTCCGACTCCGCAGCCATCCGCACCACGGCGGTGAAGGATGGCGACCACTACGTGCTCAATGGCGAGAAGATCTTTGTCACCTCCGGCGAGCGCGCCGACGCGGTGGTGGTCTGGGCGACCCTGGACAAGAGCCTGGGCCGCGCAGCGATCAAGTCCTTCGTGGTGGAGAAGGGCACGCCCGGCATGAGCGTCACCCGCCTGGAGAAGAAGCTCGGCATCAAGGCCTCGGACACCGCGTCCATCAGCTTCAGCGACTGCCGGGTGCCGGCGGCCAACCTGCTGGGCAATGCCGAGATCGATGTGCAGAAAGGTTTCGCCGGGGTGATGGAGACCTTCGACAACACCCGCCCGCTGGTGGCCGGCATGGCCATAGGCGTGGCCAAGGCCTCCCTGGACCGCACCCGTGAGCTGCTGAAGAAGGCCGGCTGCACCTTCGACTACCGCAAGCCGCTGCTCAGCGTCAGCCATGTGGAGGCGACCCTCTACCGCCTGGAAGCCGAATGGGAGGCCGCGCGCCTGCTGACCCTCAAGGCCGCGTGGATGGCGGACAACAAGCTGCCCAACTCCAAGGAGGCCTCCATCGCCAAGGCCAAGGCCGGGCGCGTGGCCAACGAGGTGACGCTCAAGTGCGTGGAGCTGGTCGGGGCCCTCGGCTACGGCGAGGACGAACTGCTGGAGAAGTGGGCGCGGGATTCGAAGATCCTCGACATCTTCGAGGGAACCCAGCAGATCCAGCTGCTGATCATCGCCCGTCGCCTGCTGGGCAAGAGCTCAAGCGAACTCAAGTGATTCTGTTGTAGTGCCCGATTGACCCCGCCTCGGCGGGGTTCTTTTTTTGTGGCGACGGGTTTATCAGGGGCTCAGCAGGCCAGGCGCTTGGCCTGCTCGGCGGTGCCGACGCGGGCCAGCCAGTCCTTCCAGCGGATGCGTTCGTCGCGCACCAGCCAGCCGTCCTGCTCGGCGAAGCTTTCCGACAGCCAGATGCCCCGGGTGCTGGCGGGCTTGAGTTCGCCATTGCGCAGGGTCAGCAGTTCGCCGGTGGGTTTGCCGTGGTCACGGGCCAGCAGGTAGATGTCCGGGCGGCGCCGCTCCAGCGCGGCCACCAGCTCGCCGTCGTGCAGGCTTTCATCGACGTGGAAGAAGCTCAGCTGGCGGGCGTCGCGGGGCAGCTCCAGGCTCATGTCGTAGACCAGCTGCAGCGAGGCGGTGGGCAGGTGCACGTAAGCGCGGGGGCGTTCCAGCAGGGTCAGGCTGCCGCTTTGCACCGGGCGTGCGGCACCGGACAACGGGCTCAGGCGGAAGTGGCTGGCCTCGCGATAATGCAGCTGGCGCTGGTAGGGTGTGGGCAGCCAGGTATCGGCGAAGCGCCCGCCGAGCCAGCCTTCGGGCGTCTCGATCAGGCATTCCTCGGCCACTTCTTGGATGGCAGTGAGCAGCGGCAGGTTGAGCTCATGGGCCGGCACGTAGCCGGAGATCAGCTTGAGCACGGTGTCGCCGCGGTCCAGCCGGCGCTGGCGCACCAGCACCCAGTATTCTCGGCCCTGCAGCTCCAGGGTCAGGCGCACGGAGACGCCCAGGTTGGCCAGCTCGACAGCGAAACGCTGGCTGTCGGCGATCTCCACCGGGCGCCGGCGGCGTTCGAGCATCTGGGTGAAGTTCAGCGGCAGCCCCAGGGCCTGGTAGGCCAGGCCATCGGCCGTGGCCTCGACATGGAGGGGCAGGGTCTTGAACGCCCCCGGGTCTTTACGGGCGAGTATTCGCGGCATGTCGGCTCCTTCTTGCGTCGGGGTCGGCCGCAGTTGCGGCGCTCTAGGGACGGCCTTTCAGCACCTCGGCGGCCGTCGTGACATTGTGGGACAGGTGCAGCGGATTGATGGTTCCGATGATGGCGCTGCCGACGCCTGGGTGGCCGAAGATCAGCTCGAAGCTCGCCTTCACCGGGTCGACGCCGGCTCCCACGCAGGCATGGCCGCTGGCCAGGCCCTTCTTGATCAGGATGCCCTTGGCGTGACTGGCAGCATAGTCCAGCACCGGCTTCTCGCCCTGTTCGGCGAGGTTGTAGGTGACCATGGCGCAGTCGCCGCGCTCCAGCGCCAGCAGGCCGCCTTCCACGGTCTTGCCGGAGAGGCCGAAGGCGCGGATCTTGCCCTCGCGCTTGAGCTCGGCGAGGGTCTCGTAGGCGCCGCTGTCCTGCAGGATGCGCAGGTCGTTGCCGTCGGAATGCAGCAGCAGCAGGTCGATGTAATCGGTCTCCAGGCGCTTGAGGCTGCGCTCCACCGAGCGGCGCGTGTGCGCCGGACTGAAGTCGTGGCTGGACTGGCCCGCCTCGAACTCCTCGCCGCTTTTGCTGACGATCACCCAGTCCTGGCGCTGGCCGCGCAGCAGCGGGCCGAGGCGTTCCTCGCTGCGGCCATAGGCCGGCGCGGTGTCGATCAGGTTGATGCCCAGCTCGCGGGCCAGGCCGATCAGGCGGCCGGCTTCGTCGTCATCGGGGATGGTGAAGCCGGACGGGTATTTGACGCCCTGGTCGCGGCCCAGCTTGACGGTGCCCAGGCCCAGCGGCGAAACCACCAGGCCGGTGTCGCCCAGGGGGCGGTGCAGGTGATGCAGGCTGCTCTGGCTCACAGCAGTTCCTCCCATACCGGTTGCGCCAGGCTCGGGCGCGGCAGTTCGGGCAGGGGCGGCTGCTGGGTCGGTTGCACCCCGTCGCGCTCCAGGGCGGCGATCACCCGGTCGGCGAAGTCCGGGGCCAGCGCCAGCTTGGTCGGCCAGCCCACCAGCAGGCGGCCCTGGTCGGCGAGGAAGGCATTGTCCGGGCGCACCAGGCCGGATTGGCTCGGTTCGGCGCGGTCCACCCGCAGGGTCGCCCACTGGGCGGCGGAGAGGTCGATCCAGGGCAGCAGGTCGTGCAGTTCCTTCTCGGCGGCGGCGATCTGCTCGGCTTCGTTGCGTGCGACGCCATCGGCTTCGGCGATGTCGCCGCCCAGGTACCAGACCCACTGGCCATCGGCGGCAGGGTGGGTGGTGACGGTGACGCGCGGTTTGGGGCCGCCACCGAGGCAGTGGGCGTAGAGCGGCTTCAGGCTGGGCGCCTTGACCATCACCATGTGCAGCGGGCGGCGCTGCATGCCGGGCTGCTGGATGCCCAGGGCCTGCAGCAGCGCCTCGTTACCGGCGCCGGCACTGAGGACGATGCGCTGGGCGCGGATGGCGCGGCCATCGACCACCAGGCCGACCAACTCGTCACCCTCGCGCAGCGGCTCGATGGCGTGCCCGGCCAGCAGGCCGTCGCCGGCCAGGTCCGCCAGGCGCTGGATCAGGCTCGGCACGTCGAGCACCAGTTCGGCGAGGCGATAGACCTTGCCCTTGAATTTCGGGTGTTGCAGCGCCGGCGGCAGGGCCTCGCCCTTGACCTGGTCGACGCGGCCGCGCACCGCCTTGCTGGCGAAGAAGCTGGTGATGTTGCCGGCCAGCGAGCCGGGCGACCACAGGTAATGGGCATCGGACAGCAGGCGCACCGGGCGCAGGTCCAGCTCGCCGTCACCGGCCAGGGCCTCGCGCCAGCGGCGGGGCATGTCGGCGATGGCTTCCGAGGCGCCGGTCAGCGCGCCGTGCAGGGCGTACTTGGCGCCGCCGTGGATGATGCCCTGGGACTTTACGCTCTGGCCGCCGCCGAGGCTGGCGTTCTCCACCAGCAGGGTGGAGTAGCCCTGGCCGCGCAGGCGTGCGGCGAGCCAGAGACCGGCGACGCCGCCGCCGACGATGAGGACGTCGGTGCTGAGAACCTGGGACATGGAAGCTGCCTCGAAGAAAACCGGCGCGCAGTATAACGCGCGCCGTGAGGCGGGGCCGACGTGGATCAGTGGCCGGTGCTGTTGGAGAACAGCTGGATCACCACCACGCCGGAAACGATCAGGCCCATGCCGAGCATGGCCGGGAGGTCCAGCTTCTGCTGGTAGAGGAAGACCGCGGCGATGCTCACCAGAACGATGCCCAGGCCCGCCCAGATCGCATAGGCGATGCCCACGGGAATGCTTTTCACCACCAGGCTGAGCATCCAGAAGGAGATGCTGTAGCCGATCACCACCAGCAGCAGCGGAACGGGTTTGCTGAAGCCGTCGAGGGCCTTCATCGAGGTGGTGGCGATCACTTCGGCGGTGATGGCGATGGCGAGGTACAGATAGCCGGTCATGATGGCCTCCTTTGAAATCAGGCTGCCGATTCTAGTCATCTGGATGATGGGATAAAGTGATTACCTATCTGAATAGGAGATAGGTCATGCAGTGGAACCTGGAGCAGATCCGCCTGTTCGTCAGCGTCGCCGAGGGCCACTCGTTCTCATCGGCGGCGCGCCGGCTCAACCGCGTGCAGTCGGCGGTGAGCAGCGCCATCGCCCTACTGGAGGCCGATCTCGGCGTCACCCTGTTCGAGCGCAGCAGCGGGCGCCAGCCACGCCTGACGGCCGCGGGCAGCACCTTGCTGGAGGAGGCGCGGGAAGTGTTGCGCCAGTGCGAGCGCCTGGAGGGGCGCGCGCTGGGGCTGGTGCGCGGTGAGGAGGTGCGCCTGCGCCTGGCCCAGGACGAAGCCATGCCCTACCAGCCGGTGCTCGACAGCCTGGAGGCCCTGGCCCAGGCCTTCCCTCTGCTGGAGGTGCAACTGGCCAGCGGTGCCCAGGGCGATGTGGCGCGCAAGCTGCTGGAGCGCCGCGCCGACCTGGGCCTGCTGTTTCACCATGAGCAGATGCCCGAGGCACTGGAGCGCCAGCGCCTGGGCACCATCGAGATGGTCACCGTCTGTGGCGTCGGCCATCCCCTGGCGGGCGTCGGCCATGTCGACCGCCGCGAGCTGGCCCGGCATCGCCAGTTGCTGATGGCGCCCCAGGACAGCCGCTACCCCGGCGGCGAGCAGCTCAGCCCGTCGATCTGGCGTACTGACAGCTTCTACACCATGGCCGAGCTGCTGATGCGCAACCTCGGTTGGGCCTGGCTGCCACGCCACGTGGTGCAGTACCCGACCTACCAGAACCAGCTGGTGGAGCTGAGCAGCGACTGGACGCCGCCGCCGCTGGTGGTGGAGTTGGTGTGCCGCCGCGACGAGGCGCTGGGTCCGGCGGCGCTGTGGCTGGCCGACTGCTTCGCCGAGCACCTCAAGGCCGTCGGCTGATCCCGGGCCCGTGCTCTGATAAGCTCCGCGCCCATGAATCGCACCCTCTATACCCTGCTGTTCCACCTCGGCCTGCCCCTCATCGCCCTGCGCCTGGCCTGGCGGGCCTGGCGCGCGCCGGCCTATGCCCGGCGCATCGCCGAGCGCTTCGCCTTCGGCCTGCCGCCCCTGCAACCGGGCGGCATCTGGGTCCACGCGGTATCCGTGGGCGAGAGCATCGCCGCGGCGCCAATGATCCGCGCCCTGCGCGAACGCGACCCGCAACTGCCGATCACCGTCACCTGCATGACCCCCACCGGCTCGGAGCGCATCCGCGCGATGTTCGGCGACCAGGTGCAGCACTGCTACCTGCCCTATGACCTGCCCTGGGCGGCGGCGCGCTTCCAGCGCCTGCTCAAGCCGAAGCTGGCGGTGATCATGGAAACCGAGCTGTGGCCCAACCATATCCACCAGTGCCACAAGCGCGGCGTGCCGGTGGTGCTGGCCAATGCGCGGCTGTCCGAGCGTTCCGCCCGTGGCTACGCGCGCTTCCACAAGCTGACGGCGCCCATGCTCGCCGAGCTGAGCTGGCTCGCGGTGCAGACCGAAGCCGAGGCCGAGCGTTTCCGCACCCTTGGAGCCCGCCCCGAAGCGGTGACGGTGACCGGCTCGATCAAGTTCGACCTGCGCATTGACCCCGAGCTGCCCATCCGCGCCGCCGACCTGCGCCAGCAATGGGCCGCCGAGCAACGCCCGGTCTGGATCGCCGCCAGCACCCATGCGGGGGAGGACGAGATCATCCTCGCCGCCCATCGCCAACTGCTGGCCGAGCGCCCCGATGCGCTGCTGCTTCTGGTGCCCCGTCACCCGGAGCGCTTCAACCCGGTATTCGAACTGTGCTGCCGCGAAGGTTTCGCTGCGGTGCGTCGCTCCACCGGCGAGCCGGTCACCGCCGCGACGTCGGTGCTGGTGGGCGACACCATGGGCGAGCTGCTGTTCCTCTTCGCCCTGGCCGACATCGCCTTCGTCGGTGGCAGCCTGGTGCCCAATGGCGGGCACAACCTGCTGGAGCCGGCCGCGCTGGGCAAGCCCGTGCTCAGCGGCCCGCACCTGTTCAACTTCCTCGATATCGCCGCGCAGCTGCGTGACAACGGCGCCCTGATCGAAGTGGCCGACACCGAAGCGTTGCAGAGCGCCGTCGCCAGCCTCTGGCGCGACAGCGCCGCCGCGACCCGCATGCACGATGCCGGGCTGGCGGTGCTCAGGGCCAACCAGGGGGCGCTGGAGCGGTTGCTGGGCGGCATCGCCCGCCAGTTGGGGTGAGCCCGGGCCAGGCCCGCCTCAGAAGGTCGGCGGGGTGATGATCCAGAGGATCAGCGTGTCCTTGTCGCCGGGGTTGCCGTAGCGGTGGGGCTCCTGGCTGGAGAAGGCGAAGCTGTCGCCTTCACCCAGCAGGAAGTGGCGTTCGCCGACCCAGAGCTCGAATTCACCGCTGAGCACATAGCCCGCTTCTTCGCCCTCGTGGCTGTAGCTCTCTTCGCTGTAGGTGCCCGGGGGAATCGCGAGTGGAGGATTTCCAGCGAGCGGCTTGGTTGCGGGCTGAGCAGCTCGTCGGTGATGCCGTCGTCGTAGTGCAAGCTCATGCGGCTGTTCTTGCGCACCACATAGCCTTTGTCCGCCTCGGCGGTGGGGGCTTCGCTGGCAAAAAACCATTGGATGGTCACGCCCAGGCTGCGGGCGATATTGAACAGCGCGGGGATCGAGGGATAGGCCAGGTTGCGTTCCAGCTGGCTGATGTAGCCGGCGGTCAGCGAGCTCTGTTCGGCCAGCTCGGCGAGGGTCATGTCGCGGCGCTTGCGCAGGGCGCGGATGCGCGTACCGAGGAACTGGCTCTCGGGCGCATTGGCGGTGCCGGGCGGCGGCAGGCTGGGGCTCATGATCCCTCCGGTCCTTGGGGCTGGGCGGAGGGCTGGCCCCGCGCGAACGCGGCATTGTAAAGCAGGCGCGGGCCCGTCGCGCCCTAGATTTCCCAGGCCGCCTGCAACCCCTCGAATATGGCTTCCTCCGCCGTGCGTGCGGCCAGGCAATCGCCGATGCGCTGGAAGGGCACCAGGCCTTCCAGGGTCGCCCCCAGCTCATCCAGCGGCTGGTGGCCCTGGCACAGCACCAGGGTATCCACGGCCTCGAACAGCATGGGCTCGCCGCTGGCGGTGTGCATCATGTAGACGGTGTCGTCATCGCAGCCATAGAGCCGTGCGTAAGGCGTGATGGGGATGCCGAGGCGGTGCAGCTCGCCCACCATCTGGTCGCGCACATAGAGGGGTAGGCTTTCGCCGCAGTGGGTGCCATTCACCGCCAGGCGCACCTGGTGGCCGTTGCGCGCCAGGTGCTCGGCGATGCCGGGGCCGATCCAGTCGCAGCGCCAGTCGGCGACCACCACCGAAGGGCCGAGCTGCACCTCGCCCCTGAGCACCTGCCAGGCATCCACCACCTGCAGTGCCCCACCGCGCTCGAAATCCGGCCAGTAAGGCGTGGCGCCCGTGGCGATGATCAACTGGTCCGGGCGCTCGCGCTCCACCAGGGCACGGTCGACGCGGGTGTTGCGCACGACCTTCACGCCGGCCAGTTCCATTTCCCGCTGCAGGTTGGTGGCGGCACCGCCGAACTCACTGCGCCGGGGCAGCAGTTGCGCCAGCAGCACCTGGCCGCCGAGCTGCGCAGCCGCTTCGAACAGCGTCACCTCATGGCCACGCTGCGCGGCCACGGCGGCGGCCTTCATGCCGGCCGGGCCGCCGCCGACCACCATGATGCGCTGCGCCCGCGTGGCCCTGGCCGGCTGGCCATAGCGCAGCTCGCGGCCGGTTTCCGGGTGCTGGATGCAGGAGATCGGGTAGCCCTTGTGGAAGTGGCCGATGCAGGCCTGGTTGCAGGCGATGCAGGCGCGCACGTCCTCGACGCGGCCGCCGACGGTTTTCTCCGGCATCAGCGGGTCGCAGATCAGGGCGCGGGTCATGCCGCAGACATCGGCCTGGCCGTTGGCGATGATCTGCTCCGCTTCCTGGGGCTGGTTGATGCGCCCGGTGACGAACAGGGGGATATGCAGTCGTGCCTTGAACCCGGCCGCGGTCGGCGCGAGGTAGGCCGCCGCGATGGCCATGGGCGGCGCGATGTGCACGGCGCCGCCGAGGGAGGCGGAGGTGCCGGCTACCAGGTGCACGTAGTCCAGTTCGCTTTCCAGGGCGAGCACGGCCTGCAGCGATTCATCCTCGCTGAGCCCCTGCGGATCGCGCTCGTCGGCGGAGATGCGCAGGCCGACGATGAAGTCCTCGCCGCCGGCCTGGCGAACCGCCGACAGCACCTCGCGGAGAAAGCGCAGGCGCGCGTCCAGATCGCCGTTGTAGCCGTCCTCGCGGTGGTTGACCCGGGGGTTGAGGAACTGGGCGGGCAGGTAGCCGTGGCTGGCCACCACTTCCACGCCATCGAGGCCGGCCTGGCGCAGACGGCGGGTGGCGGCGCCGTAGCCGGCGACTATCTCGTCGATCATCCGCTGGTCGAGCGCCCGGGGCATTACCCGGAAGCGCTCGTTGGGGCTGACCGAGGGCGCATAGGCCACCGCCAGCAGGCCACTGGCGGTCTCCATGATTTCCCGCCCGGGGTGGAACAGTTGCGACAGCACCAGGGTGCCGTGGGCCTGGCAGGCCTCGGCCAGTTCGCGGTAGCCCTCGATACAGGTGTCGTCGGTGGCCATAAGCACGTGCGAGGTGTAGCGGGCGCTGTCGTGCACACCGGCCACCTGCAGCACGATCAGCCCGACGCCGCCTTCGGCGCGGGTGCGCTGGTAGGCGATCAGCGCGTCGTTGACCCGGTTGTCGGTGGGCAGGCTGGTGTCGTGGCCGCTGGACATGATGCGGTTCTTCAGGCGCTTGCCACGGATGTGCAGGGGTTCGAACAGGTGCGGGAAGGCGTGCATGGCAATCCTCGTCGGGGCTGCTGGAATTCTTATTAATCCATTACTGATTTACCCATGGTAAAAAATCAACTTGTTTTTTAACTGAGTGACAACTAGCGTGATGCGTGCCCCCTGACGGGCCATCCCTGCACAACAAGAACAATGGGAGAACCTCATGCGACACGACTCTTCGCGCCCTTCGCGCGGCTTCTCGAACCTGCCTCTCATCACTCTGCTGGCCGCGCTGATGCCCGCCGTGGCGGCCCAGGGCGCACCCGACATGGTGGTGGTCGGCTACGGCGGTGACGGCCAGAAGGCCCAGGACGAGGCCTTCTTCAAACCCTTTGTGGCCGAGGACGGCAAGCCGCTGATCCAGAGCGAATACAACGGCGAAATGGCGCGCATCCGGGTGATGGCCGATACCGGCCACGTCGATTGGGACCTGGTGCAGATCGAAGGGCCGGACCTGGTTCGGGGCTGTGAAAGCGGGATGTTCGAGCGGCTGGACTGGCAACGCATGGGCGGCAGTGAGCGGCTGATCGAGGATGCCGCCCAGGAGTGCGGCTCGGCCGCGCTGGTGTGGGGTGTTGCGCTCGCCTATGACGCCGACCGGCTGAAGGCAGCGCCCACGTCCTGGGCCGATTTCTGGGACTTGGAGAAATTCCCCGGCAAGCGCGGGTTGCGCAAGCGTGCGGTGTACAACCTCGAGTTCGCCCTGCTGGCCGATGGCGTGCCGGTGACCGACGTGTACAAGGTGCTCGCCAGCCCGGGCGGCGTGGACCGCGCTTTCGCCAAGCTCGACCAGATCAAGCCGCAGATCCAGTGGTGGGAGGCGGGCGCCCAGCCGACCCAGTGGCTCGCCGCCGGTGACGTGGTGATGACCTCGTCCTATACCGGGCGCGTGGCGGCGGCGCACCAGGCCGGACGCAACCTCGACCTGGTGCTGCCGGGCAGCCTATACGGCATGGATTACTGGGCGATCATCAAGGGCTCCCGGCATGCGCAGCAGGCCGAGCGACTGATCGCCTTCGCCAACCGCAAGGCGCCGCAGCTGGAGTACATCCGCCGTATCCCCTACGGGCCGACCAACCGCGATGCTGCCGCCGCGCTGGACGCTGAACAGGCCCGCTGGATCCCGGTGACGCCCGATGCGCTGGCGGCGAGCCTGCCGATGGATGTGGAGTTCTGGGTCGATCATGGCGAGGAGTTGGAGGAGTGCTTCAACGCCTGGGCGGTACGCTGATAGGGTGCCCCTTGCCCGGCCCACCTCGGCGGTGGGCCGCTTCCTTTTCGATCGACCCTGGAGCCTTCCATGACGCCGCTGCACGCCCCGCTGCCCCCATCGTCCTGCTCCCCCGAGGAGCGCGCCCTGCGCCAGCAACTGGCCGCCTGCTACCGGCTGATCGCCCACTTCCGCATGACCGACCTGATCTTCACCCACATCTCGGTGCGGGTACCCGGGCCGGAGCATCACTTCCTGATCAACCCCTACGGGCTGATGTTCGATGAGATCCGCGCCAGCGACCTGGTGAAGATCGACCTGCAGGGCAAGGCGGTGGAGCCCACCCGCTACAAGGTCAATCCGGCGGGCTTCGTCATCCACAGCGCCATCCATGCCGCCCGCGAAGATGCCCAATGCGTGTTGCACACCCACACCCGCGCGGGCTGTGCCGTGGCCGCGCAGCCGGCGGGGCTGTTGCCGGTGAACCAGATTTCCATGGAGTTCTACGGCCGCGTCGCCTACCACGACTACGAAGGCGTGGCGCTCAACCTCGATGAGCAGAAGCGCCTGGTGGCGGACCTGGGCGACAAGCCGGTGATGATCCTGCGCAACCACGGCCTGCTCACCGTTGGCGAGACGCCCGCACAGGCCTTCCTGCGCATGTACTACCTGGAGAAGGCCTGTGACATCCAGGTGGCGGCCCAGGCCGGCGGCGAATTGCTGCTGCCGCCCCATGAAGTCTGCGAGCACACCCAGCGCCAGTTCAACGAGCCCGCGCAACCGGCCGGGGAGGGCGAGCTGACCGACCCGGATGCGATGGACCTGGCCTGGCAGGCGCTGTTGAGGCTGCTGGAGCGGATGGCGCCGGATTATCGGGACTGAGGGTGCATGCTACGGGCTAAGCCGTAGGTCGGGTGCAACCCGACTTGCCCCTGTGCATGGTCATCGGCGGATTTCACCCGCCCTACATGTGTCTGGAAAGGCACCCATGAAAAAGCCCGGCATGTGCCGGGCTTTTTCATGGGGCGGTGACGACTCAGTAGTCGGCCTTGTTCTTCAGGCTGGCTTCTGCGGCCTTGGCCAGGTCCGGGGGCAGGAAGTCCTTGTCCGGGTCGTAGTCGGATTTGAGGAAGCTGGCGAGGGCTTCCAGGTCTGAGGGGGCCAGGGTGCCGGCGGCCTGCTTCAGGCGCAGGTTGTCGAGGATGTAGTCGTAGCGCGCGTTGTTGTAGTCGCGCACCGAGCCGTACAGCTGGCGCTGGGCATCGAGCACGTCGACGATGTTGCGGGTACCGACCTGGTAGCCGATCTCGGTGGCTTCCAGGGCGCTTTGGTTGGAGATGATCGACTGCTTACGGGCCTTGACCTGCTCAACGTCGGTGTTCACCGCGCGGTGGTAGTTGCGGGTGTTCTGCACCACCTGGCGACGCAGGCTTTCGCGCTGCTGCTCGGTCTGGCTCAGGCGCTGGTAGGACTCACGCACCTGGGAGCTGGTCAGGCCGCCGCTGTAGATCGGGATGTTCAGCTGCAGGCCGATGGTGCGCTGCTCGACGTCGCTGCCGTAGCGCACCGGGCTGGAACCGGTGTTGCTGAAGCCGAGGCTGTCGTTGTCGCCTTTCTGGTACTGGGCGACGGCATCCAGGGTCGGTGCGTGGCCGGCCTTGCGCTGGCGCAGGGTTTCTTCGGCGGCGTCGACGGCGTAGTTGCTGGCCTGCAGATTGAGGTTCTGCTGGGCGGCGGTGTCGACCCAGGCCTTGGCATCGTTCGGCGCGGGCACCACCACCGGCAGGGTGTGCTGGATGCCTTCGATGGAGGCGTATTCGCGGTTGGTCAGGGTGACCAGGGCCTGGAAGGCGTCATCCACGTTGCGCTCGGCGATGATGCGGTTGGCACGGGCGGTGTCGAAGCCGGCCTGGGCTTCCAGCACGTCGGTCTTGTCGGAGAGGCCGACATCGAAGCGCTCGTTGGCCTGGTCGAGCTGGCGCTTGAACGCCGCTTCCTCAGCCTTGGTGGACGCCAGGTTGTCCTGGGCGCGGAGCACGGCGAAGTAGCCTTCGGCGGTCTGCAGGATCAGGTTCTGCTGGGTCGCGGAGAATTCCAGGGAGGCCTGCTCGGTGCTGGCCTCGGCGGCCTGCAGCTGGAACCAGCGGTCGGCGCGGAAGATCGGCTGGCTCAGGCTGGCCTGGTAGGCGATGCCGCTGCGCGAGCTGGTGGCCGACGGCTCATCGAGCTTGGTGCGGGTGTCGTTGGCGGTGGCGCCACCATTGATCTGCGGCAGCAGGCCGGAACGGGCCTGGGGCACGGCTTCGCGCACGGCTTCGAAGTTGGCGCGCGCGGCGGCGAGATCGGCGTTGTTGTCTACGGCGTCCTTGTAGACGGTCACGAGGTCCGTCTTGGCTGACAGCGGGGCCTCTGCTGCCCAGGCGCTACCCGCGAAAGCGGAGGCCACGGCAACAGCCAGTGAGAGTCTGCGCAGCATGATCAATCCTAGATTCAGTGAAGTCGGGCAAGGCTACGGCTGCCATGGTACGCGGTCAAGACGACTCCATGGCGGGGTCAGTGTAGTTTGCAACACGTTATGTTGCTTGCCGGGAACAATGAATGCGCGGCGCGGTCCGGGGCGTCGGTTTCGGACGGGCTGGTCATTTATTTCTGACCTTGGGGTTGGTTTTGTTCGGGGGGCTTGTTTAGACTGGTCGCGTTCTTGTCGGGGTGCCTCGAATCGGAGGCTGAGATCGGAAAGTTCCGGATCCCGTTGAACCTGATCAGGTTAAGGCCTGCGTAGGGAACAAGATGCGCCTCCCCCGCCTTGCAGCATTCTTGGGAGGTTCCTCTCGGCACCGGTCCCGGTGCACTCTGCCTTTCAGGTTCGCTCCGACATCACCCAGGAGCTAGCCGATGACTGCAAAACAACAAGCGAACCTGAGCGAGAGCGCCCAGGTCGACCAGCAATCCATCCAGCCTTTCCCCCGTTCCCAGAAGATCTACGTGCAGGGTTCGCGCCCGGACATCCGCGTGCCGATGCGCGAGATCAGCCTGGACGTGACCCCCACCGCCTTCGGCGGCGAGATCAACGCCCCGGTGATGGTCTACGACACCTCCGGCCCCTACACCGACCCGAGCGTGACCATCGACGTGCGCAAGGGCCTGGCCGACGTCCGCTCGAAATGGATCGACGACCGTGGCGACACCGAGCTGCTCGCCGGCCTGTCCTCCAGCTTCGGCCAGGAGCGCCTGGCCAGCGCCGAGCTGACCGCCATGCGCTTCGCCCACGTGCGCAACCCGCGCCGGGCCAAGGCCGGGTGCAACGTCAGCCAGATGCACTATGCCCGCCAGGGGATCATCACCCCGGAGATGGAGTTCGTCGCCATCCGCGAGAACATGAAGCTGGCCGAGGCGCGCGCCGCCGGCCTGCTCAAGGAGCAGCACGCCGGGCACAGCTTCGGCGCCAGCATCCCTGCGGTGATCACCCCCGAGTTCGTGCGTGAGGAGATCGCCCGCGGCCGCGCCATCATTCCCGCCAATATCAACCACACCGAGCTGGAGCCGATGATCATCGGCCGCAACTTCCTGGTGAAGATCAACGGCAACATCGGCAACTCGGCCCTGGGCTCCTCCATCGAGGAAGAAGTGGCCAAGCTGACCTGGGGCATCCGCTGGGGCTCGGACACGGTGATGGACCTGTCCACCGGCAAACACATCCACGAAACCCGCGAGTGGATCATCCGCAACTCGCCGGTGCCCATCGGCACCGTGCCGATCTACCAGGCGCTGGAGAAGGTCGGCGGCATCGCCGAGAACCTGACCTGGGAGCTGTTCCGCGACACGCTGATCGAGCAGGCCGAGCAGGGCGTCGACTACTTCACCATCCATGCCGGCGTGCTGCTGCGCTACGTGCCGCTGACCGCCAAGCGCGTCACCGGCATCGTGTCCCGTGGCGGCTCGATCATGGCCAAGTGGTGCCTGGCTCATCACCAGGAGAACTTCCTCTATACCCACTTCGAGGAAATCTGCGAAATCATGAAGGCCTACGACGTCAGCTTCTCGCTGGGCGACGGCCTGCGTCCGGGCTCCATCGCCGACGCCAACGACGCCGCGCAGTTCGGTGAGCTGGAGACCCTCGGCGAGCTGACCAAGATCGCCTGGAAGCACGACGTGCAGTGCATGATCGAAGGCCCCGGCCACGTGCCCATGCAACTGATCAAGGAGAACATGGACAAGCAGCTGGAGTGCTGCGACGAGGCGCCGTTCTATACCCTCGGCCCGCTGACCACCGACATTGCCCCCGGCTACGACCACATCACCAGCGGCATCGGTGCTGCCATGATCGGTTGGTTCGGTTGCGCCATGCTCTGCTACGTCACGCCCAAGGAGCACCTGGGCCTGCCGAACAAGGATGACGTGAAGACCGGGATCATCACCTACAAGATCGCCGCCCACGCCGCCGACCTCGCCAAAGGCCACCCGGGCGCGCAGATCCGCGACAACGCCCTGAGCAAGGCGCGCTTCGAGTTCCGCTGGGAAGACCAGTTCAACCTCGGCCTCGACCCGGACACCGCGCGCGCCTTCCACGACGAAACCCTGCCGAAGGACTCGGCCAAGGTGGCGCACTTCTGCTCCATGTGCGGGCCGAAGTTCTGCTCCATGAAGATCACCCAGGAGGTGCGCGACTACGCCAAGGAGAATGGCCTCTCCGAGGAAAGCCGCGCCATCGAGGCGGGCTTCCAGGAGCAGGCGGCACGCTTCAAGGACGAAGGCTCGGTGATCTACAAGCAGGTCTGACCGACCTCGCGGCTACAGCCAACGGGCCCGGCGCAGTGCGCCGGGCCTTCTGCGTTCAACCTTCAGGGCCTTCGTCATCGTGACCACTCCCAGCTACTCGCCGACCCTGCCGGTTCCCGCCGGCCAGCGCGTCTTCGGCGCGCGCGACCTGTTCTCCCTCTGGTTCTCCCTCGGCGTCGGCCTGATGGTGCTGCAACTCGGCGCGCTGCTGGCGCCGGGGCTCGGCCTGGCCGGTTCACTGGCGGCCATCGCCTGCGGCACCGCTGTCGGCGTGTTGCTGCTGGGCGCTGCGGCGGTGATCGGCAGCGACACCGGCCTCTCCGCCATGGGCACCCTCGGCCTTGCCCTGGGCAAACGCGGCGCGGTGCTGCCGGCGCTGCTCAACCTCCTGCAACTGGTGGGTTGGGGCGCATTCGAGATCATCGTCATGCGCGATGCCGCCAGCCTGCTGGCCACCCGTGCCTGGGGCGAGGGCAGCGCCTTGGCCTCGCCGGCGCTCTGGACCCTGTTCTTCGGGGCGTTGGCGACGTTGCTGGCGGTGACCGGCCCGCTCACCTTCGTGCGCCGCGTGCTGCGCAAGTGGGGCATCTGGCTGCTGCTGGGCGCCTGCATCTGGCTGACCTGGAACCTGTTCGACAAGGCCGACCTGGGCGCCATCTGGGCGCGTGGCGGCGACGGCTCGCTGCCCTTCGCACTGGGCTTCGACATCGCCATCGCCATGCCGCTGTCCTGGCTGCCGCTGATCGCCGACTACTCGCGCTTCGGCAAGCGCGCACGCAATGTGTTCGGCGGTACTGCCCTGGGCTTCTTCCTCGGCAACTTCTGGCTGATGAGCCTGGGCGTCGCCTACACCCTGGCCTTCGCCCCGAGCGGCGAGGTCAACGCACTGTTGCTGGCACTGGCCGGTGCCGGCCTGGGCATCCCGCTGCTGCTGATCCTGCTGGACGAGTCGGAGAACGCCTTCGCCGACATCCATTCGGCGGCGGTTTCCAGCGGCATCCTGGTGCCGGTGAAGGTGGAGCACCTGGCCCTGGCCATCGGCGCGCTGTGCACCTTGATCGCCTGGTTCGCGCCGCTGGCCGAGTACCAGAACTTCCTGCTGCTGATCGGCTCGGTGTTCGCGCCGCTGTTTGGCGTGGTGCTGGTGGATCACTTCGTGCTGCGCCGCCGTCGCGAGGAGCTGGCACCGCGCCGGGCCCTGCGTTGGGACACGCTGACCGCCTGGGCCTGCGGGGTGACCGTCTACCACCTGCTGGCGAACTTCATGCCCGAGGTGGGCGCCACCCTGCCGGCCTTGCTGCTGGCCGGCGGGCTGCAGTTGGTGCTGGGCTCCCTCAGCCGCGGCCGGGGAAGTATTGCGGCTTCAATATCCCGTTGAGTTGCGGGTAGGGGATGGTCAGCTCCGGGTGCCCGCCCGCATAGGGCGCGATGCTGTAGACGTCGTACTTGAGCAGCAGCGCGCCACGGCCGAGGGCGATGTGCTCGGTGCGCTGGAAGGGCCAGGTGCTCGCGTATTCCGGGTCCTGGTCCAGCTTGTTGGCGACCAGCCAGCGCTGGTGGGCCTGCTCGGCGAGCTTCCAGAACTCGGCTTCCTGGCCGGGGACGAGCATGTCGCGCAGGGTCAGCACCTTGTCCAGCGTGCGGTCGTAGTTGATCAGGCCGCGCCCGGGCATGCCGTGGGCACCGCCGGTGGCCAGGTAGCTGGACAGTTCGATGATGGTCAATTGGTCACGTTGTTCACGCACCTTGGCTTGCAGGTAGCTGGCCCAGCCCGGCTCGGCGCGCTGCAGGAAGTCCTTCTCGTAGGACTGCAGGGAGGCCGGCAGCGGTGCATCCGGTGCGTCGGCCGTCATGCGCAGCAGGCGCTGGGTCACCCGTTCGCTGAGCTGCGGGTGATCGGGAAAGCTGATGACGTCGATGTTCACCAGTGGGCAGCTGTCGCCCTGGCAACCGGGCTTGAGGTGCTCCCAGGCATCGCGCTTGACGGCCAGGCCGCCGTCGCCGGGCGTCAGGGCCTGGCAGGCGCCGAGGAGGAGGGCGAAGCCGAGAAGGAGCAGTTTCTTGTGCATCGGGATTGAATTCGTCATCGGGTGAGGAGTCGTTATGGATTGCGAGCTTCGACTGCCTGGGGCGGTTCGAGTTCGCTCGCGGGGAGCCATGATCCCAGCCGCGAATCCATCTGCAAAGAGGCTGCGCAAGGCGAGTCGCCAGAGTAGGATGCGCGAAAAGCGGGACCATCAGATCGAGTGAGACGCAGATGATAGATACCTTCAAACCCGGACCGGACGCGGTCGAGATCATCAAGCGCGAAGAATGCTTCCGTGGCTTCTATCGCCTGGATCGCCTGCACCTGCGTCATCGCCAGTTCTCCGGGGAGATGGGGCCGACCCTCAGCCGCGAGCTCTTCGTGCGCCACGATGCCGTGTGCGTGCTGCCCTACGACCCGCAGCGCGACCAGGTGGTGCTGATCGAGCAGTTCCGCGTCGGCGCCATGCAGAAGAGCGCCAACCCCTGGATGCTGGAGCTGGTGGCCGGGCTGATCGACAAGGACGAGGAACCGGACGAGGTGGCCCGCCGTGAGGCCGTCGAGGAAGCCGACCTGACGCTGACGTCGTTGTGGCCGATCACCGCCTATTATCCTTCTCCAGGGGGATCGGACGAATTCGTGCATCTCTACGTCGGGCGCTGCGACAGCGGCGCTGCCGGTGGCGTGCACGGTCTGGCGGAAGAGGGCGAGGACATCCGCGTCCACGTGCTGTCCTTCGCCGATGCCCTGGCCGCGCTGCGCGACGGCCGGATCATCAACGCCGCCGCCATCATCGCCCTGCAATGGCTGGCACTGAACCGGGATGAAGTTCGGGGGATGTGGATGTGAATCTGCTGCGCGATCGCTACCGGGTGGACCTCGTCGGGCTGCAAGCGGCCTGCGAGGCGAACTATGCCCGGCTGATGCGATTGCTGCCGCACATGCGCGAAGCCCAGTCTTCGCGCCGCGTGGCCCTCAGCCAGGGCGAACGCCTGGTGGGGGTGCTGGCGCTGGATGTGGTCGAAGCCTGCCCCTACACCACCACGCTCAAGGTGCGCCAGGAGCTCAGCCTGCCCTGGTTGCCCTCTCCGCAGTTGGAGGTGCGCGTCTACCACGATGCGCGCATGGCCGAGGTGGTCAGCGCCGAGAATGCCCGGCGCCTGCGCAGCTTCTACCCCTACCCGAACGCCGATATGCACCAGCCCGACGAGAAGAGCCAGCTCAACCTCTTCCTCGGCGAATGGCTCAGCCATTGCCTGGCCTGTGGCCACGAACTGGAACCCGTGCTTTAGAAAATCCGCCCCCTGCCGATTTCCTGGCGCTCGCTAATGTGATCCAGTCCCGGTTCTCGGGTTTACCGTTTCACGCCTGAACCACCATAATTCACATGATTTCGCCCAAGGAGACCGCCTTGTCGAGCGCGTCCACTCTCGCCATTGATTCATCGGTGCTGCTGGTGCAGCTTTCCGATAGTCATCTATTTGCCGAAGAGGACGGACGACTCCTGGGCATGAATACCTCCGACAGCCTGCAGCGGGTGATCGAGCGGGTACTGGAAGAACAGCCACGCATCGACCTGGTGCTGGCCACCGGCGACCTGTCCCAGGACGGCAGCATCGAGTCCTACGAGCGTTTCCGCGACCTGTGCTCGGTGATCCCCGCCAACAGCCGCTGGTTCCCCGGCAACCATGATGAAGTGCAGGTGATGGAACAGGTCTGTGCCGGCACCGACCTGCTCGAGCCGATCATCGACTTCCCCGCGTGGCGCGTGGTGCTGCTGGATTCCACCATCAGCGGCGCGGTTCCCGGGCACATGCCGCCGGAACAGCTGGAGCTGCTGGAGCGCGCCGTGAGCGAGGCGCCGGACAAGCACGTGCTGATCAGCTTCCACCATCACCCGGTGCCCATCGGCTGCCGCTGGATGGATCCGATCGGCGTGCGCAACCCGGATGCGCTGTTCACCGTGCTGGACCGCTTCCCCCAGGTACGCGCCGTGCTCTGGGGCCATGTGCACCAGGAGTTCGACCAGATGCGCAATGGCGTGCGCCTGCTGGCGTCGCCCTCCACCTGCGTGCAGTTCGCGCCGGGCAGCGAGGAGTTCCAGGTCGACACCGAGGCGCCGGGCTATCGCTGGCTGCGCCTGCGGGACGACGGCGTGCTGGAAACCGGCGTATCACGGGTAACCGGTATCGACTTCGAAGTGGATTACAGCGTCAAAGGTTATTGACCTTAGCGCTGCGGCACGGCAAGAAGTACAGCTTGCCCGCCAGACTTGCCAGGATGCCGCGTGTCGACCGAACAGCCCTCCCTTCTCTATATCCACGGCTTCAACAGCTCGCCCGAGTCGCAGAAGGCGCGCCAGCTCAGCGCGCTCATGCAGCGCCTGGGCCTGGCTGAGCGGCTGCGTGTACCGACCCTGCACCACCAGCCACGCGAGGCCATCGCGCAGCTCGAGGAGGCCTTGGCTGCGCTGGGTCGGCCGACGCTGGTAGGCAGCTCCCTGGGCGGCTACTATGCGACCCACCTGGCCGAGCGGCACGGGCTCAGGGCCGTCCTGATCAACCCGGCGGTGGCCCCGCACCGGTTGTTCGATGGCCAGCTGGGACCGCAGAAGAACTATTACAGCGGCGAGACCTGGGAGCTGACGCAGGCGCATGTGGATGCCCTGGCCGAGCTCGAGGTACCGCCCCCGCAGGACCCGGCCCGCTACCAGGTGTGGTTGCAGACGGCCGACGAAACCCTGGATTACCGCCATGCCGAGCGCTACTACCGCGCCTGCGCCCTGCGCATCGAGGCCGGTGGCGACCATGGTTTCCAGCAATTCCCTGCCCACCTGCCGGCCTTGCTGGCGTACGCCGGTTTTCCCGCCCAGTTATGGCGTGATATCGACTTTTCCACCCTTTGACGAAGAGACCCCATGGCCCAGCAGAACGCTTACAACGCAGACGCCATCGAAGTCCTTTCCGGCCTCGACCCGGTGCGCAAGCGCCCGGGCATGTACACCGACACCAGCCGGCCCAACCACCTGGCCCAGGAAGTCATCGACAACAGCGTCGACGAAGCGCTGGCCGGGCACGCCAAGAGCGTGCAGGTGATCCTCCATGAGGACAACTCGCTGGAAGTGATCGACGATGGCCGTGGCATGCCGGTGGACATCCACCCCGAAGAAGGCGTGCCCGGTGTCGAGCTGATCCTCACCAAGCTCCACGCGGGCGGCAAGTTCTCCAACAAGAACTACCAGTTCTCCGGCGGCCTGCACGGCGTGGGCATCTCGGTGGTGAACGCCTTGTCGACCCTGGTCGAGGTGCGGGTCAAGCGCGATGGCAGCGAATACCGCATGACCTTCGCCGATGGCTTCAAGTCCAGCGACCTGGAAGTGATCGGCAGCGTCGGCAAGCGCAACACCGGCACCAGCGTGCACTTCTGGCCCGACGCCAAGTACTTCGACTCGCACAAGTTCTCCGTCAGCCGCCTCAAGCACGTGCTCAAGGCCAAGGCCGTGCTCTGCCCGGGCCTGCTGGTGAGCTTCGAGGACAAGGCCAGCGGCGAACGCATCGAGTGGCACTACGAAGACGGCCTGCGCTCCTACCTGGTGGATGCCGTCAGCGAGTTCGAACGCCTGCCGGCCGAGCCGTTCTGCGGCAGCTTGGCGGGTAACAAGGAGGCGGTGGACTGGGCCCTGCTGTGGCTGCCCGAAGGCGGCGACAGCGTCCAGGAAAGCTACGTCAACCTGATTCCCACGGCCCAGGGCGGCACCCACGTCAACGGCTTGCGCCAGGGCCTGCTGGATGCCATGCGCGAGTTCTGCGAGTTCCGCAACCTGCTGCCCCGTGGCCTGAAACTGGCCCCGGAAGACGTCTGGGAGCGCATTGCCTTCGTCCTCTCGATGAAGATGCAGGACGCCCAGTTCTCCGGCCAGACCAAGGAGCGCCTGTCCTCCCGCGAGGCTGCGGCCTTCGTCGGTGGCGTGGTCAAGGATGCCTTCAGCCTGTGGCTCAACGCCCACCCGGAGCTGGGGCTGCAGCTGGCCGAGCTGGCCATCAGCAACGCCGGTCGCCGCCTCAAGGCGGGCAAGAAGGTCGAGCGCAAGAAGATCACCCAGGGCCCCGCATTGCCGGGCAAGCTGGCCGATTGTGCCGGCCAGGACCCGATGCGCTCGGAGCTGTTCCTGGTGGAGGGTGACTCCGCCGGCGGCTCGGCCAAGCAGGCGCGGGACAAGGAATTCCAGGCGATCCTGCCGTTGCGCGGCAAGATCCTCAACACCTGGGAAGTGGACGGCAGCGAAGTCCTGGCCAGCCAGGAAGTGCACAACATCGCCGTGGCCATCGGGGTCGACCCGGGTGCCGAGGACATGAGCCAGCTGCGCTACGGCAAGATCTGCATCCTCGCCGACGCCGACTCCGACGGCCTGCACATCGCCACCTTGCTCTGTGCCCTGTTCGTCCAGCACTTCCGCCCGCTGGTGGATGCCGGCCACGTCTACGTCGCCATGCCGCCGCTGTACCGCATCGACCTGGGCAAGGAGATCTACTACGCCCTGGACGAAGCCGAGCGCGACGGCATTCTCGACCGCCTGGTGGCGGAGAAGAAACGCGGCAAGCCGCAGGTCACCCGATTCAAGGGGCTGGGTGAAATGAACCCGCCGCAACTGCGCGAGACCACCATGGACCCGAACACCCGGCGTCTGGTGCAGTTGACCCTGGAAGACGTCGAGGCCACCGCGGAAATCATGGACATGCTGCTGGCGAAGAAACGCGCCGGTGACCGCAAGTCCTGGCTGGAATCCAAGGGCAACCTGGCCGAGGTCCTGGCGTGAAGGCGAGTTTCCTTCTCGCCCTGCTGCTGGTCGTCTCGCCCCTCTGGGCCGCAGCGCCGATCGAGGAGCTCAAGCTCAGTGCCGAGTACCCGGTGGAGGGTGTCGCCGAAGGCAACCTCTCCGGCATCGCGCTCTGCGGCAAGGAGCTGCTGGTGGTGTCGGACCGGCTCGACGATCGCCTGTTCCACCTGACGGCGGTCGACGGCGTGATGCATGCCGAGGCCGAGCTTTTCGCCGCGCCGCCGCCGCCCGAAAGCGGTTTGCCCTGGGGCGTGCGTGCACGCACCTGGGCGATGAGCATGATGCGCGGCAACGAACTGGATTTCGAAGGCATCACCTGCGATGCCGCCGGCAATCGCTACCTGGTCAGCGAGGCCCACGCCGCCGTGCTGCAGGTGAATGCCATGGGCAGCGCCGAGTGGCTGCGCATTTCCGCAAGCCTGGTACGCCAGGCGCGCGCCAGCGGCATGTTGCTGCACTTCAACGCGCTGCTGGAAGGCATCGCCATCGACCCTGCCGGCGAGCGCCTGTGGCTGGCGGCCGAGCGTGAGCGCCGCGGCCTGATGGTGCTGCACAAGAAACCGTCCACCTGGGCATGCGCGGGCGGTTGCGTGCTGTTCAGCGAGGCCGGCGAAGACATCCCGCCGCCCGACCTGGGTCGCGCCGTGCCCATGCCCAAGGACTTCTCCGACCTGGCCGTGCACAAGGGCAAGCTGTTCACCCTGGAGCGCCATGCCCACCGTATCTGCCGCCGCGACCCGGCCAAGGGCAGTGTCGAGCGCTGCTGGTCCTTCGCTGCCGAGGCGCTCACACCGCCCCGTCGCTACGAGGCCGACTGGGGCCTGGCGGAAGGGCTGTGGGTGGACGCCGACGGCGCCTGGATCGTTCTCGACAACGGCGGCATGACCCGCGCCGATGGCGAGCAGCGGCCCATCGTCTGGCGCTTCGCCAAGCCTGCTGGAGGCTGGGACGCGCCATGAGCGAACAAGCGCCGGGCAAGCGCGCGGGGAGGGTCATGCTGATCCTCGCCTGGGGCATCGCCATGCTCCTGGCCACGCACTTCTTCGGCCGCTGGGAAGATGGTCAGCGCAACCCCAATCAGGTGCCCGAGTCGGTACGCGGCGACGGCTTCGTGGAAGTGCGTCTGGCCAGCAGCCGCCAGGGGCACTACCTGATGAACGGGCGCATCGACGGCCAGCAGGTGACCTTCCTGCTGGATACCGGCGCCACCGCCGTGGCGGTGCCCGAAGTTCTGGCCGGCGAACTGGGCCTGGAGCCCGGCGAACCCATCACCCTGAGTACCGCGAATGGCCGCAGCAGCGGTCATCGCACCCGGCTGCGCGAGCTGCAGCTGGGGGAGATCGTCCTCGCCGATGTGCCCGCGATCATCGCCCCGGGCATGGACGGCGACGAGGTGCTGCTCGGCATGAGCGCCCTCAAACAACTCGAATTCACCCAGCGCGACGGCACCCTGGTGCTGCGCCAACACCTGTCACCGTGAGGCACGCATGAGCGAACCCCTCGATCTGAGCCTGGATGGCGTGGAGCGTCGCTCCCTCGCCGAATTCACCGAACAGGCTTATCTCAACTATTCCATGTACGTGATCATGGACCGCGCCCTGCCGCACATCGGCGACGGCCTCAAGCCCGTGCAGCGGCGCATCGTCTATGCCATGAGCGAACTGGGCCTGGATGCCGACTCCAAGCACAAGAAGTCGGCGCGTACCGTCGGCGACGTGCTCGGCAAGTTCCACCCCCATGGCGACTCCGCCTGCTACGAAGCCATGGTGCTGATGGCCCAGCCCTTTAGCTATCGCTACACGCTGGTGGATGGCCAGGGCAACTGGGGTGCGCCGGACGACCCCAAATCCTTCGCCGCCATGCGTTACACCGAGGCGCGGCTGTCGCGCTATTCCGAAGTACTGCTCAGCGAACTGGGCCAGGGCACCGTGGATTGGGGCCCGAACTTCGACGGCACCCTGAACGAGCCGCTGGTGCTGCCGGCGCGTCTGCCGAACATCCTGCTCAACGGCACCACCGGCATCGCTGTGGGCATGGCCACCGACGTGCCGCCGCACAACCTGCGCGAGGTCGCTGCCGCCTGCGTGCAGCTGCTGGATGAGCCCAAGGCCACCATCGAGCAGCTGTGCGAGCACATTGCCGGGCCGGACTACCCGACCGAGGCGGAGATCATCACGCCGCGCGCCGACCTGCTGAAAATCTACGAGACCGGCCGTGGCTCGGTGCGCATGCGTGCCGTGTACCAGATCGAGGATGGCGACATCGTCGTCACCGCGCTGCCGCACCAGGTCTCCGGCGCCAAGGTGCTGGAGCAGATCGCCGCGATGATGCAGGCCAAGCCTTCCAAGGCGCCGCAGATCGCCGACCTGCGTGACGAGTCCGATCACGAGAACCCCTGCCGCATCGTGATCATCCCCACCAGCAGCCGTGTCGATCACGAAGCGCTGATGCAGCACCTGTTCGCCAGCACCGACCTTGAGTCCACCTACCGGGTGAACATCAACATCATCGGCCTGGACGGCAGGCCCCAGGTCAAGGACCTGCGCACCCTGCTCACCGAGTGGCTGACCTTCCGCGTCGGCACCGTGCGCCGGCGCTTGCAGTTCCGCCTGGACAAGGTTGAGCATCGCCTGCATTTGCTGGAAGGCCGCCTGATCGCCTTCCTCAACCTCGACGAAGTCATCCGCATCATCCGCACCGAGGACCAGCCCAAGCCGGTGCTGATGGAGCGCTTCGGCCTCACCGAGATCCAGGCCGAATACATACTCGAGACCCGCTTGCGCCAACTGGCCCGCCTGGAAGAGATGCAGATCCGTGGCGAGCAGGAAGAGCTGGCCAAGGAACGTGACAAGCTCCTGGCCCTGCTGGGCAGCGAAGCCAAGCTGAAGAAGCTGGTGCGCAAGGAAATCCTCGAGGACGCCGAGAAGTACGGCGACGACCGCCGCTCGCCCATCGTCGCCCGTGCAGAAGCCAAGGCGCTGACCGAGCACGACCTGCTGCCGAACGAGAAGGTCACCGTAGTGCTGTCGGAGAAGGGCTGGGTCCGCTCCGCCAAGGGCCACGAGATCGACGCCACCAGCCTGTCCTATAAGGCCGGTGATGGCTTCAAGGTTGCCGCGCCGGGGCGCTCCAACCAGTACGCCGTGTTCATCGACTCCACCGGCCGCAGCTACTCGCTGGCGGCCCATACCCTGCCGTCTGCCCGTGGCCAGGGCGAGCCGCTCACCGGCCGCCTGACGCCGCCGCCGGGGGCGACCTTCGAATGCGTGCTGCTGCCCGAGGACGATGCGCTCTACGTGATCGCCTCGGACGCCGGCTACGGCTTCGTGGTCAAGGGCGAGGACCTGCAGGCCAAGAACAAGGCCGGCAAGGCCCTGGTCAGCCTGCCCGCCGGTGCTCGAGTGGTCGCGCCGCGCCCGCTCACCAGCCTCGAGGAAGACTGGCTGGCAGTGGTGACCACCGAAGGCCGCCTGCTGCTGTTCAAGGTCGCCGACCTGCCGCAGCTGGCCAAGGGCAAGGGCAACAAGATCATCGGCATTCCCGGTGATCGCGTGGCCAGCCGCGAGGAATACCTGACCGACCTGGCAGTTTTGCCGGCCGGCGCTACGCTGGTGCTCCAGGCCGGCAAGCGCACCCTTTCGCTCAAGGCCGACGACCTGGAGCACTACAAGGGTGAGCGTGGCCGGCGTGGCAACAAGCTGCCACGCGGCTTCCAGCGAGTCGATGCGCTGCTGGTCGAGGTGCCGGCCTAAGCCTGCACCTGCCGCTCGTCGGCTGCCATTCGACGCACGAGGCTGGAGTCATCCGTCACATTGGCGGATGATATGTCCCCTCGGGCCGAACGCGGTTGTGGCGGGCGCCCCGAACATCAATGAATCCGACTGCGGGTCGCCGTGCGGCGGCCCTGGGTGAGAAAGATGAAGCGTCTTCCCTTGTTAGCGCTGCTGACCGGCCTTCTGGGCCTGGGCGGTTGCGTTCACAACGCGCCGGTACCCATGTACCAGCTCGACAGCGGCACCGCCGAACTGCCGGACCAGTCCGCCGGCATGGCCGTGCTGCTCGGGCCGGTTTCGGTTGCCGATTACCTGCAGCGCGAAACCCTCCTGCAACGCCAGCCCGATGGCAGCCTGACCGCCTCCACCGATGGCCGCTGGGCCGGTAGCCTGGCCGGTGACATCGACCAATTGCTGCTGCGCCAGCTGTCGTGGCGCCTGGACAGCCAGCGTCTGGTCCTGGCCCCCGCCAACCCCGGCTTCACGCCCGAGATCCAGGTGCTGCTGAGCATCAGCCGTCTCGATTCGGGCCCTCAGCGCCCTGCGGTGCTGGAAGCCCAATGGCGCGTGCTGGACAAGGCCGGTCAGCTGCGTGACAGCCGCCTGGTGCGCCTGGAGCAGCCCCACAGCGGCACCGCCGCTGATCAGGTGCGGGCCCAGAGCCAGCTGCTGCAACAACTGGCCGAGCAACTGGCCGGTGCGGTCAAACCCCTCTCTGGCCAACCTGCCGCTGCCGCCGAGGAGCCGCGCAAGGCCACTGCCGCCCCGGCGCGTGCCCGTGAGCCCGTACCGCCGAAGATTCCCATGGCCGCCCCGGTGCGCACCGATGTGGAAGTGTTCCGCTTCTGATCGCCGCAGATGCACGGAAAAGCCCGCATGATGCGGGCTTTTTCATGGGCTGCGAATTGTGCTGATCGACCGGGCGTTCACTCGGCGCGGCGCTTGCCGAACAGGCGTCGCAGGCCGAAGCCGCCGAGGGCCAGGACCAGGCAGGGCAGGCCCACCCAGCGCGCTTCGGAGAGCAGCACATCCAGGCCGCGTTGGGTGAAGAAGCCACCGATGAAAGGCGACACCTCGATGGGACGCCAGGGCAGGAAGTGGCGCTGCAGGTCCCAGGGCCAGAACCAGGCGACGCCCAGCCCGCCGTCGGTCAGGGCGTCCAGCAGGCTGTGGCTGAGGGTCGAGAGCCCGACGAACAGGCCGGCTTTCAGCGGGCCGCAGCGTAGCAGCGGAGCGATCAGGGCGCCGAACAGGGCGCAGCAGCCGGCGAATAGCAGTGAATGGCTGAAGCCCCGGTGGCCGAAGGCGTCGGCGTAGGCGATGCCCAGCTTGAAGGCAGCAACGTCGGCGTCCGGCAGGCAGGCGAAGAACAGCCCGGCCAGGAGCAGGCGCGGCGGGATCACGCGGCTGCCGAGGGCGATGCCCACCGCGAGGACGGGCAGGGGATGGGTGATCAGGGTGGTCATGGCGCCTTCCTTGGCGCCGGGGCTCAGCGGCGCCCGGCGTCGTGCATGCGGGCCAGCTGGCGTTCCAGCAGCGAGGGGTAGGGGTCCAGCAGGCGTTCGACGCAGCAGGCGCCTTCCGGGCTGGCGATGGGGCGTACGCGGGCACGCTGGCGCACCAGGCCGTCGTCGGCGATGGCGCGTTCCACCAGCAGCAGGTTGCGGCTGTGCTGGCTCAGCGCCAGGGCGTTCTGGGTGGTGTCATCCAGCAGCAGGTCGCCCTGGCCGAGGCCGGCGAGGCTGTCGCCGAGGGTTAGGCCGAGCTGCAACTGCAGGGTGATGCCGCTGTCGGCCACTTCGATCTGCAGGGCGTGGCCGAGGGCACGCAGCAGCTCGCCGCAGCAGAGCGCGTGGGTCAGGTGGTCCTCACCGCTGTCGGCGCTGTGGAACAGCATCAGGCTGCTGCCATCGTTGAGGGTGTGCAATTCGCTCTGATAGAGCTGGGCGGCCTGGTCGAGGCAGTCGCGGTAGCGTTGCAGCAGGTCCAGCAGGCGGGTGCGGGGCAGTCGGCGCAGCTGGTCCTGGGCGCCCAACTGGACGGCCAGCACGGCACTGCGGTGCAGCTCGTCGCGCGCTTCGGGCTCGGCTTCCGGCTCTGGAGCCACCACGGCGGGTGGCGCTTCCTCGCGCGGACGCAGGTCGGCGAAGGGATCATCCTCGTCCGGGGTGAACAGGCGGCTGGGGCGCTCTTCCTCGACGGCGTCGCTGTCGTAGCTGTCATCGCGCAGGTCGCGGATCTCGAAGGCCGGCTCGTCGTCGTCCTGCTCTTCGGAGAAGTCTTCTTCCTCGTCCAGGTACTGCTCTTCGATCTCGGGTTCCGGCTCGGGCTCGGGCTTTTCCGGCACCAGGCGTGCCTGCAACTGGCGGGCGAGGTCGCCGATTTCGTCCTGGCGGCCGGCGCCGGGTGCGGGGTCGTCCGGGTCACGCAGCCACACCCGCAGTTGCAGCAGCGGCGTGGAGATATGCCGGCCGAGGCGCAGGCTGAGGGACAGCGCCAGGGCCAGGAGGATGAGGCTGAGCAGGCCCATGCTCTGCAGGCTGATGGTCATGGGCTGCTGGAACTGCTGCATGTCCAGGCTCAGGCGCAGGTGCCCGGCTATCACTTCCTGGAAGGTGATGGGCGTGGAATACAGCCCTTCGACCTCACCCAGCAGGCCCTGCTTCGGGCGCGAGCCGGCTTCGGCGAGGATGCGGTTGTCCACGCTGTAGATGGCCGCGTGGGCCACCAGGGGGTTCTTCACCAGGTTGTTGAGCAGCACGTTGAGGCTGAGGATGTCGTTGGACACCAGCAGCTCGGTGGCGGAAGCGGCGGTCTGCGCGGTCAGGCTCTGGCCCAGGGCGTCGGCCTGCTGCTGCATCGCCTGCTTGAACTGCATGCCCATCACCCAGGCGTAGATCACCAGGGCCAGGGCTACCAGCAGGAGGCTGTGGCTGGCGATGCGCAAGGCGATCGGCACACGGCGCTGGCGCAGGGCGTGGAAGATCAGCAGGAAGAAGTTGTCGGGTTTGACGGGCGTAGGCCGGTTCACAGAGCTCGGCTCTTCTCGGACGGAATTGTGGCGCAGTATAACGGCGCCCCCTAGCAGGGCAAAGCGCCCGGCATGCTCGTCAGACCGTGAAAGTGGGTAGAATGTGCGCCTTTTCCACTGCGGGAGGTGCGCCTTGCGCGAAATAGTCCTGATCAACATCACCGGGGAAGACCGTCCCGGCCTCACCGCCGCGATTACCGGTGTACTCGCACAGGGCGGGGTGAACATCCTCGACATCGGCCAGGCGGTCATCCACGACACGCTGTCGTTCGGCATCCTGGTGGAGATCCCCGATACCGAGCAGGCTTCCTCCGTGCTCAAGGACGTGCTTTTCACGGCCTACAAGCTGGACCAGCAGGTGCGTTTCACCCCGGTTTCCGAGGAGGATTACCAGGTGTGGGTCGGTGGCCAGGGCAAGCCCCGGCACATGGTGACCCTGCTGACCCGCAAGGTCACTGCCGAGCAACTGCAGCGCGTCAGTGCCATCACCGCCAAGTACGGCCTGAACATCGACCATATCGATCGCCTGTCCGGGCGCATGCCGCTGGACATGCCGGCGAGCCAGGGCAAGGGCTGCATCGAGTTTTCCGTGCGCGGCGAGCCGGCCGACCCGGTGGCGCTGCGCGCCGAATTCCTCAGCGTGGCCCAGGAGCTGAACGTCGACATCGCCTTCCAGCGCGACTCGGTGTTCCGCCGCAACCGCCGCCTGGCAGTGTTCGACATGGATTCCACGCTGATCGAAGCCGAAGTGATCGACGAACTGGCCAAGGCCGCCGGGGTCGGTGAGCAGGTGGCCGAGATCACCGAACGCGCCATGCGTGGCGAACTGGATTTCCGCGCCAGCTTCAAGGAGCGCCTGGCGCTGCTCAAGGGCCTCTCCGAGGACGTGCTGGAAGAGATCGGTGCCTCGCTGCGCCTGACCGAAGGCGCCGAGACCCTGTTCGCCGAGCTCAAGCGCCTCGGCTACAAGACCGCGATTCTCTCCGGTGGCTTCAGCTACTTCGCCAAGCAGTTGCAGGCCAAGCTGGGTATCGACTACGTATTCGCCAACGAGCTGCAGATCGAGGACGGCAAGCTCACCGGCGTGGCCGTCGAGCCGATCGTCGACGCCCAGCGCAAGGCTGACCTGCTGCGCGAGCTGGCGGAGAAGGAAGGGCTGCGCCTGGAGCAGACCATCGCCGTGGGCGATGGCGCCAACGACCTGCCGATGCTGGCGCTGGCCGGCCTGGGCGTGGCCTTCCGCGCCAAGCCGCTGGTCAAGCAGTCGGCCAAGCAGGCCATCTCCACCCTGGGGCTGGACGGCATTCTCTACCTGCTGGGCTTCCGCGACCGCGACGGCCTGGAGTGAGTGCCGCTTAAATGAGAAAGCCGCCCGAGGGCGGCTTTTCTTTGGGCGGTTGGAAAGGCGGCTTATTCGTCGCCGGACGAGAAGTCGTAGTCCATCGACTGGCTCGGGCCCTGCAGGTAGTAGCCCTGGATGTAGTTGACCCCGGCCTGCCAAAGGGTGGCCAGGACACTGGCGCTCTCGACATAGGGCACGATGGTCAGCTTGGCCTGGGAGTGCAGGCTGGCAAGCAGAGTCTTCAGCGCTTCCTGGCTTTCCGCCTTGCTCAGGTCCTGGGTGAAGGAGCCATCGACCTTCACGAAGTCGATGTTCAGGTGCTTGAGCGTGTTGAACGGGTTGAGCGCGCAGCCGAACTGGCTCAGGGCGACCTGGCAGTGCAGCTCGGCGAGGCCCTGGGTCAGGGCCTTGGCCTGCTTCAGGTAGGCGATGGCGTCCGGCTCGCTGAACTGGAAGATCAGCGCATCGGACGGCAGGCGTGCGGCCTTGAGGGCGACGCTGAGCCACGGCAGCAGGGTCTGGTCCTGCAGGCTGACGCCGGACAGGTGCACGAACAGGCGTGTGCTGTGGCCCTTGGAGCGGTGCTCGGACAGCAGCTTGATGGAGTTGAGGATCACCCAGCGGTCGATCTTCTCGGCCAGCCCGGCTTCCCGTGCCGCGCCGAGGAAGTCGGCTGGCGGTACTTCGTCGCCCTGGGGGCTGAGCAGACGCAGGAGGACTTCGTAGTGTTCGAAGTTGTCGCCGCGCAGGCTGATGATCGGCTGGAACAGCAGGCGGAAGCTGTTGTTCTCCAGGGCCTGCTGGACCATGGCCACCAGGCTGCCGCGATTGGCGGCGGCGGCCAGTTCGCTGGCCGGGTTGTACAGGCGCACTTCGTTGCCGTCGGTGATCTCGTCCGCGCAGCGATGGGCGCGATCGATCACTTCCTGGGCCTTGGGCGTGGTCTCGTTGAGGCCGGCGACACCGATGGACAGGCTGAACTGCACGGTGCGGCCGCTGACGTCGAACAGGTGGCCCTCGACCTTCTTCAGCAGCGTACCCAGGCCTTCGCGGGCCTGCTCCGGGGTGATGCCCGGTTGCAGCACGCTGAACACGTCGTCACCGAAGCGCGCCAGTTGCGCGTCGGCCGGGAAGTGGGCGCGCAGTAGGTTGGCCAGGTCGGTGAGCAGCAGATCGCTGCCGGCGATGCCGACGTCCGCCTGCAGGCCGGAGTAGCGGTCGACGCGGATGTAGGCGAGGGAGGCGGGCTGGCCGGCATTCACTGCGCGGTCGGCGGCGGCGTCCATCAGCTCGCTGAAGTGGTTGCGGTTGTACAGGCCGGTGACCAGGTCCTGGCTGCTGATCTCGCGCAGTTTCTCTTCCAGCTCGGCGCT
This sequence comes from Pseudomonas solani, assembly GCF_026072635.1. NCBI lineage: Bacteria > Pseudomonadati > Pseudomonadota > Gammaproteobacteria > Pseudomonadales > Pseudomonadaceae > Pseudomonas > Pseudomonas solani. The sequence goes on along the minus strand of NZ_AP023081.1, from coordinate 1,579,129 downwards.
GGCCGTTTCCGCGCGGATCACCACCTGGATGCACGGCTCGCCGTCATAGGTGGCGGGGGAGAAACTCATGCGCGCCTGGAAGCTCTGGCCGTCGACCTTGGCACCCGAGCAGGTCAACTCGGCGCTGCCGTCGCCACTGCGGTAGTTCTTGAGGAAGTCCTTGAACACCACCTGGTCGCAATTGGCGATCAGGTCGATCATCGGCATGCCTTCCAGCTCTTCCGCATCCTCGTAGCCGAACATCTCGACATAGGCGCGGTTGGCGTAGATGTGCATGCCGTCGTGGACGTAGGTGATGGCGTCGACCGAGCTGTCCAGCAGCAGCTGGCAGCGTTTCTCCGCTTCACGCAGGCTCACTTCGGCTGCGCGGCGGGAGCGGCGTTCTTCGAGGTTGGCCAGTTCGCGGTTGGCGACCAGCACCAGGCGCTCGTCCTCGCCCTGGGGCAGGGCATCCTGGGCGCCAAGGGCCAGGGCCTCGGTGATCAGGTCCGAGTCGTTCTCCGTCACCAACTGGATGAAGGGAATGTCCTTGGCCTGACGGCGGATGGCGTTGAGGGCTTCGCCAGGGGAGAGGTTGTCACTCTCGGGGGCGGCGATGAGCAGGTCCCAGCTCTGCTGGAGGACCTCGGCGAGGTCATCGCTGGAGACCAGGCGATGCACCCGGGTCGCGCGACCCGAGTTGCGAAACAGGCTGACCAGGCGCTCGGCTTCGTTCTGCGAGTCTTCCAGGATCAGCAGACGGATGGTTTTCTTTTCGATTGCCATGGCGTGTGCTTAGACCGCGCCGAACGGGCGCTAATAGGCGACAAATGGTGATGGCACGGGAATCTACAGCGACTTCCAGAGGGAGTCAAAATCTTCCTCCCCCGCAGCGCTTTGCTCGCTGGAAGCTGTGACGGGCTTCCCGGGATTCTCGCTTTCCTGCTCGAAGGCGCGGTATTCGAACTGGTTGAAACTGCCGGTGGTGGTCTGACGGCTGGTGAGTACCGCGCGACGCTCCTTGCCCTGAATGTTGATCTGTACCTTGTTGCCCTCCTGGAAGGGCAGGCGCGGGGTGATCAGGGTGGCCGGGCGCGAGATGGCGCTGATTTCCGGCAGCAGCAGGGCGCGCAGGTAATGGCTGTGCTGGTCGGCCTTGCGCAACAGCTGCAGGCCGCAGGCCTGGGCGTGGGGGGCGATCAGTTCGATACCCATCTGCGTGCCGCCACCGCGGACCTGGCGGATCCAGCGCACCACGGCAACGCTCCAGCCCTGGCCGGGGGCGTCCTGCACACCCAGGAGCTCGCCGGCCTGCAGCTGGCTGGGGACTTCCTTGGGCCAGCTCAGGCAGTAACCGCCCGGGCTGTGGTTGACGATGGTCAGGGCGAAGGTCGGGTAGCTCTCTGCGCTGGGGGCTGCGGCGGCGTGTTGCGGCGAGGTGTCGCCGCTGACCACGGGCTTGCTGTACTGGATCTCTTCGTAGGGCAGGCCGGCTTCCCAGTTCTGGTTGGGTTGGGCGTCGAAGGCGTTGCCCCAGATATCGCCCTCGTCCTTGTTGATCGGCTTGAACACGGCCTGGCCGACTTCGACCGGGAGCTTGAGGATTTCGCTGAACGGCTTGCTGCCGGAGATGAAGAAGTGCAGGGCGCTCATGCCGATGCACAGGGTCAGGGTGCCGCGGCCCGGGTTGCGCTGGAAGGTGCGCTCGGAAATGTCGCCCCAGGCGGAGCTGAGGTGCTGCAGCAGGTCCAGGGTGATGCCTTCGGGAACCTGCAGGCGGGCCTTGTCACGGCTTTCGTTGGGCAGCAGCAGGTATTCCTTGATCGCGTCCACCAGGGGCAGCGGATCGATGCCCAGCAGATTGGGCAGTTCGCTGTCCTGGAACAGCGACTTGTAGCGCGGCGGGCCGTCCACCTGGGTGGCGATGGCGAACAGCGTGGTCGGTTCGTTGCCGCGCTGAAGCCTTACCAGGCCACTCCAGGGCTCCAGTACTTCGGCAAGACGGGCGATGTTGTTCTGGCGCATCTGGTTGCAGCGCGAGCAGCCCAGCAGCAGGGCCACGAGGTAGGTCTGCTCGACGCTCAGGCCTTCGGTGTGACGGGCCAGGTTGTCGCGGATGATGGCGCGCTGGACTTGGCGGGAGACGGCAATCTGGTAGAGCTGATGCAGCTCCAGCCACAGGCCTTCGGGCACGGGGCAGTAGAGCTGGCTGGCGCGGATCAGTGCACCGTTGAGGCTGTGCATGGCCCGCTGCAGGGCGATGGTCAGCAGTTGCGCGCCTTCCTTGGACTGGCGCGACGATTCCTGGGCAACGATCTGCTTGTAGCCGATGGCCAGGTGGTTCTGCAGGGCCTGGCAGAGGTTGGCGACCTTGCGCGGGCGCTCGTCGAGGACTATGGCCTGGTTGAGGAAGTGACGCTCCAGGTGCTGGCAGACGTAGTAGACCTCGGGGCGCAGCAGTTCGAGCAACTGCAGGCGGTTTTCACTGGCGGTGACGAGCTGGTTGAGCTCCACGAGGGCCTGGTAGAGCTGGCGCGCGGTCTCGCCGAGGTTGGCCTTGGGCAGTCCGGAAATCCAGCGTTTCAGATCACGCGGGGAGGCATCGCAGAAGGACAGGCTCTGCTTGTTCGGAGTAGGAACACGCAATAACAGGTGGGGACTCTGTTTGTCCATGTAGCTCGAATACTCCAACTGCAGCGGGCAAGACGTGCGGAAATTTCACTCGCACTCTAGCAGCATCCCTTGCGGCCCGCAGCCCATCGCGGGGTTGGTATGGCAAAGTGCTGCTACGGAATGGACGGCGAGCCGGGCGGCTGCACTGCAAGGTTGGACATTCGGTCGCAGCCTTGCGTTCAACCCGGCCCGCCCGGTTTATCAGGCCTGCGCGGGCTGTGCCAGCAGTTCGCCCATGCTCACCGCGCTGCCGGCGGCGAGGCCTTCGGCCCAGCGGATCTGCTGCGGGCCGAAGAGCACGATGGCGGTGGAGCCCAGCTTGAAGCGGCCCAGCTCGGCGCCCTTCTCCAGGCTGATCGGCGCACGTGCGGCTTCGTCGTAGCGGAAGGTCTTCAGCTCGCGCTTGGGGGGCGTTACCAGGCCAGCCCAGACGGTCTCGATGGAGGCGACGATCATCGCACCCACCAGCACCACGGCCATTGGGCCACGCTCGGTGTCGAACAGGCAGACCACGCGTTCGTTGCGGGCGAAGAGTTCGGGCACGTTCTCGGCGGTGCTCTGGTTCACCGAGAACAGGCGGCCGGGCACGTAGACCATTTCACGCAGGGTGCCGCCCAGGGGGGCGTGCACACGGTGGTAGTCGCGAGGCGACAGGTAGATGGTGGCGAAGTCACCGCCCATGAAGGGCGCGGCGCGCTCGGCGTCACCGCCCAACAACTCCAGCACGCTGAAGCTGTGGCCCTTGGCCTGGAAGATACGGCCGTGCTCGATGGGGCCGAGCTGGCTGACCGCACCGTCGGCCGGGCAGAGGATGGCGCCGGGCGTCGGGTCGAGCGGGCGCGCGCCCTCTTTCAGGGCGCGGGTGAAGAAAGCGTTGAAGTGTTCGTAGGCGGTGAGGTCTTCGACCAGGGCTTCACTCATGTTCACCTGGTAGCGGCGGGCGAACCAGGCGGTGAAGGCGTTCTTGAACCAGCGCACGCGGCACTCTGCCACGCAGCCGGCCAGGCGCGAGAGCAGGTGATGGGGCAGCAGGTATTGGCTGATGATGAACAGGCGTTCTTTCATGGGTGTTCCTTGTTTACCGGAGGCTCAGGCCTCGACAGGGGTATCCGGGTGGTTGCCCCACTCCGACCAGGAGCCGGCGTAGCCCTTAACGCGGGGGTAGCCCAGCGCCTTGGCCACCAGGTAGGTGAAGCCGGAGCGGTGGTGGGTCTGGCAGTGGGTGACGATTTCCTTGTCCGGGGTGATACCGAGCGATTGCAGGATCTCGGCGATGTCTTCACGGATGCGCAATGCGCGCTGAGGGTCCATGCCGGCGGTCCATTCGAAGTTCACCGCGCCGGGGATGTGTCCACCCTTGGCCGCCAGCACCTTGGTGCCGGCGTATTCGCCGGGGCCGCGTGCGTCCCAGATGGCCAGGTCGGCGGCACCGAGGCGACTCTGCAGGTACTCGCGGGTGGCTGTGGGCTCGTCGTGGATCACCAGCGGCAGCGGGCCGCCGGCCGGGGCCGGAGTTTCGGTCGAGGTGGCGCGGCCATCGGCCAGCCAGGCGTGCAGGCCGCCGTTCAGGTAGTGGTAGCGGCCGTGGCCGATCACATCCAGCAGCCAGATGAAGCGCCCGGCCCAGCCACCGCCCTCGTCGTCATAGACCACATAGGTGGCGTCGCTGCGCTGGCCCAGTTCGCCGAACAGGGTTTCGAGGTCCGCCTTGGCGGGCAGCAGGCCGGGGGCCGGGGCCTGGCCGAGCTGGGTGCGCTTGGGGTCGACGAAGCGGGCGCCGGGAATGTGGCCTTCGGCGTAGCGCGCGGCGCTGGTCAGGTCCACCAGGATCAGGTCGGGCGCATCGAGTCGAGCTGCCAGGTCGGCCGGTTCGATCACCAGTGGCAGGCCGGAAAAGGCGGACATTGAACACTCCGGAAGAGAATGAAAGAGGCGGATTGTAGCGGAAAGGTCAGCGCCCGCGCGTAGCAAAGCTGGCCAGGGCGCGCTCGATGCATTGCACGGTCTTTCCGAAGGCCTGGAGGCTGACGTCGGCGAAGGGCTGGCCGCCCTGGTCGGCGATCAGCAGCAGGGCGACGCGACCGTTGGCAGGGATGGAGCGCAGCAGCACGTGGTCGGCCGGGAACAGTGCCTTGAGGTTGCCGGGGATCAGCGCGGAGTACTGTGCGGCGTTCTCCGGCGTTAGACGCAGCTGGCCGGGTTGCGCGAGCAGACGGCGCAGCACCTGGCTCTGGGTCGGGTCCAGTTGCAGGCCGGCGGCTTCCCTGGGCAGCCCGGCGCTTTGCTGCACCGCCAGCCGGCTCTGGGTGCGATCGGTGAGCAGGATCAGGCAGCGGCGCATGCCGCAGGCCGTGAGGGCGTCGCGGGCACAGCCGGTGAGCTGGACGATGTTGGCGAAGGGGCTAGGCTCCTTCAGCAACTGACCACAATGCTGGCGCCATTCGCTGAGTGCGGCGGCGGGGGCGGGGTCGGCTTCACTTCCTCGGTCGGCCAGCGGCTGCAATCCCAGGGCCAGATCAACGCCTGGGCCGGATGCCAGAGGTCACTGCGCGCGTGCTTGCGGGCGCTGTCGGCAGCGTGCTGGTGGATGAGTTGCTGCAGCTCGGTCAGCGGCAGTTGCATGTAGAGGCCGGTGAGGCGCTGCCAGCGCAGGCTGTGGTCGCAGGCCCAGGAGTCGTGGGCGGACACCGCCAATCCGTTGGCCAGCAATACCGTGTTGCCCGGCTGGGTGAGCCAGCGGCGCAGGGCCGGGTCGGCATCGAGCATCTGTTGCTGGTGCAGGGGGTGCTCGTTGTCACGGGCGATGTGCAGGGCCTTCACCAGCATGCGCCGGTCGGCGTTGAGCAGGCGGTAGCCGTAGGTGATCCAGTCCGGCAGCTTCCAGTGCTCGGCCAGGGCCTGGCACAGGCGCAGCAGTGGCACGCCGAGCAGTTCGAGTTCCACCTTGCGCGCCGGCTCGCCACGGACGATGACGCGGGTTTCCCAGGCGGCGAAGAGCTGCGGGTGCAGGGCCAGCAACGGCCAGAGCGGGGACAGGAACAGCAGGCTGTTCCAGTGGATTTCCTGCCACAGGCGCGCCAGGCGGGCGGCGAACAGGCCGCTGGCCTGTTGCGAGGCGTGCTGGCTGATCAGTTGCAGTTGGCGCAGTGCCAGGGGGATATCGGTTTCGTTGACGGCTGGCAGGCGGTTGAGCAGCTCTTCTGATCGCTTCAGACCGAGGCGCGTGAGGGCCACTTCCAGGCTTTCCGCCGGGCTGTCGAGGGAGGAACCGGCGCGGTTGGCCTCACGCATGATGCTCAGTGCCAGGCCGGGACTATCCTGAATCAGGTCAGCGATCTCGCGCATCGAACGGCGGCTGTCGCCCAGGGCGCGGCGCACCCGTTCATGGCTTTCCGCCGGAATCGGGAGGCGGACGCCGTCGAGTTGTTTGATCCAGGCGTCGAGGCTGCTGGGTGGGGGCATCTGCGTCTTCATGAGGTTTGAGCCAAACTGGCTTTTCGCCTTAACTGGCTATAGTCTGGCGCATAAGTTCCGATAATTAGAAGGGTTGTTTTCATAACCCTATTACTGACCCTTCAAGTCTCACTTTATGGCAAAAATAATCGGCATCATCGTCGTATTCGCCACCGTTCTCGGCGGATATGTCCTTTCCCACGGTAAGATCGGTGCCCTGATACAGCCTTTCGAGGTGTTGATCATCGGTGGCGCGGCGCTCGGGGCCTTCCTCCAGGCCAACCCGGGCAGCACCTTCATGCATGTGCTGAAAAAGTCGCTGAAGATGTTCGGCTCGCGCTTCACCCATGCCTTCTATCTGGAAGTGCTGCGCCTGCTCTACGAGATTCTCAACAAGAGCCGCCGCGAAGGGATGATGGCCATCGAGGCCGATATCGAAGACCCGGCCGCAAGCCCGATCTTCAGTAAGTACCCGGGCATCCTCAAGGATGCCGGGATGGTCGCGTACATCAGCGACTATTTGCGCATCATGTCTTCCGGCAACATGGCGCCCCACGAACTCGAAGGCTTGTTCGACATGGAACTGAACAGCCTGAAGGAAGACCTCGAACACCCCTCCCACGCCGTTACCCGCATCGCCGATGGCCTGCCGGGCTTCGGTATCGTTGCGGCGGTACTGGGTATCGTGGTGACCATGGCGCTGCTCGGCCAGGTCGAGCAGTCTGCGCTGGGCCAGCACGTGGGTGCTGCCCTGGTGGGTACCTTCCTCGGTATTCTCGCGGCCTACGGTTTCTTCGGCCCCTTGGCCGTCTGCCTGGAGCACGACGCGAAGGAAGAGCTCAACGTCTACGAGGCCATCAAGGCTTGCCTGGTTGCCTCGGCGTCCGGGATGCCTCCGTCGCTGGCGGTGGAGTTCGGGCGCAAGGTTCTATACCCCGCACATCGCCCGAGCTTCAGCGAGCTCGAGCAGGCCGTTCGCGGTAGCTGACCGGGGCTGAACCATGGATAACAACCAGCCGATCATCGTCAAGCGGGTCAAGAAGATCGCCGCTGGGCACCATGGCGGTGCCTGGAAGATCGCCTTCGCCGACTTCGCCACCGCGATGATGGCGTTCTTTTTGGTGCTCTGGCTGATGTCCTCGGCCACGCCCGAGCAGAAGAAGGCGATTTCTGGCTACTTCCAGGACCCCATCGGTTTCACCGAAAGCGCCAGCCCTTATGTGATCGACCTCGGCGGTACGCCGACGCCGGCGCCGGACCGTACGCTCAACCCCGAGCTGAAGGACGCCCCTGACGCCCAGGAGGCGGCGATCGACTCGACCAACAAGCAGGTGGACGCCAAGCAGGTGGAAACCCTGGCCGACCAGATCGAGAAGGAACGCCTCGAGATGCTGCTGCAGGAGCTGCAGAACAAGGTCGACGAGAACCCCGAGCTACGCAAATTCAAGGACCAGATCCTGTTCGAGATCACCCAGGATGGCTTGCGCATCCAAATCATGGACGCCGCCAACAGGCCCATGTTCGACCTCGGCAGCGCGCGCCTGCAGCCCTATTTCGAAGACATCCTGCTGATCATGGCCGAGACCATCAAGGCCGTGCCGAACAAGATCAGCATCAGCGGCCACACTGATGCCAAGCCCTTTGCCGGGGCTGGTGAGTTCGGCAACTGGGAGCTTTCCGCCGGCCGCGCCAACGCCGCGCGTCGGACCCTGGTGGCGGGCGGCTACCCCGATGATCAGGTCGCGCGGGTGGTGGGCTATGCCTCCTCGGCGTTGTTTGATCGCGAGGACCCCTTCAACCCGGTCAACCGGCGCATCGATATCATCGTGCTGACCAAGAAGGCCCAGCGCGACATCGAGGGTTCCCATGGCGACCAGAACGCCCCGGCCGAAGGCGGTACCCCGCCGTCGACGCCCGCCAGCGGCACGCCGCCTTCGGTCCCCGGCGCGGCTTCCGGCACCCAGGTCACACCACCCGGTGGCGCCGCGCCGCTGCAACCCCAGGAGTTGCAGCAGAAGCTGAACATCTTCGAGGATGGCGTGCTGAAGATGGACGAGAACAAACAGCCCTGACGGCAGCCCGACCCGAATGAAAAAGGCCACGCGATTGCGTGGCCTTTTCGTTTGCGGCGCCTGTCAGTATTCGGGTTCCGGCAGGCTTTCGAGGATGTGCCGGTAGCTCGACATGCGCTGGGGCTGCACGCGGCCGTCCTCCAGCGCCTTGAGCAGGGCGCAGCCGGGCTCGCGGTCGTGCTTGCAGTCGCGGAAGCGGCAGGTGCCGAGCAGGTCGCGGAACTCGATGAAGCCGGCTTCCACATCGTGGCGGCTGACGTGGCCTAGGCCGAATTCGCGGATGCCGGGGGAGTCGATCAGCTCGCCGCCACCGGGGAAATGGAACAGTCGCGCGGTGGTGGTGGTGTGGGTGCCCTTGCCGGTCAGCTCCGAGAGCGGACCGACGCGGGTGTCGACACCGGGCAACAGGCTGTTGACCAGCGAGGATTTACCGACGCCGGACTGGCCGACGAACACGCTGACGTGGCCGTCGAGGCGTATCTGTAGATCTTCCATGCCACCGCCGCCGTGTGCCGAGACTTCCAGCAGCGGATAGTCGAGCTGCCGATAGACGCCCAGCAGAGAGTCGAGCATCGCGCTGTTGTCATCGTCCACCAGGTCGGCCTTGTTCAGCAGCAGCAGCGGCTGGATGCCGGCATGCTCGGCGGCCACCAGGTAGCGGTCGATGAGGTTGGCGTGCGGGTGGGGCAGGGGAGCGAAGACGATGACGATCAGGTCGACGTTGGCCGCCACCGGCTTGAGCAGGCCGCGCATGTCCGGCCGGCACAGCTCGCTGGTGCGCGGCAGTTGCGCGACGATCACGCCGCTGCCCTGGTTGCCCGAGCGCCAGACCACACGATCGCCGGTGACCAGCGCCGGCAGGTTGGCGCGCAGGTGACAGCGGAATACCTGGCCGGCGATCTCGCCTTCCAGCGCCTCGACCTCGACCTGCACGCCGAAGTGGGCGATTACCAGGCCGGTCTGTTCGGGGCCGAGATCGCCGCCTTCCAGCTCGTCGAGCGCGCGTGATTCGCGCTTGGCCGCACGGGCGGCGCGCTCTTCCTGGATCTTCTCGATGCGCCAGCTTTGCCGGCGGCTGAGGTGGCGTTTGGCCATGGAACTTCCACTGATTGAAAACGGCGGCGAGTTTAGCACGGGCAGCCCGGCGCACCGGGCTCTAAGCTAGAATGCGCGCCTTGCCTTGGAGAGCGAACATGCAGAACGCACAGAACCTGATCTGGATCGACCTGGAAATGACCGGCCTCGATCCCGATAACGACGTCATCATCGAAATGGCCACCATCGTCACCGACAGTGATCTCAACGTGCTCGCCGAAGGCCCGACCATCGCCGTGCACCAGAGCGACGAGATTCTTGCCGGCATGGACGAGTGGAACACCCGCCAGCATGGCCAGAGCGGCCTGACCCAGCGCGTGCGCGAGAGCCGCATCAGCGCCGCCGAGGCCGAGGCGCAGACCCTGGCCTTTCTGGAGCAGTGGGTGCCCAAGGGCAAGTCGCCGATCTGCGGCAACAGCATCTGCCAGGACCGCCGCTTCCTCTATCGCCATATGCCCAAGCTGGAAGGCTACTTCCACTACCGCAACCTGGACGTCTCCACCCTCAAGGAGTTGGCCGCGCGCTGGGCGCCCCATGTGCGTGACGGCTTCAAGAAAAGCAGCACCCACCTGGCCCTGGACGACATCCGCGACTCCATCGCCGAGCTGCGCCACTACCGCGAGCACTTCATCAAGGTCTGAGCCGTTTCAGGCTGCCTGGTGTCGGGCGAGGGCCCACTCCACGTGTTCGCGAACCAGTTCCGAGGGGTGCTCGCGCCGGGCACGCAGGGCCTCCAGCACCGGGATGGTCGAGGGGGCGTTGCCCAGGCCGACCGCCAGGTTGCGCAGCCAGCGTTCGTAGCCGGCGCGGCGTAGCGGCGAGCCTTCGGTGCGGGTGAGGAACTCCTCCTCGTTCCAGGTGAACAGCTCCGCCAGGGCCGCATTGTCCAGGCCGTGGCGGGGCTGGAAGTCGCCCTGGTCGGTGGGGCGGGCGAAGCGGTTCCAGGGGCAAACCATCTGGCAATCGTCGCAGCCGAATACGCGATTACCGATCAGCGGGCGCAGCTCTTCCGGGATCGAGCCCTTGAGCTCGATGGTCAGGTAGGAGATGCAGCGCCGCGCGTCCAGTTGATAGGGCGCGACGAAGGCGGCGGTGGGGCAGATGTCCATGCACGCCGAGCAGCGGCCGCAATGTTCGCTGCCGTGGGGTGCATCCACCGGCAGCGGCATGTCGACGAACAGTTCGCCAAGAAAGAAGTAGCTGCCGGCCTTGCGGTTGAGCACCAGGGTGTTCTTGCCGATCCAGCCGAGGCCTGCCTGTTCGGCGATGGCCTTCTCCAGTACCGGCGCGCTGTCGACGAAGGCGCGATAGCCGAAGGGGCCGATGGCCTGCTGGACCCGCTCGGCCAGTTGCTGCAGGCGCTTGCGGATCAGCTTGTGGTAGTCGCGGCCCAGTGCGTAGCGCGAGACGTAGGCCTTCTCCGGCTGCCCCAGTACCTGCGCCATGCGCGTGTCGCCGGGCAAATAGTCCATGCGCAGAGAGACCACCCGCAGTGTGCCGGGGACCAGCTCGTCCGGGTGGGAGCGCTTGCTGCCGTGGGCGGCCATGTAATCCATCTCGCCCTGGTAGCCCGCGTCCAGCCAGCGCTGCAGGTGCGCCTCGTGCTCGCCCAGCTCCACCCCGGTGATGCCCACTTGCTGGAAGCCGAGCTCGCGTCCCCAGTCCTTGATGGACTGCGCGAGGTCGGCGAGTTGTTCGGGAGATAGGGACATGCTGGAGGGAAACCGCAATCGAGGTGCGTATAATTCTGCCAGACCTAGCCCTGAACGCCGAATCGCATGCCCGACCCAATCGATGACCTGCCGCTCGTCCTCTATTCATCTGCCCAAGTACGCGAGCTGGATGCACGCCTGATCGCCGCCGGTACGCCGGGGTTCGAGTTGATGCAGCGTGCCGCCCACGCCACCTGGCGCGCCCTGCGTCGTCGCTGGCCGAACGTGGCTGAGCTGACGGTTCTGGCTGGCCGTGGCAACAACGCCGGGGATGGCTACCTGATCGCTGCGCTGGCCCTGCGCGCGGGGTGGCGCGCCCAGGTGCTGGCCGTGGGTGATGCCACTGCCCTCGAAGGCGACGCCGCGCTGGCGCGGGATGAGGCGCTGAGCGCCGGTGTGCCCATCCTGTCGTGGAACGAGACGGCAGACCTGCAGGGCGTCGTGGTCGATGCGTTGCTGGGAACCGGACTCGTCGGTGAGGTTCGCGAGCCTTATGCCGAGGCCATCCATTGCATCAATGCCAGCCACCTGCCGGTGCTCGCGGTGGATGTCCCTTCCGGCCTCTGCGCCGATACCGGCCGCGTGCTTGGCGTTGCGGTGCGCGCCGACCTCACCGTGACCTTCATTGGCCTCAAGCTGGGCCTGTTTACCGGCGCTGCACCCGATCGGGTCGGCGAACTGGTTTTCGACGGCCTGCAGGCGGACGAAGCGATCGTCGCCAGCCAGCTGTTCGTCGCCCGGCGCCTGGCCGTCGATGGGCTCGACCTCCTGGCCTCGCGCCCGGCGACTGCTCATAAGGGGCGCTACGGCCGCCTGCTGGTGGTGGGCGGTGACCTGGGCACCGGTGGTGCGGCCTTGCTCAGCGCCGAAAGCGCGCTGCGCAGCGGGGCCGGCATGGTGTCGCTGGCCACCCGGGGCGAGCACGTTGGCGCGGCACTGTCGCGCATGCCCGAGGTGATGAGCGTGGGGGTTGCGTCCGCCAACCAACTGCGTGGCCTGGCGGCTGCGTCCAGCGTGTTGGTGGTTGGCCCCGGGCTCGGCCAGGGCGCCTGGGGGCGCAGCCTGCTGAGCGCCGTGACCGCACAGGAGGTACCCCAGGTCTGGGATGCCGATGCCCTCAATCTGCTGGCCGCGGGTGGGGTCGGTTTGCCCGAGGGTTGCGTGATCACGCCGCACCCGGGGGAGGCCGCGCGGCTGCTGGGTACCAGCATCGCCGACGTCCAGAAGGATCGTCCCGCCGCCGCCCTCGCGCTTGCCCGTCGCTATCGCACCACCGTTGTGTTGAAGGGCGCGGGTAGCCTGATCGCGGGTGCCGATGGCCGCCTGGCGCTCTGTGATCGCGGCCATCCCGCCATGGCCGGCGCCGGGCTGGGAGATGTGCTCGCGGGTGTCATCGGCGCCCTGCTGGCCCAGGGCATGGCGCCGTTCGAGGCTGCCTGTCTGGGCGTCTGGCTGCATGCCGGCGCTGGCCAACTGCTGGGTGCCCAGGGGCGCGGGCTGGCAGCCAGTGACCTGATTCCTACCATTCGTCAGCTGCTCGAGGAGTGCTCGCCGTGCCTGAGTTGAATCTTTTTGCCGACGGCGAAGACGCCATGCTGGCGCTGGGCGCGCGCCTGGCGCAGGCGACCGGAGGTCGCGGCATCATCTACCTGCACGGTGACCTTGGGGCCGGCAAGACCACGCTGTCGCGCGGCATCCTGCGTGGCCTGGGCCATGGCGGTTCGGTGAAGAGCCCCACCTTCACCCTGGTGGAGCCCTACGAGATCGGCGAGTTGCGCGCGTTCCACTTCGACCTGTATCGCCTGGCCGACCCGGAAGAGCTTGAATTCCTGGGTATCCGCGACTATTTCGAGGGCGATGCGCTGTGCCTGATCGAGTGGCCCCGGAGGGGCACCGGCATTTTGCCAAAGGCCGACATGGACATTACCATTAGCCCCCATGCAGGCGGCCGTACGCTGCATCTGTCGCCGCATACTGAGCGCGGCGAGTCCTGGTGCGCCGCCTTGGCCACGGGAGTATGAACAAGAGAATGGGGTGGGGTATGCGCTCGCGCGCGCTGTTTGCCGGGATTGGGGTTCTGCTTGCGGTGTTTGCCGCTGATGTCCTGGCCGCTGCGGAGGTTCGTGGCGTTAGGCTTTGGCGCGCCCCCGACAATACCCGGCTGGTGTTCGACCTGTCTGGCCCCGTGCAGCACAGCGTGTTCACGCTGGCGGCCCCCAATCGCATCGTCATCGATATCAGCGGCGCCCAGTTGGCCACCAAGCTGGAGCAACTGTCGCTGAGCAATACGCCCATCACCAGTGTGCGCTCCGCCCAGCGCAGCCCCACCGAGCTGCGTGTGGTGATAGACGTTTCCGCTGCCGTCGTACCCAAGAGCTTCTCCCTGGCGCCGAACCAGCAGTACGGCAACCGCCTGGTAGTGGACCTGTTCGACCAGGAAGCCGCTGCCAATGAAGCGTCCACACCCCAGGTCGCCGTGGCGCCAAGTACGCCGCAGCCGCCGGTGTCGCCGACCCAGCCCGCCACCAACAAGCTGCCGCCGGTACCCGGTGGCAACCGCGACATCATCATCGCCATCGACGCCGGCCACGGCGGCGAGGACCCGGGTGCCCTCGGGCCCAAGGGGCAGCATGAGAAGGACGTGACCCTGGCCATCGCCAAGGAGTTGCAGCGCCAGATCAACCAGGAGAAGGGCTTCCGGGCCGAGCTGGTGCGGACCGGCGACTACTTCATCCCGCTGCGCAAGCGCACCGAGATCGCCCGCAAGAAGGGCGCGGACCTGTTCGTTTCCATTCATGCCGACGCCGCCCCCAGCCGCAGCGCCTTCGGTGCCTCGGTGTTCGCCCTGTCGGACCGTGGCGCCACTTCGGAGACCGCCCGCTGGCTGGCCGACAACGAAAACCGTTCCGACCTGATCGGCGGCGTCGGCAGCGTCAGCCTGGACGACAAGGACCGCATGCTCGCAGGGGTGCTGCTGGACCTGTCGATGACCGCGTCGCTGTCCTCCAGCCTCAACGTCGGGCAGAAGGTGCTGACCAACATCAGCCGCGTCACGCCGCTGCACAAGCGCCGCGTCGAACAGGCCGGCTTCATGGTGCTGAAGTCCCCGGACATCCCGTCGATCCTGGTGGAAACCGGCTTCATCTCCAACCACAACGAATCGCAGAAGCTGGCCAGTGCCGGTCACCAGCAGGCCCTGGCGCGCTCCATCCAGGGCGGGATCAAGCAGTTCTTCCAGCAGAACCCGCCGCCTGGCACCTACATCGCCTCTCAGCGTGACCAGGGCAAGATCGCCGCCGGCCCGCGTGAGCATCTGGTCACCTCCGGCGAAAGCCTGGCGCTGATCGCGCAGCGTTATCAGGTCAGCCTTGCCGCTTTGCGCAGTGCCAATGGCCTGAAGAACGACAACATCAAGGTCGGCCAGACCCTCGATATCCCGGCTACCGCCCTGGCAGCCCAGCCATGACCGAGTTGCGTCGCATCCAGCTGCTCAGCCCCCGGCTGGCGAACCAGATCGCCGCTGGCGAGGTGGTCGAACGCCCCGCGTCGGTGATCAAGGAACTGCTGGAGAACAGTCTCGACGCGGGCGCCCGGCGCATCGACGTCGAGGTCGAGCAGGGCGGCATCAAGCTGCTGCGGGTGCGCGACGACGGCGGCGGCATTCCGGCCGATGATCTGCCGCTGGCCCTGGCACGCCACGCCACTAGCAAGATCCGCGACCTCGAAGACCTCGAGCGGGTGATGAGCTTGGGCTTCCGTGGTGAAGCGCTGGCGTCCATCAGCTCCGTGGCGCGGTTGACCATGACCTCGCGCACCGCCGATGCCGAACAGGCCTGGCAGGTGGAGACCGAAGGGCGTGACATGGAGGCCCGTGTGCAGCCTGCGGCGCACCCGGTGGGCACCTCGGTGGAAGTGCGCGACCTGTTCTTCAATACCCCGGCGCGACGCAAGTTCCTGCGTGCCGAGAAGACCGAGTTCGACCATCTGCAGGAAGTGATCCGGCGGCTGGCTCTGGCTCGCTTCGATGTCGCCTTCCACCTGCGGCACAACAACAAGACGGTCTTCGCCCTGCACGAAGCGAAGGACGAGATCACCCGCGCGCGGCGCGTGGCCAGCGTATGCGGCCCGGCCTTCCTCGAACAGGCGTTGCCGATCGAGGTGGAGCGCAATGGTTTGCACCTGTGGGGTTGGGTCGGCCTGCCGACCTTCTCCCGCAGCCAGGCGGACCTGCAGTACTTCTACGTGAATGGCCGCATGGTGCGCGACAAGCTGGTGGTGCACGCGGTGCGCCAGGCCTACCGCGATGTGCTCTACAACGGCCGGCACCCCACCTTCGTGCTGTTCCTGGAGGTGGACCCGGCCGTGGTGGACGTCAACGTGCACCCGACCAAGCACGAAGTGCGCTTCCGTGAAAGCCGCATGGTCCATGACTTCCTCTACGGCACGTTGCACCGTGCGCTGGGCGAGGTACGGCCTGAAGATCACCTGGCTGCCCCCGCGGCCGTGGGTGGGATGGTCCGGGCCACCGGGGCCGAGGCGGGTGAATTTGGCCCTCAAGGTGAAATGAGCCTGGCCGCGACCGTTCTGGAACAGCCGGTCAGCCAGCCTGCCTGGACGCCATCGTTCGGTGGCGCAGGGGCCGGCTACCAGGCACCACGACCCTCACCGGTGCTGGGCACCGCCGAGGCGCAGGGCGCCTACCGTGAATATTTCGCGCCCATGACGGGCCAGCCCGCTGCCGCATTGCCGGACAGCCAGGGCGATATCCCGCCGCTGGGCTATGCCCTGGCGCAGCTCAAGGGCATCTACATCCTCGCCGAGAACGCCCAGGGGCTGGTGCTGGTGGACATGCACGCGGCCCATGAGCGCATCACCTACGAGCGCCTGAAGGTCGCCATGGCCAGTGAAGGGCTCAAGGGGCAACCGTTGCTGGTGCCCGAGTCGCTGGCCGTGAGCCAGCGTGAAGCCGACTGTGCCGAGGAACACGGCAACTGGTTCCAGCGCCTGGGCTTCGAGCTGCAGCGTCTTGGGCCCGAAACCCTGGCTATCCGCCAGACCCCTGCGTTGCTCAAGCAGGCCGAGGCGACCCAACTGGTGCGCGACGTGCTCTCCGATCTGCTCGAGTACGGCACCAGCGACCGTATCCAGGCCCACCTGAACGAGCTGTTGGGCACCATGGCCTGCCATGGCGCCGTACGTGCCAACCGCCGCCTTACCCAGCCCGAAATGAATGGCCTGTTGCGCGACATGGAACACACCGAGCGCAGCGGCCAGTGCAACCACGGCCGCCCCACCTGGACGCAGCTGGGTATGGATGACCTGGACAAGCTCTTCCTGCGTGGCCGCTGAGATGGGGCAGCCCCTGCCACCGGCCATCTTCCTGATGGGTCCCACTGCCGCCGGCAAGACCGACCTTGCCCTGGACCTGGCGCGCCACCTGCCTTGCGAGCTCATCAGCGTCGACTCGGCGCTGGTCTATCGCGGCATGGACATCGGTACGGCCAAGCCCGAGAAGGCCATTCTTGAGGCATTTCCCCATCGTTTGATCGACATCCGCGACCCGGCGCAGAGCTACTCTGCCGCCGAGTTCCGCAGCGATGCGCTGGCCGCCATGGCCGAGATCACCGCGAAGGGGCGTATCCCCCTGCTGGTCGGCGGCACCATGCTCTATTACAAGGCGCTGCTGGAAGGCCTGGCGGACATGCCCAGTGCCGACCCGGCCGTGCGTGCGGGGCTGGAGGCGCGCGCCGAGCGTGAGGGTTGGGAAGCGTTGCATCGCGAGTTGGCGGAGGTGGACCCGGAGTCCGCCGCGCGCATCCACCCGAACGACCCCCAGCGGCTTACCCGCGCCCTGGAGGTGTACCAGGTGAGTGGGATGACGATGACCGCACATCGTCAGCGACAGGCGTTGCAAAATCCCGACTCGGGCCCCTCTGGCCGGGGGCAATTGCCTTATACTGTGGCCCACTTGGCGATCGCTCCGACGCAGCGCCAGGTGTTGCACGCGCGAATCGCGCAACGATTTCGTCTGATGCTGGAACAGGGCTTTGTCGAAGAGGTCGAAGCTCTGCGCGAAAGACGTGACTTGCACGCCGGACTGCCGTCTATAAGAGCTGTCGGTTATCGCCAGGTATGGGAATACCTGGACGGCGACCTGACCCGGGCCGAAATGGAAGAGCGAGGCATCATTGCAACGCGCCAATTGGCCAAGCGGCAGTTCACCTGGTTACGTAGTTGGGCTGATATACATTGGCTGGACAGCCTGGCTTGCGACAATCTGCCGCGCACCTTGAAATACCTGGCGTCGGTCTCCATATTGGGCTGAGACCTCACCAGTTACCGTCTATCCTTGGGGGTAGGGCGGCCTAACTTTCTCGTCATTTGACAACTAAATCGATTTATATCCCTACAGGAGTGCGGCATATGTCAAAAGGGCATTCGCTACAAGACCCTTACCTGAATACCTTGCGTAAGGAACGCGTACCGGTTTCCATCTATCTGGTTAACGGCATCAAGCTGCAAGGCCAGATCGAATCCTTCGACCAGTTCGTGATTTTGCTGAAGAACACTGTCAGCCAGATGGTCTACAAGCACGCAATCTCCACCGTGGTACCGAGCCGCCCCGTGCGTCTGCCGAGTGCCACCGAGCAAGAAAACCCCGAGCCTGGTAACGCCTGATAGGAGTCTGCATTGTTTTTCGAACGCCCTGGTGGTGGTGAACGGGCCATCCTGGTTCATCTGGACGGCCAAAATCCCGAGGCGCGAGAAGACCCGCAGGAATTCCAGGAGCTGGCTCGGTCGGCTGGCGCCGACACGGCAGCATTCATTTCCGTGTCGCGCCACCAGCCGACGGCAAAGTATCTGATCGGCACTGGCAAGGTCGAAGAGCTGCATGACCTGGTCAAGGCCGAGCAGGTCGAACTGGTCATCTTCAACCACACCCTTTCGCCCAGTCAGGAACGCAACCTCGAGCGAGCGCTCGAATGCCGCGTTCTCGATCGCACCGGCCTGATCCTCGATATCTTCGCCCAGCGCGCCCGCACCCATGAAGGCAAGCTGCAGGTGGAGCTCGCCCAGCTCGAACACATGAGCACGCGGCTGATCCGTGGCTGGACCCACCTCGAGCGGCAGAAAGGTGGTATCGGCCTGCGTGGGCCGGGTGAAACCCAGCTCGAAACCGACCGCCGTCTGCTGCGTGTGCGCATACGCCAGATCAAGCAGCGCCTCGACAAGGTGCGCAGCCAGCGCGAACAGGCTCGCCGCGGGCGCAAGCGTGCCGATATCCCTTCCGTTTCCCTGGTTGGCTACACCAACGCCGGCAAGTCCACGCTGTTCAATGCCGTGACCTCGTCCGAGGTCTATGCTGCGGACCAGTTGTTCGCCACGCTCGACCCGACGTTGCGTCGCCTGGAGCTGAACGATTTCGGGCCCATCGTGCTGGCCGATACCGTGGGCTTCATCCGTCACCTGCCGCACAAGCTAGTCGAGGCCTTCCGGGCTACCCTTGAGGAGTCCAGCAACTCCGACCTGCTGCTGCACGTGATCGACGCCCATGAGCCTGAGCGCATGGCGCAGATCGAGCAGGTCATGGCGGTGCTGCATGAAATCGGTGCCGATGGCTTGCCGATGCTCGAGGTGTACAACAAGATCGACCTGCTCGATGGCATGGAGCCGCAGATCCAGCGAGACGCAGATGGCAAGCCTGAACGGGTCTGGCTGTCGGCGCGTGAGGGTCTCGGGCTCGATCTGCTCAAGCAGGCGATTGCCGAGTTGCTGGGGATGATCTGTTCGTAGGTACCCTGAGGCTGCCGCAGAAGCTGGGCAGGCTCAGGGCTCAGTTCTTTTCCCTTGGCGCGGTGCAGAGCGAGCAGCACGATGAGGCGGGCGACTTCCTCCTGGCGCTGCGTGTGCCGCGTGTGGAGCTCAATCGTCTGGTCAGCCGTGAAGGCTGGAAGCCGCAGGAGTTCCTGGAGCAACACACTTTGCAATAAAGCCCGCGGGTGCGCTTTTTGCCGCGGGTGGCGGGCTTTCGGTAGCATTGGCGGGCGTGCCGTGGGTGCGTCTTTGCTTTATCAGTATGGAGAGCGCTATGGCTTGGAATGAGCCGGGTGGCAACTCGAACAATCAGGATCCCTGGGGTGGACGCCGTGGTGGCGATCGCAAGGGGCCGCCGGATCTGGACGAAGCCTTCCGCAAACTGCAGGACAGTCTCAATGGGCTGTTCGGCGGCAAGAAACGTGGTGGTGGCGAAAGCGGTGGCAAGGGCGGCGGCTTCGGCCTGGTCGGCATTGCCCTGTTCCTTCTCGCCATGGTCTGGCTCTACAGCGCCGTCTACGTGGTCGATGAGCAGGAGCAGGCCGTGGTGCTGCGCTTCGGCAAGTACTACGACACCGTCGGCCCGGGCCTGAACATCTATTTCCCGCCCATCGATCGCAAGTACCAGGAAAACGTCACCCGCGAGCGTGCCTATAGCAAGCAGGGTCAGATGCTCACCGAAGACGAAAACATCGTCGAGGTGCCGCTCACCGTCCAGTACAAGATCACTGACCTGCAGAAGTTCGTACTGAACGTCGACCAGCCTGAAGTCAGCCTGCAGCACGCCACCGAAAGCGCGCTGCGCCACGTGGTCGGCTCCACCGAGATGGACCAGGTCCTGACCGAGGGGCGCGAGCTGATGGCCAGCGAGATCAAGGAGCGCCTGCAGCGGTTCCTCGACACTTACGGCACCGGCATCACCGTCACCCAGGTGAACGTGCAGAGCGCAGCCGCCCCGCGTGAGGTGCAGGAAGCGTTCGACGATGTGATCCGCGCCCGTGAAGACGAGCAGCGTGCCAAGAACCAGGCCGAAGCCTACGCCAACGGCGTGATCCCCGAGGCCCGTGGCCAGGCGCAGCGCATCATCGAGGACGCCAACGGCTACCGCGATGAAGTCATCTCCCGTGCCAAGGGTGAGGCGGATCGCTTCACCAAGCTGGTGGCCGAGTACCGCAAGGCGCCGGAGGTCACGCGTCAGCGTCTGTACCTCGACACCATGCAGGAAGTCTTCAGCAACACCAGCAAGGTGCTGCTGACCGGCGACAAGGGGCAGAACAACCTGCTCTATTTGCCGCTGGACAAGATGATCGACAACCGCGGTGGCAGCGGCAGTACCGTTCCCGGCGCAGCTGCCAGTGGCGCCGCCGATCTCGGTGCGCGCGTCACCACCGATCTGCAGCAGCGCGATCTGCGTTCTAGGGAGAGTCGCTGATGGGTAACAAATCGCTGATCGCCCTGATCGGAGCCGTTGTCCTCGCCCTGGTGGCCTGGAGCAGCTTCTACATAGTGGCGCAGACCGAGCGTGCGGTACTCCTGCAGTTCGGTCGTATCGTCGAAGCCGACGTCAAGCCGGGTCTCCACGTGAAGATTCCGTACGTCAACCAGGTGCGCAAGTTCGACGCTCGCCTGCTGACTCTGGATTCCCCGACCCAGCGTTTCCTGACCCAGGAAAAGAAAGCGGTCATGGTGGATGCCTACGCCAAATGGCGCGTGGCGGATGCCGAGCGTTTCTACACCGCGACTTCCGGCCTCAAGCTGATCGCCGACGAACGTCTGTCGCGCCGCCTGGAAGCAGGCCTGCGTGACCAGTTCGGCAAGCGCACCCTGCACGAAGTGGTTTCCGGTGAGCGTGACGGCCTGATGGCTGATATCACCCGCTCGCTGAACACCATGGCCAGCAAGGAGCTGGGCATCGAGGTGGTGGACGTTCGCGTCAAGGCCATCGACCTGCCCAAGGAAGTGAACCGCAGCGTGTTCGAGCGCATGAGCACCGAGCGTGAGCGTGAAGCCCGTGAGCACCGAGCCAAGGGCAGCGAGCTGGCCGAGGGTATCCGCGCGGATGCCGATCGTCAGCGCCGCGTGCTGCTGGCCGAGGCTTATCGCGAATCGGAAGAGGCTCGTGGTGATGGTGACGCCCAGGCGGCTGCCATCTACTCCAAGGCGTACAGCCAGGACCAGGAGTTCTACAGCTTCTATCGCAGCCTCAAGGCCTACCGCGAGAGCTTCTCGAGCAAGGGCGACGTGATGGTTCTGGATCCGAACAGCGAGTTCTTCCAGTTCCTCAACAAGGCCAAGTGATGGTCTTCCCCGGCGGACGGTCCTGTCCGCCGGGGTGACCCGCCGGGAAAACGTGGTATCATGCGTCAGCCGGGAAATCCCGGCTTTTTTGCGTCCGCGAGAATCATGTGGCAGGAAATCGGCATAGCGTTTTGTTTCGTGCTGGTGCTGGAAGGCATCCTGCCCTTCCTCTATCCGCGCCGTTGGCGCGCCGCGGTGCACGGGTTGGCAGGGTTGAAAGACCGCCAGCTCCGCCTCATGGGCCTCGTCAGCATGTTGCTGGGGACCGGCCTCCTGTATCTGCTTCACTGAAGGCTTGCCGCCCGGCTGAGAGGGGAATGGCGTAATGGCAACGGTAGATCGCTGGCTGCTGCCAGATGGAATCGAAGAAGTACTGCCGCCCGAAGCGGCGCGCATCGAAGCAGCCCGCCGCCAGGTACTGGACCTGTTCCAGCGCTGGGGCTACGACTTCGTGGTCACCCCGCACATCGAATATCTCGAGTCACTGTTGACCGGTGCCGGCCAGGATTTGGACCTGCGCACCTTCAAGGTGACCGACCCGCAATCCGGTCGCCTCATGGGCTTCCGCGCCGACATCACCCCGCAGGTGGCGCGTATCGACGCCCACACCCTGCGCCGTGAAGGCCCCAATCGCCTGTGCTATGCCGGCAGCGTGCTGCACGCCAAGCCGCGTGCACTTTCCACTTCCCGCAGCCCCATCCAGTTGGGTGCCGAGCTCTATGGCGACGCCAGCCCGGCCAGTGACGTCGAGGTCATCAGCCTGATGCTGGAGATGCTCGAGCTGGCGGCCGTGCCGGATGTGCACATGGACCTCGGTCATGTCGGTATCTACCGCGGCCTGGCCCGTGCCGCCGAGCTGTCGGGCGAGGTGGAGCAGCAACTGTTCGACGCCCTGCAGCGCAAGGCCGTTGACGAAGTGGCTGATCTGACCGCAGATCTGCCCAGTGAACTGGCTTCCATGCTTCGCGCACTCGCCGAGCTGTGTGGCGACCGCCAGGTGCTGGAGCTGGCTCAGGGCGTGCTGATGGATGCGCCGGACGAGGTGCATGTCGCCCTCGACGAGCTGATCGCCATCGCCGACGAGCTGGAACTCCGCTATCCCGAACTGCCTCTGTATTTCGACCTGGGCGAGTTGCGCGGCTACCACTACCACACGGGTGTGGTGTTCGCTGCCTTCGTGCCGGGCGAGGGGCAGTCCATCGCTCAGGGCGGTCGCTATGACGATATCGGCGCCGACTTCGGTCGTGCCCGTCCGGCTACCGGCTTCTCCACCGACCTGAAGACCCTGGTCACCCTGGGGCGGATGGATCTTGACGAAATCCCGACTGGTATCTGGGCGCCCGACGTCCATGACGTCTACCTTTGGCAGGCTGTGAAACGGCTGCGCAGCGAAGGTCAGCGCGTGGTCCAGGCGTTGCCGGGGCAGGATGTAGATAGCGCGCAGGAGGTCGGCTGCGATCGCCAGCTGTCCCTGCGTGACGGGCGCTGGCAGGTTGCGCCCCTGGTTTCCTAAGGTTTTCCCGCCGGCCGTTGCCGGCATCGAGCTTCCGAAGAGGACAAGTGTTATGGGTAAGAATGTCGTGGTCCTGGGCACCCAGTGGGGTGATGAGGGCAAAGGCAAGATCGTCGACCTGTTGACCGACCAGGCAGCCGCTGTCGTGCGCTACCAGGGCGGCCACAATGCCGGTCACACGCTGGTGATCGACGGCGAGAAGACCGTGCTCCACCTGATCCCGTCCGGCATCCTGCGCGAGAACGTGCAGTGCATGATCGGCAACGGCGTGGTTGTCGCGCCGGACGCGCTGATGCGCGAGATCACCAAGCTGGAAGAGAAGGGCGTGCCGGTTCGCGAGCGCCTGCTCATCAGCCCTTCCTGCACCCTGATCCTGCCGTACCACGTCGCCCTCGACCAGGCGCGTGAGAAGGCCCGTGGCGATGCCAAGATCGGCACCACCGGCCGTGGTATCGGCCCGGCCTATGAAGACAAGGTCGCCCGTCGTGGCCTGCGCATCGGTGACCTGTTCCACCGCGAGCGCTTCGCCGCCAAGCTCGGCGAGCTGCTGGACTACCACAACTTCGTCCTGCAGAACTATTACAAAGAGCCGGCCGTCGACTTCCAGAAGACCCTCGACGAAGCGCTGGGCTACGCCGAAGTGCTGGAGCCGATGATCACCGACGTCGCCGCCCGCCTGCACGAACTGCGCAAGCAGGGTGCCTACATCATGTTCGAAGGCGCGCAAGGCTCGCTGCTGGACATCGACCACGGCACCTACCCCTTCGTCACCAGCTCCAACACCACCGCTGGCGGCACCGCCACCGGTTCCGGTTTCGGCCCGCTGTACCTGGACTACATCCTCGGTATCACCAAGGCCTACACCACCCGTGTGGGTTCGGGCCCGTTCCCCACCGAGCTGTTCGATGAGACCGGCGCCTTCCTGGCCAAGCGTGGCCATGAGTTCGGCTCCACCACCGGTCGCGCCCGTCGTTGCGGCTGGTTCGATGCCGTCATCCTGCGTCGCGCCATCGAGATCAACAGCATCTCCGGCCTGTGCCTGACCAAGCTGGACGTACTGGACGGTCTTGAAACCATCCGTATCTGCGTCGGCTACAAGGACCAGAACGGCGACGTGCTGGTCGATGCGCCGACCGACGCCGACAGCTACATCGGCCTGCAGCCGGTTTACGAAGACATGCCGGGCTGGAGCGAATCCACCGTTGGCGTGAAGTCGCTCGATGAGCTGCCGGCCACTGCCCGTGCCTACATCAAGCGCATCGAGGAGCTGGTCGGTGCGCCCATCGACATCATCTCCACCGGCCCGGATCGCAACGAAACCATCGTCCTGCGCCACCCGTACGCCTGAGTCGACCGACTCGAAAAAGGGCCGCCTCGTGCGGCCCTTTTTCATGGGCGAAAGAAAATATTGCGGCACGGCCCTTGCTGGCGCTCTATAAATCCCTGAAGTCGCCGTTAAAGAAGAACGGTCGTAGAGGAGCATCGTCGTGTCCGCCATCCTTTCCCTGCTCAGAAGCCGCTTGCTGCGGCCTGTTTTCATCGCTCTCGGCGTCTCCCTGCTGGTGCAGGTGGTGGTGGCCGTTGCCCTGACTCGGGGCACGGTCGACTCGTTGGTCGAGGATCTCGGTCAGCGCCTGGGTGACGACACCCGCCGCCTGTCGGGCGAACTGGAGCAGGCTGGTCAGGAGGTTTCCGGCAGCCTTTCCAGTCTTTCCAGCAAGACCCGTGAGCGCCTCAGTGCCTCCCTGTCCGAGCGCCTCAAGGCGGAGCAGGGGCAATTGCGTTCCACGCTGGAAGAGAACCTCAAGGCGTCCGCCACTGATCTCGCCCAGTTGCTCGCCGCGGTCGCGCCACGCGCCATGTGGGACAACGATATACCCACGCTCTCCGAGTTCGCCCGCCGCGCCCAGCGCAATCCCAACGTACTCTTCGTGGTGTATGACGATGCCCAGGGCCAGCACCTGACGCGTTACCTCAATCGCGAGAACGCCGCGATCAAGGCCCTGCTGGCCAAGGGGCAGGGCGAGCGTGCGCTGGATAAGGTGCTCAACGCCGCCGCCAGCGACCCGTCCGTCTACATGGTCGAAGCCTCCATCAGCCCCAATGGCGTGGAGATCGGCAAGGTGCGCCTAGGGGTCTCCACGGCCACCATCGAAGACCAGTTGAAGGCGCTGGACTCACGCTTCAGTGCGCTGATCGCCAGCGGTGGTGAGCTGGTGGGGCAGAGTCTTTCCGGTGCGGCAACCGACAGCACGGCGGTGCTGACGGCGCGGCTCAAGTCCGCCCAGGAGGCGGCCAATGGCATGAGTACCGGCACCCAGAAGACGGTGGAAGGTGCCGCCAATGAGTTGCGCTGGCGCATCGGCTTGGCCCTGGTACTGGTGGGGCTCGGTGTATTGCTGGTGCTGGCGGTGGTGCTCGGCCATCGTGTGGTCAATCGCCTGCGTCTGCTGATCGCTGCACTGAACGACCTGGCCGCTGGTGAGGGTGATCTGACTCGTCGTGTGCGTCTGGACAGCAGTGATGAGCTGGGCGAGATGGCTACGGCGGTGAACCGCTTCATCGACAAGCTGCAGCCCATCGTCCGCGAGGCCGGGGATGTGGCGGTGCGCACGGGCAGTGAAATCCGCTCCCTGTCCGAGCGCAGCCTGGCGGCCGCGGCGGCTGCCGAGCGCCAGCGCAATGAAGTCGCCGGCAGTCTCGATGCGCTGGCGCAGATGACGGCGGAGGCCCAGGGCGAAAGCCAGGCCATGCAAACGGCCTTGCAGCAGGTTGGTGAGATTCGCCAGGCGACCCAGGACAATGCCGCCATCGCCCGCAAGGTGGGTGGCCTGATCGAGACCCTGGAAGAGCGTGTGCAAAACGGCGCTGAGGTGATCGAGCGCCTGGCGCGGCAAAGCGAGCAGATCGAAGTGGTGCTCTCGGTCATCCACGGCATCGCCGAACAGACCAACCTCCTGGCGTTGAACGCGGCGATCGAAGCAGCGCGGGCGGGGGAGAGTGGTCGCGGCTTCGCGGTGGTGGCCGACGAGGTGCGTGCGCTGGCCAGCAAGACCCAGCAATCCACCGGTGATATCCAGGCGCATATCGGTGCATTGCAGAAGGGCGCCAAGGAGGCGGTCGCGGCCATTGCCCAGGCACGCGCTCGTGCGACCGAGGGTATCGATGCGCTACGGGACAGCGAGCGCCTGCAGCAGAGCGTGCAGCAGGCGGTGGAGGAAGTGCACGAGGCGGTGAGGGCGGCGGCGCGAGCGGCCGAGCACCAGGCCGAAGGGGCGCATGCCGTGCGGGGTCGGGTCGACGTCATCCATTCCGAGGCGCGCCTGGCGGCGGACGCCGTGGCGGCAACCGTCAGCAGCGGTCGTGTACTCGACGGGCTGGCGGCGCAACTGAAATCCAGCCTCGGCCAGTTCAAGGCCTGATGGCTGGATGCCAGAAAGCACAAAGCCGAGCAGAGCTTGGCTTTGTGTTGAAGAGTGGTGCCCAGGAGAAGACTCGAACTTCCACGGTGTTGCCACCGCTAGGACCTGAACCTAGTGCGTCTACCAATTCCGCCACCTGGGCACATTGCGATGATCGCTCATCGACTTTTTTGCTGCACTTGATCGACCAGGTCGACAGGGTGTGCTGCTACCCTTTGTACTGCAAACCAAGCCAAAGGCTCAGTCGCTTGAATAATGGTGCCCAGGAGAAGACTCGAACTTCCACGGTGTTGCCACCGCTAGGACCTGAACCTAGTGCGTCTACCAATTCCGCCACCTGGGCACTCACAGCGTCTCAGCAACGCTGTGGGCGCGAACTATACGGTTCGACTTTTTGCTTGTAAACCCCTGACGGCAAAAAAATTATTCTTGGATGAAAGCTGACCGCTGAACGGATTTCGCGCTTCAATAGACAGATGGCAA
Organism: Pseudomonas solani; assembly: GCF_026072635.1. NCBI lineage: Bacteria > Pseudomonadati > Pseudomonadota > Gammaproteobacteria > Pseudomonadales > Pseudomonadaceae > Pseudomonas > Pseudomonas solani. The sequence goes on along the minus strand of NZ_AP023081.1, from coordinate 1,552,614 downwards.
ACATAACTATGAATGAAAAGGTGAATCCCCTCTGATGGCCGATTGGCAAAACCTCGATCCCGAGGCCGCCCGCGAGGCGGAAAAGTATGAAAACCCCATCCCCAGCCGCGAGCTCATCCTGCAGCGTCTCGATGAGCGTGGCGCCCCGGCCAACCGCGAGCAGTTGGTCGAAGAGTTCGGTCTGACCACCGAAGACCAGCTGGAGGCCCTGCGTCGGCGCTTGCGCGCCATGGAGCGGGACGGCCAGCTTATCTATACGCGCCGTGGCACCTATGCACCGGTCGACAAGCTCGACCTGATCTGCGGCCGCATCAGCGGCCACCGCGACGGTTTCGGCTTCCTTATTCCCGATGACGGCAGTGACGACCTCTTCCTCAGCCCCGCGCAGATGCGCCTGGTGTTCGACGGCGACCGCGCCCTGGCGCGCGTATCCGGCCTCGACCGCCGTGGCCGCCGCGAAGGCGCGCTGGTGGAAGTGATCGAGCGCGCCCATGAAACCCTGGTCGGCCGCTTCTTCGAAGAAAGCGGCATCGCCCGCGTGGTGGCCGACAACCCGAAGATCCAGCAGGAAGTGCTGGTGCCCCAGGGCAAGCAGGGCAGCGCCAAGCACGGCCAGTTCGTGCAGGTGAAGATCGAGCAGTGGCCGAGCAACTTCCGCGTCGCCCAGGGCGAAGTGGTCGAGGTGCTGGGTGACTACATGGCGCCGGGCATGGAGATCGAAGTCGCCCTGCGCAGCTACGACATCCCCCACGAATGGCCCGAGGCCGTGGTCAAGGAAGCCGCCAAGCTGAAACCGGAAGTGGCCGAGAAGGACAAGGAAAAGCGCATCGACCTGCGCGGCCTGCCTTTGGTGACCATCGATGGCGAAGACGCCCGTGACTTCGACGACGCCGTCTATGCCGAAGCCCGCAAGGGTGGCGGCTGGCGCCTGTTCGTGGCCATCGCCGACGTTTCCCACTATGTAAAGGTGGGCTCGGCGCTGGACGAAGAGGCCGCCAAGCGCGGCAACTCCGTGTACTTCCCCGAGAAGGTCATCCCGATGCTGCCGGAGGCGCTGTCCAACGGCCTCTGCTCGCTGAACCCGCTGGTCGATCGCCTGGCCATGGTCTGCGAGATGACCCTGTCCCGCGCGGGCAAGATGACCGGCTACGAATTCTACGAAGCGGTGATCCACTCCCACGCGCGCCTGACCTACAACAAGGTCAGCCAACTGCTGGAAACCCCGGACTCCATCGAAGGCAAGCAGCTTGCCGAGCAGATGCCCCAGGTCGTTCCGCACCTGCAGCAGCTCTACAAGCTCTACAAGGTGCTACTGGCAGCGCGCCAGGTGCGCGGCGCCATCGATTTCGAAACCCAGGAGACGCGCATCGTCTTCGGCGCCGATCGCAAGATCGCCGAGATCCGCCCGACCCAGCGCAACGACGCCCACAAGCTGATCGAGGAATGCATGCTCTGCGCGAACGTGGCCACCGCCCGTTTCATGCAGGACCACGACATCCCCTCCCTCTACCGTGTGCACGACGGCCCGCCGGCCGAGCGCCTGGACAAGCTGCGCCTGTTCCTTGGTGAGCTGGGCCTGACCCTCAATCGCGGCAAGGGCGAACCGACCCCGAGTGATTACCAGGCCCTGCTGGAAACTATTCGCGGACGCCCGGACTACCACCTGATCCAGACCGTGATGCTGCGCTCCCTGAGCCAGGCGGTGTACAGCGCCGACAACCAGGGCCACTTCGGCCTCAACTACGACGCCTACACCCACTTCACCTCGCCGATCCGCCGTTATCCGGACCTGCTGGTGCACCGTGCCATCCGTAGCGTGGTCCGCTCCAAGCGCGAGACTGTGCACGTCAAGCGTGCCGGCGCCACGGCCATGGTCAAGGCGCGTATCTACCCGTACGACGAGGCCGCCCTGGAGAAGCTCGGCGAGCAGTGCTCGATGACCGAGCGCCGCGCCGACGAAGCCACCCGTGACGTCACCAACTGGCTGAAGTGCGAGTACATGCGCGAGCGCGTGGGCGAGACCTTCCCCGGGGTGATCTCGGCGGTGACCGGCTTCGGCCTGTTCGTCGAACTGACCGACATCTATGTAGAAGGCCTGGTGCACGTCACCGCATTGCCGGGTGACTATTACCACTTCGACCCGATCCACCACCGCCTGGCGGGTGAGCGCAGCGGTCGCAGCTTCCGCCTGGGCGACACGATCGAAGTACTGATCGCGCGCGTCGACCTGGACGAGCGCAAGATCGACTTCGAGCTGGCCGAGAATCCTCTTAATGCACCGGGCGGCCGCAAGAAGCGCGGTGCCGAGAAGTCCGCGCCCGCACCCGAGGTCAAGCCGGCCAAAGGTTCCAAGACCCGGAGCCGCGGCAGCAAGCCTGCGGCCCTGGCGAAGAAGGCCGCCGCACGCGACCCGCAGCCCGAGCAACTGGCCCCAGGCGTTGCCGTGGCGCCGCGCCGCAGCAAAGCGGGCAAGGTCCAGGCACTGCCGGCCGTATCGCCGGAAATCCTCGCCCAGGCCGACGAAATGCTTGGCAACACCGACGTCAACCGCAGCCGCGCGTTGAAACAGGCGTTGCTCAGCGAGGCGCGTCATGGGGGTGAAAAGCCCCGTGGTGGCAAGCCTCAAGGCGGCAAGGCCCAGTCCCGTCCCGCCAAGGGGGCGCCTTTCGGTGCCGGTGGCCAGGATCCGGCCGCCAAGGATCGCGACGCCAAGCCGGGCAACAAGCCAGGCAGCAAACCAAGCGGCGGCAAGCCGAAGAAGGCCAAGCCGGCGAGCAAGCCCGGCAAGCCGACCAAGCACCGCAAAGGACCGCCCAAGACGAAAGCCGCTGGCGGCAGTGACAAGGTCAAACCATGAGTGATTTGGAAAAGGTCTACGGCGTGCATGCCGTGGAAGCGCTGTTGCGTCACCACCCCAAGCGGGTCAAGCAGCTGTGGCTGGCGGAAAGCCGGCATGATCCACGCGTCCAGGCGCTGGTCGAGCTTGCTGGTCAATTCCGTGTGCCCGTTGGGCAGAAGGATCGGCGCGAGCTGGATGAATGGGCCGAAGGCGTCCACCAGGGCGTGGTCGCCGAGGTCAGCCCCAGCCAGGTCTGGGGCGAGAACATGCTCGACGAGCTGCTGGAGGGGGCTGAAGGCCCGCCCCTGCTGCTGGTGCTCGACGGCGTGACCGACCCGCACAACCTCGGCGCCTGCCTGCGCACCGCCGATGCCGCCGGTGCGCTGGCGGTGATCGTGCCCAAGGACAAGTCCGCCACCCTCAACGCCACCGTGCGCAAGGTGGCCTGCGGTGCCGCCGAAGTGATCCCCCTGGTCGCCGTGACCAACCTCGCGCGCACCCTGGAGAAGCTGCAGAAGAAAGGCCTGTGGACCGTCGGCACCGCCGGCGAAGCCGAACAGGAGCTTTACCAGCAGGACCTGACCGGCCCGACCGTGCTCATCATGGGCGCGGAAGGCAAAGGCATGCGCCGCCTCACCCGCGAGCACTGCGACTACCTGGTGAAGCTGCCGATGTCCGGCAGCGTCAGCAGCCTCAACGTTTCGGTCGCCACTGGCGTCTGTCTGTTCGAGGCGGTGCGCCAGAGGGGCAGCGCCAAGCGCCAAGCCGCAAGCGACAAGTAAGAGCGGTGTTGAGCGGGGAGGCGCCGCCGTCCCTGCTTGCAGCTTGTCGTACGTAGGGTGGGTAGAGCGCAGCGAAACCCACGCGGAGCGGTGCTCGGCATGACTCCGAAATGGTGGACCGGTGAAGCGTGGTCCACCCTACGCCCAGGCCGCGAAAATAAATAAGTCCGGTAGTTGACCGCTTCCGTCGATCCCCCAGGCGCTTGCAGCTTGCAGCGCCCTCCGGCGCTGTTCAAATATTCACCAGTTTTTCTTGCGCGCCCCCGGGCGCTTCTCTAGAATGGCGCCCCTTGCCGCACCGGCGGGCGTTTGCGCGCCTTCCTCGCCGGCAAGCCAAAACGAAACATTCACTCCTTGCCTGACCACATAGTTGGCAGGCTACAACCCGTAAGGAGCATTTATGCGTCATTACGAAATCATCTTCCTGGTTCACCCGGACCAGAGCGAGCAGGTTGGCGGCATGGTCGAGCGCTATACCAAGCTGATCGAAGAAGACGGTGGCAAGATTCATCGCCTGGAAGATTGGGGCCGTCGTCAACTGGCCTATGCAATCAACAACGTTCACAAGGCTCACTACGTGATGCTGAACGTCGAGTGCAGCGGCAAGGCCCTGGCCGAGCTGGAAGACAACTTCCGCTACAACGATGCCGTCCTGCGTAACCTGGTCATCCGTCGCGACGAAGCCGTTACCGGTCAGTCCGAGATGCTCAAGGCCGAGGAAAACCGCAACGAGCGCCGCGAGCGCCGTGAGCGCGTTGAAACTGACTCCGCCACCGATGGCGATGACAGCGACAACGACAGCGACAACGCTGACGAGTAATCCACGGATCTATTGAGGAGCCAAGTTCATGGCACGTTTCTTCCGTCGTCGTAAGTTCTGCCGTTTCACCGCTGAAGGCGTGAAAGAGATCGACTTCAAGGATCTCAACACCCTGAAGGCGTACATCTCCGAAACCGGCAAGATCGTTCCTAGCCGTATCACCGGTACCAAAGCCAAGTATCAGCGTCAGCTGGCTACCGCTATCAAGCGCGCCCGCTACCTGGCCCTGCTGCCCTACACCGACAGCCACGGCCGTTGAGACCGGGTAGTCGACGCTTCAAAGGATAGATCGCATGCGCGCACTGGCTGAATTCACCATGCGAGGCCGTATGCAGGCAACGCTGGCCGTGGCTGGTGCTGCACTGGTTCCGTTGTTGTTCTGGCTGAGTGCCTCCGCAGGTAGCCTGGTGCTGCTGCGGCGGGGCTTCAGTGATGCCTTCGGCATCCTGGCCTGGGCGGTACTGCCGGCTGCGTGCTGGTGGTACCTGGGTGATCCGAGCATCCTTCTGGCCCTGCTCGGGACCCTGACGCTGGCGCAGATTCTGCGTGTCAGCGAGTCCTGGAGCCATGTGCTGATTGGCAGCGTGGCATTGGGCCTGGTGTTCGCACTGGTGCTCGGCAACGCCTACTCCGAGATGATCGGGGTGCTGGCGACCGAGGTCACCAAGGTGCTGGCCCAGGTCCGCGGCGATGCCCAGCTGTCGGGTGAGGAACTCGACAGGTTGCAGGCCGCGATGGTGCCGACCCTTACCGGGGTCATGGCGTCTTCGCTGCAGGCCACCTGCCTCCTTTGCCTGGTGCTGGCGCGCTATTGGCAAGCGGCGTTGTACAACCCGGGCGGCTTCGGTCGCGAATTCCGGAGTCTGCGCCTGAGGCCCGCGGTTGCCGTGGCCCTGCTGCTGGGATGCATTCTGATCCCGGCGCTGGATGGACGAGCCGCGTTGCTTGGGCCGCTGTGCAGCGTGCCGCTGTTGTTCGCAGGTGCTGCCCTCGGGCACGGGCTCATCGCCCTGAAGCGCCTGTCGGGTGGCTGGCTGATAGTGCTGTACCTGGCCGTGCTGCTGATCGGGAACTTGATCTGTCTTTTGGCTGTGATCGACAGCCTGTTTGATTTTCGCGGACGCCTGGCACGTAAGAACGGCGCCGGTCCCGCGAACGGTGAAGGTTAATAGTTAAGAGGATTCCCAAATGGAAATCATTCTGCTCGAAAAAATCGCCAACCTGGGCAACCTGGGCGACAAGGTGAACGTCAAGGCTGGTTACGGTCGTAACTACCTGCTGCCGCAAGGCAAGGCCACCCGCGCTACCGCCGAGAACGTTGCTGCGTTCGAAGCTCGCCGCGCTGAGCTGGAAAAACTGGCTGCCGAGAAGAAAGCTTCGGCTGAAACTCGCGCTGCCCAACTGGCTGAGCTGGAAGTGACCATCACTGCCACCGCCGGTGACGAAGGCAAGCTGTTCGGTTCCATCGGTACCCACGACATCGCTGACGCCCTGACCGCCTCCGGCGTTGAGGTTGCCAAAGCCGAAGTTCGTCTGCCGAACGGCACCATCCGTCAGGTTGGCGAGTACGACGTAGCTGTGCACCTGCACACCGACGTTGAAGCGACCGTCAAGCTGATCGTCATCGCTGCCTAAGTCAGCGCGCCTGGTCGGCGTTCGCGCCGTCCAGGCGGAGCGTGCTTGCACTCAGGTGCGAGCGCGCTAACAATCGGGCACGTCATTGCGAGAGCGGTGACGTGCCCGTTGTCTTTCTACCGCATGCATTCCCGAGCCCATGAACGAAATCAGCCTTCCCGAACAGTTCGACCTGGAAACCTCCGCCCTCAAGGTGCCGCCGCACTCCATCGAGGCCGAGCAGGCAGTGCTGGGGGGCCTGATGCTCGACAACAACGCATGGGAGCGGGTACTCGACCAGGTCTCCGATAGCGACTTCTATCGCCATGACCACCGCCTGATCTTCCGCGCCATCTTCAAGCTCGCCGAGCGCAACGCGCCCTTCGACGTGGTGACCCTGTCCGAGCAGTTGGACAAGGAAGGGCAGCTGCCCCAGGTCGGTGGCCTCGCCTACCTGGGCGAACTGGCGAAGAACACCCCCTCGGTGGCCAACATCAAGGCCTATGCGCAGATCATTCGCGAGCGCGCCACCCTGCGCCAGCTGATCGGCATCAGCACCGAGATCGCCGACAGCGCCTACGCACCGCAGGGGCGCACGGGCGAAGAGATTCTCGACGAAGCCGAGCGGCTGATCTTCCAGATCGCCGAGGCGCGCCCTAAGACCGGCGGCCCGGTGGGCATCAACGACATCCTGGTCAAGGCCATCGACCGCATCGACGAGCTGTTCAACAACGGCGATGCCATCACCGGCCTGTCCACCGGCTTCGACGAACTGGACAGCCTCACCAGCGGCCTGCAGCCGGCCGACATGATCATCGTCGCCGGCCGTCCCTCCATGGGTAAGACCACCTTCGCCATGAACCTGGTGGAGAACGCGCTGATGCGCAGCGACAAGTCGATCCTCGTCTACTCGCTGGAAATGCCCTCCGAATCCATCGTCATCCGTATGCTCGCGTCCCTCGGGCGCATCGACCAGACCAAGGTCCGCGCCGGCCGCCTGGACGACGACGACTGGCCGCGCCTCACCTCCGCGGTCAACCTGCTCAACGACCGCAAGCTGTTCATCGACGACACCGCCGGCATCTCGCCGTCGGAGATGCGCGCGCGCACCCGCCGCCTGGCCCGCGAACACGGCGAGATCGGCCTGATCATGGTCGACTACCTGCAGCTGATGCAGATCCCCGGCTCCAGCGGCGACAGCCGGGTGAACGAGATCTCCGAGATCTCCCGCTCGCTCAAGGGCCTGGCCAAGGAATTCAACTGCCCGGTCATCGCCCTGTCCCAGCTCAACCGGGGCCTGGAACAGCGCCCGAACAAACGCCCGATCAACTCCGACCTTCGCGAATCCGGGGCCATCGAGCAGGACGCCGACATCATCCTCTTCGTCTACCGCGACGAGGTCTACCACCCCGAGACCGAGTACAAGGGCGTGGCCGAGATCATCATCGGCAAGCAGCGTAACGGCCCCCTCGGCACCGCGCGCCTGGCCTTCCTCGGCAAGTACTCGCGCTTCGAAAACCTCGCGCCGGGCAGCTACAACTTCGAAGATGAGTAAGGCTTGAGCCTGAAGCCTGAAGCCTGAAGCCTGAAGCTGGATGTGCGCGCGTAGGGTGGGCTTCAGCCCACCGGTTACATCGTGGTCAGGCTTAACTTACTTGTTCACCAAGCTTTGATGCGGCGCTGTCCCGGGCTGAAGCCCGGGCTACGTGCGGGGTGCGGAAATAAATAAGCCCAGGCGTTGACTGTATCCGCCGATCCCCCAGGCTCTTCCAGCTTCCAGCTTCCAGCTTCCAGCTTCCAGCTTCCAGCTTCCAGCTTCCAGCTTCCAGCTTCCAGCTTCCAGCTTCCAGCTCCAATCCCGCCATGGATCAATGAAGATAGGCGCCGTGCAGTTATCATGGACACCCGTTTTCGTTCCTGAGCCATGCCCATGCGCCCGCTGATCGCCGCTGTCGACCTTTCCGCCATCCGCCACAACCATGCCGTCGCCAAGCGCTGTGCGCCGGAGCGCCAGGTGTTTGCGGTGGTCAAGGCCAATGCCTATGGGCATGGCGTGCGTGAGGTGGTCAGCGTGCTGCACGACGTCGCCGATGGCTACGCAGTGGCCTGCCTGGAAGAGGCGGCGGAAGTCCGCGCCATGGATGACCGCGCGCGCATCCTGCTGCTGGAAGGCTGCTTCGAGCCCCGCGAGTACCTGATCGCCGCCCAGCTGGGACTGGATGTGGTGGTGCAGGGCGAACGCCAGGCCGAGGCCCTGCTGGCTGCCGAGACCAGCCGCCCGCTGAATGTCTGGCTGAAGCTGGATTCCGGCATGCACCGCCTCGGTTTCGATGCCGAGGCCCTGCGCGAGTGGCACGGGCTCCTGCATGGCGCCAGCAAGGTCGCCGAACTCAACCTGATCAGCCACTTCGCCTGCGCCGACGAGCGCGGCCACGCACTCACCGAGCAGCAGGTGGAGTGCTTCCTCGGCCTGCTGGACCTGGATTTCGACCAACGCAGCCTGGCCAACTCTGCCGCCATCCTCACCATTCCCGCCGCGCACATGGACTGGGTGCGCCCCGGCATCATGCTCTACGGCGCCACGCCGTTCGCCGACCTCACCGCGCGCGAGCTGGGGCTCAAGCCGGCCATGAGCCTGACCGCCGAGCTGATCGCCGTGCGTGATGTCGCGGTGGGGATAGTGTCGGCTATGGCGCCACCTGGGTCGCCGAGCGTCCTTCGCGCATCGGCATCGTCAGCTGCGGTTATGCCGACGGCTACCCGCGCAATGCACCCAGCGGCACGCCGGTGGTGATTCGCGGGCAGCGCGTGCCCCTGGCGGGGAGGGTGTCGATGGACATGCTCACGGTGGACCTCAGCGACCTGCCGGAAGCCGCCGAAGGCGATGCCGTGGAGCTGTGGGGCAAGCAGTTGCCGGTGGACGAGCTGGCGGCAGCCTGCGGCACCATCGGCTACGAGCTGCTCACGAAGGTCACCGCGCGGGTGCCGCGGCGCTACCTCAGCTAAGGCTCAGACCAGCCCGCTCGGCACCTTGAGCACGTCCAGCTCCAGGCGTGCCTCGCTGGACAGCTCGCCATCGGCGCCGAAGATCGCGAAGCCCGAGCGGCCCTTCTCCTTGACCTTGTACATCGCCTGGTCGGCGGTCTTGTAGAGGCCGGCGAACTGCCGCGCATGTTGCGGGTAGAGCGCCACGCCTATGCTGATGGTCACCGTCAGGCGCTGGGTGCCGTAGAGCACTGGCTCCGCCAGTTCAGCCAGCAGCCGCTCGGCGATCTCCCGGGCATGGGGCTCGGAATCCGGCCCGCAGATCAGTACCGCGAATTCGTCGCCGCCCAGGCGCGCCACGCTGTCGCCGCCGCGTACATGCTCGCGCAGGCGCTGGCCGATGGTACGCAGCATCGCGTCGCCGGCGTCGTGCCCGTACTTGTCGTTGATCGGCTTGAAGTGGTCCAGGTCGATCAGCATCAGCGCCACCGTCTCGCCACGACGGCCGGCGTTGGCCAGGGCGGTCTCGGCGCGTTCGATCAGGTAGCGGCGGTTGGGCAGGTCGGTCAGGGCGTCATGGAAGGCCGCGTGCTCCAGCTCCTGCTCGCGCTCGCAGAGGCGCAGGTTGGCGGCCGCCAGCTCGGCGGTGCGGTTGGCCACGGCGGCCTGCAGCTCGTCGGCGCTGGCCTGCATCTGCGCCAGGCGCGCGGTCTTCTCGCGGTCCACCTGTTCCAGCGCGGCGGCCTTCTCCTGCTTGAGCATCTGGATGCGGTAGGCGAGGGCGAAGGAGAACAGGATCGACTCCGCCGCCACGGCGATGGGGAACATGTAGGCGGTGAAGTTGGTGGGCTGGATGATCCCCGCCGCGCGCATCACCAGCACCGCCGTGCTGACCAGCACGGTGCCGTAGCCGACCAGGTAGAAGCGCGCCGGAATGAAGCCCTGATACCAGCGCACACCGGCGCTCACCAGCGCGGTGGGCACGGTGACGATGGGCGTGATGGCGATCAACAGGGCGCCCTCGGCGCGGTAGCCGAAGGCGTTGATGAGGATGGCGATGGCGTAGAGCACGCAGCTGACGTTGAAGGCGCGGTCGGCCCAGACCAGTCCACGCCGCGTGTACAGCAGCTCCTGGGTGAAGCGCATGACGAAGATGCCCCAGAGCGAGGGCAAGCTGATGCGGTCGAGCCAGAAGGGCACCGGCGATCCGCCCCAGAAATACTGGAAGCCATGGCCGGTCATGCTGAGGATGAACACCAGGGCGCAGCCGGTGGCCAGCACGTACCAGAGGTAGGCCTTGTCGCGCAGGGCTACGAGGATGAACAGGTTGTAGAGGAACAGCGCCAGGATCACCCCGTAGATCAGGCCGAAGCCCATGTCTTCGGTGGCGCGCAGGTCCTGCAGGTCATTCAGCTGCCAGGCCTTGAGCGGAAAGGAGTTGCCGGCCGGGTCGTAGCTGCGGAAGTAGAAGGTCAGGGGTTCCGCGCCGAGGTCCGGCAGGCGGAACACCATGCGCCGGTAGTCGAAATCACGGCCCTCGGCGAAGGGCACGCTCTCGCTGGTCTCGCGCTCGGTCCAGCCGCCCTGGCCGTCGGGCAGGTACAGGCGCACACGGAACACGGTGATGCCGGAGTTCTCCAGCCACCATTGGGCGGGCGCATCGGCGGCGCGGGCCAGTTGCACCTTCACCCACCAGGCGCTGCGGCTCTGCCCCACGGAGGCGCGGCCGTCTGCGGGAACGAAGCGCGACTGCACCGCCGGATCGGCCATGTCGGCGATGCCGAGGCTGCCGCTGGGGTCTTCCAGCAGCTCTATATGGGTATTCAGGGGCGTGCCGCTGCTATCGGCCTGCAACAGGAAAGGGGCCGCACTGGTCTGGCCGCAGAGGCCGAATATGCCCAGCAGAAACACTGAGAGATGGATTAAGCGAAGCACCGCACGCTCCTTGTGCCCGTAACCTCTGGAGGGGCGGGCGGTATTGTTATCGGCAGGAGTATAGCCATTAGGTATCAGCCTGATGACAGCTATATGTCGCCTGGCGCAAAGGGTTGTGTAAAACCCAGTGGGGAAGTCGGACTTGTTCATTTTTTGTGCTATATTTCGCGCCCGCTTTTTCACCTGAGATCCGACGGTCCCTGCCATGCAAGCCGCCAAGCCGCTGTTCGACTATCAGAAGTACTGGGCCGAATGTTTCGGTCCTGCACCTTTCCTGCCAATGAGCCGGGCGGAGATGGACCAACTTGGCTGGGATTCCTGCGACATCATCATCGTCACCGGTGATGCCTACGTCGATCATCCTTCGTTCGGCATGGCGATCATCGGCCGCCTGCTGGAGGCCCAGGGCTTCCGCGTCGGCATCATCGCCCAGCCCGACTGGCGCTCGAAAGACGACTTCATGAAGCTCGGCGAGCCCAACCTGTTCTTCGGCGTCGCCGCCGGCAACATGGACTCGATGATCAACCGCTACACCGCCGACAAGAAGATCCGCTCCGACGACGCCTACACCCCCGGCGGCCTGGCGGGCAAGCGCCCGGACCGCGCCAGCCTGGTGTACAGCCAGCGCTGCAAGGAGGCCTACACCCACGTACCCATCGTGCTCGGTGGCATCGAGGCCTCGCTGCGCCGCATCGCGCACTACGACTACTGGCAGGACAAGGTCCGCCACTCGATCCTGATCGACGCCTGCGCCGACATCCTGCTCTACGGCAACGCCGAGCGCGCCGTGGTGGAGATCGCCCAGCGCATGGCCTACGGCGAGAAGATCGACTCAATCACCGACATCCGCGGCACCGCGTTCATCCGCCGCGATACGCCCGAGGGCTGGTACGAGGTCGACTCCACGCGCATCGATCGCCCGGGCAAGGTCGACAAGATCATCAACCCCTACGTCAACACCCAGGACACCGAAGCCTGCGCCATCGAGCAGGAAAAGGCCCCGGTCGAAGACCCGAACGAACCCAAGGTCGTGCAACTGCTGGCCAGCCCGCGCATGACCCGCGAAAAGACCGTGATCCGCCTGCCGTCCTTCGAGAAGGTGCGCAACGACCCGGTGCTCTACGCCCACGCCAACCGCGTGCTGCACCTGGAAACCAACCCGGGCAACGCCCGCGCGCTGGTGCAGCGTCATGGCGAGACGGACGTGTGGTTCAACCCGCCGCCCATCCCCATGACCACCGAGGAAATGGACTACGTGTTCGGCATGCCCTATGCGCGGGTGCCGCACCCGGCCTATGGCAAGGAAAAGATCCCCGCCTACGAGATGATCCGTTTCTCGGTGAACATCATGCGTGGCTGCTTCGGCGGCTGCACCTTCTGCTCCATCACCGAGCACGAAGGCCGCATCATCCAGAACCGCTCGGAAGAGTCGATCATCCGCGAGATCGAAGAGATCCGTGACAAGGTGCCCGGCTTCACCGGCGTCATTTCCGACCTCGGCGGCCCCACCGCCAACATGTACCGCATCGCCTGCAAGAGCCCGGAAATCGAATCCGCGTGCCGCAAGCCGTCCTGCGTGTTCCCGGGCATCTGCCCGAACCTGAACACCGATCACTCCTCCCTGATCCAGCTGTACCGCAGCGCCCGTGCGCTGCCGGGGGTGAAGAAGATCCTCATCGCCTCGGGCCTGCGCTACGACCTCGCCGTCGAGTCGCCGGAATACGTCAAGGAGCTGGTCACCCACCACGTCGGTGGCTACCTGAAGATCGCCCCGGAACACACCGAGGAAGGCCCGCTCAACCAGATGATGAAACCGGGCATCGGCAGCTACGACCGCTTCAAGCGCATGTTCGAGAAGTACTCCAAGGAGGCCGGGAAAGAGCAGTACCTGATCCCCTATTTCATCGCCGCGCACCCGGGCACCACCGACGAAGACATGATGAACCTCGCCTTGTGGCTCAAGGGCAATGGCTTCCGCGCCGACCAGGTGCAGGCCTTCTACCCCTCGCCCATGGCCAGCGCCACCGCCATGTACCACTCGGGCAAGAACCCCCTGCGCAAGGTCACCTACAAGAGCGACGGCGTGACCATCGTCAAGAGCGAGGAGCAGCGCCGCCTGCACAAGGCCTTCCTGCGCTACCACGATCCCAAGGGCTGGCCGATGCTGCGTGCCGCGCTGGAGCGCATGGGCCGCGCCGACCTGATCGGCAACGGCAAGCACCAGCTGATCCCGTCCTACCAGCCGGAAACCGACAGCTACCAGAGCGCCCGCCGCAAGAACTCCACCCCGGCCGGCAGCAAGAAGGTCGGCAAGGCCATGCTCACCCAGCACACCGGCCTGCCGCCCCGCGCCAGCGACGGCAGCAAGCCCTGGGACAAGCGCGAGGAAGCCAAGGCCGCGGCCCAGGCCCGTCGCCAGGCGGAGAAGGGTGGCGCCGGCAAGGGCGGCAAGAAGCCCGGCAAGCGCCCCGCCGTACCGCGCTGATCGACCTGCCCCGCGAAAACGCCAGCCCCGAGCTGGCGTTTTCATTTCCGGCCACTGTCCAAGGCCTGTGGGAACGACTTCAGCCGCCCGCTGTTCTATGCGAAATAGGCTTCGCTGAAGGGACTAGTTACAAAATGTTTTTGGCACTATAGTTCCAATCTCATAAAAACAACGACGGAGCCCGCCATGCGTATCGCCTCCCTTTCCCTTCTCGCGCTCTCGGTGCTGCTGGCCGGCTGCGGCGAGCAGGACAAGACGCCCACCACCCACGTGGATTTCCAGAAAGAACTGCAGGCCAAGCTGATCAAGGCCAAGCCGGGCACCGTCATCGAAATACCCGCCGGCACCTACCAGCTCGACCGCAGCCTCAGCCTCAAGGCCAGCGGCGTCACCATCAAGGGCGCGGGGATGGACAAGACCATCCTCAACTTCAAGGGCCAGAAGGCCGGTGCCGAAGGGCTGCTGGTGGACGCCTCCGACTTCACCATCGAAGACCTCGCCCTGGAAGACACCAAGGGCGACGCGCTCAAGGTGGTGGGCGGCAAGAACATCGTCATCCGCAACGTGCGCACCGAATGGACCAACGGCCCGGCCACCGAGAACGGCGCCTACGGCATCTACCCGGTGCAGACCGAAAACACCCTGATCGAAGGCGCCGTGGCCATCGGCGCCTCCGATGCCGGCATCTACGTCGGCCAGTCGCGCAACGTCGTGGTGCGCAACAGCCGCGCCGAGCGCAACGTCGCCGGCATCGAGATCGAAAACACCATCGGCGCCGATGTTTACGACAACCTCGCCACCGGCAACACCGGCGGCATCCTCGTGTTCAACATGCCCAACCTGCAGCAACCGGGGCACGGCACCCGCGTCTACCGCAACCAGGTCAAGGACAACGGCCACGACAACTTCGGCCACAAGGGCACCCCGGTGGCCAGCGTGCCGGCCGGCTCCGGCGTGGTGATCAACTCCAACGACGATGTGGAAATCTTCGACAACGATATCAGCGGCCACCGCACCGCCAACATCATCGTCAGCAGCTACTTCAGCACCGGCTACACCAACCTCTCCACCTCGGAGAACTTCGACCCCTATCCCGAGCGCATCGCCATCCACGGCAACCGCTTCGGGCCCGGTGGCGACAGCCCGGACAACCTTGAGCTCAAGGCCCTCAAGGTGGCCAAGTTCGGCCTCAGCGGGCGCCTGCCCGACATCCTCTGGGACGGCTACGTCAACCCGGCCAAGCTGGTGGACGGCAAGCTCCCGGCGGACCAGGGCATCTGCGTCGACAACGGCGAAGCCACGCTGATCAACGTCGACGGCCCCAACGGCTACAAGAACATCACCACCGACATGACCGACCACCGCTGCAAGCTGCCGGCGTTGCCGGAAATCGTCCTCGGCTCGGCCAAGGAGGCGCCCGGCGCATGAAGCGAGGCTTGCTGTTGATCGCCCTCCTGCTGCTGGCCGCCTGCGGCCGGCAGCCGGAGCCGCGGTTCATGCCCGAAGGTGACGCCTACCCCGAGAAGCTCAGCGAATGGGGCATGCTGCGCCTGGCCGACGGCCACCTGCAGCCGGTAGCCGCCGTGCTGCCCTATGACCTCAACACCCCGCTGTTCACCGACTACGCGCACAAGATGCGCACCCTGTGGATGCCCGAAGGGCAAGCTGCGCAATACGGCGAAGACCACTTCGACTACCCCGTCGGCACCGTGCTGACCAAGACCTTCTACTACCCCCGCGACGAACAGGGCCGCCTGCTGAAGAACGGCCAGGACGACCGCGACCCCCGTGAAGGCCTGGCCCTGGCCCGCGTGCGCCTGGTGGAAACGCGCATCCTGCTGAGGCAGAAGGAGGGCTGGATGGCGCTGCCCTATGTCTGGGACGAGGCGCAGAAGGAAGCCACCCTGGAATGGGCCGGTGCCAGCTTCGACCTGGAACTGCTGGACGAGAAGGGCCAGCGCCTCGCCGTCGACTACCAGGTGCCCGACGCCAACCAGTGCGCCGGCTGCCATGAAGAGCGCCATGGCGAAGGCGTGCGTCCCCTCGGCCCCAAGGCGCGGCACCTGAACAAGGACCTGGCCTACGCCGATGGCCTCGACAACCAGCTCGCCCATTGGCAGAAGCGCGGCTTCCTCATGGGCCTGCCCGAGGCGGCCGGCATCCCGCGCAACGCCCTGTTCGGCCAGCCCCGTGACGGCGAAAGCCTGGAGCTGCAGGCGCGCAGCTACCTCGACGCCAACTGCGGCCACTGCCACAACCCCAAGGGCCCGGCACGCACCTCCGGCCTGTTCCTCGACGCCGCCGCGCAGATGGGCATCAACTACGGCCTGTGCAAGCAGCCCGTGGCCGCCGGCAAGGGTTCCGGCGACCGCCTGGTGGACATCCACCCGGGCAAGCCTGAGGAGTCGGTCCTCACCTACCGCGTCGAAAGCACCGACCCCAGCGTGATGATGCCCGAGCTCGGCCGCTCCGCCGTCCACCGCGAAGGCCTCGACCTGCTGGAGCGCTGGATCGCCGGCCTGCCCGGTGCCTGCCGCAGCTAGCGGCAGGCACCGGGGCCTCTGTGGGAGCGGTTTCAACCGCGATGGGCGTGCACGGCGCTGATCGCGAATGAATTCGCTCCCACAGGGCACCATCCCCGTCATCTTCCCTGTCTATGCTCACCCGCACTTCATGGTCGTCGGCACGCGACACGAACCATTTTCGTGCACGCCGTTCGAACCAATGCGGCCCGAGCCCCGTTCCAGTGCCGGCTCGGGGCGCGCCATCGACAAAACAGCACCTTGCGCGCTGGCATGAGACTTGCGCAGCAAGGCCATCGCTCAGGCTCGCAGGAGGCACGCCGTGTCGATCCACGTCGCACTGCACCACGTCACTCACTATCGCTACGACCGCGAGGTCGCCCTCGGCCCGCAGATCGTCCGCCTGCGCCCGGCGCCCCACAGCCGCACGCGCGTCCTCGGCTACTCGCTGAAGGTCGAACCGGGCAAGCACTTCATCAACTGGCAGCAGGACCCGCAAGGCAACTACCTGGCGCGCCTGGTGTTCCCCGAAAAGACCCGCGAACTCAAGGTCGAGGTGGACCTGGTGGTCGAGATGGCGGTGTTCAACCCCTTCGACTTCTTCCTCGAGCCCTATGCCGAGCAGGCGCCCTTCGCCTACACCGCCGACGAGCAACGCGAGCTGGCGCCCTACCTCAGCCGCCAGCCGGCCACGCCGCTGTTCGCCAGGTACCTCGCCGCCATCGACCTCACCCCGCGCGCCAGCGTCGACTTCCTGGTGGAACTCAACCAGCGCGTCTCCCGCGACATCCGCTACCTCATCCGCATGGAGCCTGGCGTGCAGACGCCCGAGCAGAGCCTGGAGCTGGGCTCCGGCTCCTGCCGCGACTCCGCCTGGCTGCTGGTGCAGCTGCTGCGCCATATCGGCCTGGCGGCGCGCTTCGTCTCCGGCTACCTGATCCAGCTCACCGCCGACCAGAAGGCCCTCGACGGCCCCAGCGGCACCGAGGTGGACTTCACCGACCTGCATGCCTGGTGCGAGGTGTACCTGCCCGGCGCCGGCTGGATCGGCCTCGATCCCACCTCCGGCCTGTTCGCCGGCGAAGGTCACGTACCGCTCGCCTGCAGCCCCGAGCCGTCGTCGGCAGCGCCCATCAGTGGCGCGGTGGACGAGTGCGAGTGCGAGTTCTCCCACGACATGCGCATCGAGCGCGTCTGGGAAGCGCCCCGGGTCACACGGCCCTACAGCGACGAACAGTGGGACGCCATCCTCGACCTCGGCCGGCGCATCGACCGCGACCTGCTGGCCCGCGACGTACGCCTGACCATGGGCGGCGAGCCCACCTTCGTCGCCATCGATTACCCCGACGACCCGGAGTGGAACACCGCCGCCCTCGGTCCCAACAAGCGGCGCCTGGCCGCCGAGCTGTTTCACCGCCTGCGCGGGCAGTACGCCCCCAACGGCCTGGTGCATTTCGGCCAGGGCAAGTGGTACCCGGGCGAGCAACTGCCGCGCTGGTCGCTGAACTGCTTCTGGCGCCGTGACGGCGAGCCGATCTGGAATGACCCGGCGCTGTTCGCCGACGAAACCCGCCGCTACGACGCCAGCGCCGAGCTGGCCGGGCGCTTCCTCGCCCAACTGGCCGAGCGCCTGGGGCTGGCCGACGACGGCATCTTTCCGGCCTACGAGGACTGGTACTACTACCTCTGGCGCGAGCGCCGGCTGCCGACCAACGTCACCCCGGAAGACCCGCGCCTGGCCGACCCGCTGGAGCGCGAACGCCTGCGCAAGGTCTTCGAGCAGGGGCTGGGCGAAATCGTCGGCCAGGTGCTGCCCCTGGGCCGCAACAGCGAAGGCGACGGCTGGCAGACCGGGTCCTGGTTCCTGCGCGACGAACACTGCCGCCTGCTCCCCGGCGACTCGGCCATGGGCTACCGCCTGCCGCTGGACTCGCAACCCTGGGTCAGCGAGGCCGACTACCCCTATATCCACGCCGCCGACCCCGGCCAGGCCTTCCCGCCGCTGCGCCGTGCCGCCGAGATCCGCACCCAGCCGCGCCGTGCTGTCCCGGGCAAGGGCGAGCCCGCGCGCGCACCGGAGCTGTATCAGTCGGCGGCTGATGTCACCCGCACCGCGATCTGCGCCGAACCCCGTGACGGGCGCCTGTACCTCTTCATGCCGCCCCTGGCGGAGCTCGACAACTGGCTGGAGCTGGTGGCCGCCATCGAAGCCACCGCTCGCGAGCTGGAATGCCCGGTGCTGCTGGAAGGCTACGAGCCCCCCGGCGACCCGCGCCTGAACACCTTCCGCGTCACCCCCGACCCGGGCGTGATCGAGGTGAACATCCACCCGTCGGGCAACTGGGACGAACTGGTGGAGCGCACCGAATTCCTCTACGAGGCTGCGCGGCAGACGCGCCTGGCCAGCGAGAAATTCATGGTCGACGGCCGTCACGTCGGCACCGGCGGCGGCAACCACTTCGTCCTCGGTGGCGCCACCCCGGGCGACTCGCCCTTCCTGCGCCGGCCCGACCTGCTGCGCAGCCTGATCAGCTACTGGCACAACCACCCCTCGCTGTCCTACCTGTTCTCCGGCCTGTTCATCGGCCCCACCTCCCAGGCACCTCGGGTGGACGAGGCGCGCAACGACGCCCTCTACGAGCTGGAAGTGGCCTTCGCGCAGACGCCCGAGCCGGGCGCCGAATGCCCGCCCTGGCTGGTGGACCGCCTGCTGCGCAACCTGCTGGTGGACGTCAGCGGCAACACCCACCGCGCCGAGTTCTGCATCGACAAGCTCTACTCGCCCGACAGCGCCTCCGGCCGCCTCGGCCTGCTGGAGCTGCGCGCCTTCGAAATGCCGCCCCATGCGCGCATGAGCCTGGCCCAGCAACTGCTGCTACGGGGCCTGGTGGCGCGCTTCTGGGAGGAACCCTACGCACCGCCGAAACTGGTGCGCTGGGGCACTGAACTGCACGACCGCTTCCTCCTGCCGCACTTCGTCCAGCAGGATTTCGACGACGTGGTGCACGAGCTCAACCAGGCCGGCTACCCGGTGCGCGGCGAGTGGTTCGCGCCGCACTTCGAGTTCCGCTTCCCCAAGTACGGCGACTTTATGGTCAAGGGCATCGAACTGGAACTGCGCCAGGCCCTGGAACCCTGGCACGTGCTGGGCGAGGAGGGCGCCGGCGGCGGCACCGTGCGCTACGTCGATTCGTCCCTGGAGCGGGTTCAGCTCAAGCTCTCCGGCCTCGCGCCGGACCGCTACGTGCTCACCTGCAACGGCGAGCCTGTCCCCCTCCAGTCCACCGGCCGGGTCGGCGAATTCGTCGGTGGCGTTCGCTACCGCGCCTGGCAGCCGGCCTCCTGCCTGCAGCCCATGATCGGCGTGCACGCGCCCCTGGTGTTCGACCTGGTGGATACCTGGATGCAGCGCTCCCTCGGCGGCTGCCAGTACCATGTCGCCCACCCCGGCGGGCGCAACTACGACAGCTTCCCGGTCAACGCCTATGAAGCCGAAAGCCGCCGCCTGGCGCGCTTCTTCCGCCTCGGGCACAGCCCCGGCACGCTCCGGGTGGAGCCGCCGCAACGCAACGATGAGCTGCCAATGACCCTGGACCTGCGCCGCCATTAAGCTGGGCACCGCCGCAGCTGGCATCCGGCCAGCTGTCGGCGGTACCTTGGATGACAGTTGAGAACGGGCGCGTCCATTCGCGAGTACCAGATGTCCGACCTGCTTGCCCACTACCCCTGACCGCCACGGCCTACCACGAGCTGCTCGACGCCAACGGCGACGTGCGCCCGCACTGGCAGCGCCTGTACCGCCAACTGCAGCGCAGCAGCGCCGCCCAGCTGCGCCAGCGCCAGGAGCTGCTGGCGCGGCAGATCCAGGAAAACGGCGTCACCTACAACGTCTACGCCGACCCCAAGGGCACCGACCGCCCCTGGGAGCTGGACCTGCTGCCCAATCTGCTCTCCGCCGAGGAGTGGCAGCCCATCGCCCATGGCGTGGCCCAGCGCGCGCGCCTGCTCAACGCCGTGCTGGCGGATGTCTATGGCGAGCAGAAACTCATCGCCGAGGGCCTGCTGCCCAGTGAGCTGGTGTTCGGCCACACCAGCTTCCTCTGGCCCTGCCAGGGCCTGCAGGCCATCGGCGGCACCTACCTGCACAGCTACGCGGTGGACCTGGCCCGTGACGCCGACGGCCACTGGCACGTGCTGGCCGATCGCACCCAGGCACCCTCCGGTGCCGGCTATGTGCTGGAGAACCGGCAGATCGTTTCCCGTGCCTTCCCGGAGCTCTACCGCGACCTGCGCGTGCAATACCTGGCCGGCTATTTCCGTGCCCTGCAGGAGACGCTGATCCGCCAGGCCCCCAGTGACGGCGAAACGCCCCTGGTGGTGCTGCTCACCCCTGGGCGCTTCAACGAAACCTACTTCGAGCACCTCTACCTGGCGCGCCAGCTGGGCTTCCCGCTGGTGGAGGGCCACGACCTGACGGTGCGCGACGCCACCCTCTACCTCAAGACCCTGGGCGGCCTGAAGCGCGTGCACGCCGTGCTACGGCGCCTGGACGACGACTTCTGCGACCCCCTGGAACTGCGCACCGACTCCACCCTCGGCGTGCCCGGCCTGCTGGATGCCGTGCGCCGTGGCCGCGTGCTGGTGGCCAACGCCCTGGGCAGCGGCGTGCTGGAGTCCCCCGGCCTGCTGGGCTTCCTGCCCGCCGTCAACCGCCGCCTGTTCGGCGAAGAGCTGCTGCTGCCCACCGTCGGTACCCGCTGGTGTGGCACCCCCGGCGTGCTGCAGGAAACCCTCGACGGCCTGGACCACCTGGTGATCAAACCGGCCTTCCCCTCGCAAAGCTTCGAACCGGTGTTCGGCCACAACCTGCCGCCCCACGCCCGGGACGCCCTGCGCAAACGCCTGCAGGCGCGCCCCCACGCCTACGTCGCCCAGCGCCAGGCGCAGCTCTCCCAGGCGCCGGTGTGGCAGGCCGAGGGCGAGCACGGTGCCCTGCATTCGCGGGCCATCGGCATGCGCGTGTTCGCCGTGGCCACCGCCGATGGCGGCTACTGGGTGATGCCCGGCGGGCTGACCCGGGTCGCCTCCGAGGCGAATGCCGAAGTGGTCTCCATGCAGCGCGGCGGTGCCAGCAAGGACACCTGGGTGCTGGCCGATCGCCCGGTGACCGGCGAACCCCTGCGGCCGCGCACCCTTGGCGTGCGCGACCTGATCCGCCAGGACCCCTACCTGCCCTCGCGGGTGGTGGAAAACCTGTTCTGGTTCGGCCGCTACACCGAGCGTTGCGACGATGCCGCGCGGCTGCTGCGCGTGGTGCTCTCACGCTATGTCGATGCCGATGGCGACGAACAGGCCCGGCAGGCCGCCCTGGAGCTGGCCGAGGTCCTGGGCCAGCTGCCGGCCGGTGACCAGCCCCTGGATCGGCGCCTGCTCAACGCCCTGCTCGATGACGACTGGCCCTTCAGCCTGCGCAGCAACCTGCGCCGCCTGCACTGGGCCGCAGCCCAGGTGCGCGGGCGCCTGTCGCGGGAGAACTGGCACGCGGTGCTGGAGCTGCAGCAGGAAGTGCAGGGCCTCGACCCGGCGCGCATGGACCTGGGCGACGCCCTGGACTTCCTCAGCCGCCTGCTGATGTCCCTGGCCGCGCTCTCCGGCTTCGCCCTCGACGACATGACCCGTGACGACGGCTGGCGCTTCCTGATGATCGGCCGGCGCATCGAGCGCGTGCGCTTCTTCGCCGACAGCATCGCCGGCTTCCTGCGCGGCGGCGCCGCCTGGGACCCGGGCGCCCTGGAATGGCTGCTGGAGCTGGGCAACAGCACCATCACCTACCGTTCGCGCTACCTGGCCTCGCCGCAGCTGATCCCGGTGCTCGACCTGCTCCTGCTGCACGAGCAGAACCCCCACGCCCTGCGCTTCCAGCTGCAGGCCCTGGAGCGTTCCCTGGGCCGCCTGCACGAAGAGTTCGGTGCACCCCAGGAACTGATGCTCAGCGGCCTGATCGGGCGCCTGCTGGCCTTCGACCTGGGCACCCTGGAAAACCCCTTGTTCGGCAGCGACAGCCTCGACGAGGTGCTGGAAGGGCTGGCGCAACTGCTGGGCGACATCGGCCAGATGGTCGGCCAGGTCTCGGATCGTCTTGCTTTGCGCTATTTTGCCCATGTCGACGACGTCAGCCAGCAAACGGTGTCCGCGTGATGCAATCCCGAGCCGCCTCCCTCGCCCCCCAGGGCGCGCGCTACCAGGTGTTCCACGACACCCACTACCGCTATGCCGCGCCGGTGTCGCTGGCCCAGCAACTGGTGCACCTGTGGCCCCGCGAGTGCCCCTGGCAGCTGTGCAGCGGGCAAGACCTGGAGATCAACCCGACGCCGTCTTCCCGCAGCGATGGGCTGGACGTGTTCGGCAACCCCCTGTGCCGCCTGGCCTTCGAACGGCCCCATGACGAACTGCAGGTCAACGCGCGGCTGCTGGTGGAAGTGCTGCCCCGCGGCCCCCACGCCCTGGACAGCTCGCCCCCCTGGGAGCTGGCCCTGGCCGGCCAGGCCTTCACCGGGCGCCCCCTGGGTGCCGAGGTGCTGGAGGCCTGCCGCTACCGGGTCGAGTCGCCCTATGTGCGCATCAAGCGCCAGTTCGCCGACTTCGCCGAGGACTGCTTCCCCCTCGGCCGGCCGCTGCTGCTCTGCGCCGCCGCGCTGATGGAGAAGATCTTCACCGGCTTCGACTTCGACGCCGAGGCCACCCAGGTGGCGACCCCGTTGACCGAAGTGCTGGAGCGCCGTCGCGGCGTGTGCCAGGACTTCGCCCACCTGATGCTCGCCTGCCTGCGCTCCAAGGGCCTGGCCGCCCGCTACGTCAGCGGCTACCTGCTGACCCAGCCGCCCCCCGGCCAACCCCGCCTGATCGGCGCCGACGCCTCCCACGCCTGGGTGTCGGTGTACTGCCCGCGCAACGGCTGGGTGGATTTCGACCCCACCAACAACATCCTTCCCGACCTCGAGCACATCACCCTGGGCTGGGGCCGCGACTTCTCCGATGTATCCCCCTTGCGTGGGGTGATCCTCGGCGGCGGCAGTCATGATCCCGAAGTCCGGGTGACGGTGATGCCGCTCTGGGAAGTGGCCATCTAGGCTCTGTAAGGAAAGTGCCTGCGCTCGGTGATGCTTCGTTAAAAACGGGTTCGGAATGCTCATTTACAGCTCGTAAACTGCGCTTCCTCACCCGTTTTCGCCTCGCCTGACCGTCGCTCGACGACTTTTTTACAAACCCTAGGGGCGCTCCGGCACCCGCGCTTGTCTCAAAGATGAAACACCCGGCCCGCTGGCGGCACCGGGGCGGGGTATTTTGCGTGTCTGCCGTTGCGCTTGGGCCGGGCGTTGCTAGCGTCAAACGAGCCACCTGCCACGGAGCGCTCGCCATGGACGAAACAACGATAGTGACGGTCGGGACCGAGAAGGTCAGCGCCTTCATGAGCACCGTCATGCAATACGCCACCAGCTTCGGCGTGAAGATCATCGTCGCCATCCTCTTCTGGGTGCTGGGGCGCTGGCTGATCGGCTTCGCGGTGGGCCTGGTGCAGAAGTCCCTGGAGCGCCAGCGGGTCGACCCCACGGTGCTGCGCTACGTCGGCTCCTTCATCACCGTGACCCTGAACGTGCTGCTGGTGGTGGGCATCCTCGGCTACTTCGGCGTGCAGACCACCAGCCTGGCGGCACTGATCGCGGCGGTCGGCCTGGCCATCGGCATGGCCTGGTCGGGGCTGCTGGCCAACCTCGCGGCGGGCGGTTTCATCATCGTGCTGCGGCCGTTCAAGGTCGGCGACTTCATCAGCGCCGGCGGTGTCACCGGCACCGTGAAGGAGATCGGCCTGTTCGCCACCGCCATCAACACGCCGGACAACGTGATGACCCTGGTGGGCAACAACAAGATCTTCACCGACAACATCCAGAACTTCACCCACAACGCCTACCGCCGCGTCGACCTCAAGGCGCAGCTCTCCGGCGCGGCGGACCACGCAGCGGCCGTGGCGCTGCTCAAGGCACGGGTGGCGGCCATCGCCAACGTGCTGGCCGAGCCGCCGGTGGAAGTGGAAATCCTCGAATTCAACTTGGTGGGCCCGGTGCTGGCGGTGCGCCCCTACTGCCACAACGACCATTACTGGCAGGTGTACTTCGACACCAACCGCACCATCAAGGACGCCCTCGGCGCCGACTTCCCCGCGCCCATGCCGGCGCAGACGGTGATCGTGCAGCAGGGCTAGGCCGGGCGAATGAAGTGCTCGGCGCGGAGTCTCGCTTTTGTAGGGTGGATGACGCTCTTTTCATCCACCAGCGGTGCTCCCGCCGGGCTCCGTTCGCGACGAACGCAGCAGCGTAGCCCGGGCTTCAGCCCGGGAGTGTCTGGCGGGCCTGAACCCTGCACCGTTGGGCCTCGCTACGCTCGGCGCCAACCTACGAAACGCTGCTGCTCCCGACGCTACGACCCTTTCAAACGCAGATGCAGGATGGGAAACGGCTTGCCCGAGCCGTCCAGCTCCGAGCGGCTGGCCACCTCGAAGCCCATGCGCAGGTAGAAACCCACCGCCTGCGGGTTCTGCTCGTTCACGTCCACCGTCGTCGCGCCTTCGTGGTCGATGGCGTGGAGCAGCAGGGTGCGGCCGATACCCTTGCCGTGCTGCGCCGGGTCGACGAAGAGCATCTCCACCGTGCCCCCGGCGGTGCCGATGAAGCCCTGGATGCGCCCGTCGGCGTCGCGGCTGCAGGCCAGCTTCACCGAGTCCAGGTAGGCGTCGCGCACCAGGGGTTTGAAGAACTGGATGTCGTCCTCGACGAGAAAGTGGTGGGTGGCGCGCACGGCGGCCTCCCAGACCTCCACCAGGCGCTGGCGGTCGTGGTCGTCGATCTGTTCGAGGTGTTCGAGGTGCTTCATGTTCACCAATGCCGCTTCGAGCGGTTCCAGAGGTAGAGCAGGCGGGCGAAGGCCTTGTAGCCCAGTTGCGCCAGCCCGTGGATCAGCGGCAGGGACAGCAGGCGAGCCTTCCAGCGTTCCCTGGGGGAGTGGCGCCAGAGCACGATGAAGGCGTCCACACCCATGCGCTTCACGCCCTGCTCGTCCACCAGGTGCAGGCGCTCGCGGACGTACTCCAACTCCTCGCCTATTTCCTCCACCGCCTGGTTGTCGGCGTGCACGTCAGCCCACTCCACCTGGCAGGCGGTGGTCTTGTCCTTCTGCCCGTCGATGCCCACCCGGCACACCGGGCAGGCGCTGTTGTAGTAGACCTTGATGCGTGCTTCTTCCTCGCTCATCACCCGCTCCCTATCGATAGGTCCTGCCGTTGTGCTTCAGCCAGCCACCCGGGTGGCGGCCGCGCGGGTCGTGGTGGGTCCAGTGGATCACCCCGCCCTTGTCGTTCCATTCGTATTCGCCGGCGAACTCGATCTCGTCGCCTTCGTGCAGGCCCTCGACCCGTGGCGCCAGGTCGATGTTGTGCGCCACCAGCAGGCTCAGGCCGTCGTCGGTGCGCATCAGGAAGCGTTGGTGGCGGCTGCCCTTGAGGTCGTCGCGCAGCACGCGGGTGACCACGGCGCGGCCTTCGACCTGCAGGTCGCTGCGGCGATCCTCATAGGCCTGGCGCAGCTGGGCGCTGGTGCTGGATGCGGTGGTGGCGGGCGCGCCGGTGAGGCCCTGGAACAGGCCGGGATGGCGCTGTTGCACGCCATAGAGCGCAAGGCCCACAAGCAGGGCGATGAAGAGCTTCTTCATGGGGCGGGCCACGTCCGTTCGGCGGGCCGGGTCAGCCCAGGCGGCATGCTGGGGCAAGGCCGTCCGGGCTGTCCAGAGGGGTCAGTGGGTTTTGCGGTCGACCCACTTCGGCGCCACGGTGGGGCGCCAGGCTTCCAGGCGTTCCAGCAGGCTTTCCGGGGTGCCGCCGACCTGCAGCATGCCGCGGTGCTGGTCACGCACGAAGCGCTCTTCCACCAGGTGGTCGAGGAACTCGGTGAGCTTGCCGTAGAAGCTGTTCACTTCCAGCAGGCCCAGGGGCTTGCTGTGGTAGCCAAGCTGGCCCCAGGTCCAGATTTCGAACAGCTCTTCCAGGGTGCCGAGGCCGCCGGGCAGGGCGATGAAGGCGTCGGCCAGCTCGGCCATGCGGGCCTTGCGCGCGTGCATGCCGTCCACCACTTCCAGGCGGGTCAGGCCCGTGTGGCCGATCTCGGCTTCCTTGAGGCTCTGCGGGATGATGCCGATCACCTCGCCACCGGCCGCCAGGGCGGCATCGGCCACGGTGCCCATCAGGCCGACGGCACCGCCGCCATAGACCAGGGTCAGGCCGCGCTCGGCCAGGGTACGACCGAGGTCGCTGGCGGCACGTTGGTAGATAGGGTTGGCGCCGGGGCTGGCACCGCAGAATACGCACACGGAGCGCAAGGTCATGGTCGACTCCCGAAAAAAGTCGGCAAGATTAGCGGCTCGGGCGGCGTCCCGGAAGCGGCGCGTGGACGCAGCTTCCGAACGGTAGTGGGCGCAGTGGGGCGATCAGTCGTCGCAGTTGCCGCTGGCACCGGCGGCGTAGGCAGCGAGCAGGCTTTGCAGGACGTTCATGGTGGCGCTCCTCGGTTGGGGTGCGGCCATTTTCCGCGCCGTCTGGAACCGGCGCTCTTAGATTGTCTCGATGGCCGTGATAGACCTTGCGCCGGGCAGTGAATTCCTGCGGTTTGTTGACGCAGGTTATGGGAACTCGGCGCCGACTCAGGCAGTCTCCCCTCTGGGCTGATCCGGCCCTACCTGCCAAGGAGACTCCAATGATTCGCAAGCTCGTCGTTGCATCCGTGCTGGCCCTGGCCAGTGCACCTCTGCTGGCTGCTGAATGTTCGGTGGACGTGGAAGGCACTGATCAGATGACCTTCAACACGAAGGAAATCAAGGTCAGCAAAAGCTGCAAGACCTTCACCGTGAACCTCAAGCACGTCGGCAAGCTGCCGAAGAACGTGATGGGCCACAACTGGGTCCTGAGCAAGACCGCTGATGCCCAGCCCATTGCGACCGAAGGCATGACCGCCGGTGTCGACAAGGACTACCTCAAGGCCGACGACGCCCGCATCATCGCCCACACCAAGCTGATCGGTGGCGGCGAGACCGCGAGCACCACCATCGACGTATCCAAGCTGGCCGCTGGCGAGAGCTACGAGTTCTTCTGCTCGTTCCCCGGCCACGTCTCGATGATGAAGGGCACCCTGGCCCTGGTCGACTGACCCGACAGGCGAAGACAAGAGGCCGCTCCGTGAAGCGGCCTTTTTCATGCCCGGCGAAAACCGCTCACGCCAGCACAAGGGTGGTAGCTGGGTAGGGTGGATGACGCTTTTTTCATCCACCGGGCGGAGCTTCGTCTCATGTACTCCTCGCCGGCGAGCACCTTGTAGGGGGGGGGCGTAGGGTGGGCTTCAGCCCACCGCTCCTTTCTGCGCCCGGTCCTGGATGAATGCGCGCAATGACGCTCTTCGAGTGTGGGGAGACTCCATCGCGAATGAATTCGCACACAGTCTGTGTCCGGGGCGAGTCCGCTTGGTGGAGGTAAAACGACTCCACCCTGCGTGGGCTGGGAGGCCCTGCTAGGCCCCCGCCGTCATCTTGAAGATGCCCTGGGCGTTGCTGCTGTCGAAGGCGAGGTCGATGCGGCCATTGTCCTCGTCGACCTTGCGCTGGATGAATTCGACGAAGGAACCGGGCACCTGGCGCTGTACCCTGGCGCCGGCCGCGTCGATGAATTCGCGCTCCACCTGCACCGCGCGGTAGGCGGTCTGCATCACCCGGCCGGAGCTGGAGACCTCGATGCTGGCCTTCATCGGCCGGCCCTTGGCGTTCTGCCCGGCGACCACCTGTTCCAGGTCGGCGACGCGGTCGGTGAGGTGGTTGAACATGTTGCCCTCGGTGGCGATCCAGGCCATCTCGGCGCTTTCCTCGCGCAGCAGCTCGTAGTCGCTTTCCAGCGGCGCGTCGTGCTGGCAGCCGAAGGCGTCGAACAGCGCCGGCAACAGGTCTAGGGCCTGCTCGCGGCTGCAGTGGCGGGTGCGCCAGAGCTGGTCCAGGGTCGCCAGGTGGCGGGGCTGCAGCGGGTCGCGGCTGCTGCCCACCACGCGACTCACCGCCCGCTGGAAGGCTTCGCCGAAGCGCCCCGGGTGCAGCTCGGAGACGAAGAACTGGGCGATGTCCTCGGGCAGGTCCAGTTGCCGGTAGGCGTAGCCGGTCATGTTCAGGCGGGTCAGCGGGTAGGTACGCACATCGGTGAAGCCCAGGGGCTCGAGAATGCGCACGAAGGCCTGGCGGCCCCGGGGCAGGGCGCCGTTGTCGGGCCAGTCCACGGTGCGGATGGCGCCGTGGTCGAACAGCACCTGGCGGCCGGCGGCCAGCTGTTCCTCGACATAGGTGCGGCCGATGGGCACCGCCTCTACCAGCTTGTTGAACAGGCAGAGGTTCAGCGCTTCGGCCAGCCAGGCGCGGTGGATGCGCGCCTCCTCGAAGGCGAAGCCGTCCAGGGCGGCGGGCACTTCGACGTGGGCGTCGACCCAGCGGGCGGCGGGCTCGCCGAGCACATGGGCGACCAGGGGCAGGAGGCGTTCACGGGTGTTCATCGGCACGGGCTCGGGGGTGGCTGTACGGGCCTGCTATCCAAGCAGCCGGGCGGGCGCGGGGCAAACGAAAAAATCCGGCGGGTTCATTCCGTTTTTTCCTGAATGAGCGGCTGGCGCTGCCTAGGCCTCGTTATCCAGCTGCTCCAGCATCCAGCGCACGAAGTCGCGCACCTTGGGCACCTCGGCGGCGTGCTCGGGGTAGGCCAGGTAATAGGCGTTGCGGCTGGGCATGGCGTGGTCCCAGGGGATCACCAGCTTGCCCTCGTCCAGCTCCTCTTCCACCAGGAAGCGTGGCAGCAGCGCCACGCCGCAGCCGGCCTGGGCCGCGCGGATGCACATGTAGGAGGTGTCGAAGCGCGGCCCGTGGTAGCTGTGCTCGGTGTGCCGGCCCTGGTTCTGGAACCACTCGTGCCAGGCCTCCGGGCGGGTGGCGTTCTGCAGCAGCACCAGGGTGGTGAGCTGGGCGGGGTCGGTGAAGGGCTCGGCGGGCAGGGCCGACGGCGCGCAGACCGGTACCACTTCCTCGCTGAACAGGCGGATGCACTCCGCCCCCGGCAGCGCGCCCTGGCCGAAGAACAGCGCCACGTCGGCGCGGCCCTGGAGCAGGGCGTCCGGCTCCAGCTCGTTGCGCACGTCCAGGTGGATATTGGGGTGGCGCAGGCGCCAGCCCTTGAGCCGGGGGATCAGCCAGCGCGCGCCGAAGGTGGGCGGGGTGGCCACGCGCAGCACTTCGGTTTCGCCGCCGTAGGACAGCATGTAGTGGGTGGACATCTCCACCTGGGTGAGGATCTTGCGCACCTCGGAGAGGTACAGCGAGCCCGCCGGGGTCAGTTGCAGGCGCCGGCGCACGCGGCGGAACAGCAGGTGCTGGAGCATCTCCTCCAGCTGCGCCACCTGCTTGCTGACCGCGCTCTGGGTCAGGGCCAGTTCCTCCGAGGCGCGGGTGAAGCTGAGGTGGCGCGCCACCGCTTCGAAGCACTGCAGGGCGGTGAGGGAGGGCATGTGGCGCTTGAGCATGATGGGGCCGCCGGGTTCATGAGCAAAAGGAATGATATGTGGAGCAAAGGTCGTTTGTTGGCAAGCCCCCCATGCGGCTAATACTGGCGCCGACCTTTTTCCGAAGCGCTTTCCAGGAGTTCCAATGGTTGCTGCATTGCTAGACCGCCTAGGCGTCGACCCGAAGCTCTACCAACAGGGCGACCACGCCGTGCACACCCCCATCGACGGCAGCCGCATCGCCCGTGTGCAGCTGGAGGGCCGTGCCGAGGTCGAGGGCAAGATCGCCCTCGCCGCCGAAGCCTTCCAGGCCTGGCGCAAGGTGCCAGCGCCGCGCCGTGGCGAGCTGATCCGCCAGTTCGGCGAGGTGCTGCGCGAGCACAAGGCCGCCCTCGGCGAGCTGGTGTCCTGGGAAGCCGGCAAGATCACCCAGGAAGGCCTGGGCGAAGTGCAGGAAATGATCGACATCTGCGACTTCGCCGTCGGCCTGTCGCGCCAGCTCTACGGCCTGACCATCGCCTCCGAGCGCCCCGGCCACCACATGCGCGAGACCTGGCAGCCCCTGGGCGTGGTCGGCATCATCAGCGCCTTCAACTTCCCCGTCGCGGTCTGGTCGTGGAACGCCGCGCTGGCGCTGGTCTGCGGCAACCCGGTGCTGTGGAAGCCCTCGGAGAAGACCCCGCTCACCGCCCTGGCCTGCCAGGCGCTGTTCGAGCGCGTGGCGAAGAACTTCGACGGTGCCCCGGCACACCTCAGCCAGGTGCTGATCGGTGATCGCGAGGCCGGCGAGGCGCTGGTGGACGACCCCCGCGTGGCCCTGGTCAGCGCCACCGGCAGCACCCGCATGGGCCGCGAAGTGGCCCCGCGCGTGGCCGCCCGCTTCGCCCGCAGCATCCTCGAGTTGGGCGGTAACAACGCGATGATCCTGGCCCCCAGCGCCGACCTCGACCTGGCGGTGCGCGCCATCCTCTTCAGCGCCGTCGGCACCGCTGGCCAGCGCTGCACCACCCTGCGCCGGCTGATCGCCCACGAGTCGGTGCGCGACGAAATCGTTCGCCGCCTGCAGGCCGCCTACGCCAAGGTGCGCATCGGCCACCCGCTGCAGGGCAACCTGATCGGCCCGCTGATCGACAAGGCCGGTTTCGACGCCATGCAGCGCGCCCTCGAACAGGCCCGCGCCGAGGGGGGCGAGGTGTTCGGTGGCGAGCGCCAGCTGGCCGGCGAATTCCCCGACGCTTATTACGTCTCGCCGGCCATCGTGCAGATGCCCGGGCAGAGCGCAGTGGTGCGCCACGAGACCTTCGCGCCGATTCTCTATGTGGTCGGCTACCGCGATTTCGACGACGCGCTGCGCCTCAACAACGAAGTGCCCCAGGGCCTGTCGTCCTGCCTGTTCACCACCGATGTGCGCGAGGCCGAGCTGTTCACCTCGGCGGTGGGCAGCGACTGCGGCATCGCCAATGTCAACATCGGCCCCAGCGGCGCGGAGATCGGCGGCGCCTTCGGTGGCGAGAAGGAGACCGGTGGCGGGCGCGAGTCCGGCTCGGATTCCTGGAAGGCCTACATGCGCCGGCAGACCGCCACGGTGAACTACTCCCACGAACTGCCGCTGGCCCAGGGCATCACCTTCGACTGACCGGGCCGCCGCCCTAAGGAATGCCGTCCATGCCCCTGCGCCAGGAGTGCCTCTGGGAGTATCTGACGCCGGCGCTGCCGAAGACCGAGACGCTGAACGGCGAGGTTCGCGCCGATGTCTGCGTCATCGGCGGCGG
Organism: Pseudomonas solani; assembly: GCF_026072635.1. NCBI lineage: Bacteria > Pseudomonadati > Pseudomonadota > Gammaproteobacteria > Pseudomonadales > Pseudomonadaceae > Pseudomonas > Pseudomonas solani. The sequence continues at coordinate 1,521,238 of NZ_AP023081.1, read as the reverse complement.
CATCACCGGGCTCAACGCCGCCATCCGCCTGCTGGAACAGGGCAAGCGGGTCTGCGTGCTGGAGGCCCATGAAGTGGGCCACGGCGGTTCGGGGCGCAACGTCGGGCTGGTCAATGCCGGGCTGTGGATTCCGCCGGACGAGATCGAAGCGGGCCTGGGCGAGCAGGTCGGTGCCCAGCTCAACCGCACCCTGGGCGGCGCGCCGGCGAAGGTCTTCGCGGTGATCGAGAAGTACGGCATCGAGTGCCAGTTGCGTCGCGAAGGCACCCTGCACATGGCCCACAACGCCCGGGGCCAGGCCGACCTCGCCAGCCGCTGCGAGCAATGGCAGCGCCGTGGTGCGCCGGTGGAACTGCTCACCGGCCAGGCCTGCCGGGATGCCACCGGCACCGAGCGTATCGCTGCCGCGCTGCTCGACCGTCGCGCCGGCACCCTCAACCCCATGGCCTACACCCGGGGCCTGGCCCAGGCGGTGCGCTACCTGGGCGGCTCGCTGTTCCAGCACAGCGCCGTGTCCCGCCTGGAGCGCCAGGGCGATGCCTGGTGTGTGGTCACCGAACACGGCAGCGTGATCGCCCCGCAGGTGGTGATCGCCTCCAACGCCTACACCGAAGGCGAGTGGACCGAGCTGCGCCGCAACTTCTTCCCCGGCTACTACTACCAGGTCGCCTCCGAGCCCCTGCACGGCGAGGCGGCGGCGCGCATCCTGCCGGGCGGGCAGGGTTCCTGGGACACGCGCCAGGTGCTCAGCAGCATCCGCCGCGACGCCGACGGCCGCCTGCTGCTGGGCAGCCTGGGCAACGGCACGCGCAAGCCCTTGTGGTTCCTCCAGGCCTGGGCCGATCGCATCCAGGGCCATTACTTCCCCTACCTGGGCAAGGTGCAGTGGGACTTCAGCTGGACCGGCTGTATCGCCTTCACCCCCGACCACCTGATGCGCCTGTTCGAGCCGGCGCCGGGCCTGGTGGCGGTGACCGGTTACAACGGTCGTGGCGTGACCACCGGCACCGTGGTCGGCCAGGCCTTCGCCGACTTCCTCAGCAGCGGTTCCGCCGCCTCGCTGCCCATGCCCTTCCAGCCGATGCGCGATGTCGGCGCACCGGCGCTGCGCAGTGGGCTCTACGAGCTCGGCTTCTCGCTGTACCACGCGGGCCAGTGCTTGCGCGTGGTGATCTGAAACGGGTTTTCTTCACACTGCATCGACATGGAGCGGCCGTCCTGGCCGCCATGCACTAGCCTGTATTGGTGCGTCAGCGCGCTTGCCGCGCACCAGCGGTGTGCACTTCGGTGACAGTGACGGTTACGGCAGGTTGCGCTTTTCGCGCAGTGGGTTGCTATTCCTTTGCGAGCCTGGCTTTGCGTTGGGTTGCGCTAGGTTGCACCAAGTGTTTTTGCCGGGTTGCACGTGCGCGCCGCTCCGCATTTCAGAGGGGGTGGGCGGGCTGCCCAGGGTTTTTTCCTACAACAAAAAATGAGTGGCACGACGCTTGCTCAAAGAACTTCCTGTTAGTTGAGGAACTTCCCGTTAGTTCGAGTATCGCGCCATCACATAACCCCTCAGGAGCAAAACTCCCATGCCTCACAAGACTTTCAAGAAAGGTATTTTGGCTGTTGCGGTTACCAGTGTTCTGAGCTTGTCCAACCTTGCTTTCGCTGACGTGGTCATCGGCGTCGCCGGTCCTCACACCGGCGCCAACGCCTCCTTCGGTGAGCAGTACTGGCGCGGTGCGAGCCAGGCCGCCGAGGACATCAACGCCGCCGGTGGGGTCAACGGCGAGAAGATCAAGCTGGTCAAGGCGGACGACGCCTGCGAACCCAAGCAGGCCGTGGCCGTGGCCAACCGCCTGGTGGATCAGGACAAGGCCATCGGCGTGGTCGGTCACTTCTGCTCCTCCTCCACTATCCCGGCGTCGGAAATCTACGACGAGGCCGGCATCATCGCCATCACCCCCGGTTCCACCAACCCGCAGGTCACCGAGCGCGGCCTGACCGGCATGTTCCGCATGTGCGGCCGTGACGACCAGCAGGGCATCGTCGCCGGTGACTACATCGTCGATGTGCTCAAGGCCAAGAAGGTCGCGATCATCCACGACAAGGACACCTACGGGCAGGGCCTGGCCGACGCCACCAAGGCGCAACTGGCCAAGCGCGGCGTGAAGGAAGTGCTGTACGAAGGCCTGACCCGTGGCGAGAAGGACTTCAACGCCCTGGTCACCAAGATCCGCGCCACCGGTGCCGAGGTCGTCTATTTCGGTGGCCTGCACCCCGAAGCCGGCCCGCTGGTCCGGCAGATGCGCGAGCAGGGCCTGACCGCCAAGTTCCTCTCCGGCGACGGCATCGTCACCGACGAACTGGTCACCACCGCCGGCGGCCCGCAGTACACCAAGGGCGTGCTGATGACCTTCGGCGCCGACCCCCGCAAGATCGCCGACGGCAAGGCCGTGATCGAGAAATTCCGTGCCGGCGGCTTCGAGCCGGAGGGCTACACCCTGTACGCCTATGCCTCCCTGCAGGCCCTGGCTGCCGCGTTCAACGGCGCCGGTGCCAACGAAGGCGCCAAGGCCAGCGAGTGGCTGAAGGCGAACCCGGTGCAAACCGTGATGGGCAAGAAGGAGTGGGACGGCAAGGGCGACCTGAAGGTCTCCGACTACGTGATCTACGAGTGGGATGAACAAGGCAAGTACCACCAGCAGTAAGCGCGCGCTGGCTGCGCGTCGGCCGGGGCCGCTCGGCTCCGGCTCGCTAAGCCCCGGCTCTTCGTTTGCTGTACTGGCTCGGCCGGCTGACCAGGCGCCACACGCGCCCGGCCAGCCGGTGTATTCCGGGTGGCTGCTGAAACCTCTCCCTGCTTGTGCCGCGCAGATGACTGCCGACGTAATCCAGTGATCCAGTTCAGTGGTACCCGTCTGATTCCACTCGCGGAGGCTGGCCGAACCCCAGGCCGGTCCCCCAGAAGACGAGACTGAATGATGGACGGTATCTTCCTGCAACAGCTGATCAACGGCCTGACCCTCGGGTCCGTCTACGGCCTGATCGCCATCGGCTACACCATGGTTTACGGCATCATCGGCATGATCAACTTCGCCCACGGCGAGGTGTACATGATCTCCGCCTACCTCTCTGCCATCACCCTGGCGCTGCTGGCGTTCTTCGGGCTCGAATCCTTCCCGCTGCTGATCCTCGGCACCTTGCTGTTCACCATCACGGTGACCGGCGTATACGGCTTCGTGATCGAACGCATCGCCTACAAGCCCCTGCGCAACTCCACGCGCCTGGCTCCCCTGATCTCCGCCATCGGCATGTCGCTGATCCTGCAGAACTACGTGCAGATCAGCCAGGGCGCCCGCCAGCAGGGCGTGCCCACGCTGCTCGACGGCGCGCTGAAGTTCCATGTCGGTGACGGCTTCGTCCAGCTCACCTACACCAAGGTGTTCATCCTGGTGGCCGCCTTCCTCGGCATGGGCGTGCTGACCTATGTGATCCAGCGCACCAAGCTCGGCCGCATGTGCCGCGCCACCCAGCAGGATCGCAAGATGGCCTCGATCCTCGGCATCAACACCGACCGGGTGATCTCCTACGTGTTCGTCATCGGCGCCGCCATGGCCGCGCTGGCCGGCGTGCTGATCACCATGAACTACGGCACCTTCGACTTCTATGCCGGCTTCATCATCGGCATCAAGGCCTTCACCGCCGCCGTGCTCGGCGGCATCGGCTCGCTGCCCGGCGCGATGCTCGGCGGGATCATCCTCGGCATCGCCGAGGCGCAGTTCTCCGGCATGGTCAACACCGACTACAAGGACGTGTTCAGCTTCTCCCTGCTGGTGCTGATCCTGATCTTCCGTCCCCAAGGCCTGCTTGGCCGCCCGCATGTCGCCAAGGTGTAAGCATGTCCTCTGCCATCGCTAGAAAACCCATCGATATCAAGAAGTGCATCGTCGATGCGGTGCTCGCCGGGCTGCTGGCGCTCATCGTCTTCGGCCCCATCGTCGGCGTAGTGCTCGACGGCTACAGCTTCAATCTGGAGTTCGGCCGTGTCGGCTGGATGATCGGCATCGTCATGCTCGGCCGCTTCCTGCTCAGCCTGTACCTGCAGAGCGCCGGTGGCGCCGCGTTGCTGGAGCGCTTCGAAAGCGCCGGCTCCGGCGTCCATGTGCGCTCGCCGGACTTCAAGAGCAACCTGCGCTGGGTGCTGCCGCTGATCCTGGTGGCGGCGGTGATCTTCCCGTTCTTCGCCAGCAAGTACCTGCTGGCGGTGGTCATCCTCGGGCTGATCTACGTGCTACTGGGCCTGGGGTTGAACATAGTGGTGGGCCTCGCCGGCCTGCTCGACCTGGGCTACGTGGCCTTCTACGCCATCGGCGCCTATGGCCTGGCGCTTGGCTACCAGTACCTGGGGCTGGGCTTCTGGACAGTGCTGCCGCTGTCGGCCCTGGCCGCCGCGCTGGCGGGTTGCCTGCTGGGCTTCCCGGTGCTGCGCATGCACGGCGACTACCTGGCCATCGTCACCCTGGGCTTCGGCGAGATCATCCGCCTGGTGCTGAACAACTGGCTGAACTTCACCGGTGGCCCCAACGGCATGCCGGTGCCGTCGCCGACCTTCCTCGGCCTGGAATTCGGCCGTCGCGCCAAGGACGGGGGCGTGCCTTTCCATGAGTTCTTCGGCATCGCCTACAACCCCAACCTGAAGTTCCTGTTCATCTACGTGGTGCTGTTCCTGGTGGTGATGCTGGTGCTCTACATCAAACACCGCCTGACCCGCATGCCCGTCGGCCGCGCCTGGGAAGCGTTGCGCGAGGACGAGATCGCCTGCCGCTCCCTGGGCCTCAACCACGTGCTGGTGAAGCTCTCCGCCTTCACCCTGGGCGCCTCCACCGCCGGCCTGGCCGGGGTGTTCTTCGCCAGCTACCAGGGCTTCGTCAACCCGTCGTCCTTCACCTTCTTCGAGTCGGCGCTGATCCTCGCCATCGTGGTGCTGGGCGGCATGGGCTCGACCGTGGGGGTGGTGATCGCCGCCTTCGTCCTCACCGTCGCTCCGGAGTTGCTGCGCAGCTTCGCCGACTACCGGGTGCTGCTGTTCGGCATCCTCATGGTGGTGATGATGATCTGGCGACCGCGCGGGCTGATCCGCATCAGCCGCAGTGGCTTCACCCCGCGTAAAGGAGTAGCGCCATGAGCGACGACAACATCCTCAGCGTCGAACGCCTGATGATGCACTTCGGCGGCATCAAGGCGCTCAACGACGTCAGCCTCGACATCAAGCGCCATTCCATTTCCGCCCTGATCGGCCCCAACGGCGCCGGCAAGACCACGGTGTTCAACTGCCTCACCGGCTTCTACAAGGCCACCGACGGCAGCATCAAGCTCAACGCCCGGGGCACCAGCACCGACGTGATCAAGGTGCTGGGCGAACCCTTCCAGGCCACCGACTTCATCAACCCGGCGCAGTTCGGCAGCCGCCTCTGGTTCAAGATGTTCGGCGGCACCCACCTGGTGAACCGCGCCGGCCTCGCGCGCACCTTCCAGAACATCCGCCTGTTCCGGGAAATGTCGGTGGTGGAAAACCTGCTGGTGGCCCAGCACATGTGGGTCAACCGCAACCTGCTGGCCGGCATCCTCAACACCCCGGGCTTCCGCCGCGCCGAGGAAGACGCGCTGAACCACGCCTTCTACTGGCTGGAGGTGGTGGACCTGGTGGACTGCGCCAACCGCCTGGCCGGTGAACTCTCCTACGGCCAGCAGCGCCGCCTGGAGATCGCCCGCGCCATGTGCACGCGGCCGCAACTGATCTGCCTGGACGAACCCGCCGCCGGCCTCAACCCGGCGGAAACCGAGGCGCTCAGCCGGATCATCCGCAAGCTGCGCGACGAACACGAACTGACCGTACTGCTGATCGAGCACGACATGGGCATGGTAATGAGCATTTCCGACCACATCGTGGTGCTGGACCACGGCGTGGTGATCGCCCAGGGCGGCCCCGAGGCGATCCGCAACGATCCGAAGGTGATAGCCGCCTACCTAGGCGCCGACGAGGAGGAAGTGGCATGACCTCACCCCTCCTGGCATTCAAGGACGTCGACGTCTTCTACGGCCCCATCCAGGCGCTGAAGAAGGTCAGCCTGCACATCAACGAAGGCGAGACGGTGAGCCTCATCGGCTCCAACGGCGCGGGCAAGTCGACGCTGCTGATGTCGATCTTCGGCCAGCCCCGCGCCGCCGCCGGGGAGATCCTCTACGGCGGTGTGGATATCTCGCGCAAGTCCTCGCACTACGTGGCCTCCAACGGCATCGCGCAGTCGCCGGAAGGGCGCCGGGTATTCCCCGACATGAGCGTGGAGGAGAACCTGCTGATGGGCACCATCCCCATCGGCGCCGAGCACGCGGACGAGGACATGCAGCGCATGTTCGACCTCTTCCCGCGGCTCAAGGAACGGCGCAACCAGCGCGCCATGACCATGTCCGGTGGCGAACAGCAGATGCTCGCCATCGCCCGCGCGCTGATGAGCCGGCCCCGGTTGCTGCTGCTCGACGAACCCTCCCTGGGCCTCGCGCCCATCGTGGTCAAGCAGATCTTCCAGACCCTGCGCGAGCTGGCGAAGAGCGGCATGACCATCTTCCTGGTGGAGCAGAACGCCAACCACGCCCTGCGCCTCTCCGACCGCGCCTACGTGATGGTCACCGGGGAGATCCGCATGAGCGGCACGGGTGAGGAACTGCTCGGCAACCAGGACGTGCGCAACGCGTATCTGGGGGGGCACTAAAGCAGCTGGAAGCCAGAAGCTGGAGGTAGGAGCCGCTCGCTTCAGGCTTCCAGCTTCAGGCTTCCAGCTTCTGGCTTCCGGCTCATTCGGAGAATGTGAATGTCCCACCTACGTTTCTTCACCAACGCCGAGGTCGCCGGTGCCCTCGGCTATCCCGCTCTGATCGAAGCGCTGCGGGTTGGCCTCGCCGAGCCTTGCGCGGCGCCGATGCGGGGCTGTCATGAGCTGCCGGAGGGCGCGTCCCTGCTGACCATGCCGGTGTGGCAGGCGGGGCAGGGTGTCGGCGTCAAGCTGGTCACCGTGTTCCCCGGCAATGGCGCGCGGGGGCTGCCGTCGGTTGCGGCGTTGTTCACCCTGTTCGATGACGAGACCGGCCAGCCCCTGGCCGTGCTTGAAGCCTCGGAGCTCACCGCTCGCCGCACCGCCTGCACCTCGGCGCTGGCGGCCGCTGACCTGGTGCGCGAAGACGCCGAGCGCCTGCTGGTAGTGGGCAATGGCACCCTGGCCACGCACATGGTCCGTGCCCATTGCCAGGTGCGTGATTACCGGCGTGTGGATATCTGGGGGCGTGACGCCGACAAGTCCGCCCGGCTGGTGGCGGCCCTGCGTGAAGAGGGCTACCCAGTGCAGGTGGGCGGCGACCTGCAAAGCCTGGTGCAGCAGGCCGACTGCATCAGTTGCGTCACCACTTCGCGCTCGCCGCTGGTGCTGGGCGACTGGCTGCGCCCCGGCACCCATCTGGACCTGGTGGGCGCCTTCCTGCCCAGCATGCGCGAGACCGACTCCGCCGCCGTGGCCCGCGCGCGCATCGTCGTCGACACCCGCGAGGGAGCCCTGGAGGAAGCCGGCGACCTGCTCTTCGCCATCGCCGACGGCCTGCTCGACGAAGACGCGATCGGCACCGAGCTGCGCGAGCTTCTGCACGGCCGTGGCCACCGGCGTAACGCCGAGGAAATCACCCTGTTCAAGTCCGTGGGCTATGCCCTGGAAGACCTGGTGGCGGCACGCCTGCTGCTGGCCAGCGCCTGATCTAGGGGCTTTGTAGGGTGGATGACGCTCTTTTCATCCACCAAACGGAGTTCGATCCCACCATTCACCTCACACCGGGACACGCCCTGTAGGAGCGAGCTCTGCTCGCGAAGCCTCTGGGCAGCGCTTTGTGCTGCCTGGGCGAATGAATTCGCCCCTACAGCGTTGCAGGCCGGACGCCGTGTCGGGCTGCCCTACGTGAGAGCGGCCATCGCGCCTTGGACCGAGCCGGGCCGCCCACAAAATCTGTGGAGCGAACTGTGGAAAAGGTGTGGGCAGGTGGCTGCCAGGCCGGACCGGCGGTCGTCCGGGCGGTCTGGTCGAGATTCGTACAGTCATGCTTTTTTCAAGCGGAACAGTTACTTGGCGGAGACCCTTGAAGTGCTCCAGCAGTTATCCCCGCGAGCTGTGGATAACTCTGTGGGCAAGCTCTGGAGCCCTGGCCAGGCGCCAGTATCGCCAGGGGCTGGCGCGGGCTGGTCGAAAATCAGCCACTCTTATCCCGGGTGCTGGCCTGCAAGCGGCGCTGCTGTTGGGTTTGAGAAGATCCTGGAAACTCTGCGGGCGCGTCTGCGCTACGCAATGACTTGTCCCCAATCGCTGTGGATCAAGCTGTTATCGAACTGTGGATAAGCTGGGTATGGATGGCCCTGATGCAGGCCTGGCAAGGGCTCTGGCGAGCTGTGCAGCCATCGTCCGGCCGGCGTTGCCCGGGCTATGAGAAGGGCGCCGGTTTCTGGCACTGTGGATACCTTGCATGCCCATCCGGCCGAGCGCTGCCTGATGCGTCCAATGGCCAACGATCCGAGGAGATTTCCATGACGTCCACCCTGTTCATCACCGGTGCCACTTCCGGCTTTGGCGAGGCTTGCGCCCGTCGTTTCGCCGAGGCGGGCTGGTCGCTGGTGATCACCGGCCGCCGCGAGGAGCGCCTGCAGGCACTGGCCGAGGAGCTTGGCGAGAAGGTCGAGGTGTTGCCGCTGGTGGTCGACGTGCGTGACCGTGCGGCAATGGAGGCGGCCATCGGTGGCCTGCCGGAACGTTTCGGCAAGCTGCGTGGCCTGATCAACAACGCCGGCCTGGCCCTGGGTACCGACCCGGCGCCCAAGTGCAGCCTGGATGACTGGGACACCATGGTCGACACCAACATCAAGGGCTTGCTCTACACCACCCGCCTGCTGCTGCCGAAGCTGATCGCCCACGGGCGCGGCGCCGGCATCGTCAACCTCGGCTCCATCGCCGGCAGCTACCCCTATCCGGGCAGCCACGTGTATGGCGGCACCAAGGCCTTCGTGCGGCAGTTCTCGCTGAACCTGCGCAACGACCTGGTGGGCACCGGCGTGCGCGTCACCGACATCGAGCCGGGGTTGTGCGAGAGCGAGTTCTCCCTGGTGCGCTTCGGCGGCGATCAGGCCAAGTACGACGCCACCTACGCGGGCGCCGAGCCAATCCAGCCGCAGGACATCGCCGAGACCATCTTCTGGGTGCTGAACCAGCCGGCACACATCAACATCAACACCCTGGAGCTGATGCCGGTGAGCCAGACCTGGGCCGGCTTCTCTATTGATCGCTCAGTGAAGTGATGCGGGTCGAGCGCCCGAGCAGTTGCAGGGCGCGATCCGGGTAGTCGGTGATCAGGCCGTTCGCGCCCATGTCCAGCAGGTGGCGCATGGCCGGTTGCTCGTTGATGGTCCACAGCTGCACGTTGAGGCCGCGGTCGAGGGCGGTGGCCAGCAGGCTCGGCGTGGCCACTTCCAGGCCACTGCTGCGCTCGGGAATCTGCAGCGCCTGGTAGGAGGGTGACAGCAGGCGGCCGAGGCCCACCCAGTTCAACGCCAGCAGCAGCTTCACCGAGCCCGGGCTGGCCGAGGTGGCCACGTCCGGGCACTGCTCGCGGAAGCGTTTCAGGCTGCGCTCGTAGAAGCTGCCGACTATCACCTTGTCGTGCTGCTTCGCCTCGGTCAGCGCCGCGCAGAGGCGATCCTCCAGGCCCACGTCGGGCACCTTGATTTCGATGACCTTGGCCCTGTCCGGGAAGCGCTGCAGCACCGCCTGCAAGGTGGGGATGCGGATGCCCTGGCCACGATAGGGGTGGTTCTCGTCACCGTCGGCAGTCCAGTGGTAGCCGGCGTCCAGCTGTTGCGCGCGCTCAAGGGTCAGCCCGGCGATGGGGCCGCTGCCATCGGTGGTGCGGTCCACGTCTTCGTCATGCAGCACCACCATCTGGCCGTCGGCGGTCAGGCGGATGTCCATCTCCAGCATATCCACGCCCAGCGCATCGGCGCGCTCGAAGGCGAACAGCGTGTTCTCCGGCCACAGGCCGCGGCCACCGCGATGGGCGATCACCAGCGGCTGGTCGCCCAGGGCCTGGATCACCGGCGGCGGCGAGGCTGGTTGGCTGGTCAAGGCGAGTACCACGATGGCGACGGCGATCAGCAGCAGGGGAATGAGCAGGAAACGGGCGAAACGCATGGCGATATTCCGAGGAAGAGGGACGGGCGTGCCGAATCAGACGCGAGGACTATGACAAAGGCGTGACAGGAAGGCGAGGCCCTGCCGCTGCGCTTGTGCACACGGGGGAAACACGGCGGGAGAAGAGGAGAGCGGCCGGCCAGGGGAGGATGGGGGAGCCCCTGGCCAGCCGCTGCAACGCGGGGGAAATCAGCCCGCCAGCAGCCAGGCACCGGCCACGGCGGAGGCGCCACCGGCAACGCGAACCAGGGGGGCGGCGGCTTGCGGCAGCACGCGCACCAGGCCGTAGCCGGCGGCGTGCAGGGCGGCGGTGGCAGCGACGAAGCCGGCGGCATAGCCCCAGGGGCTGGAGAGGTCAGGCAGCTCCAGGCCGTGGGCGACGCCGTGGGCCAGGGCGAACAGGGCGGTCAGGCCGACGGCGACGAACATCGGCGGGCGCACGGCCACGGCCACCAGCAGGCCGAGGGCGAGCACCGAGGCGGCGATGCCGGTTTCCATGAAGGGCAGCTCCAGGCCTTCGAAGCCCAGCAGGCCGCCGAGCAGCATGGTGCCGACGAAGGTCACCGGCAGCGCCCAGCGCGCGGCACCCTGCTGCTGCGCGGCCCAGAGGCCCACGGCGAGCATGGCCAGCAGGTGGTCGAGACCGGTGATGGGGTGGGCGACGCCGGCCATCAGGCCCGAGGAATCATGCCCGGGGTGGGCGAAGGCCAGCGCCGGGGTGAGGAACAGGGCAAGGGCGTAGAGGGCTTTGCGAAGGGTCATGTGTGGCTCCTTGTTGTGCGGGTCAGGCAGCGCCGAGCAGGCCCTGCTTCTCGATGAAGGCGATGATCTCGTCGAGACCCTGGCCGACCTTCTGGTTGCTGAAGACGAAGGGCTTGTCGCCGCGCATCTTGCGGGCGTCGCGGTCCATCACCTCGAGGGAGGCGCCGACCATGGGCGCCAGGTCGATCTTGTTGATCACCAGCAGGTCGGACTTGCAGATGCCCGGGCCACCCTTGCGCGGCAGCTTGTCGCCGGCGGAGACGTCGATCACGTAGAGGGTCAGGTCCGACAGCTCAGGGCTGAAGGTGGCGGAGAGGTTGTCGCCACCGGACTCGACGATGATCAGCTCCAGGCCGGGGAAGCGGCGGTTGAGCTGGTCGACGGCTTCGAGGTTGATCGAGGCGTCTTCGCGGATGGCCGTGTGCGGGCAGCCGCCGGTTTCCACGCCGATGATGCGCTCGGGGTCCAGGGCCTCGTTGCGCACCAGGAACTGGGCGTCTTCCTGGGTGTAGATGTCGTTGGTCACCACGGCCAGGTTGTAGCGGTCGCGCAGGGCGCGGCAGAGGGCCAGGGTGAGGGCGGTCTTGCCGGAACCGACGGGGCCGCCGATGCCGACGCGCAGGGGTTGGCTGTGCATGTTGCTCTCCTAGGAACGGAACAGACGGCTGTACTGGCGCTCGTGCGCCATGCTCGCCAGGGCTAGGCCGAAGGCGGCGCTGCCCCACTGGTTTTCGGGAATCTCGCTGGCCGTCTCCTGCGCCTTCTGCAGGGCCGGCAACAAGGTGGACGTCAGGCGCTGGGCGGCTTGCTGGCCCAGCGGCAGGGTTTTCATCAGCACCGCCAGCTGGTTCTCCAGCCAGCCCCAGAGCCAGGCGGCGAGGGCGTCCTGCGGGGGGATGCCCCAGGCGCGGGCGGCCAGGGCCCAGGCCACGCCGAGCACCGGTTCGTCGAGGGCCGCGAGGGCGTTGCGGCCGGCTTCGTCCAGCTCGGGCAGGCCTTCGAGCAACTGCTGCAACGAGTAGCCCATCTGCCGGTTTTCCAGCTGCAGCTCTCGGGTTTCGCGACTGGTGCGCTGGCAGCCACCCAGTTGCGCGAGGCCGGCCCAGTCTTCCTCGGCGGCGGCTTCGCAAAGCGCCAGCAGCAGCGGGGCTTCGAAGCGGGAGAGGTTGAGGCGCAGCTGGTCGGCGATCCAGCGTTCGGCGCTCTGCGCGTCATGCACCTGGCCCTGGTCCACCGCCAGCTCCAGCCCTTGGGAGTAGCTGTAGCCACCGATGGGCAGTTGCGGGCTGGCGAGGCGCAGCAGTTGCCAGGCGTTGTTCACGTACGCACTCCGAACTGGTGCAGGCGCGGGGCATAGTTGAAGTCGGCGTCGCCGTGGTGGGAGTGGTGGTGGCCGCCGCCGTACGCACCGTGCTCGGGCTGGAAGCCGGCTTCGATGCGTTCGACCTGGGCGCCGAGCTGTTCGAGCATGGCCAGCAGCACGTAGTCGTCCAGCAGGCGCAGCCAGCCGTCGCCGATCTGCAGGGCGACGTGGCGGTTGCCCAGGTGGTAGGCGGCGCGGGTCAGTTCGAAGGCATTGGCGCAGGTGACGTGGAGCAGCGCCTCGGGGCGGGCGCACACCCGCACCACGCGGCCGTCCTGGGCCAGCAGGCAGTCGCCATCGCGCAGGGGCGGTTGGCCGCGCTCGAGGAACAGGCCGACGTCTTCACCCTTGACGCTGAAGCAGCGCAGGCGGCTCTTGCTGCGCGCCTCATAGGTGAGCAGCAGTTCTTCGTCCCAGCGCGTGCGGGCTTCGGTTCTTTCCTGGATGACCAGCATGGGGTGGTTCCGGCAGTGTGCAATGCCGGTGCTAGAGCAAGGTGCTTGCCAAGACGCCGCAGAGCCCCGCAGCGCGGGCTCTGGGGCAGGGGCTGCCTGTTATCGGGGCGTGGTTCTGCGTTGTCCTGGTGCGCGCTGTTCCGTTTTGGTGCGCGCTGTCGGCTCGGTCAGCTTTTCGCCTTGCCGAGGCCTTGCCAGTGCTTGCCGCCGACCATGATGAAGCGCAGCTGCTGGATCATTTTCACCTCGGGGGTGAGGTGCGCGGGCAGGCCCTGGGCGGGCGGGTCGATGAGTTCCGGCAGGGTGGCGAACACCGTCTTCACCACCAGGTCGGAGATCACGTCCAGGGCGGGCTCGTCCAGGTGCGGCATGCGGTTGATCAGGCGCAGGTCGGCGGCGAGGTCGTCGGTGATGCGCTGGCGCAGGGTGGCGATGGCCTGGCGCACCGGCTGCGAGCCACCGTACTGCTCGCGGGCGAGGAACAGGAACTGGCCGCGGTTGGCCTGCACCGCGTCGAGGAAGATGCGCACCGAGGCGTCGATGATGCCGCCCATCTCGAATTCGTTGTGGCGAACCATGCGGATGGTGTCGCGAAAGGTCTCGCCCACTTCGCTGACCAGTTCCAGGCCGAGCTGGTCCATGTCGGCGAAGTGGCGGTAGAAGCCCGTGGGCACGATGCCGGCGGTGCGCGCCACTTCGCGCAGGCTCAGGCTGCCGAAACCGCGGCCGCTGTCCATCAGCATGCGCGCGGCATCCATCAGGGCCTGACGGGTCTGCTGTTTCTGTTCCGAGCGTGGGGTCATGGAGCCGGTTCGCGGGGTGAGGGTGCGCCGCACTCTAGCAAATGCCCCCTGTCGGTGCGAACCGCTTTCAGTGAACAGTTGTTGACTGAAAGCGGGGCGCTCATGCAGGCTAGTGAACAAGTGTTCACTGGTGTTGCCGATGCCCCTCATTCCCCTGTCCCTCGCCCGCCACCTGGCGCCCGGCCTGAAGCCCCTGCGGGCGCTCGCCGAGCGTGCCTGGCTGCGTGAAGCCGAGGTCGATTTCTTTCTCGCCGCGCTGCACCCGCTGTTGCGCCTGAACCGTGTCTTCGCCCGGCTGGAGGCGCGCCAATGGGTCGCGGACGACATGCTGGCGTTGACCTTTCGCGTCAACGGCAATGCCCGGGGCTGGCGCCCCGGTCAGCATGTGCAACTGCACCAGACCCTCGATGGCGTACGCCTGGGGCGCAGCTACAGCCTGACCGCCGTGCACGGCGATGGCCGCGTGGAGCTGGCGATCAAGCGCCAGCCCGGCGGGCGCCTGTCCAACCGCCTGGTGGATTTCCTCGAGATCGGCACGCTGGTGGAGATGGGCCAGGCCGATGGCGAACTGCACTGGCCGCAGGAGGCTGCCGGCGTTTTGCTGCTGGCCGCCGGCAGCGGCATCACGCCGGTGCTGGGCATGCTGCGCGAGGCACTGGCCCAGGGCTTCACCGCGCCGGTGACCTTGCTGCACTACGTGCGCCAGCGCGGCCAGCGGGCCTTCGCCGATGAGCTGCAGGCGTTGGCGCGGCGCTACCCGAACTTCACTGTGCGCTGGTCCATCAGTGGTGAAGCGCCGGTTGCCGATGAGCTGACCGGGCGCTTCCAGGTCGATCATGTGCGGCACAGCGTCGCCAGCGACTTGTTGGCCTGCGGGCCCCATGGTTTCGTCTCCCTGGTACGCCAGTGGTGGCAGGCCGAACCGCGCCAAGGCAGCGTGCAGCTGGAGGCCTTCAGTGCCGCGCCGGTGAACACGGCGGAGCCCGCGCGCCAGGTGCGTCTGGGCTTCGCCCGCGCCCGCAGCGAGATGCAGGGCGACAGCCGCTACAACCTGCTGGAACAGGCCGAGGCCCATGGCCTGCGCCCGGCCCACGGTTGCCGCCAGGGCGTGTGCACCGCCTGCACCTGCCAACTGGTCAGCGGCACGGTGCGCGACTTGCGCACCGGCGCGCTGTTCGCCGAACCGGGCCAGCCCATTCGCCTGTGCGTCAGCGCGCCCCACAGCGACCTGGTGATCGACCTCTGAACCGGCGCGACGCCGACAACGCCTCAACGAGCGAGAACGACATGCGTATCGACCGAGAACTGGGCCCCGCAGAGCTGCAGGCCTTCGCTGCCGAGCTGGACGCCTTGCGCCAGCGCACCCTGGACGACCTGGGCGAGGCGGACGCCCGCTACATCCGCCGCATCCGTGCCGTGACCCGCGCCTGCTGCTGGGCCGGCCGGCTGCTGTTGCTGCTCGGCTGGTTCCCGCCCACCTGGCTGCTGGGCAGCGCCCTGCTGGGGCTGGGCAAGATCCTCGAGAACATGGAGCTGGGCCACAACGTGATGCACGGCCAGTACGACTGGATGAACGACCCGGAATTCTCCGGGCAGCGCTACGAGTGGGACATCGTCGGGCCGGGGGATTTCTGGCGGCACACCCACAACCACATCCATCACACCTACACCAATGTGCTGGGCCGCGACGACGATGTCGGCTATGGCCTGGTGCGGCTGTTCCCCGAGCAGCGCTGGAAGCCCTTCTACCGCTGGCAGCCGTTATGGGTGACCTTGCAGGCGCTGCTGTTCCAGTTTTCCGTGGCGGTGCAGCACCTGCGCCTGGACCAGTACTTCAAGGGCCGCATGAGCCGCGATGAGCTGCGCCCGCGCCTGCGTCAGTTCAATGCCAAGGTGCTGCGCCAACTGGTCAAGGACTACCTGTTCTTCCCCCTGGTCGCGCTGGCGCTGGGTGCCAACGCCTGGGCGGTGGTGGCGGGCAATGCCCTGGCCAACCTGATCCGCAACCTGTGGACCTTCACCGTGATCTTCTGCGGCCACTTCACCGAGCAGGCCGTGGTGTTCCCCCCGAGGTGCTGGAAGGCGAGACCCGGGGCCAGTGGTACCTGCGCCAGCTGCGCGGCTCCAGCAACCTCGCCGGCGGGCCGCTGCTGCATATCCTCACCGGCAATCTCAGCCACCAGATCGAGCACCACCTGTTCCCCGACCTGCCGGCGCGTCGCTATGCCGCCCTGTCGCGGGAGGTGAAGGAGATCGCCCGGCGCTACGGCCAGGTCTACAACAGCGGCCGGCTCTCGGCGCAGTTCGCCACCGTGCTCAAGCGCATCTGGATCTACCGTTCGCCACCGGCCGCCGTCCCGGCCTGACCCTAGAAATGCGAAAGCCCGGCGTGTGCCGGGCTTTCAGTCTGTGGAGGAGTGCCGATCGGGCGGTGTGCTGGTTTTCGCCTCAGTGAGCGAACCCACTTCAAACGGCGCGGAAGCCAGGGGTACGGTCGGAACCGCCTTCAGCGACGCGGAAACCCGGGGTGCGATCGGAACCGTCTTCGGCAACACGGAAGCCGGGGGTGCGGTCAGCGCCGTCTTCAGCGACACGGAAGCCGGGGGTACGGTCAGCGCCATCTTCGGCAACACGGAAGCCCGGGGTACGGTCAGCGCCGTCTTCAGCGACACGGAAGCCCGGGGTGCGGTCAGCGCCGTCTTCGGCAACGCGGAAGCCGGGAGTACGTTCGGCGCCACCTTCGGCGACACGGTTCAGGGTGCGTTCGGCACCGCCTTCAGCAACGCGCAGACCGGGGGTGCGATCGGAGCCGTTTTCGGCAACCGGCTCGACGACCTGGATGAAGCCGCTGTTGTCGCGGGATTCGCCCAGAACCGGTTGCGGTTCGGAGGGCAGGGCAAAGGCGGTGGCGGAAAGGCTGGTCAGGAACAGGGCGGCAATGGCATGGGCTTTCATGATCTGTGGCTCCTCATGGGGGGCTGGTAAGTGACTACGGAGCCAATGTTACGGAGCACCCGGAAAGGCCAGAAGTGAAGGCGGACGATAGTGAGCATCGATCTCTTTAATGGTTGAATTTTCCATTCAATATCAATGGGTTGAAGGTGTTTTTGGCGCTTCTTCGCAGGCCTGGAACAGGCTTTGCGGGCTTCTTATCGATGGCGGTGATGCGGGCCGTGGCAGTCGGTGAGCGATGGAGGCGCGCGTGTCGGGTTGCACCCGACCTACAGGTTCCGGCTACCGATGATGGGGGCGTAGGGCGGGTGAAACCCGCGTGGGTGTCGGGCAGGGTGTAGCGGTTATCGGAGCGGAGTTGAATGGCGGGCAATAAAAAGCCCGGCCGGTGCCGGGCTTTGACTGCAGGGTGAAGCAGGGGTGCTGTCAGACCACGCCGTGGGCTTGCAGCAGACGGTCGGAGCCACCTTCGGCAACACGGTTCAGGGTGCGTTCGGCACCGCCTTCAGCGACACGGAAAGCCGGGGTGCGTTCGGCGCCACCCTCGGCAACGCGGTTCAGGGTACGTTCGGCACCGCCTTCAGCAACGCGGAAGCCAGGGGTGCGTTCAGCGCCGCCTTCGGCGACACGGAAGCCAGGGGTGCGTTCGGCACCGCCTTCGGCGACACGGAAGCCAGGGGTACGTTCGGCACCGCCTTCAGCAACGCGGAAGCCAGGGGTACGTTCGGCGCCACCTTCGGCGACACGGAAGCCAAGGGTGCGTTCAGCGCCGCCTTCAGCGACACGGAAGCCAGGGGTACGTTCAGCGCCGCCTTCAGCGACACGGAAGCCAGGAGTACGTTCGGCGCCACCTTCGGCAACACGGTTCAGGGTGCGCTCTGCACCGCCCTCGGCGACGCGGTCGATGACCATGTAGGCGCCTTCGCCTTCAGCGACCAGCGGATAGGAAACAGCGGATTGGACGACCGGGATGGCGAACAGGCCGGTGAGGAACAGGGTGGCGAGGGCTTGGGTTTTCATGTCGGTATCTCCTGGGTTGTGGGGGGTAGCAAGTGGCTACGGGGCCCATGTTACGGACGGCCAGGCGATTAAAAAGTGATCACTCGCGATAGTCGGCATCGACGCCGGTGATGATTGGAAAAGCGCTTTCGAATCAATCGTTTGCTTGTTTCCATGGGCTTCCTGAGGGGGCCTTGGGCGGTTTAAGCTGCGCGCCCTGGTGAATTTCCGCCTGTATTTACCGGAGTCATCCGCCGCGTTTGCCAGTCGATAGATCAACAAGCCTCGTGTATCGAACCCGCCTCCGGGGCCCGATGCCGCCATAAGAAGGAGACGTGCATGTCGCGTGGACGCAGGATCCTCGCCTGGACCACCGCCAGCCTGGTGCTGCTGTTGGCCGCGCTGGTGGTGTTCGTCGCCACCTTCGATTGGAACCGCATCAAGCCGACGCTCAATGCCCGGGTTTCCGAAACCCTGGGCCGCCCCTTCGCCATCAATGGCGACCTTAGCGTGAGGTGGCAGCGCGAGCCGGAGGAAGAGGGCCTGCGCGCCTGGGTGCCCTGGCCCCACGTGAAGGCCGAGGACCTGACCCTGGGCAACCCCGAGTGGGCCAAGGAGCAGCAGTTCGTCACCCTCGCGCGCGTGGAGGCGAGCGTGTCGCCGCTGCCGTTGCTGTGGAAGACCGTGACCATCCCGCGTATCGACCTGACCGAGCCGCGCGCCGACCTCAAGCGCCGCGCCGACGGCAGCAACAACTGGACGTTCGATAAGCTCGCCAGCACCCCCGAGCAGGCCGACGAGAAACCCTCCGCCTGGACCCTGGACATCGGCGCCATCGGTTTCGACAAGGGCCAGGTGAAGGTGGACGACCAGCCCACGCAGACGCGCCTGGAAGTGCTGGTGGACCCGCTGGGCAAGCCGATCCCCTTCAGCGACATCGTTGGCGAGAAGGCCGCTGGCAAGGCGGCGGGGCAGGGCGACGCGCCCCAGGACTACGCCTTCGGCTGGAAGGTCAAGGGCAGCTACAAGGGCCAGGCGCTGGATGGCAGCGGCAAGATCGGCGGGCTGCTGGCGCTCAAGGACGCGCGCAAGCCCTTCCCCCTGCAGGCCGACCTGCGCATCGGCGCCACCCGCATCGCCCTGGCCGGTACCCTCACCGACCCGACGCACCTGGGCGCCCTGGACCTGCGCCTGAAGCTGGCCGGCAACAGCCTGGGCAACCTCTACCCGCTGACCGGCGTGACCCTGCCCGATACGCCGGCCTATTCCACCGATGGCCGCCTGGTGGCGCAGCTGCAGGATCCGGCGGGCCCGCAGTTCCATTACCAGGGCTTCAACGGTGCCATTGGCGACAGCGACATCCATGGCGACCTGCACTTCGTCGCCCGCCAGCCCCGGCCCAAGCTGTCCGGTGCGCTGACCTCCAACCAGCTGCGCTTCGCCGACCTGGCGCCGCTGATCGGTGCCGACTCCAATGCCGAGAAGAAGGAGCGCGGCGTGGCCAGCAAGCAGCCGGCGGACAAGGTGCTGCCGGTGGAGGAATTCCGCACCGAGCGCTGGCGGCAGATGGATGCCGACGTGCGTTTCACCGGCAAGCGCATCGTCCACAGCGACAAGCTGCCCTTCAATGACCTCGACACCCATGTGGTGCTCAACGACGGCAAGCTGAGCCTGGAGCCCCTGCGCTTCGGCATGGCCGGCGGCAGCCTGGATTCCACCATCCGCCTGGACGGCAGCAGCGTGCCCCTGCAGGGCAGTGCCCGGCTCAGCGCGCGGCACTTCAAGCTCAAGCAGCTGTTCCCCAGCTTCGAGCCCATGCGCACCAGCTTCGGCGAGCTCAATGGTGACGCTGACCTGGCGGGCACCGGCAACTCGGTGGCGGCTTTGTTGGGCAGCGCCAACGGCAACCTCAAGCTGCTGATCAACGACGGTGCGGTGAGCCGTGGGCTGATGGAGATCGCCGGGCTCAACGTGGGCAACTACCTGGTGGGCAAGCTGTTCGGTGACGACGAGGTGAAGATCAACTGCGCCGCTGCCGACCTCAAGCTGACCAAGGGCCTGGTGACGCCACGGGTGTTCATCTTCGATACCGAGAATGCGCTGATCCAGATCGACGGTTCGGCCAACCTCGCCAGCGAGCGGCTGGACATGACCGTCACCCCGGAATCAAAGGGCGTGCGCATCTTCTCCCTGCGCTCGCCGCTCTATGTGCGCGGCACCTTCAAGAAACCGGATGCAGGAGTCAAGGCGGTGCCGCTGATCGCCCGTGGCGCCGGCATGGTGGTGCTGGGCGCCGTGGTGGCCCCGGCCGCCGGGCTGCTGGCCCTGGTCGCGCCGAGCGGTGGAGGCGATGTCACCAACACCTGCACGCCGCTGCTGGAGAAGATGCGCAAGGCCAATTGAAGCCGCGCTCCGGTGCGGGTTGGGAATTCACGTAAGTTGGCGCCGAGCGTAGCGAGGCCCAACGCGGGTTGTCTGGCATCGCTGCGTTGGGTTTCGTGCCTCTACCCAACCTACGGGAGGCGCGTGCGCGGAATAGCGGATGCTCGTGACTCCCGGACTGAAGCCCGGGCTACCCGGTTGCGAAATTCGTGCGCGGGCTGGCGGGGTGCCCGTGACCCGGGCCGAAGCCCGGGCGACGGGGTGGGGGAGGGGTTACTTCAGGTCGGCGAGGATATCGGCCATGTCGTCGGCGTGTTCTTCCTCCTGCTCGAGGATTTCTTCGAACAGGCGGCGGGTGGTCGGGTCCTTGTCGCCGAGGTACTGGATGATCTCGCGGTAGCTGTCGACGGCGATGCGCTCGGCGATCAGGTCTTCGGTGACCATCTCGCGCAGGTTTTCTCCGGCGACGTATTGGGCATGGGAGCGGGCTTCCAGGCCGGCGGGGTTGAAGTCCGGTTCGCCACCCAGTTGCACGATGCGTTCGGCCAGGCGGTCGGCATGCTGCTGTTCCTGCTGGGCGTGTTCGAGGAATTCGCTGGCAGCGATGCTCGCCTTGAGCCCGGTGGCCATGTAGTAGTGGCGCTTGTAGCGCAGGTAGCAGACCAGCTCGGTGGCCAGCGACTCGTTGAGCAGGCGCAGCACGGTGGCGCGGTCAGCGTGGTAGCCCTCGGTCACGGCGCCGTCCAGCACGTTCTGCCGGGCGCGCTGACGCAGGGTGTTCACATCGGTCAGTTGCACATCACTCATCAGGGTTCTCCTTGGCTAATCAGGCCCGGGTGCCTGGCTCTGGCGGCCGGTGGCGTCGTGGGCCCTACCTGGGATGTGAGTGATACGCAGCGGGAAAAGTTTAGGAAATCTGCGCACCTGGGGCGTCAGTCCAGGCGATCGCGTTCCACGTTCTCGCGCTGCCTGCAGGTCATGAACCCCATGTGCTGGACCCGGCCGCTGGCGCCGAAGCTGACGTGGTAGGCCTGCTGGTGGCCCTCGTGATTGAGGATGTAGTTGTTGCAGGAGCCGGGGTGCACGCTGCGCTGGACGATGGAGGAGGGGCGCCCGCCGATGGCCTGTACCTGCTCCTTGGTCATACCTTCTTCCACCTGCCGCACCAGGGGTTCGTTGCGGTAGGTGATGTAGTCGGTGGGGTTCTCGATCTTGCTGGCGCAACCGGACACCGAGCCCAGAGCGGCCGCGAGCAGGAGCGCGCGCTTGAACATGCTGATGGTCCTCGATGATCCGCTGTAAATAACAGCGCTTGGACATCAGCGAGGCTCGCCGGTTCGCTATTTATTTGCGCCGGGGCTGTGCGTGGGTTGGCAATTCTGGCATTTGGCCACTGCGGCGCCCGGTGATCCGGGCGCCGCAACGGATCAGATCTTCGCCGCCTCGGCTTCGTGCTTCTGCCATTGCTCGCAGGTCATGAAACCCTTGCTGTCGACCCGGCCGGCATCGCTGAAGCTGACGTAGTAGGGCTGCTGGTGGCCCTCCTTGTTCAGCACGTAGTTGTTGCAGGTGCCGGGGTGCACGGTGCGCTGGATTTCAGTGGAAGGCGGGCCGCCGATGGTCAGCACCTGGTCCTTGGTCATGCCGTCCTCGACCTTTTCCACCAGGGGTTCATGGCGGTAGGTGACGTAGTCGGTGGGGTTCTCGAACTTGGTGCTGCAACCGGCTACCGATGCCAGCACGAACACTGCCGCGAGCGTTTCCTTGTACATGGTGGTTTTCCTCGTAGTGGCCGTTGAAGCCGTCACGACTTCTGAGTGGCGAATGGCCAGACGAGTTCGAAGAATTTGTCGCCCCGGGCTACTGGGCGGCCTTCTCGGCATCCTGCAGGCGCTGCTGGTTGACGGCATTGGCCTGGTCGATCTGCTGCTTGAGCTGGTCCATCTGCTGCTGGGCCTGCTGCGCCTGCTCGGCTTGCAGCTTGGCCTGGGCCGCACCGGTGGCGGCGGTTTCGCCGAGGCCGCAGCCGGCGAGCAGGAGGAAGGGGAGGCAGGTCAGCAGGCGTTTCATGGCGGGGCTCCGCAGGTGGGCGATGCCGGCGAAGGTAATCCAGCGGCGGGGTCGCCGCCAGGGGCGCCGCACGAACGTCGTGGGGCGCCCGACGTCCGGCTCAGCCGTAGCGTTTGCGCGCCTCGATGGCCAGGCCGCTGCCGATGCTGCCGAAGGTGTTGCCTTCGACATGGCGGGCATTGGGCAGCAGGGCGGCGACGCTGTCACGCAGGGCAGGGATGCCGCTGGAGCCGCCGGTGAAGAACACCGTGTCCACCTGTTCCACGCCGACGCCGGCATCGGCCAGCAGGCGCGTGACGCTGTCGCGGATGCGCTGCAGCAGCGGCTCGATGGCGTCTTCGAACAGGTGGCGGGTCAGTTCCACGCGCAGGCCCGGCTCGATGCGTTCGAGGTCGATCACGCGGTGACGCGCTTCGGTCAGCTCGATCTTGCTGTCTTCCACCTGCATCGCCAGCCAGTGCCCGGCGCGTTGCTCGATCAGGCGGAACAGGCGGTCGATGCCACGGGTGTCGACGATGTCGTAGCGCATGTTCTTCAGCGACAGCTGCGACTTCTGCGCATAGACGGCGTTGATGGTGTGCCAGGTGGCGAGGTTGAGGTGGTAGCTGGTGGGCATGAGGGCATCGCTCTTCATGCGGCTGCCGTAGCCGAACTGCGGCATCACGCCTTGCAGGCTGAGCTGCTTGTCGAAGTCGGTACCGCCCACGTGCACGCCGCCGGTGGCGAGGATGTCGCCCTGGCGGTCGGCCACGTCGCGACGCTCGGGGGACAGGCGCACCAGGGAGAAGTCGGACGTACCCCCGCCGATGTCGACGATCAGCACCAGCTCTTCGCGCTCGATGCTGCGCTCGTAGTCGAAGGCGGCGGCGATGGGCTCGAACTGGAAGGAGACGTCCTTGAAGCCGAGCTTGTTGGCCACGGCCACCAGGGTCGCCTGGGCTTCCTGGTCGGCGGCCGGGTCGTCGTCGACGAAGAACACCGGGCGGCCCAGCACCACCTGGTCGAACTCATGGCCGGCGAGCGCCTCGGCGCGCTTCTTCAGCTCGCCGATGAACAGGCCCAGCAGGTCCTTGAAGGGCATGGCGCTGCCCAGCACGGTGGTCTCGCTCTTCAGCAGCGTGGAGCCCAGCAGGCTCTTCAGCGAGCGCATCAGGCGGCCTTCGTAGCCTTCCAGGTACTCGTGCAGGGCCAGGCGGCCATAGACCGGGCGGCGCTCTTCGATGTTGAAGAAGATCACCGAGGGCAGGGTGATCTTGCCGTCTTCCAGTGCGATCAGCGGCTCCACGTCCGGGCGCCACCAGCCGACGGTGGAGTTGGAGGTGCCGAAGTCGATGCCCAGGGCACGGGCTGCGGTGAGATTGCTCATGGCGCGAGAAGTCCGGTGGAAAAAACGGCCGCGCAGTGTACGCGAGCCGAAGGCGCTTTGCTCAGGCGGCGAGGCGCAGTTCGTCGCAGTGGCTAGACTCCAGCTGACGCTTCGTCATCCCCCATGGACCACCCGGGAGACCGCCCATGAAGTCGATCCGCCTGCCCCTGCTCGTACTCGCGCTGCTGGCCGCCAGCCAGGGTTTCGCCGCGACCCAGCAGGAGAAGATGAAGAGCTGCAACGCCGAGGCCACCGCCCAGGAACTCAAGGGTGATGCGCGCAAGACCTTCATGAGCAACTGCCTCAAGGCCACCCAGCAGGAGAAGATGATCAGCTGCAACAAGACCGCCAGCGAGAAGGCCCTCAAGGGCGATGAGCGCAAGGCCTTCCTCAGCGACTGCCTGAAGAAGAAATAGTCTCAGGCCAGGCCCAGGGTCAGCGCCGCCACCGCCAGGTAGCGGCCGGCCTTGGCCAGGGTCACCAGCAGCAGGAACACCCAGGGCGACTCGCGCATCAGCCCGGCCACCAGGGTCAGCGGGTCACCGATCACCGGCAGCCACGACAGCAACAGGGTCCAGCGCCCGTAGCGGCGATAGGTGGCCTGCGCCCGCTCGATGGCGGATTCGGACACGGGAAACCACTTCTTGTGGCGGAAGTCCGCCAGGAACCGGCCGAGCACCCAGTTCACCAGGGAGCCGAGCACGTTGCCCAGCGTCGCCACCAGTAGCAACGCCCACAGCGGCTGGCCACCCGCGAGCAGCAGTCCGGCCAGCACCGCTTCCGATTGCAGTGGCAGCAGGGTGGCGGCGCCGAAGGCGATGAGGAAGAGGCTGGCGTAGGTAATCAGGTCCGGCATGCGGCGGGTTCCGGAGCGGTGGGAGCGAGGGCCGGGCGGCCCTCGCGAACGGCTTAGTGGCTGCTGTTCAGCTTGACCACGTCACCGGAAACGGTGGTGGTATAGCCGGTCAGGACCCAGGCCCAGAACCAGTCTTCCTGGATCTGGGTGTTGATCATCGCGTCACCGCCCTTGGCCTTGATCGCGGCGTTCTGGGCCCGGATGAAGCGGTTGTTCTGCTGGACTGGAATCAGGCCGACGACCAGCAGGCCGGTGGCGCTGGCCTCGCTGTGGCCGATCACGGTGTATTGGCTGCTGTCGAGGTTCTGGGTTTTCATCGGGGTGCCGGTGCAGCCGGCGATGGCCATTACGGACAGCAGGCCTGCGATCATCTTGAAGCTGTGTTTCACGTCATTCTCCTTGGTGAATCATCCCGCGATTCGTTCGCCGGGGCGCGCAATGTAGACGCGCCGGATGCAAAGGTGAACCCGGTGTGGCAACGCGTCACTGAATACAGATTGCGCCTACAGCCGATCGGAGGCCCGTTCGGCTAAAGGCAACTGAAAGCCTGGAGGGCTAGAATCTGTAACCTCGCTGCCATTGCTGTCGGACAATGTGACCGAGGGTGCGATACTTGCATCCCTGTGTCTCAACCATCCGCACCTGCCGTTTTGGAACCTCTAATGCGAAGAGCCTCTCACCACGAGTTGCGCACGGCCTTTCGTGCGCTGTTGAACTCGAAGACCTGCTATCACACCGCGTCCGTCTTCGACCCCATGTCCGCCCGCATCGCCGCCGACCTCGGCTTCGAAGTCGGCATCCTCGGTGGCTCGGTCGCCTCGCTGCAGGTACTGGCCGCCCCCGACTTCGCGCTGATCACCCTCAGCGAGTTCGTCGAGCAGGCCGTGCGCATCGGTCGCGTCAGCCGCCTGCCGGTGATCGCCGACGCCGACCACGGCTATGGCAACGCACTAAACGTGATGCGCACCGTGGTCGAGCTGGAGCGTGCCGGCATCGCCGCGCTGACGATCGAGGACACGCTGCTGCCGGCCCAGTTCGGGCGCAAGTCCACCGACCTGATCAGCGTCGAGGAAGGCGTCGGCAAGATTCGCGCGGCCCTGGAAGCCCGCGTCGACCCGGACCTGGCGATCATCGCCCGGACCCACGCCGGCGTGCTGACCACCGAGGAGGTGATCACCCGCACCAAGGCCTACCAGGCCGCCGGCGCCGATGGCATCTGCATGGTCGGCGTCACCGACTTCGAGCACCTGGAAACCATCGCCTCGCACCTCAGCGTGCCGCTGATGCTGGTCACCTACGGCAACCCGCAGCTGCGCGACAACCAGCGCCTGGCCGACCTCGGCGTGCGCATCGTGGTCAACGGCCATGCGGCCTACTTCGCCGCCATCAAGGCCACCTACGACTGCCTGCGCGAGCAGCGCCAGATCGACACCGCCGCCTCCGAGCTGAGCGCCACCGAGCTGACCCACAAGTACACCCTGCCCGAGGACTACATCATCTGGGCGCGGGAATACATGGACGTGAAGGAATAGCCCGGAACGACCTCCACTTGTCGCCCACCGGCCCGCGGCCTTGCAAAAGGCCGCCCGCCGCCCCCATAACCTTCCAATGAGCGGAATGAGATCGGGAGGTCGACATGGCCAGTGGTTGGGCGGGAGACGGTGCCGTACAGGAACAGATCGACAGCACCATCGAAGACGCCATCCAGCGGGCGCGCAGCCAGTTGCCGAAGGGCGAGAGCCTGACGCACTGCGAAGAATGCGACGCCATCATCCCCCAGGCACGGCGCGAGGCCGTACCGGGCGTGCGCCTGTGCATCGCCTGCCAGAGCGAGCACGACCGCGAGCAGTCCAGCCACGCGGGCTATAACCGCCGGGGCAGCAAGGACAGCCAGTTGCGCTGAGGCGTTAGACGCGGATCAGAACAGCGCGCCGATATAGACCGCACCGCCGGCACCGGCCTGGATGCCCAGGTTGGCGCCACCCATCAGCAGGGCGCCGCGCGCCGACTGCATCAGTTGCCGGGTCAGCATCGGCGAGACGGTGAGGCTGGTCACCGGGCTCGCGTTCATCAGCATCACCGCAGCCAGCAGCTTGGCGTCCAGGCCGAACAGCATCGCCGTGCCGGCCACGCCGACGGCGACGCCCGCGTTCACTTCCACATACATGCAGGGCCCGGTGATGTCGTCACGGGTGAGGTCGCGGTCCACCAGGTCGTCCGCCACGAAGACCGCGCCGTCACTGGGGAAGGCTTCCGCCGCACCGGTACCACCGACGCTCTTGCCCTTGATCTTGATATCCACCTTGCCGAAGCGCGGCAGCTTGGCGCCGAAGCCCACGCCGGCACCGAGGCCGCCATAGCGCAGGGCGACGTTCTCCCCCGAGGGCGAACGCAAGGTGATGGAGCCGCCACCGCCGGCGACGAAGGCGACCGTCAGGCCGCCGCCACTGGCGGTGACATAGCCCCAGCGGCTCGGGTTGACGGGCAGGGGGATGGGCATCTTGGGCATTGCGGCTTCCTTGTGCGGTTCAGGCGATGTCGTAGCGGGGGCGCCTGAAGAGGGTCATCAATCCGGTGACCGTGAAGATGGAGCCCAGCAGGCCGAGGAAGGCCGAGGTGCCCCAGAGAGCGCCGAAGTCATCGACCACGGCCGAGGTGGCCGGAGCGTCGGCCTGGTAGTGCACCTTCACCGGCATGCCGACCTGGTAGCCGTAGATCCAGCCCCCCTGGGGGTAGGAGATGCGCGTACCGGTGCCGTCGGTGAATTCGATCTCCGGGTGGGAGCCGCCGGCATTGAGCGCGACGACGCTGCCGTCTGCCTCCAGGGCCGACTGCAGGAATCCCACGCGGGAAGAGGTCTGTATGGCCATCGCAGCGAGCAGCGCGATGCCGATCAGGGCGAAGAGACCGCCCTTGAGGCGGGGAAGCGGGGTATCGGACATCCTGTGGCGTTCCTGATCATCCGTGGGCATGGCCGGGGGAACTCCCGGCCACTGCGCTGGGACAGGCATCTGTCCCTGAGGTTCCCGTCAGGGCGACGGGAACCTGACCCATCAGGCCTTGGGGTTGGGGCCGTAGGCGTTGGTCTCCGGCACGCTGTCCTGAACCAGCAGGAACAGCAGGTACAGGCCGCCGAGGATCGGAACCAGGGCGATCAGCATCCACCAGCCGCTCTTGCCGATGTCGTGCAGGCGACGCGCGGTGACGCCCAGGGCCGGCAGCAGCACGGCGAGGCTGTACAGGTTGGCCAGCAGGGCCAGGTTCTCGTTGATCATGCCCAGGACCACGGACAGCACGACGGAGATCACGACGTTCACCAGGGTGAACATCCAGTACTCCTTGCGACGAGCGCGGCCGTTAAAGTCGAAGTAATGCTGCTTGATGCACTTCAAATACCATTCCATAACAAACTCCCTTTATTTGGCCGCGCTGAGCGGCACTCTCGTCTTCGTGGCAAGGCTTTGTCCTACACCGACGGTGTAGCCGGCTGACTATAGCGTTTCGTAACAAGGCATTGCGTGGGGGAGTTCACGACACGGCAAATTGCCATCGAGTCAATTCTGGAGGGGTGCACCCCCACTTCGGCACCCCATGTAGGTTGGCGCCGAGCGTAGCGAGGCCCAACGCAGCGATGCCTGGATGCGCTTCACTGCCCGGCCGAAACCCTCGGTCCGACAGGCGGCATTAACCTTTCCTCCACGTCGCAAGGCCCCGGTTGTGATGGGCGCTCCCTAGACTGGCGATCTCTCCACTGTTCCAGGGACTGGACATGCGCTATCGCCGCAGCTTCGTGCCCGGTGGCACGTATTTCTTCACCGTCAATCTCGCCGATCGTTCCAGTGGGTTGCTGACTCAGCACATCGACCTGCTTCGCCTGGCCTTCAGGCAGGTGAGGGCTCGGCATCCCTTCGAGATTCCCGCGATGGTGGTGCTGCCCGACCACCTGCATGCCATCTGGACCCTGCCTGAGGGCGACGCTGATTTTTCCCTTCGTTGGGCGCAGATCAAGGGCAGCTTTTCCCGATGTGTGCCTGAGCGGGGTTGGGTGAGTCGCTCTCGGCGCGACAAGCGTGAGCGTGGCATCTGGCAGCGGCGCTTCTGGGAACACCAGATACGTGATGAGCAGGACCTCGCCAGGCATGTCGACTACATCCACATCAACCCGGTGAAGCACGGCCATGTGAGACGTGCGGTCGATTGGCCGTACTCGTCCATTCATCGCTTCATCCGGGATGGTCGGCTCTCGGCCGATTGGGTCTGCGACCTGCTTGACGGGCAATTTGGTGAAACCACCTAGCGACCGTTAGCACGGACCGTAGGTTGGCGCCGAGCGTAGCGAGGCCCAACGGAGCGGTGTTCGGGTTCGCAGCGTTGGGCTTCGTACCTCAGCCCAACCTACGGTGTGCCGCGGCGTACTCGTAGGTTGGTGCCGAGCCCCGCGAGGCCCAACAACGCGATGCCGGGCCGTAGGCGGGGCGTGCTCAGAACAGGAAATACCGCTGCGCCATCGGCAGCACCTCGGCGGGTTCGCACCAGAGCAGCTGGCCGTCGGCTTTCACCTGGTAGGTTTGCGGGTCCACGTCGATGTCCGGGGTGTAGTCGTTGTGGATCAGGTCCTTCTTCTGCACGGTGCGGCAGCCCTTGACCACGGCGATGCGTTTCTTCAGGCCGAGTTGTTCGGGCACGCCGGCCTCCAGCGCGGCCTGGCTGATGAAGGTCAGGCTGGTGGCGTGGCGGCTGCCGGCGTAGCTGGCGAACATCGGGCGGTAGTGCACCGGTTGCGGGGTGGGGATCGAGGCGTTGGCGTCGCCCATCAGGCTGGCGGCGATGGCCCCGCCCTTGAGGATCAGCGTCGGCTTCACGCCAAAGAAGGCCGGGCGCCAGAGCACCAGGTCCGCCCACTTGCCCACTTCGATGGAGCCCACTTCATGGCTGATGCCGTGGGTGATGGCCGGGTTGATGGTGTATTTGGCGATGTAGCGCTTGACCCGGAAGTTGCTGTTGCCGGCACCGTCGCCCTTCAGTGGGCCGCGCTGCTTGTGCATCTTGTCGGCGGTCTGCCAGGTGCGGGTGATCACCTCGCCCACACGGCCCATGGCCTGGCTGTCGGAGCTGATCATCGAGAACGCGCCGAGGTCGTGGAGGATGTCCTCGGCGGCGATGGTTTCGCGGCGGATGCGGCTTTCGGCGAAGGCCACGTCCTCGGCGATGCTCGGGTCCAGGTGGTGGCAGACCATGAGCATGTCCAGGTGCTCGTCGATGGTGTTGCGGGTGAAGGGCCGCGTCGGGTTGGTGGAGCTGGGCAGCACATTGGCGAAACCGCAGGCCTTGATGATGTCCGGCGCGTGGCCGCCGCCCGCGCCTTCGGTGTGGTAGGTGTGGATGGTGCGGCCCTTGAAGGCGCCCAGGGTGGTCTCGACGAAGCCGGATTCGTTGAGGGTGTCGGTGTGGATCGCCACCTGCACGTCGTACTGGTCGGCCACGCTCAGGCAGTTGTCGATGGCGGCCGGGGTGGTACCCCAATCCTCGTGCAGCTTGAGGCCGATGGCGCCGGCCCTGACCTGCTCGATCAGCGGCTCCGGCAGCGAGGCGTTGCCCTTGCCGGTGAAGCCGATGTTCATCGGGAAGGCGTCGGCGGCCTGGAGCATGCGCGCCATGTGCCAGGGGCCCGAGGTGCAGGTGGTGGCGTTGGTGCCGGTGGCCGGCCCGGTGCCGCCGCCGATCATGGTGGTGACACCGCTCATGAGCGCCTCTTCGATCTGTTGCGGGCAGATGAAGTGGATATGGGTGTCGATGCCGCCAGCGGTAAGGATCATGCCCTCGCCGGCGATCACCTCGGTGCTGGCGCCGATGGCGATGGTGACGTCGGGCTGGATGTCCGGGTTGCCGGCCTTGCCGATCGCCGCGATGCGCCCGTCCTTGAGGCCGACGTCAGCCTTGACGATGCCCCAGTGGTCGATGATCAGCGCGTTGGTGATCAGCGTGTCGACCACCTCGGCCGCCAGCAGCTGGCCCTGGCCCATGCCGTCGCGGATCACCTTGCCGCCGCCGAACTTCACTTCCTCGCCATAGTTGGTGAAGTCCTTCTCGACCTCGATCCACAGCTCGGTGTCGGCCAGGCGCACCTTGTCGCCGACGGTGGGGCCGAACATGTCGGCGTAGGCTTGGCGGGAGATTTTCATGCTGAGTCCTGTCCGTAGGATGGGTTAGTCACGCAGTGACGTAACCCATCGATTGTTGGCAGTGATGGGTTTCGCTTCGCTCTACCCATCCTACGAATGCTGTGCGGCTGCGATCAAAGATCGCCCATCACCCTTCCGGCAAAGCCGAACACCCGGCGCAGGCCGGCGAGCTCCACCAGTTCCACCTCGCGGCTCTGGCCCGGCTCGAAGCGCACGGCGGTGCCGGCCGGGATGTTCAGGCGCATGCCGCGGGCGGCGGCGCGGTCGAAGGCGAGGGCGTCGTTGGTTTCGAAGAAGTGGTAGTGCGAGCCGACCTGGATCGGCCTGTCGCCGGTGTTGGCCACGCTCAGGGTCAGGGTGCGGCGGCCGGCGTTGAGTTCGATCTCGCCGTCCTGGATCTGGTATTCGCCGGGAATCATGGAAGTCACTCCAGGATGAGTTGCATGAAGGTGAGGTCCAGCCAGCGGCCGAACTTGCGACCGACCTGGGGCATCTGGCCGGTGATGGCGAAGCCGAGGCGCTGGTGCAGGCGGATGGAGGCGGTGTTCTCGGATTCTATGGCCCCCACCATCACATGCAGCCCGGCTGATCGGGCGCGTTCGATCAGTGCCTGCATCAGCTGCGGGCCGAGGCCCTTGCCGCGCTGATCGGCACGCACGTAGACCGAGTGCTCGACGGTGTGCTTGTAGCCGTCATGGGGCCGCCAGGCGCCATAGCTGGCATAGCCGACCACCTCGCCGGCAGCGTCACGCGCTACCAGCACCGGGAAGCCGGCGCCGCTGCGTTCGGCCAGCCAGGCACGGCGGTTGGCCAGGTCCACCAGGTTTTCGTTCCAGATCGCCGTGGTGTGCTCCACGGCGGCGTTGTAGATGGCCAGGATGCCGGGCAGGTCGGCTTCGCTGGCGTCACGGATCTCGTTGTTCATCGCGGTCATCACACAATCGGCTGGTGCACGGTCACCAGCTTGGTGCCGTCGGGAAAGGTGGCTTCGATCTGGATCTCCGGGATCATCTCCGGCACGCCTTCCATCACCTGGTCACGGGCCAGCAGCGTGGTGCCGAAGTGCATCAGCTCGGCCACGGTGCGGCCGTCGCGGGCGCCTTCGAGCAGGGCGGCGGAGATGTAGGCCATGGCTTCCGGGTAGTTGAGCTTCACGCCACGGGCCAGGCGCCGCTCGGCGACCAGGCCGGCGGTGAAGATCAGCAGCTTGTCTTTCTCTCTCGGGGTGAGGTCCATCAGGTACTCCAGATTCGTGGCGGCACGGCGTCGCGGCCGAGCAGGGCAGGGCGCAACAGGCGCCAGAGGTCGATCAGCCAGGCGCGCGCGTGCAGGGCTTCGCTGGCCAGGCAGCGGGCCACCAGCAGGCCGGGCAGTTGGGTCAGGTCGCCGCGCACCGCCGAGGGCAGTTCGCGGCAGCGTTCCAGCAGCTCCGGGTCGAGCTGGCCGGTGGCGATCAGGGTGGCGAACACAGGTTGCCCGGCGAGGCCGATGGGCGAGTCGAGCAGGCCGTCGTCGCCGCTGATGCGCTGGCGCTCGTGCCACAGCGCGCGACCGTCGCGGCGGATGTCCAGCTGTGCCTGGAAGTGGCCGCTGGCGAAGTGCTCGCCGGCGGCGGGGCGGCCGAGGGCGACCACGTCCCAGTAGAACAGCCGGGCGTCGGCGACCAGGTCGATGCGGGTGCTCAACTCGGCCTGGGCGCCGGAGAAGACGATGGTTTCCTGGGGCAGCCACTCCAGGGTGGCGCCGGCCTCGACCCGCAGCGCCAGCGTCTGGAAGGCCGGGCCCCGGGCGCGGTACCACTTGGCCGCGCCGGGGCTGGTGAGCTGGGCCCAGGCGCCGTCGCCTACCTGGGCGGTGATGTCCAGGCGATCACCCCCGGCGATGCCGCCGGGCGGGTGCACGATGATGTGCTGGCACACCTCGGGGCCCTCGGCATGGAGATGCTTTTGCACCCTCAGGGGGCCGAGGTGGCGGCGAAGCACCGGAATGGTGCGTTCGTCCCGGCGGGCGTAGCCCAGCTCCAGCTCGGCGTGCCAGCTCGGCGTGAACAGGGCGGCGGGCAGGTTCATGGCTATGGAGGCATCCGCAAAATAGTTGACCGACCGGGCAAAGCAAGAGGCGTGCCCTGAACCCATTCGGTGCACGGGGCCGGGCCTGCGCTCAGATCGTCACCAGGCCGCGCACGCCTTCGGCTTCCATGTTTTCCCCGCGCCCCTGCTGGATGATTTCGCCCCGGCTCATCACCAGGTACTGGTCGGCCAACTCGGCGGCGAAGTCGTAGAACTGCTCCACCAGCAGGATGGCCATGTCGCCGCGCTCGGCCAGTTTGCGGATCACCGCACCGATCTCCTTGATCACCGAGGGCTGGATGCCTTCGGTGGGCTCGTCGAGGATCAGCAGGCGCGGCCGGCTGGCCAGGGCGCGGCCGATGGCCAGTTGTTGCTGCTGGCCGCCGGAGAGGTCGCCGCCGCGGCGGTGCTTCATCTCCCGCAGCACCGGGAACAGCTCGTAGATGAACTCGGGCACTGCCTTGGCTTCCTTGGCGCTGAAGCGGGAGAGGCCCATGAGGAGGTTCTCCTCCACCGTCAGGCGCGGGAAGATCTCGCGGCCCTGGGGCACGTAGGCGATGCCGGCGTGCACGCGCTGGTGCGGCTTGGAGCCGGTGATCGGCTTGCCCTCCCAGTTCACCGCGCCTTCCTTCGCGGGGTCAGGCCCATCAGGCACTTCAGCAACGTGGTCTTGCCCACGCCGTTGCGCCCGAGCAGGCAGGTGACCTCGCCAACCTTCACCTCGAACGACAGGCCGCGGAGGATGTGGCTGCCGCCGTAGTATTGATGCAGCTGTTTCACTTGAAGCATGTCTAGTCCTCGGTGGAGGAGCTGGAAGCCAGAAGCTTGAAGCTTGAAGTAAGAGCTGCGTTGTGCCGCTTTTTCTTCCAGCTTCTGGCTTCAAGCTTCCAGCTCAACGTCCCAGATAAACCTCGATCACCTGTTCATTCGCCTGCACGTCCGCCAGCGACCCCTCCGCCAGCACATGCCCCTGGTGCAGCACGGTGACGTGGTCGGCGATGCTGCCGACGAAGCCCATGTCGTGCTCCACCACCATCAGCGAGTGCTTGCCGGCCAGGCCCTTGAACAGCTCGGCGGTGAATTCGGTCTCGGCGTCGGTCATGCCCGCCACCGGTTCGTCGAGCAGGAGCAGTTGCGGGTCCTGCATCAGCAGCATGCCGATCTCCAGGAACTGTTTCTGGCCGTGGGACAGGAGGCCGGCCGGGCGGCGTCGCGAGTCCTGCAGGCGGATGGTGGCGAGTACCTCGTCGATGCGGTCCTTCTGCTCGCCGGAGAGCTTGGCGCGCAGGCTGGCCCACACCGATTTGTCGGTCTTCTGCGCCAGCTCCAGGTTTTCGAACACCGTCAGCGCTTCGAACACCGTGGGCTTCTGGAACTTGCGGCCGATGCCGGCCTGGGCGATCTGCACCTCGCTCATGCGGGTCAGGTCCAGGGTCTCGCCGAACCAGGCACTGCCAGTGGTGGGGCGGGTCTTGCCGGTGATCACGTCCATCAGCGTGGTCTTGCCCGCGCCGTTGGGGCCGATGATGCAGCGCAGCTCGCCGACGCCGATGTACAGGTTGAGGTCGTTGAGCGCCTTGAAGCCATCGAAGCTGACGCTGATGTCTTCCAGCGTGAGGATGGTGCCGTGGCGGGTGTTCAGGCCCTTGCCGGCGCTCTGGCCGAGGCCGAGGGCGTCGCGGCCGGTGCCGGCGTCGCTGTTGGGGTCGTAGGCGGGTTCGAGCATGAGTTCGGGTACCGGGGGCGCTCTCATTGGTCCTTCTCCTTGCGCAGCAGGCCGAACAGGCCCTTGGGCAGGAACAGGGTGACGACGATGAACAGGGCGCCGAGGAAGAACAGCCAGTATTCCGGGAAGGCCACGGTGAACCAGCTCTTCATGCCGTTGACCAGGCCGGCGCCCAGCAGCGGGCCGATGAGCGAGCCGCGCCCGCCCAGGGCCACCCAGACGGCGGCTTCGATGGAGTTGGTCGGCGACATCTCGCTGGGGTTGATGATGCCCACCTGGGGCACGTACAGCGCGCCGGCCAGGCCGCAGAGCACAGCCGACAACACCCAGATGAACAGCTTGTAGCCGCGCGGGTCGTAGCCGCAGAACATCAGGCGGTTCTCGGCGTCGCGCAGGGCGGTGAGCACCCGGCCGAACTTGCTCTTCGACAGGCGCCAGCCGAGCAGCAGGGCGCCCACCAGCAGCGCCACCGTGGCCAGGAACAGCACGGCGCGGGTGCCCGGCGCGGTGATGTCGAAGCCGAGGATGCGCTTGAAGTCGGTGAAGCCGTTGTTGCCGCCGAAGCCGGTCTCGTTGCGGAAAAACAGCAGCATGCCGGCGAAGGTCAGGGCCTGGGTCATGATCGAGAAGTACACGCCCTTGATCCGCGAGCGGAAGGCGAAGAAGCCGAACACCAGGGCCAACAGGCCGGGGGCGAGCACCACCAGGCACAGCGACCAGAGGAAGCTGGAGGTGCCGGTCCAGTACCAGGGCAGTTCGCTCCAGGCGAGGAAGCTCATGAAGGCCGGCAGACCGTCGCCGGCGCTCTGGCGCATCAGGTACATGCCCATGGCGTAGCCGCCGAGGGCGAAGAACAGCCCGTGGCCCAGGGACAGCAGCCCGGCGTAGCCCCAGACCAGGTCCAGGGCCAGGGCGACGATGGCGTAGCAGAGGATCTTGCCCACCAGGGTGAGGGTGTAGGCGGAGACCTGCAGCGGGTTGTCGGCCGGCAGCAGGTGCAGCAGCGGCAGGGCGATGAGCACCGCCAGCACCAGGGCGCCAACGCCCAGGGTTACTTTCGGGCCGGCCTTCTGCGCGGCGGTGAGGGTCAGGGGCTGGTTCATCAGTCGATCACCCGTCCTTTCAATGCGAAGAGGCCCTGGGGGCGTTTCTGGATGAAGAGAATGATCAGCGCGAGGATCAGGATCTTGCCCAGCACGGCGCCGATCTGTGGTTCGAGGATCTTGTTCGCCACGCCCAGGCCGAAGGCCGCCATCACGCTGCCGGCCAACTGGCCGACGCCACCGAGCACCACCACCAGGAAGGAGTCGATGATGTAGCCCTGGCCGAGGTCGGGGCCGACGTTGCCGATCTGCGACAGGGCCACGCCGCCGAGCCCGGCGATGCCGGAGCCGAGGCCGAAGGCGAGCATGTCCACGCGGCCGGTGGGCACGCCGCAGCAGGCGGCCATGTTGCGATTCTGGGTGACGGCGCGGACGTTGAGGCCCAGGCGCGTGCGGTTCAGCAGCAGCCAGGTCAGCGCCACCACGAACAGAGCGAAGCCGATGATGACGATGCGGTTGTACGGCAGCACCAGGTTGGGCAGCACCTGGATGCCGCCGGAGAGCCAGGCCGGGTTGGCCACCTCGACGTTCTGCGCGCCGAAGACCACGCGCACCAACTGGATCAGCATCAGGCTGATGCCCCAGGTGGCGAGCAGGGTTTCCAGGGGGCGGCCATAGAGGTGGCGGATCACCGTGCGCTCCAGGGCCATGCCGATGGCGGCGGTGACGAAGAAGGCCACCGGCAGCGCCACCAGCGGGTAGAGGGCGAGCAGGTCCGGTGCCAGG
The DNA here is from genome assembly GCF_026072635.1 of Pseudomonas solani. Lineage (NCBI taxonomy): Bacteria > Pseudomonadati > Pseudomonadota > Gammaproteobacteria > Pseudomonadales > Pseudomonadaceae > Pseudomonas > Pseudomonas solani. Next base: position 1,485,165 of record NZ_AP023081.1, on the reverse strand, counting down.
CGCTGGAACATCAGCTGCACGATGTAGGTGGAGTAGGCGCCGAGCATCAGCATCTCGCCGTGGGCCATGTTGATCACCCCGAGCAGGCCGAAGGTGATGGCCAGGCCGAGGGCGGCCAGCAGCAGGATGGAGCCCAGGGACAGGCCGCTGAAGGCCTGGCCGAGCACTTCGCCCAGCGCCAGCCGGCGCTTGACCTGGGCCAGGCTGGTTTCGGCGGCGGTGCGCACCGCGGCGTCGGTTTCCACTGCCGGGTCGAGCAGCGCCTCGAGGCGGGTGCGGGCCAGCGGGTCGCCGGTTTCGCCCAGCAGGCGCACGGCGTTGAGGCGGATGGCCGGGTCGGGGTCGACCAGCTGCAGGTTGGCCAGGGCCAGGCCGATGGCGTCACGCACGGCGGCGTCTTCCTCGGCGACCATGCGCTGGTTGAGCAGCGGCAGTTGTGCGGGCTTGGCACTCTTCTGCAGCTGGCGGGCGGCGTCCAGGCGCGCGGCGGGTTCGGCGGCGAGTAACTCGTGGCTGGCCTGGGCGGTGATCAGCAGGCCGCGCAGGCGGTTGTTCAGGCGCAGCTTCTTCGGCGTGGCGGCGGGGGCGGCGTCGCCCTCGGCGGCCTGCCAGGTGCCGTCCTGTTCGAAGTAGGCCAGCTTGGCGTCGACGGCAAAGCGGTTCTGTTGCAGGGCATCGAGCAGGGGCTGGCGCGTGGCCTCGGGCTGGGCGGCCCAGCTTTCCAGCAGCTTGGCTTGCTGGCCCGGGTTGGCGGCAGCGAAGTCATTGGCGTCACCGGCCTGGGCCGCCAGGGGCAGCAACAGGGCCAGGGACAGGAGGATTCGGAAAAGGCAGGTGGGCATGGAGGGGAGGCTCCGTTATCGGCGGGGACCGGAAGCTGGAAGCTAGAGGCTGGAAGCTGGAAGTGAGGTACTTCCGGCTTCCGGCTCTCGGCTAAGACTTCCGGCTTAGTTCTTCACCGCATAGTCCGGCTTCTTGTCGTTGCCGGGGATGAAGGGGCTCCACGGCTGGGCGCGCAGCGGGCCTTCGGTCTGCCAGACCACGGAGAACTGACCGTCTTCCTGGACCTCGCCGATCATCACCGGCTTGTGCAGGTGGTGGTTGGTCTTGTCCATGGTCAGGGTGTAGCCGGAGGGCGCGGCGAAGGTCTGGCCGCCCATGGCTTCACGGACTTTGTCGACGTCGGTGGTGCCGGCCTTCTCGACCGCCTGGGCCCACATGTGGATGCCGACGTAGGTGGCTTCCATGGGGTCGTTGGTCACGGCGGTGCTGTAGTTGGGCAGGTTCTTGGCCTTGGCGTAGGCCTTCCAGTCGGTGACGAACTTGCTGTTCACCGGGTTATCCACGGACTCGAAGTAGTTCCAGGCCGCCAGCTGGCCCACCAGCGGCTTGGTGTCGATGCCGCGCAGTTCTTCCTCGCCCACGGAGAAGGCCACCACCGGGATGTCGGTGGCCTCGATGCCCTGGTTGGCCAGCTCCTTGTAGAAGGGCACGTTGGAGTCGCCGTTGACGGTGGAGATCACCGCAGTCTTGCCGCCGGCGGAGAACTTCTTGATGTTGGCGACGATGGTCTGGTAATCGCTGTGGCCGAAGGGGGTGTAGACCTCTTCGATGTCCTTGTCCGCCACGCCCTTGCTGTGCAGGAAGCTGCGCAGGATCTTGTTGGTGGTGCGTGGGTAGACGTAGTCGGTGCCCAGCAGGAAGTAGCGCTTGGCGGCGCCGCCGTCTTCGCTCATCAGGTATTCCACCGCCGGGATGGCCTGCTGGTTCGGCGCCGCGCCGGTGTAGAAGACGTTGGGCGAGAGCTCTTCACCCTCGTACTGCACGGGGTAGAACAGCAGGCCGTTGAGCTCCTCGAATACCGGCAGCACGGACTTGCGCGACACCGAGGTCCAGCAGCCGAAGACTACGTCCACCTTGTCCTTGGTCAGCAGCTGGCGGGCCTTCTCGGCGAACAGCGGCCAGTTGGAGGCGGGGTCGACCACCACGGGTTCCAGCTTCTTGCCGTTGATGCCGCCCTTGGCGTTGATCTCGTCGATGGTCATGAGCGCTATGTCCTTGAGCGAGGTCTCGGAGATGGCCATGGTGCCGGACAGCGAATGCAGGATGCCGACCTTGATGGTCTCGGCGGCCTGCAGGGTGAAGGGGAACAGGCCGGTCAGTACCAGGGCGCTGGCGGCGAGGGTGGATTTCAGGAAGGGACGGCGTTTCATGTAAAGCCTCCTTGGCTGTCCATGCAATGACAGTGGGATGGGACCGAAATGGGGTCATCAGTACGGTCATCTGTACTGCTGTCAGTGCATTGGCAGCATCCGTGCCAACGGCGCTAAAGGCTTGATTTAGAGGGCTTTGCGGGATTCTTAGCAGGATTTCGGGAAAATCGCCGCGCTCCATTGCGGTGCGCGGCGACAAGCTGAACGGTCGGTCAGGTCACGGGTTGCACGCTTTCAGGGCGCCAGGTAGTTCTTCACCCCGGTGAAGATGATCTGGGCCGCGAGGGCGCAGACGAACAGGCCCATCAGGCGGCTGACGATCTGCAGGCCCTGCTCGCCGAGGATGCGTTCAATGCGGTTGGAGAGGTAGAGCACCACGCCGACAGTGACGCTGGCGAGGGCGATGGCGGCCAGGGCGGTGAGCTTGTCGTTCCAGTGGTGGTGCCCGGCGCCCATCACCAGCATGGCGCCGATGGTGCCGGGGCCGACGGTGAGGGGAATGGTCAGCGGCACGATGGTGACGTCCTGCTGCACGTTGTCCGACTGCACCGCCGGCTTGCCCTGGGCCATGCCGAGGGCGGAGATGAACAGCACGCTGCCGGCGCCGATGCGGAAGGCGTCGATGGTGATGCCGAAGACGTTGAAGATGCTCTGGCCGAACAGGTACAGCAGCACGCTGGCCACCAGGGTACCGAGGGCGACCTTCCAGGCCAGGCGCTTGCGCTCCTTGACCGTGTAGCCGCGGGTCAGGCCGATGAAGCAGGAAAGGACGAAGAAGGGGCTGTAGAGCACCAGCATCTTCAGGTACAGGCTGAACATCGTGGAGAGCATCGGACGGGCTCGTGATGGAGAGTGTTGTGAGTGTAGGAGCAGCCGAGGGTTGCGCCCGTTGATCCGGGTCGCCCTGGCGAGGGGCAATCATACGCCGGCACGCCGCCGGATGTGGGGGCGCGTCGTATCAGTGCGGAGCGGGCACAGGGCACAGTCCATGGCGTGGCAGACGCAGGGTGGGCGTGGGCTTCAGCCCACCGCTCTCCCGGAGCCAGGTACATTGGCATGCCAGGCCCGACCCCGCTTGGTGGATGAAAAGAGCGTCATCCACCCTACATAGCGGTCATGTCCGCGCGCGGGCGTGAGGCCTTCGTAGGGGCGACTTCAGTCGCCAAGCGGTGCGCAGCGCCGCCGCTCTTGTAGGAGCGAATTCATTCGCGATGGGAATCCCGGGCTGAAGCCCGGGCTACGGGGGATCAGGAATGCAGGGCGTCGTCGGGTTCGTGCTGGCGGCGCATTTCCTTTTCCGCGACCCAGTGCTCGATCAGCTCGCGCAGCTGGGAGAGCTCGACGGGCTTGGCCATGTGGCCGTCCATGCCGGCCTGGCGGGCGCGTTCCTTGTGCTCGGTGAGGATGTGCGCGGTGAGGGCCACCACCGGGGTGCGCGGGCGCTGCTCTTCGCTTTCCCAGTTGCGCAGCATCTCGGTGGCGGAGAAGCCGTCGAGCACCGGCATTTCGCAGTCCATCAGCACCAGGTCGTACTGCTGGTTCTTCATCGCGCTGAGGGCTTCCTCGCCGTTGCTGGCGGTGTCCGGTTGCAGGTTGAGCTTGCTGAGCATGCCGCGGATGACCTTGGTGGAGATGCTGTTGTCCTCGGCCACCAGGATGCGGAAGTCGTTGGGCACGTTGAGCGGGGTGCTGACCTGGGAGCCGGGCAGGGCTGCCGAGCCGCCGGCGGCGCGCTGGTTGAGCTCGTCGGCGAGGGTGGTCTTGAGGGTGTAGCCGGCCACCGGCTTGGCGAGGATGCGCTTGATGCCGGCGTTGCGGGCGATGATCTTGCTCGGCGCGTTGCTGATGCCGGTGAGCATGATGATCAGGATGTCGTGGTTGAGGCTCGGGTCTTCCTTGATCTTGGCGGCCAGCTGCATGCCGGTCATGCCGGGCATGTCCTGGTCCAGCAGCACCACGTCGAAGTATTCGCGCAGGTGCGCCTTGGTGCGCAGCAGGGCCAGGGCCTCCTTGCCAGAGGGCACGGCGCTGACCTGCAGGCCCCAGGCGCTGCACTGCTGCATCAGCACCTTGCGGCAGGTGTCGTTGTCGTCCACCACCAGCAGGCGTGCGCCCTGCAGGGGGCCGTCGAAGTCGGAGGCGGGCTGTTCCAGGCGTTCGCTTTCCAGGGGCAGGGTCAGCCACAGGGTGCTGCCCTGGTTGCCGCCGGTCTGCACGCCGAACTCGCCGTCCATCAGGCGCACCAACTGGCGGGCGATGATCAGGCCCAGGCGGCCACCGAGCTTGGTGGCGGAGAGGAAGTCCTTGCTGTGCAGCTCGGCGTTGAGCAGGGCGTCCCGCTCGGCGGCTTCCAGGGGGCGGCCGCTGTCCTGCACGGCGATGCGCAGGCGCGGTTCGTTGCCGCTGGTGTCCAGGGCCACCACCAGCAGGATCTCGCCTTCGTCGGTCTGCTTGAAGGCGTTGTCCAGCAGGCTCAGCAGGGCCTGTCGCAGGCGCGTCGGGTCGCCGCTGATGACGCGCGGCACCTGAGGCTGCATGAAGCTAATGAGCTCGACCTTCTGCTGCTCGGCCTTGGCGCGGAAGATGTCCAGGCAGTCGTCGATCAGGGCGTTGAGGTCGAACTGCACGTCATCCAGCTCGATCTGCCCGGATTCCAGCTTGGAGATGTCGAGGATTTCGTTGATCAGGGTGAGCAGCTCGTTGCCGGAGCTGTGGATGGTCTGCACGTAGTCGCGTTGCTTGGCCGACAGCGGGGTGCCGAGCAGCAGCTCGGTCATGCCCAGAACGCCATTCATGGGGGTGCGGATCTCGTGGCTGATCTTGGCCAGGAACTCGCCCTTGGCCTTGAGCTCGGCGGAGCTGGCCGCCGCTTCACGGCTGACGCTGAAGTCGTCGAGGAGGATGCGTCGCTGGCGTTCGCTCATGGCGATGCTCATCAGCACGCCGCTGATGGCGGTCACCCCCAGCAGGCCGAAGGCCAGCCAGTCGGACTGCACCGACCAGTAGCCGAACAGCGCCGGCAGGGCGCTGATGAAGGCGACGCTGTAGACCAGCAGCGCCAGGGTGAACATGCGTGCCGGGCGGTAGCCGCGCCGCCAGTGGTGCAGCGAGACGAAGAGGATGCTCACGCCGGTGAGCGCCGCCATGGCGTAGACCAGTTGGTTGAACATCAGGTCGGTGGCGATCATCAGCAGCATGCCGATGACGCCGATGAGCACGATCTCGCCGACGAGCACGCCATTGAGCGGGGTGCTGGGGCAGACCTTGCGGAAGAAGCTGGCGGTGAAGAACAGCGCGCAGAGCATGGCCAGCAGCATCGACAGGTTGGCGATCTGCGGCTGCGCGCTCTGCCAGCTGTGCAGCCAGGGCGCGCTGATGCCCAGCAGGCTGAGGGCGGTGCCCACCAGGCACAGCTGGGTGGCGGCCAGCCACAGGCCGCTGGTGGCGCGGGCGTAGCCGAAGCGCAGGAGGTTGTGCACCACCAGCATCAGCAGGCTGCCGATGAGCACGCCGAAGAGCAGCGGGCGGCTGTCGTCGGCGGCCATGCTCACCGCTGATTGCAGGGACACGGTGGGGCGCAGGGCGTGTTCGGAGGAGAGCCGCAGGTAGAGGTCCAGCGGCTCGCTGCGCATGGGCAGCGGCAGGAGGAAGTCCCGGCTGGGCAGCGGGCGGTCGCTGAAGGGCAGGCGGCTGCCGGTGCGGGTGTGGTCGATGAGCTCATCGCCACGGATCACATAGAGGTCGAGGAACGACAGGTAGGGCGCGAAGACCCGCAGCAGCTGTTCGTGATCGCCGGGGGGCAACTGGTAGTGCAGCCAGAGGGCGCTGTTGCCACCGGGGGTGTAGAGGCGTTCGAGGTCGACGGGGGTGAATTGCGAGGCGGACTGCTGGGCGCGGATGTCTTCGAGCTGCAGGCTGGCGGTGGGATCGAGCAGCATGCTCCAGTGCGCGCTATCCCTGGCTTGCGCCGATGGCAGGCAGAGCAGGGTCAGCAGCAGGCTGACGCTAAGACCGATGGCAATCCTGAGCCGGCGCACGGGCGAAGTCCCTTCGTGAGTGAGTGGCCGGATTATAGCCAAGCACCGGCCGGTGGAATATGACAAAGGCGGCCATATGGCCGCCTCTTCTGCAGGTTTACCGGTTTTTTACCTTCAACCTTCGCCGCGTTCGCGGGCGATGGCGCGGTAACCGATATCGGTGCGGTAGAAGCAGCCGTTCCAGCTGATCTTCTTCGCCAGGCGGTAGGCCTGCTGCTGGGCTTCGTGGACGCTCGGGCCGATGGCCGTGGCGCAGAGCACGCGGCCGCCGGCGGTGACCACCTGGCCATCCTTCCGCGCGGTACCGGCGTGGAACACCTTGCCGTCCAGTTCGGCGGCGTCGGCCAGGCCTGAGATCACGTCACCCTTGGCGTAGTCGCCCGGGTAGCCGCCTGCGGCCAGTACCACGCCCACGGTGGGACGCGGGTCCCAGGTGGCTTCGACCTTGTCCAGGGCCTTGGCCAGGGCGGCTTCCACCAGCAGGACCAGGGACGACTCCAGGCGCACCATGATGGGCTGGGTTTCCGGGTCGCCGAAGCGGCAGTTGAACTCGATGACCTTGGGCTTGCCGGCCTTGTCGATCATCAGGCCGGCGTAGAGGAAGCCGGTGTAGACGTTGCCTTCCTCGGCCATGCCGCGGACGGTGGGGTAGATCACCTCGTCCATCACGCGCTGGTGCACGTCGGCGGTGACCACCGGTGCCGGGGAGTAGGCGCCCATGCCGCCGGTGTTGGGGCCGCTGTCGGCATCGCCAACGCGCTTGTGGTCCTGGCTGGTGGCCATGGGCAGTACGTTCTTGCCGTCGACCATGACGATGAAGCTGGCTTCCTCGCCGTCGAGGAACTCCTCGATCACCGCGCGGGCACCGGCGTCGCCGAAGGCGTTGCCGGAGAGCATGTCGCGCACGGCGTCCTCGGCTTCGGCCAGGGTCATGGCGACGATCACGCCCTTGCCGGCGGCCAGGCCGTCGGCCTTGACCACGATCGGTGCGCCTTTCTCGCGCAGGTAGGCCAGGGCCGGCTCGACTTCGGTGAAGTTCTGGTAGTCGGCGGTGGGGATCTTGTGGCGCGCCAGGAAGTCCTTGGTGAAGGCTTTGGAGCCTTCCAGCTGCGCGGCGCCGGCGGTGGGGCCGAAGATGTCCAGGCCGCGGGAGCGGAACAGGTCCACCACGCCCTTCACCAGGGGGCCTCGGGGCCGACGATGGTCAGCTGCACATTCTGGGCGGCGAAGTCGGCTAGTTGTTCGATGGCCAGTACGTCGATGGCGACGTTCTCGCACTTGGCTTCGGTGGCGGTGCCGGCGTTGCCCGGGGCCACGAAGACCTTGGCGACGCGGGGATCCTGGGCCACTTTCCAGGCCAGGGCGTGTTCACGACCGCCGCTGCCGATGATCAATACGTTCATATTCGATGCTCTCATCTGAAGAGCTGGAAGCTGGAAGCTGGAAGCTGGAAGCGCGCGGGCTTCAGGCTTCCAGCTTCGGGCTTCGAGCTATTAGTGCCTGAAATGACGCATGCCGGTGAAGACCATCGCAATCCCGGCCTCGTCGGCCGCGGCGATGACTTCGTTGTCACGCATGGAGCCACCCGGCTGGATCACCGCGGTGATGCCGGCCTTGGCGGCGTTGTCGATGCCGTCGCGGAAGGGGAAGAAGGCGTCCGAGGCCATGACCGCGCCCTTGACTTCCAGGCCCGCGTGCTCGGCCTTGATGGCGGCGATGCGGGCGGAGTTGACGCGGCTCATCTGGCCGGCGCCGACGCCGACGGTCTGGCGGTTCTTGGCGTAGACGATGGCGTTGGACTTGACGAACTTGGCCACTTTCCAGGCGAAGATCAGGTCGTGCACTTCCTGCTCGCTGGGCGCGCGCTGGGTGACGATCTTCAGGTCGTCGGCGGAGATCATACCGATGTCACGGCTCTGCACCAGCAGACCGCCGTTGACGCGCTTGAAGTCCCAGCCCGGGGCGCGGTCCTTCGGCCACTCGCCGCATTCCAGCAGGCGCACGTTGGCTTTGGCGGCGACCACGGCGCGGGCTTCGGCGGAGACCTTGGGCGCGATGATCACTTCGACGAACTGGCGTTCGACGATGGCCTTGGCGGTTTCGGCATCCAGCTCGCGGTTGAAGGCGATGATGCCGCCGAAGGCGGATTCGGTGTCGGTGGCGTAGGCCAGGTCGTAGGCCTTGCGGATGCCGCCTTCGGCGTCCGGTACCACGGCTACGCCGCAGGGGTTGGCGTGCTTGACGATGACGCAGGCCGGCTTGACGAAGCTCTTCACGCATTCCAGCGCGGCGTCGGTGTCGGCCACGTTGTTGAACGACAGTTCCTTGCCCTGCAGTTGCACGGCGGTGGAGATGCTCGCCTCGCCCTTCTTCGCTTCGACGTAGAAGGCCGCGCTCTGGTGCGGGTTCTCGCCGTAGCGCATTTCCTGCGCCTTGACGAACTGGCTGTTGAAGGTACGCGGGAAGGCGCTGCGCGCTTCGGTGGACAGGCTGTCGCGGGCCTGGTCGATGGTGCCCAGGTAGTTGGCGATCATGCCGTCGTAGGCACTGGTGTGCTCGAAGGCCTTGAGGGCCAGGTCGAAACGCTGGGCGTAGGTCAGGCCGCCGGCCTTGAGGCCTTCGAGGACGCTGGCGTAGTCGCCGGCGTTGACCACGATGGCGACGTCCTTGTGGTTCTTGGCGGCGCTGCGGACCATGGTCGGGCCGCCGATGTCGATATTCTCGATGGCGTCGGCCAGGTCGCAGTCAGGCTTGGCGACGGTGGCTTCGAAGGGGTACAGGTTGACCGCGACCAGATCGATCGGCTTGATCCCGTGCTGCTCCATGACCGCGCCGTCGAGCGCGCGACGGCCGAGGATGCCGCCGTGGATCTTCGGGTGCAGGGTCTTCACCCGGCCGTCCATCATTTCCGGGAAGCCGGTGTAGTCGGCGACTTCCACCGCGGCGATGCCGTTGTCCCGCAGCAGCTTGTAGGTGCCGCCGGTGGAGAGGATCTCGACGTTGAGGGCGACGAGTTCGCGGGCGAACTCGAGGATGCCGGTCTTGTCGGAGACGCTGATCAGTGCACGGCGAACGGGGAGGCGGGTGGTCTGGTCGGTCATTTCGATGTCCATCGGAGCAGGGAAATCAGTAAAAAAGGGCGGCCTTTGATGTTCTCGGGGGCCGCCCTTTCTTTATCGAATACGTGCTTTACAGGAGGTCGTACTGCTTGAGCTTCTTGCGCAAGGTGCCGCGGTTCAGGCCGAGCATCTCGGAAGCCTTGGTCTGGTTGCCCTTGACGTAGTTCATCACGGACTCCAGCAGCGGTGCCTCGACTTCGGAGAGCACCAGGTTGTAGACGTCCGTGACCGCGGCGCCCTCGAGATGGGCGAAGTAATTGTGCAAGGCCTTCTCGACACTGCCGCGCAAGGTCTGGCCTTCCGCGGTCGGTGTGGTCAGGTGCTGTTTAAGGTTGGCGTTGTCGCTCACGGGTGTTGCCCCATCAAAAAAATTCTCGGTCATCGTCGTCATGCGGCCTGTTCTCCGTCGTTGTGACGTTCGATGAAAAACTCTCGAACGTTGGCGCACTGCGCGTCCGTGGACTCCAAACGATTGAACTGGGCGCGAAACTCCCTGGCGCCCGGCAGGGTTGCGAGATACCAGCCGACATGCTTGCGGGCGATGCGTACGCCCATCAGGTCGCCGTAGAAGGCGTGCAATGCGGCCAGGTGCTCCAGCAGGATCTGTTCAATTTCCTTCAAGCCCGGGGCCGGCAGGAGTTCGCCGGTTTCCAGGTAGTGCGCGATCTCGCGGAATATCCAGGGTCGCCCCTGGGCCGCTCGACCGATCAGCAGGGCATCGGCGCCGGTGGCGTCGAGGACCTCTCTGGCCTTCTGTGGCGAGGTGATGTCGCCATTGGCGAAGACCGGGATCGACACCGACTGCTTGATCGCAGCGATGGTGTCGTACTCGGCTTCACCGGTGTACAGGTCGGCACGGGTGCGGCCATGCACGGCCAGCGCCTGTATTCCCGACTGTTCGGCGATCCTTGCCACGGCGATGCCGTTCTTGTTGTCCCGGTCCCAGCCGGTGCGGATCTTCAGGGTCACCGGCACGTCCACGGCGCCGACCACCGCTTCGAGGATCGCAGCCACCAGGGCCTCGTCCTTCATCAGCGCGGAGCCAGCGGCCTTGTTGCAGACCTTCTTCGCCGGGCAACCCATGTTGATGTCGATGATCTGCGCGCCGAGCGCCACATTGGCGACGGCGGCCTCGGCCAGCATCTGCGGATCGCCCCCGGCGATCTGCACCGAGCGCGGCTCCGGGTCGCCCTCGTGGAGCAGGCGCAGTTTCGACTTGCGGCTGTTCCACAGGCGCACGTCGCTGGTGACCATTTCGGAGACTACCAAGCCGGCGCCGAGGCGACGGCAAAGCAGACGAAACGGACGATCGGTCACTCCCGCCATGGGGGCGAGTATCACTTGATTGGGTAGTGCGTATGGGCCGATGCGTACCGCCGACATGGGTCTTCCCTGCCTGTGGGGCCGGATCTTGGTCTTCGAAAAAGGGTGGGCATGATACCCGCTCTCGATGACCGGATAAAGGTTGTTTTGAACAAATTCTGAACAGTGATGAGCTTATCGCCGAAGGTTCTGGCGAGGCCCTCCAGCGGCGAAAAGCCGCCGCTGGCGCTACTCGGGGGAGTGGAAGCTGAGACTGTAGTTCACAGCCTTGGTGCCTGGGTCGAGGATATCCAGGGAGATATGGATGGGCGTCTGCGGCGGCATTTCCGACTGCCCGGCAAGCTCGCCGGCGAGGTATTCGCCCGGCTTGAACCGACGACTGGCCAGAAGCTGGCCGTTGATGTCGGCGAAGCGCAGCTCCAGCAGCGGGAAGGGCTGGGAGAAGGACGCGCGGTTGTAGAGGATGGCGTCCACCACCAGTGCGCCGGTGAAGTCCGGGTGGCTGCGCACCACCAGGTTGCTGCTCTTGATCAGGGCGATCTCGACCTTGGACGGCAGCTGGCAGCCGAGTTCCGGGCACAGCTGTTCGAACCAGGGGCGGTACTGGTCGGTGCGTGCCAGCTCGTCGAAGTGGTACCAGACGTATTGCCCGGCCAGGGCGATGGCGCCCAGCAGGTTCAGCGCCCCCCAGCCGATCCAGCGGCCCCAGGGTTTTTTCGGCTGTTGCCAGTCGAGCTGCAACGGCTCGTCGTCGATATCCAGCAGGTTGCCGCCACGCAGGCCCGGTTCGTTGCGCGGTGGCGTACGTGCCGGGGCGACCGGGGGCTCGTCGATCTCGTCGTCTTCTTCGTCCGACGCGCCGATTCGAGCGCGCGCGGGCTCGTCCGTCGGCTCGTCATCGCGATCGGCGGCGGGGCCGAAGGCCGGGGCCGGGTCATCGTCCAGGTCGTCGTCGAGGGACAGCGCCGGTTCCTTGCGCTGCGGCGCAGGGGGCTCGATGGTGGCGGGGCGCTCGGCCACGGCGGGCGGTGTAGGGCGCGGTGCGCTGGGCGCGGCGCGCGGCGCGTCCTCGCGCAACAGGGCCTCGGCCCAGCGCTCGTCATGCTTGTCGGTGGATTCCACGTGCTGGCCGTATGACTGCTCGCCCGGTTTGGGCGCGGCCTGCAGGGCGAGGAATTCCTGGGAGAGCTTGAGTTCTTCCTGTTCCAGCTTGGCCAGTTCCTCGTCCAGGTCGAGGCTGTCGAGGTCCAGGTCGTCGTGGATCCACAGGGTGTTCTTGTCGGCCGTCTTGCCTGGCGGCACGGCGGGCGGCACCGGCGCGGGTGGCGGCACGGGGGCCGAGGCCAGGGGCGACTTGAGCAGGGTGGCGACGCTGGGTGCCGGGCTGGCCGGCTGTGCCGGGGCCACTGGCGCGACCGGGGGTGCGGGTTTCGGTGCTGCCGGCGCGGCAGGGCGCGGCGCCTGGGGCGCGGGCGTGGAGGGCTTCGGCTCGCCGGCCGACATGGCTCCCAGCAACTGCTTGGCTGCGTTGAACACGTGCAGGCAGGCCCCACAGCGCACGGCGCCTTGGGCAGCGCCCAACTGCGCGCGGCTTACGCGGAAGCTGGTCTGGCAATGGGGGCACTGGGTGACGAAGCTTTCGGTCATGCGGCGGTCCGTGTGAAACAAGGCGCCAGTCTACCAACTCGGTAGCACGCTGGCGCGGGTCTGCTCATGGGGCGTGGCTCAGCGACGTACACCGCTGATGCGCACCCAGCCGTCCTTGTCGGCGGTGGGGTCGAGCACGAAGGCGTCGGCATAGGCGGCGCGGACTTCCTCGGCCTGCTCGGCGAGGATGCCGGACAGCGCCAGGCGGCCGCCGGCCTTGACCAGTGCAGTGATCTGCGGTGCCAGGGACACCAGCGGGCCGGCGAGGATGTTGGCCACCACCACGTCTGCGTGCTGCTGCGGCATGTCGGCGGGCAGGTAGACGGGGAACAGTGCCGGGTCGATGCCATTGCGCGAGGCGTTGTCGCGGGAGGCTTCCAGGGCTTGCGGGTCGATGTCGGTGCCCACCGCCTGGCGCGCGCCGAGCAGCAGGCCGGCGATGGCGAGGATGCCCGAGCCGCAGCCGAAGTCGATCAGCTCGCAGCCGTCCAGCTCCTGCCCGTCCAGCCACTCCAGGCACAGGGCGGTGGTCGGGTGGGTGCCGGTGCCGAAGGCCAGGCCCGGGTCCAGCAGCAGGTTCACCGCGTCCGGCTCCGGGGCTTGGTGCCAGCTGGGCACGATCCACAGGCGGCGGCCGAAGCGCATGGGCTGGAAGTTGTCCATCCAGCTGCGTTCCCAGTCCTGGTCCTCGATGCGCTCGATCTGGTGCTCGGGCAGCGCGCCGCCGGTGAGCAGTTCCAGGTGGGCGACCAGGTTGGTTTCGTCGGTTTCGGCTTCGAACAGCGCCAGCAGGTGGGTGTTGGACCAGAGCGGGGTGGTGCCGAGGTCGGGCTCGAAGATCGGCTGGTCTTCGGCGTCCATGAAGGTCACGGAGACTGCACCGACTTCAAGCAGCGCGTCTTCATAGGTTTCCGCCTGATCCGGGGTGATGGCGAGACGGACTTGTAACCAGGGCATGGCGGAACCTCGATGCGACGTGAAAATGTGGCCCTTATGGGCACCTTGAAAAACCTGGGCGATGGCAACGCAGGTAGTTTTTGGGATGCCTTCATGGGGCGGGCAAGCTTACTTGAGGCTCTGATGCCACGCCAGCCGGGCGTTCCGGGCGGTCCAGGCCGCGATAGGCGAGGTGGCAGGCGCCGCCGCCGAGCAGGGCGGGCAGCAGCAGGTTGAGCACCGGCACCAGCGCCAGCAGCAGGATCAGCAGGCCGAAGGCGATCATGGCGCCGCGCTGGCGGCGCACCGCTTGCATCTGCTCGGCGCCGCTGGCCAGACCAGACAGGGCGGCGGGCACCAGGAAGCGCACGTTGAGGTAGCCCAGCAGGATGATCAGCAGCACGCCGTTTATCAACGGTATCGCCAGGCACAACAGTGGGCCCAGGCCGATGCCCAGCCAGGGCCCCAGGTGGTAGCGCCCGGCGCGCAGCAGGTCGCTGGCCGCCGGGCTGCGCGAGGCCAGGCCCGGGTAGGGCTTGAGGGCGCGCTCGCGCAGGCTGCCCATCAGCACCCAGCGCAGGGCCAGGCGGATGCTGATGACGATGGCCGCGACGAACAGCACGCCGACCATGGCCAGTGCCAGGAGGGCGGAATACACCAGCATCAGCCCCACTGCCGGGGCGATTCCGGCCATGCCGCTGACGGTGGCCGGGCCGCCAGTGAGGCTGGGAATCAGACCGAACATGGCGGCGCCGGAGACGACGAAGAACGACAGCAGTCCGGCGGCCTTGACGATGATTTCGGCATGGGCGTAGAAGACCCAGCTCCAGAACACCAGCGTCAGCAGGCAGAGCCCGGAAGAGCGCAGGAGGATGCCGGGGCGCAGGCTGGAGCGCAGGGCCAGGCCGAGGCAGATGAAGGCTTCGCCAAAGGCCGGGCCGATGGCAAGGATGCGGGACTTCAGGGACATGGCGATCCTTCGCGTGAAATGCAGAAGGGCCGCATTATGCGGCCCTTCCAGGGTTGCCGGGCTTACTTCTTGCCCAGTTTGTGCTCGAGGTAGTGAATGTTCACGCCCCCCTTGCGGAAACCCTTGTCGCGGGTCAGGTCACGGTGCAGCGGGATGTTGGTCTTGATGCCGTCCACCACCAGCTCATCGAGGGCGTTGCGCATGCGCGCCATGGCCTCGTCGCGGTCCTTGCCGTAGGTGATCAGCTTGCCGATCAGCGAGTCGTAGTTCGGCGGAACCGAATAGCCGCTGTACAGGTGCGAATCGACCCGCACGCCGTTGCCGCCGGGTGCATGGTAGTACTGCACCTTGCCGGGGCTGGGCATGAAGTTGTCCGGGTCTTCGGCGTTGATCCGGCATTCCAGGGCGTGACCACGGATGACTACGTCCTCCTGCTTGATCGACAGCTTGTTACCCGCGGCGATGCTGAGCATCTCCTTGACGATGTCGATGCCGGTGACCATCTCGGTGACCGGGTGCTCGACCTGGACGCGGGTGTTCATCTCGATGAAGTAGAAGTGGCCGTTCTCGTAGAGGAACTCGAAGGTACCGGCACCGCGGTAGCCGATCTCGACGCAGGCCTGGACGCAGCGGGCCAGCACTTCGGCGCGGGCCTTCTCGTCGATGCCGGGGGCTGGGGCTTCTTCCAGCACCTTCTGGTGACGACGCTGCAGGGAGCAGTCGCGGTCGCCGAGGTGGATGGCATTGCCCTGGCCGTCGGAGAGCACCTGCACTTCCACGTGACGCGGGTTGGTGAGGAACTTCTCCAGGTAGACCATGGAGTTGCCGAACGCAGCACCGGCTTCGGTACGGGTCAGCTTGGCCGACTTGATCAGCTCGTCGGCGCTGTGCACCACGCGCATGCCGCGACCACCACCGCCACCGGCGGCCTTGATGATCACTGGGTAACCCACTTCCTCGGCGATGGCCAGGGCGGTGGCTTCGTCTTCCGGCAGCGGGCCGTCGGAGCCCGGAACGGTCGGTACGCCGGATTTCTTCATGGCGTCCTTGGCGGACACCTTGTCACCCATCAGGCGGATGGTGTCGGCCTTGGGGCCGATGAAGGCGAAACCGGAGTTCTCCACCTGTTCGGCGAAGTCGGCGTTCTCGGCGAGGAAGCCGTAACCCGGGTGGATCGCCGTGGCGCCGGTGACTTCGGCGGCACTGATGATCGCGGGGATGTTCAGGTAGGACAGGGCAGCCGGGGCCGGACCGATGCATACGGTCTCGTCGGCCAGGGACAGGTGCATCAGCTCGCGGTCAGCCGTCGAGTGCACCGCCACCGTCTTGATGCCCAGCTCCTTGCAGGCGCGCAGGATGCGCAGGGCGATCTCGCCACGGTTGGCGATCAGGACTTTTTCCAGCATCACAGGCTCTCCGCGGTTCAGACGATGGTGAACAGCGGTTGGTCGTACTCAACCGGCTGGCCGTTCTCCACGAGGATGGATTCGATCACGCCGCTGGCTTCGGCCTCGATGTGGTTCATCATCTTCATCGCTTCGACGATGCACAGGATGTCGCCCTTCTTAACGGTCTGGCCGACTTCGGCGAAGTTCGCCGAGGTGGGCGAGGCGGCGCGGTAGAAGGTGCCGACCATCGGCGAGCGCACCACGGTGCCGTTGAGTTTCTTGGCGGCCGGGGCGGCGTCTGCTGCCGGGGCGACCGGGGCTGCTGCGACCGGAGCCGGTGCCGGGGCGGCCATCGGTGCGGCGTAGATCGGCTGGGCCATGGCGGCCTGCTTGCTGTGGCGGCTGATGCGCACGGACTCTTCGCCCTCGCGGATCTCCAGCTCGTCGATACCGGATTCTTCCAGCAGCTCGATCAGTTTTTTGACTTTACGGATATCCATTAATTATCAACTCCCAAGGGTGAGGTCAGGGGCGTTCAAGGTGTTCTAGCGCCGCGTCCAGGGCCAGGCGGTAGCCGGTGGCACCCAGACCGCAAATCACTCCCACCGCAACGTCGGAGAAGTAGGAGTGATGGCGGAAAGGTTCTCGCTTGTGCACGTTGGAGAGGTGCACTTCGATGAATGGGATGCTCACTGCGAGCAACGCGTCACGTAGGGCGACACTTGTATGCGTGAAAGCGGCGGGATTGATCAGGATGAAGTCCACGCCTTCGTTGCGTGCGGCATGGATGCGATCGATCAGTTCGTACTCGGCATTGCTCTGCAGATAAAGCAGGTGATGCCCCGCCTCGCGGGCTCTGCGCTCCAGGTCCTGGTTGATTTCGGCCAGGGTGGTGGCGCCGTACTTGTCGGGTTCGCGGGTGCCCAGCAGGTTGAGGTTGGGGCCGTGCAGGACGAGCAGGGTGGCCATGCGATGTCTTCCTTATTGGGGGCCAGGCGGGACTATGCAGGAAAGCCCGAGAGGCTGTCCATATGCCGGTAGTAGTCGACACGATGCCCGTAGTTTGCGGCAGATTTGTGAAAATCGGCTCAAAGCCGCTGGGCAGCGCCTTGTAGCTTGGCGGCGAAGTCCGTCGCGGTGATCTCACCTACGACACGCGATTCCGACCATTCGTCACCATTGGGGGCGAAGAACAGGATGGCGGGCGGGCCGAACAGCTTGTAGCGGTCCAGCAGCGCGCGCTGTTCGGGCGTGCTCGCGGTCATGTCGAAGCGCACCAGGTGGTAGGCGCCCAGTTGGCTGGCCACCTCGGGGGCGGTCAGCACTTCGCGCTCGATCACCTTGCAGCTGATGCACCAGTCGGCGTACCAGTCCAGCAGCAGCGGCTTGCCAGCGGCCTTGGCTTCGGCCTGGGCGGCGGCCAGTTCGGCCGGGGTGGTGATGGTCTGCCAGGCACCGGTCGTGCTGGCGGTGACGGCTGCAGCACCCGGGCGGCCCAGGGGGCGCAGCGGGTCCGACTCGCCCTTGAGGGCGCCGGTCCAGGCGGCCACCGCGTAGACCAGCAGCACCAGCCCGGCCAGTTGCGCCAGGCGCTGGCGGGCGGTTTTCGGGGTGAACTCCAGGGCGCCGAGGAACAGCGCCACGCCGCCGGCCAGCAGGCCCCACAGGGCCAGGGACAGCGGGCCGGGCAGCACGCGTTCCAGCAGCCACACCGAGACGGCCAGCAGCAGTACGCCGAAGGCATTGCGCACCGCGACCATCCAGTTGCCGGACTTCGGCAGCAGCGTGCCACCGCCCACGGCGAACAGCACCAGGGGCGCGCCCATGCCGAGGCCGAGGACGAACAGCTTGAGCCCGCCGCCCAGGGCGTCGCCGCTGGCGCTTATATAGAGAAGGGCGCCGGCCAGGGGCGCCGACACGCAGGGCGAGACCAGCAGGCTGGAGAATACCCCCAATGCCGCCGCGCCCCAGATCGAGCCGCCGCGGGTGTTGCCGGCCAGGCGATCCAGCGGGCCGCTGATGAATTGCGGCAGGCGCAGCTCGTAGAGGCCGAACATGGCCAAAGCGAACACCGCGAAGAAGGCGGCGAAGGGCACCAGCACCCAGGCCGATTGCAGGCGTGCCTGCAGGTTGAGTTCGGCGCCGAACACGCCCATCAGCGCGCCGAGCACCGCGAAGCAGGCGGCCATGGGCAGCACATAGGCCAGCGACAGCACCAGGCCGCGGCTACCGCCCACCTGGCCGCGCAGCACCACGCCGGACAGGATCGGCAGCATGGGCAGCACACAGGGGGTGAAGGTCAGGCCGAGCCCGGCGAGGAAGAACAGCGCCAGCTCGTGCCAGCTCCAGCCCTTGCCCACGGACGGGATTGCACCGTCCAGCGCCGCCGGGGCGTCGCCGATCTGCAGGGTTTCGGTCTCCGGCGGGTAGCACAGGCCCTTGTCGGCGCAGCCCTGGTAGGTCACCTGCAGCTTGAAGGGACGATTGGACGGGTTGTTCAGCGGCAGGTCGACGTCGAGGACTTCGTAGTACACCTCCACGTCGCCGAAATATTCGTCGGTCTTGTGCTTGCCGGCCGGCAGCTGCGCGTCGCCCAGGGCTATGTCCGCCGGCTCGGTGCGGAACTGGAAACGGTGCTTGTAGAGGTAGTAGCCCTCGGCGTTGGCGAAACGCAGCTTGATCGAGGTCGGCGAGCTGTCCACCAGGCTGAGGCGGAAGGCCTCGCGCACGGGGAGGAAGTCCTTGCTGTTGTTCAGCGCGGCTCCGAGGGTGGAGCTGGGGCGGTTATCCAGCAGCCCGGCGCTGGCGGGCAGGGCGACCAGCAGCAGGATCAGGGTCAGCAGACGGCGCATGGAAGTCTCGGCAGGCGAAGGTGCCGGGCATGATAGCGGAGCCGGCCGCCGCCATGCAGCGCTGATCCTGTAAGCGGTTTTCTCGGCTGCCCGGGTGGTCGTGGCGCAGCGACCGTGCCCGCCCGGCGGCGACGCGCTTCGCTGTTGCGGGGCGCGACACGTCGCCGCAGGGGTCAGACGCGGAAGGCTTGCACCGCGCGGGTCAGGTCGCCGCCCAGCTGCAGCAGCTGTTCGGCCTGGTCGCGACTGCGGCCGATGCGCTGCAGGTTGTCGTCGCCGAGCTGGTGGATCTCCTCGCTGTAGCCACGGATCTCGGTCACCGCACCGCTCTGATTGGCGGTGGCTTCGGCGATCTGCCCGGCGGTGTCGGCGATGGTGCGGATGGCCGCGACTATCTCGTCCAGTGCGCCATCGGCGGCGGCGGCGCGGGCGGCGGTCGCCTCGGCGTGCTCCACCTGGGCGCGCATGCCCTGTACCGACTGATGGGCGGCGGTCTGCAGGCGGCCGATCAGCTCCTGGATTTCGCCGGTGGCGCCGGCGGTGCGTTGCGCCAGGGTGCGCACTTCGTCGGCGACCACGGCGAAGCCCCGGCCCTGCTCGCCGGCACGGGCGGCCTCGATGGCGGCGTTGAGCGCCAGCAGATTGGTCTGTTCGGCGATGCCGCGGATCACCACCAGCACGCTTTCGATGGTGGCGGACTCCTGGGCCAGGCGCTCGATGGCGATGGCGTTGCCCTGCACCTCGCCGACCAGGCTGTGCATGCCCTCCAGGCTCTGGCCAATGATGCGCTGGCCTTGCTCAACGGCGCGCCCGGCGTCGTGGCTGGCAGAGGCGGCCTGGCTGGCATCGCCCGCCACCTGCTGGATGGTCGCCTCCAGTTCGCCCAGGGCGTCGCGGATCTGCGCGGTGCCGCCGGCCTGGCGTTCGGCCCCGGCGTGCAGGCCACCGTTGAGGTCGGCCAGGGTGTGGCTGCTGCCGGCCACCTGCTCGGCATGGTGGCGGATGGTGCCCACCAGCTCGCCGAGGTAGGCGCGCAGGCGGCCCAGGGACTGTTCGATGCCGCGCAGGTCGTCGATCTTCGAATCCAGGGCGATGGGCTTGCTGAAGTCGCCGGAGGCCCAGGCGGAGAGGGACTGCACCAGGCGCCCGAGCACGCGGGTGAGGTTGCGCTGGATGCGGTCCACGGCCAGGGCGATGAGCAGGATCAGGCCTATCATCAGCCCTTGGATCACCCGTACCTCGCCCTGGATGCGGCCATGCTCGGAGCGCACCAGCGGCTCCAGCGCGGCCAGGGCCTGGCGCAGGGCGTCGAGGCGGGCGCGGGTGGTGCCGGCCAGTTCGGCGCGGCTGGTGATCAGTTGGCGGGTGCGCTGCAGTTCGGCCGGGTAGCGCTTGAGCAGGCTGGCCAGGTCGCGCTTGAGGGCGATGCCGCGATCCTCGGCCTGTTTCGTCTCGGTCGCGGCTTCGGTGGCGGCCAGGCCCATCATCGCGGCGAAATCATCGGAGGCGGAGCTGGAGGCGTCGGCCAGGCCCAGCAGCGGCAGGGCGTCGAGGCGCGCGGATTCCATGCTCAGGGCGGCCAGCTCGCGCTCGACGTCGGCGGCCAGTTCGTCGCGGCCGCTCTCCACCAGCTTGACCCGGGCGTGGGCCAGGCGGGTCAGGTGCTGGGCGGCAGCCAGCAGGGGCTTGCGGTATTCGGCGGCCTGGCTGGGGTCGCCTTCGTCGGCGTAGCGGGCCAGCTGTTCCAGGGCGCCGTCGATCTCGCGTTCGGCCTGTAGCAGCAAGCCCTGCGGGTCGCCGGCCAGTTTGCCGGCGGCCAGCAGTTGGTCGCGGCTGAAGGCGCGCAGGTCATCGATGCTGGCGCGCAGGGTGGTGGCCAGTTGCGGCGGCAGCTGCGTCATGCGCTGGTCGAGTTCGTCCAGGCTCTGGGTGGCGGCGCTGTGGCGCAGGGCGTCGCCGCTGCCGAGGTAGGCTTCGATGTTGGCGCTGACGTCGCGCTGGAAGCGCTGGGCCAGGTCCATGTACTGCTCCATCACCTGGTAGGGGCGTTCCAGGGCGCGCTGCGACCACCAGAGGGTGACGCCCAGGGCCAGGCAGACGGTTACAAGAAGCAGGGTGTTGAGATTGGTGAGCTGTTTCAGGCGCATCGGGGCCTCGACCGACTACAGAACGGACAGGCCCTGAAAGATATTGCGGTTCGGTTTCAACCTGATGACAGCGTGAACTGCGTCACGCCCGCCGGTCGGCCTCAGGTGAACAGTTCGACGCGGTTGCGACCGCCGTGCTTGGCGCGATAGAGCGCTTCGTCGGCCTGCTTGGAGAGGGCGTTGCTGTCGAGGTCGTCGCGCAGCTCGGCGATGCCGGCGCTGAAGGTGCAGGACAGGTCATGGGGCTGCGCCGGGTAGTGGATCTCGGCGAAGCGCCGGCGGATTTCGTCCAGTACGCGGTGCGCCGCCTCCAGGTCGGTATCGGGCAGGACGATGGCGAACTCCTCGCCGCCGTAGCGCCCGATATGGTCGGTCTTGCGCAGGCGTTGCTTGAGGAACAGCGCCAGGCTCTTGATCACCCGGTCGCCCATGGGATGGCCGTAGGTGTCGTTGACCTTCTTGAAGTGGTCGATGTCGATCATGGCGAAGGTCAGCGGGCGACCGTCGCGACGCGCTCGGGAGCGGGCATCTTCCAGCAGTTGCAGGGTGTGGGTGTGGTTGAACAGCCCGGTGAGGCTGTCACGCACCATCCGTGCCTTGAGGCTGCGGGCGCGCTTGGCGCGGTTGCGTACCGTGGCGATCAGGTGGCGCGGCTTGATCGGCTTGGTGAGGAAGTCGTCGCCGCCCTCGCTCATCGCATCCAGCTGCTTGTCCAGGTCGTCCTCGGCGGAGAGGTAGATGATCGGCACGCTGACGTAGCGCTCGTGCTGGCGGATCACCTTGGCCAGCTCGGTGCCCAGGCACTCGGGCATGTACATGTCGAGGATGATCAGGTCCGGCTGGAACTCGGCCAGCGCACCCATGGCCAGGGCCGGCTCGGTGATGGCCTGGGTGACGATGCCGGCGCTGTTGAGCACCATTTCGGTGTGCATCGCCTGGGCCTTGGAGTCGTCGACGATCAGCACCCGGTACGGCTCGTAGTGGGCGGTGCGGGTCAGGGTCTCGATCTTCTCCAGCAGGCTGGAGGCATCCAGGGCACCGGTGAAGTACTCCTGGCCCCCGGCGCGCACGGCGGCCAGGCGGGTCGGCGTATCGGTTTCCTCATGGCTGAAGAACAGCACCGGCAGCTTGTGCTCCAGGCCTTTCTGCGCCTCCAGGGCCAGCTCCAGTCCAGTGCCGCGACCGGCGAAATCCACTTCCATGACGATGGCGGCCGGATGGCGCTCGGCCATGGCGGCGCGGAAGGCATTGGCGCTGTCGCAGGTCTGTACGTAGAGGCCGAAGAAGTCCATCTGCTGGGCCAGGCGCTGGGCCCGCTCCTGGTCCTGCAGGGCCAGGTACACCGGCTTGCGCAGGGGTGGCAGGAAGGTCTGTTCCAGTTGGTCGCCATGGCGCAGGCCGGTGCGCGACAGGCGCTGCATCAGTTGGCTGAGCTCGGTGATCAGGTCGCTGGAAAGACGGCCGCGGTTGGCCTTGACGGCTTCCAGGCTGTGCTTGATGCCCTGGGCCAGTTGGGTGTGTTCGGGTTGTTCGAAGCGTTCCGCATAGCGCAGCAGGTAGCCGTTGGCTTCGGTCAGCTCGGCCAGGTCGGCGCTGGTCCACTCGGCGCGCTGCAGGCGTTGCCAGACCTCCAGAAGATGGCGCGCCTGGTGGATCACTCGTTGTGCAAAGTGATTCTTGAGGCGATCGCGGCTCGGATCTTCATGCTCGGTCATGGCGTTGCTTCTAATGCTCGACCGCAGGATTTTGAGTGGGCGGTCAGAATGGTGGCTCTATGCTAGCACTTGATAATGCGTACGCTAGTACCGCCGATCTAATGACGCCAGTATTTTTTCACGGAGAACCATTAGGTCACAGTTGTGCTGTGCGGCCCGTCTCAGGTTGCGGCCCACTCTTGGTTTGGCCATTTGTCGCTGGCAAGGCCCGGCGCTTCACTTATAGTGCAGAGCCGGATGGCACCCTCCTCGCAGGTTGCTGTCGAAACTGCCGAGCTGAACGAGTTTAAGGACATAGCCATGCTGGACTGGAAGAAGCGTGCGGGTCAGGCACGAGATCGCGTCGATGATTCGGTGGATGACGTGCGCAGCTACCTGGGCGGAATCTGGCTGAGCCGCGCCCTCGGTGCGCTGCTGGGCCTCTACCTGGTGGGTGCGATCATCGTGGGTTGGTACTGGAGCCAGGAACCCGGGCTGTTCCCGGTGCAGCAGAATGCCCAGGCTGCCGCCGAGCGTGCCCAGCGCAAGCTGGTGACCGGCTACACCACGGTCGAGACCCTCAAGCAGGTCGGCCAGACCTTGCTCGACAAGCCCGGTGGCTACCTCTCCAACGACCTGGCTCCGCCCGGCCTCTGGCTGGACAACATGCCCAGCTGGGAATACGGCGTGCTGGTTCAGGTCCGCGACCTGTCCCGCGCCCTGCGCAAGGACTTCGCCCGTTCGCAGTCGCAGTCCACCGAAGACGTCGACCTCGCCCGTGCCGAGCCGCGCTTCAACTTCGACAACAAGAGCTGGGCCCTGCCGGCATCGGAAACCGAGTACCAGGAAGGCATCCGCGCCCTGGACCGCTACCTGGCCCGTCTCTCCGACCCGAACCAGTCCTCCGCGCAGTTCTATACCCGCGCCGACAACCTCAACAACTGGCTGGGCGACGTCGCCACGCGCCTCGGCTCGCTGTCCCAGCGCCTCTCCGCCAGCGTCGGCCGGGTGCGCCTGAACACCGACGTGAAGGCCCTGGAAGCCCAGGAAGGCGTGGTGCCCAAGGTCAGCGAGGAGATCGTCGAGACGCCCTGGCTGCAGATCGACAACGTCTTCTACGAAGCCCGTGGCCAGGCCTGGGCGCTGTCGCACATCCTGCGGGCCATCGAAGTGGACTTCGCCGACGTGCTGGCGAAGAAGAACGCCACCATCAGCGTGCGGCAGATCATCCGCGAGCTGGAAGCCGCCCAGGAACCGCTGTGGAGCCCCATGGTGCTCAACGGCAGCGGCTTCGGCGTGCTGGCCAACCACTCGCTGGTGATGGCCAACTACATCTCCCGCGCCAACGCCGCCATCATCGACCTGCGTCAGCTGCTCGAGCAGGGTTGATGGCCATCAGCGAACGCGAGGCGGCGCACCGTGCCGCCTCCGATGCCGAGCGCATCGCCTGGGTCGACGAGGCCGATGGCCTGCTCGGCGAACTGCCCCGGGCCGAATTGCGCGAGCGCGGCCTGATCGGCCGTGGCACCTTCATCCTCCTCTTCGATTCCGCCGGGCGCCTCTGCGTGCACCGGCGCGCCCTGAGCAAGGCCGTGTACCCCGGCTACTGGGACCTGGCCGCCGGCGGCATGGTCGCGGCTGGGGAGGGGTACGCCGAATCCGCCGAGCGCGAGCTGGAAGAGGAACTGGGCATCGCCGGCGTGCCGCTGGTGGAGCACGGGCGCTTCTTCTTCGACGAGCCGGGCAATCGCCTGTGGTGCGCGGTGTTTTCCGCCATTTCCGATGCGCCGTTGCGGCTGCAGCCGGAAGAGGTGCTCGAAGCCCGTTTCGTCGACCTGGCGGAAGCCGCTGCCTTGCAGCCCTGCTGCCCCGACTCCCAGCGCGCCCTGCAGCTCTACCTCGACACCTGACCCAGGCGCGACGGTATGCCCTGAGTAGGGTGGATGACGCTTTTCTCATCCACCGATCGGCGCCCCGGGTTACGAAGTGCCATCGCTGGCCGTAGGCTGGGCTTCAGCCCACCGCTCTCGCTCGATGCCAACCTGTGGGCACCCCATTTTCCCCTGCCGAACCCGCGCCAGGCGCGGGTTTGTGCGATATTCCGGACCCTTTCGTGCGGGATGCTGCACAGCGAGGCGGGTAGGTCGCTATTCTGTCGATCAATGGCGCAATTTCGTACTTAGCATTCGCGCCGAATGCTGCTAAATTTCGCCGCCTTTCAAGCCCGGCTTCCCCGCCGGGTCTGCGCTGCCCCTGCCAGAGTGGGGCTTCGCGGTCGGCTCCCGCCGACCAGTCGCTATCCTGACCCCTACGAGGAAAGCCGGTGGTCAAGAAAGCTTCGTCCTTCGCCGCATTAAGCGGCCTGGTGTACTCCACCGACAGCGGCCGGCATTGCCCGGACTGCGCCCAGCCCATTGACGCCTGCGTTTGCAAGCGAGCCTCCGTGCCCGCTGGCGACGGCATTGCCCGTGTTCGCCGGGAAACCAAGGGCCGCGGTGGCAAGACGGTGACCAGTATCAGCGGCGTGCCGCTCGACGAGGACGCCCTCAAGGAGCTGGCCAGCGCGCTCAAGCGTCGCTGCGGCACCGGTGGCGCCCTGAAGGACGGTGTGATCGAGATCCAGGGCGATCACGTGGACCTGCTGCTCGAAGAGCTCGCCAAGCGCGGCTTCAAGGCCAAGAAATCCGGCGGTTGATCACCGGCTTTCTAAACTGACTGCAGCTGATGCGGTCAACACCCCAACGTCACACGACCGAATTAATCTGCCCAAGCCCGCCCCACATGACCGGCGGGCCTGGCTCTTTTCTATCCCACAGGGGGAATCCGATGTCTGCACGACGCACGCGCAAGGACGATGGCAGCAGCTGGACCGTGGCCGACAGCCGCAGTGTCTATGGCATCCGCCATTGGGGCGCCGGTTATTTCGCGATCAATGACGCCGGCCGCGTCGAAGTCCGCCCGAGTGGCGCCGCCAGCGAGCCGATCGACCTGTTCGAACAGGTCGATGCCCTGCGCGAGGCCGGCCTGTCCCTGCCGCTGCTGGTGCGTTTCCCCGGCATCCTGCAGGACCGCGTACGCCAGCTGACCGGCGCCTTCGACGCCAATATCGCGCGCCTGGAGTACCAGAACCGCTACACCGCGCTGTACCCGATCAAGGTCAACCAGCAGGAAGCGGTGGTGGAAAACATCATCGCCACCCAGGACGTCTCCATCGGCCTGGAAGCCGGCTCCAAGCCCGAGCTGCTCGCCGTGCTGGCCCTGGCGCCCAAGGGCGGCACCATCGTCTGCAACGGCTACAAGGACCGCGAGTTCATCAAGCTGGCGCTGATGGGGCAGAAGCTCGGCCACAACGTCTTCATCGTCATCGAGAAGGAATCCGAGGTTCAGTTCGTGATCGAGGAGGCCGCCGAACTCAAGGTCGCGCCCCAGGTCGGCCTGCGCGTGCGCCTGTCGTCCCTGGCCTCGTCCAAGTGGGCCGACACCGGTGGCGAGAAATCCAAGTTCGGCCTCTCCGCCGCGCAACTGCTGTCGGTGGTCGAGCGCTTCCGCAAGGCCGGCATCGAGCAGGGCGTGCGCCTGCTGCACTTCCACATGGGTTCGCAGATCGCCAACCTGGCCGACTACCAGCACGGCTTCAAGGAAGCCATCCGCTTCTACGCCGAGCTGCGCAGCCTCGGCCTGCCGGTCGACCACATCGACGTCGGCGGCGGCCTGGGCGTCGACTACGACGGCACCCACTCGCGCAACGCCAGCTCCATCAACTACGACATGGACGACTACGCCGGCGTGGTGGTGGGCATGCTCAAGGAGTTCTGCGACGCGCAGGGCCTGCCGCACCCGCACATCTTCTCCGAAAGCGGCCGCGCCATGACCGCGCACCACGCCGTGCTGGTGATGCAGGTGACCGACGTCGAGCGCCACAACGACGAAGTGCCGAAGATCGCCAACCTCGAAGAGCAGCCGGAGATCGTCCGCTGGCTCGCCGACCTGCTGGGCCCGACCGACGCCGAGATGGTCACCGAGACCTACTGGCGCGCCACCCACTACATCAGCGACGCCGCCACCCAGTACGCCGAAGGCAAGCTGACCCTGGCGCAAAAGGCACTGGCCGAGCAGACCTACTTCGCCATCTGCCGCCGCCTGCACAACCAGCTCAAGGCCCGCCAGCGTTCCCATCGCCAGGTGCTGGACGAGCTCAACGACAAGCTGGCCGAGAAGTACATCTGCAACTTCTCCGTGTTCCAGAGCCTGCCGGACACCTGGGCCATCGGCCAGGTGCTGCCGATCCTGCCGCTGCACCGCCTCGATGAAGAGCCGGTGCGCCGCGCGGTGCTGCAGGACCTGACCTGCGACTCCGACGGCAAGATCAAGCAATACGTCGACGAGCAGAGCATCGAGACCAGCCTGCCGGTGCACGAAGTGCGCGAGGGCGAGGACTACCTGCTGGGCGTATTCCTGGTCGGCGCCTACCAGGAAATCCTCGGTGACATGCACAACCTGTTCGGCGACACCGACTCGGTGAACGTCTACCAGCGCGAGGATGGCAGCGTGTACCACGGCGGCATCGAGACCCACGACACCATCGAGGACATGCTGCGCTACGTGCACCTGTCCCCCGAGGAACTGATGGCGCTCTACCGCGACAAGGTCTCCGGCGCCAAGCTCAGCGCCCGCGAGCGCACCCAGTACGTCGACGCCCTGCGTCTCGGCCTGACCCGCTCGTCCTACCTGTCGTCCTGATCCATCGCACCATGAAAAAGCCCGGCCCAGCGCCGGGCTTTTTCATTTGGGGTGGGGATAGGGGGCAACAGGATGACTCGTGGGAGCGAATTCATTGGCTCTGTCTGCGTTAAGTGTTGCTAGAAGAACTGAGCCCAGCTGATTGCCGAGTTTTGTTGGTGCTTCTGGTTTCGCCCTCCCGGGCGAGTCCCTTTTCCAATCGCTGGAACGCCAGCCCGGTGAAAAGGAACCAAAAAACTTGCCCCATCATACGGCCCCGGCTCCGCCGGGGTTCCCTCACTCCATCGTCGTTACTCGCTACGCTCGCCCTTCGGGCCGCACTGAAGTGCGTTCGCCGCAAGCGTCGTCTGGGGGCCGGCGCGATGGGCCATCCATGGCCTGGCGCGCCTCTCGCGGCATCCATGCCGCTCGTCCCCCGGCGCAACGACTGCGTTCGGCCTCCTGGAGGGGCCTTGGCGGCTGCTCCAACTTTCTTCGTCCAGCGCATCGCCACGCGGTGCGCACAGGCTTTCGTAGGATGGTGTAGAGCGAAGCGAAACCCATGCGGTGGAGGTGGCACAAACCCTCAAGCGCCCGGAAAGTACCGTGCTTGAGCGCCTGCATTAAAACCACAACAGCTAACGCCGACAGAGCCAATTCATTCGCCCATCGGCTGCCCACATTCCTCCAACACACTCCGCAACCGCCCCGCCAATGCCCGTGCCTCCTCGGCCGTGGCGATATTGGTGAAGCCGAGCAGCAGCCCCGGTGCGCCGCCTTCGCCCAGGTACCAGCGCGACAGCGCGGCGACCGCCAGGCCCGCTGCCTGGGCGCTGTCGGCCAGGGTGCGGTCGTCGCTGCCGGGGGCGAGGCGGGCCAGCAGGTGCATGCCGCCGGCCTGCGGGTCCATGCGCAGCCATTCGCCGCAATGCGCCAACAGCGCCTCGCAGGTGTGGGCTCGGCGGCGGGCGTAGAGGCTGCGCATCTTCTTGAGGTGGCGGGCGAAGTGGCCCTGGTCGATGAAGTCGGCCGTCGTCGCCTGCAGCAGTTCGCTGCCGCCGCCGAGGAACAGCGCGGCGACGTCGCGGAAGCGCTCCACCTCACGCTCCGGCACTACCAGGTAGGCCAGGCGCAGGCCGGGGTAGAGGACCTTGCTGAAGGTCCCGGTGTAGAGCACGCGGCCGTCGCGGTCGAGGCTCTTGAGCGCGGGCAGCGGCCGGCCCTGGTAGCGGTATTCGCTGTCGTAGTCGTCTTCGATCACCCAGCCCTGCATCTGCCGCGCCCGCTCCAGCAGGGCCAGGCGCCGGGGCAGCGACAGCGCCACGCCGGTGGGGCTCTGGTGCGTGGGGGTGACCAGGGCGAAGCGCGCTTCGGGTGCCAGGCGCAGGCCGTCCTCCACCCGCAGCCCTTCACCGTCCACCGGCACTGGCACGCCGCGCATGCCGAGCCCTTCCAGCAATTGGCGGGCATGGGGGTAGCCGGGGTCCTCCAGCCAGATGGCCTCGCCCGGCCGCATCAGTGCGCGCTGCACCAGGGCCAGGCTGGCGCGGTGGCCGGCGGTGATGAACACCTGCTCGGGCCGGCAGTGGATGCCCCGGGAGATGCCGAGGTAGCCCGCCAGGCTCGCGCGCAGGGCGAGGTGGCCGGCAGGGGCCGGCACCATCAGTGCGCTGCCGCCCAGCTCGCGCAGGCGCCGGGCCGCCAGGCGTGCCCAGAGCTTGCGTGGGAAGGCATCCAGGGCCGGCAGGCCGAGCTGGAAGGGCTCGGGCGAGGCCTCTGCCGTGTGAGGGCTTTCGGCCCTGGCCGGGCGGCTGGCACGCAAGGCGGGCCGGGGCGTCGGGGTCAGCCGGGGCGAGACGCAGGTCCCGGCGGGGCCACGTGCCAGCAGATAACCTTCGGCGATCAGCATCTGGTAGGCCACCTCCACCGTGCCCCGCGCCAGGTTCAGTTCGCTGGCCAGGCTGCGCAGCGACGGCACCCGGGCGCCGGGCTGCAGCCGGCCCTGCTCGATGGCCTCGCGAAAGCGCTGGTACAGCTGCAGGTACACCGGGGTGCCCAGGTCGCGGTCGAGGTGGAAGGGCAGGGGGCGGCTCGGCATGCTCATGTCCCAGTCGTTTCGATGATTCTTGGCCCTGGTTGCTGGTCCATGGCCTGCCTAGAGTAGCGGCTCCCAGCGAAGAGGAAAGCGGCCATGCCCGATCAGCCCAGCCCCATCGAACTGCTGCACCTGGAGAGCGACCCACAGTTGCGCGCGGCCTTCCCGGTGATGCAGGCGCTGCGCCCGCAGTTGCCCGACCCCGAGGTGTTCATCCAGCGCGTGCGTCGCCAGGCGAAGCAGGGTTACCGTTTGCTGGGTGCCTGGCGTGGCGGCCAGGTGCTGGCCCTGGCCGGCTACCGCGAACTGGAGAACCTGATCCACGGCCGCTTCATCTATGTCGACGACCTGGTGGCTGACCCGCAACAACGCAGCCAGGGGCTCGGCGGCCAGTTGCTGGATGAGCTGGCACGGATCGGCAGCCAGCTCGGTTGCCAGCGCCTGGTGCTGGATACGGCACTGGCGAATTCCCTGGCGCAGCGCTTTTATTTCCGCCAGGGCCTGCTGTTCACCGGCCTGCACTTCAGCCGGCCATTGCCCACCCCCACGCTCCGTCCCGAGGAGGACTGATCATGCCCCGTGTATTGCTGATCGAATGCAGCCCCAATGAAGACGCATCCCCTGGCGGCCAACTGGCCCGGGAGATGGCCGAGCGCATCCACGCCAACGCCCAGATCACCGTGCGCAACCTGGTGCGTGAACCGTTGCTGCCCTTGTGTGGCGACTACGCCCGGGCGGTGACCGGCCGCGCCCACCGCGAGGACCCGGCCCTGGCGTTGTCCGAGCAACTGATCGGCGAGGTGGAGAGCGCCCACTACCTGGTGATTTCCACGCCCATGCACAACTACATGGTGCCGGCGGCGCTCAAGCTCTGGCTGGACTACGTGGTGCGCATCCAGCGCAGCTTCACCATGGTCGACGGCAACAAGGAAGGCCTGCTGGAAGACCGCCCGACCTTCGTGGTGGTCAGCTCCGGTGGCAACTACCTGGGTGCCAAGGCCAGCCAGGCGGATTTCCTCTCGCCCTACCTGCGCCACATCCTCGGCGTGATCGGCCTGCACCATGTGGAGTTCGTCCACCTGCAGGGACTGGCCCAGGGGCCGGAGGTGGTGGCCGAAACCCTGCAGCAGGCGCGGGCGCGCCTGGCCAACAACCCCTATTTCGCGGCAGCGCCTTTCCCCGGCGTTCCCGCCTGAGCAAGGCGCGGCGCGAGCGACGTGACGATCAGGAGATCACGCCGAACCCGCGCGCCATCAGCGCGGCCAGCAGCGGGATGACCAGCGCCAGCAACAGCTCCAGGCGGATCGCCATGATCACCAGCTTGGCGGTCTTCGGGCTGACCTGAGGCACCTGGCCGGCCTTCAGTTCGTTGCGCCAGTTGAGGAAGACGAAGGTCGGCAGCGCGGACAGCAGCGCCACCAGGATGAACAGCCCGATCTTGGCGTGGAACAGGCTGTTCTTCAGGTAGTACTCGGTGCCCTTGCCGTACCACAGCACCCGTGCCAGGCCGGTGGCCAGCACCAGGCCGGCGCTCAGGCCGTAGGCGATGTCCACCCGGATCAGGCTGCGCGCGCGCTCCAGGTCCAGGGGCAGCTTGAACAGGCGGTGCTCCAGGACCAGCAGCGAGAACAGCAGGAAGATCGACAGGTAGTGCAGGTACGCGGCAATGGCTTGAGCCATGTGAACTCCTTCAGGTCATCAGGGGTGTTTCTTATAGGGGGCAGCCGCGTCAGTTGGCGCTCTCCACGCGATTGCGGCCGTTCTGCTTGGCTCGGTACAGGGCCCGGTCGGCCAGGTCCAGGGCCTCGTTCTGCGATTGCTCGGGGCTCACCAGCAGGGTGCCGGCGCTGAGGGTCTGGGCCAGTTCCTGGCCGGCGGCGCGCATGGGCTTCTCTTCGATGCAGCGGCGCAGGCGCTCGGCGATATGGTTCAGTTCCTCGCCATCATGCACCGCCACCAGGGCGACGAACTCCTCGCCACCGATGCGCACCAGCAGGTCGTCGGGGCGCAGCGTCGCGGTCATGCGCCGCGAGCTTTCCCACAGCACCTGGTCGCCGGCGGCGTGGCCGTGCTGGTCGTTGATGCGCTTGAAGTGGTCGAGGTCGGCGTAGATCACCCCCAGGCGCAGCCCGGCCTTGTTCATCCGCGCCATCTCCTTGGGGAAGAACTGCGACAGGGCGCCCCGGTTCCACAGCTGGGTCAGCGGGTCGATCAGGGCCTTGCGCTGCTCGCGGTCCACCGCGCGGCGCAGGTTCTGCGTCTGCTGGGCCATGCCGCGCAGTTGCAGGTAGCCCTCGGCCAGGGTCGCCAGGTCGCGCAGGCGGAACAGCTCCTGCTGGTTCAGGGTGCGCGGCCTGGGGTCGAGCATGCACAGGGTGCCGATGGGCAGCGCATTGCTGGAGAACAGCGGCTGGCCGGCATAGAAGCGGATGAAGGGCGCCCCCACCACCAGCGGGTTGTCGCTGAAGCGCGCGTCGGTGCGCGCGTCGGGAATCAGCAGCGGGCCGTTGCCGAGGATGGCGTGGCCGCAGAAGGAAATGTCGCGTGGGGTTTCCGCGGCCTCGAGGCCGATGCGTGCCTTGAACCACTGGCGGTTGCGGTCCACCAGGCTGATCAGCACCGTTTCCACCTGGAACAGCTCCTGGGTCAGGCGCACCAGGGTGTCGAGGTAGAGCTCGGCGGGGGTGTCCAGGATGTCCTGTTCATCCAGGGCCTTCTGGCGTCGATCTTCTTCGGGGAAGCACGGAGCGGCGAGCATGGGATTCCTCCAGTCAGTTCTCATGCGTGAACCAGGCGTCGCTTCGGGACAGGCGCCAGGCGAAGGCGCCAAGGCTCAGGCCGCGCAACAGCATAAAACAAAGGAACGCCAGCCATAGGCCATGGTTCCCCTGTGCCTGCAGCAGCCCCCCCAGGGGCAGGCTCAGTGCCACCGCCAGCAGCATGGCATCGCGCATCTCGCGGGCCCGGGTGGCGCCGATGAACAGGCCGTCCAGCAGGTAGCTCCACACCGCCACCAGGGGCAGCACCGCCAGATAAGGAAGATAGACGTGAGCGACCGCGCGCACCTCCCCGATGTCGCTCTGCATGTCGATGAATAGCCCCCCGGCCACAGCGAAGAACAGCGCGAAGGCCAGGCTCGCCAGCAACGACCAGGCACCGGCCACCAGCAGCGCGCGGCGCAGTTCCAGGCGGTTGCGCGCGCCGATGGCGTGGCCGCACAGGGCCTCCACCGCATGGGCCAGCCCGTCCAGGGCGTAGGCGGTCACGAGCAGGCCGTTGAGCAGCAGGGCGTTGGCCGCCACCGTGGCGTCGCCCATGCGCGTGCCCTGCACCGTCAGCAGGAAGAACACCAGTTGCAGCGCCAGTGAGCGGATGAAGATGTCGCGGTTCACCGTCAGCAGCGGGCGCCAGGCGCGCCACAGGCGCAGGGCCGGCCAGTCGATGCGCCCGGGGTGGCGGCGCAGGGCGCCACGGGTCAGCGCCAGGCCGATGGCCGCGCCCGTCCACTCGGCGATCACCGCCGCCTGGGCCGCGCCGGCCACGCCCAGGTCGAGCCCGAGGACGAACCACAGCGCCAGGGCGATGTTGGTCAGGTTGGTGCCCAGCAGGATGGCCAGCGGCGCCCGGGCGTTCTGGGTGCCGAGGAACCAGCCCACCAGCGCGTAGTTGGCCAGGGCCGCCGGCAGGCCCAGCAGGCGCAGGTGGAAGAATTCCCGGGTCATGGCGTCCAGCTCGGCCGAGGGGTTCATCAGCCCCAGGGCCAGGCTGCTGAAGGGCACCGCCAGCAACCCCAGCAACGAGGCCAGGCCCAGCGCCAGGCCCAGGCCCTGCAGCAGCACCTGGCGCAGCGCGCCGCCATCGGCGCGGCCGGCGGCCTGGGCGGCGAAGCCGGTAGTGCCCATGCGCAGGAAACCCAGCACCCCGAGCAGCAGCATATAGAGGGTGCTGCCCACCGCCACGGCGCCCAGCTGGTGGGCATGGGGCAGGTGGCCCACCACTGTGCTGTCCACCAGCGCCACCAGTGGCACGGAGATGTTGGACAGGATCATCGGCGCGGCCAGCGCCCAGACCCGGCGATGGGTGGGAACGTGCCGCCAGGCATCGAGAAAGGCGCGCATTCTGAGGCTCCGGAAGGGCTGCGCAGTATAGCGTTGCAAAAGCGTGAAAAAGGGGGCTTTACGGACGCCGGGGCTCGTCTATAGTTGCCGCGCGCGCACCTGCGCGTCCCCTCCCCGGAGTCACCATGTCGTCGTACAAAGGATTGTTACTGGCCCTCTCGCTGGGGCTTCTTGCCGCCTGCGATTCCTCCACCCCCGAACACACCGCCGAGAAGCCACCCGCCCCGCCTGCCGCCGTCCAGGAGCAGCGCGCGCCGGCCGATGTCGGGGCGCTGGCCAAGCGTTTCGCCGGCCGCGAGCTCAAGGTGGTGGACGTTTCCGAAACCCAGCTCGACGGCTCCAGCACGCTGGCCGTGACCTTCTCCGTGCCCCTGGACCCGGAGCAGCCGTTCGCCGAGCGCCTGCACCTGGTGGACAGCGAGCGCGGCAAGGTGGATGGGGCCTGGGAGCTCTCCGACAACCTCATGGAATTGCGCCTGCGCCATCTCGAGCCCAAGCGTAACCTGGTGCTGACCGTCGACCCCGGCGTGCGCGCGGTCAACGACGCGCGCCTGGCCGCCGAGAGCGTCACCCACCTGCAGACCCGTGATCTGCAGGCCACGGTCGGCTTCGCCAGCCAGGGCTCGCTGCTGCCCACCCGCCTCGCCGAAGGGCTGCCGGTGATCGCCCTCAACGTCGACGCGGTGGACGTGGACTTCTTCCGCGTACGCGCCGATTCGCTGCCCGCGCTGCTGGCCCAATGGGGCCGCCGTGGCACCCTGGGCGTCTGGGAGGCCGACAACCTGCTGCAGATGGCGGACCTGGTCTACACCGGCCGCTTCGACCTCAAGCCGGCACGCAACACCCGCGAAACCCTGCTGCTGCCCATCGCCGGCCTCGAGCCGATGAAGCAGCCCGGCGTCTATGTCGCGGTGATGCGTCGCTCCGGCAGCTACAGCTACTACACCCCGGCGACCCTGTTCAGCCTCAGCGACATCGGCCTCTCCGCCCACCGCTACCAGGACCGCCTGGACGTCTTCACACAGGCCCTGGAAGGCGGCAAGGCCCAGGCCGAGGTCGAACTGGAACTGCTCGGCGACAAGGGCCAGGTCCTCGCCAAGGGCAAGACCGATGGCCAGGGCCATACCCAGCTGCCGCTGACGGGCGAAGCCCGCGTGCTGCTGGCGCGCCAGGGCGAACAGACCAGCGTGCTGCGCCTGGATACCCCCTCGCTGGACCTCTCCGAATTCGACATCACCGGGCCCCAGGCCACCCCGCTGCAATTCTTCGTATTCGGCCCGCGTGATCTCTATCGTCCCGGCGAGACCGTGCTGCTCAACGCCCTGCTGCGTGACGGCGACGGCCGCGCGGTGGCGGGCCAGCCGGTGACGGTCGAGGTGCGCCGCCCGGACGAGCAGGTCAGCCGCCGCTTCGTCTGGAACCCCGACGAAGGCGGGCTCTACCAGTACCAGTTGCCGCTCTCCGGGGACTCCCCCACCGGCCGCTGGCAATTGCTGATGGACCTGGGCAACGGCCACAAGGAACTCTACGAATTCTCGGTCGAGGACTTCCTCCCCGAGCGCCTGGCCCTGGAGCTCAAGGGCAGCGACGAGCCCCTGGCGCCGGACGACGCGGCGCGCTTCCAGGTCGAAGGCCGTTACCTCTACGGCGCGCCGGCCTCGGGCAACCGCCTACTGGGCCAGCTCTACGTCCGTCCCCTGCGCGAGGCGGTGGAAAGCCTGCCCGGCTATCAGTTCGGCTCGGTGACCGAGGAGGAACTGAACCAGGACATCGAGCTGGATGAAACCACCCTCGACGAAGCCGGCAAGGGCGCCCTGGAAATCGACAGTCGCTGGGCCAGCGCCCGCTCGCCCTTGCAACTGACCCTCCAGGCCAGCCTGCAGGAAACCGGCGGCCGCCCCATCACCCGACGCCTGCAGCAGCCGGTCTGGCCGGCGCCGCGCATGCCCGGCCTGCGCACCCTGTTCGACGGTGAGGCGGTCGATACCGACAGCCTCGCCGAGGTGGAGCTGCTGGTGGCCGACCCGGCCGGCAACAAGCTGGAGGCCAAGGGCCTCAAGGTGCGCCTGGTGCGCGAGCGTCGTGACTACTACTGGAACTATTCCGACGGCGAAGGCTGGAGCTACCACTACAACGAGAAGTTCTTGAACGTCGACGAGCAATTGGTCGACGTCGCCGCCAACGGCACCACCAAGGTCAGCTTCCCGGTGGAGTGGGGCGCCTACCGCGTCGAGGTCGAAGACCCGCAAAGCGGTGTTATCAGCAGCCTGCGCTTCTGGGCCGGCTACCGCTGGCAGGACAACACCGACGGCGGCGCGGTGCGCCCCGACCAGGTCAAGCTGGCGCTGGACAAGCCCGCCTACGGCGAAGGCGAGGTGGCCAAGGTCACCGTCACCCCGCCCGCGGCCGGCAGCGGCTACCTGCTGGTGGAGTCGGCTGACGGCCCGCTCTGGTGGCAGAGCATCGAGGTGCCCGCCGAGGGCAAGGCCTTCGAGATCCCCATCGCCCGCGAATGGGCGCGCCACGACCTGTACGTCAGCGCCCTGGTGGTACGCCCCGGCGAGCGCAAGGAGCGGGTCACCCCGCGCCGCGCCGTCGGCCTGCTGCACCTGCCCATCGACCGCGCCCAGCGCAAGCTGGCGCTGACCCTCAGCGCCCCGGAGAAGATGCGCCCCAGCCAGCCGCTGGCGGTGCATGTGCAAGCCAGGAACGCCGATGGCAGCCCGGCGCGCCAGGTGCGTGTGCTGGTCGCCGCGGTGGATGTCGGCATCCTCAACATCACCAACTACGCCACGCCGGACCCCTTCGCCGCGCTGTTCGGGCGCAAGGCCTATGGCGCCGACCAGCTCGACGTCTATGGCCAGCTCATCGAAGCGGGGCAGGGGCGCCTGGCATCCATCGCCTTTGGCGGTGACGCCGGCCTCACCGCCGGTGGCAAGCGTCCGCAGACCCAGGTGCGCCTGGTGGCGCTGCAAAGCGTGCCGCTGACCCTGGACGACAAGGGCGAGGGCGAGCTCAGCCTCGATATCCCCGACTTCAACGGCGAACTGCGCCTGATGGCCCAGGCCTGGAGCGACGACCGCTACGGCATGGCCGAAGCCAAGACGGTGGTGGCCGCGCCCCTGGTGGCCGAACTCTCGGCGCCGCGCTTCCTTGCCGGTGGCGACGAAACCACCGTGGCGCTGGACCTGACCAACCTCTCCGGCAAGCCCCAGGCACTGGATGTGCGCCTGGAAGCAGAAGGCCAGCTGCGCCTGTCCGACAGCCCCGGCAGCCAGACCGCACCGCTGCAACTGGCCGACGGCCAGCGCACCACCCTGCGCATCCCGGTGCGCGCCCTAGGTGGCTACGGGCAGGGCCGGCTCAAGGTCTCGGTCAACGGCATGGAGCTGCCCGGCGAAACCCTGCAACCCTTCGCCCGTGACTGGACCCTGGGCATCCGCCCGGCCTGGCCGGCGCTGGTGAAGAACTTCCGCGCGGTGCTCAAGGGCGACAGCTGGAGCCTGCCTGCCGGCACCCTGGACGCCTTCGAGCCGGCCGGGCGTGAAGCGTTGCTGGCCGTCTCCTCGCGCCCGCCGCTGAACATCGGCGAGCAGATCCGCGCCCTGCGTGCCTACCCCTACGGCTGCGCCGAGCAGACCACCAGCGGCCTCTACCCCTCGCTCTATGCGGATGCGGCGACCCTGTCGCGCCTGGGCATCGAAGGTGAGAAGGACGAAGCGCGCCGCCGCGCCATCGAGATCGGCATCGAGCGCCTGCTGGGCATGCAGCGCTACAACGGCAGCTTCGGCCTGTGGAGCGCGGAGAGCGAAGAGGAGTACTGGCTCACCGCCTATGTCAGCGACTTCCTCCTGCGCGCCCGTGACCAGGGCTTCGCCGTGCCCGCCGAACCGCTGAAGCGCGCCAACGAGCGCCTGCTGCGCTACCTGCAGGAGCCGAGCCTGATCGAGGTCTCCTACAGCCAGTACCCCGGCCACAGCCGTTTTGCCGTTCAGGCCTATGCCGGCTACGTGCTCGCCCGCAGCCAGCAGGCGCCCCTGGGGGCCCTGCGCAGCCTGTACGAGCGTCGCGCCGATTCGCGCTCCGGCCTGCCGCTGGTGCAACTGGCCGTCGCCCTCAAGGCCATGGGCGACCAGCCCCGCGCCGACCTGGCCCTGGACGCCGGGCTCGCCGTGCAGCGCGACGACACTTTCTGGCTCGACGACTACGGCAGCCGCCTGCGTGACCAGGCGATGATCCTCGCCCTGCTGGAAGAGAACGACCTCGCCGGCGATCGCCGCGAAGCGCTGCTGTTCGATCTCGCCGACCTGCTGGCCTCCAAGGAGTGGCTGTCGACCCAGGATCGCAACGCGCTGTTCCTCGCCGGCCGCAGCCTGCTGGGCAAGGCCGAGCCGCAATGGCAGGCCAGCCTGGAAGTGGCCGGCCAGCGTCATGCCCTGGACAACAACCGGGGCGGGCTCAAGCTGGACGAGGCGCAACTGGCCGAACCCCTGACCCTGGCCAGCCAGACCAAGGCGCCGCTCTACCAGCGCCTGACCCTGTCCGGCTACCCGAGCCAGGCGCCCAAGGCGGGGGGTGAGAACTTCACCATCCACCGCGAGTACCTGGGCATGGACGGCAAGCCGCTGGATATCCGCAACCTGGAAAGCGGCCAGCTAGTGCTGGTGCACATCGGCATCGAGGCCAAGATGCGCGCGCCCGACGCCCTGGTGGTGGACCTGCTGCCCGCCGGCCTGGAGCCGGAGAACCAGAACCTGGGGCAGAGCGCCGCCAGCCTGCAGGACGCCAGCAGCGAGGTTAAGGAGTGGCAGGAAGCGATGCAGAACGCCGCGATCAAGCACCAGGAATTCCGTGACGACCGCTTCGTCGCGGCGGTGGATATCCGCGAGTACGAACGCACCCACCTGCTGTACCTGGCCCGCGCCGTAACCCCCGGCCGCTACCGCGTGCCGCCGCCCCAGGTGGAGTCGATGTACCGCCCGGAATGGCAGGCACTGGGCGATGCGCCGGAGGAAATGGTGGTCAAGGCCCGCTGAGGCTATTCGAGTAGGCCTCGTGTTCGCGAGGGTGACGGTCAGGTGCCGTCATTCCCGCGAACGTGCCGCTCATTCGTAGGATGGGTAGAGCGAAGCGAAACCCATCATCAGGTCGCCTCGAAGCGGCCTGTCGCACGGTCCCACTTCGGAGCCCTCATTCTTGTCGTTCCCCTCCACCTTGCACCGTGCCCGTCGCCTGCTGAAGCGCCGCTGGGTTGCGCTGCCGTTGCTGCTCCTTGTGCTGCTCGGGGGCGCCGACCGGCTGTTCCCGCTGCCCCTGCCGGCGGACGACCAGGCGCGGGTGGTGCTGGCCGAGGACGGCACGCCGCTGTGGCGCTTCGCCGATGCCGAAGGCGTGTGGCGCTACCCGGTAACCCCGCAGCAGGTCTCGCCCTATTACCTGGAGGCGCTGCTCGGCTACGAGGACCGCTGGTTCTACCGTCATCCCGGGGTCAACCCGCTGGCCCTGGGCCGTGCGGCCTGGCAGAACTTCAGCGATGGGCGCGTGGTGTCCGGTGGCAGCACCCTGTCGATGCAGGTGGCGCGGCTGCTCGACCCGCACCCGCGCACCTTCGCCGGCAAGCTGCGCCAGCTGTGGCGCACCCTGCAGCTGGAGTGGCACCTGTCCAAGGACGAAATCCTCACCCTCTACCTGGACCGCGCGCCGTTCGGCGGCACCCTGCAGGGGGTGGCTGCGGCGAGCTGGGCCTACCTGGGCAAACCGCCGAGCCAACTGACCCGTGCCGAGGCCGCCTTGCTGGCGGTCCTGCCCCAGGCGCCGAGCCGCCTGCGCCCGGACCGCCACCCCCAGCGCGCCACCGAAGCCCGGAACAAGGTGCTGCAGCGCCTCGCCGGCTACGGCATCTGGCCCCAGGTAGCGGTGGACGAGGCACTGGAAGAACCGGTGCTGCTGGCGCCGCGCCGGGAGCCGAGCCTGGCGCCGCTGCTGTCGCGACGGCTGAACCGGCCGGGCAGCCCGCCGCTGATCCGCACCACCCTGGACGCGACCCTGCAACGGCGCATGGAGGACCTGCTGCTGGGCTGGCGTGCGCGCCTGCCCGAGCGCACCTCGGCGGCGATCCTGGTGGTGGAGCACTCGACCATGGCGGTGCGCGCGTACCTGGGCTCGGTGGAGATGGATGACGCGCGCCGCTTCGGCCATGTCGACATGGTCGGCGCCCTGCGCTCGCCGGGTTCCACCCTCAAGCCCTTCCTCTATGGCATGGCCCTGGACGCCGGGCTGATCCACTCCGAATCCCTGTTGCAGGACGTGCCGCGCCGTTATGGCGACTACCGCCCCGGCAACTTCTCCAGTGGTTTCAGCGGGCCGGTGGCGGCCAGCGACGCCCTGGCCACCTCCCTCAACCTGCCCGCCGTGCAACTGCTGGAAGCCTATGGGCCGAAGCGCTTCGCCGGCGAGCTGCGCAGCGCCGGCCTGCCACTGGTGCTGCCGGCGGGGGCGCAGCCGAACCTGGCACTGATCCTCGGCGGGGCCGGCGCGCGTCTGGAAGACCTGGTGGGGGGCTATGCCGCCTTCGCCCGCCAAGGCCGCGCCGCCGCACCGCGCCTGCAACCCGACGACGCCCTGCGCGAAAAGCGCCTGCTGTCGCCCGGGGCGGCCTGGATCGTGCGGCGCATCCTCTCCGGCCAGGCGCAGCCCGAGCGTGACCCGCACGCGCTGCCACCGCTGCGCCCGGCGCTGGCGGTGAAGACCGGCACCAGCTACGGCTTCCGCGACGCCTGGGCCATAGGCGTGGGGCCGCGCTACCTGGTCGGTGTATGGATCGGCCGCCCCGACGGCACGCCGGTGCCCGGCCAGTTCGGCCTGGCCTCGGCAGCGCCCTTGCTGGTGCAGGTGCACGACGTGCTGCTCAACCGCGACGTCCAGCGCGGCCTCGCCCAGCCGCTGGATGAAAAGCCCGCCTCGGTGGGCATCGCCGCCATCTGCTGGCCCCTCGGGCAGGCGCTGCCCCAGGGCGACCCCAACTGCCGCCGCCAGCGCTTCGCCTGGACCCTCGACGGTACCGTGCCGCCGACCCTGCAGGCCGCCGACCAGCCCCTGGGCCTCGGCCTGCGCCAGCCGCTGTGGCTGGACGCCCAAGGCTTGCGCACCGCGCCGGACTGCCCGGGCGCCACGCGCCGCGACCTCGATCTCTGGCCCGCCCCGCTGGAGCCCTGGTTACCCCGGCGCGAGCGGCGTTCGGCGCTGCTGCCGGCGGTTTCGCCCACCTGCCCGCCGCCCCTGCCGCCGGCGGCCGCGCCGCTGACCATCGTCGGCCTCCGCGCCGGCGGGCAGCTGCGGCGCCCGGCGGCCAGTGACGGGCCGCTGCGGGTGCGCCTCTCGGCCCTAGGCGGCAGCGGCCGGCGCTGGTGGTTCCTCGATGGCCAGCCACTGGGTGAAAGCGCCGCCGATGCCGCCTTCGACCAGGTGATCGAAGGCCTCGGCCGGCACCAGCTGAGCCTGCTGGACGAAGCCGGCGCTACCGCTCGTCTGGAGTTCCGCGTGATCGAATGAGTTTGGACTCAAGTAGGGATATCCCTTGGGCGATAACAGCTTGTACATTTCAGTCGGATGAATTGTCCGATTCTCTGTATACAATCTGCCGCCGTCCTCACCGAGCCCCTATAAAAATTCCAAGGAGACACCTCCATGCGCCTCTGGCAACGCAGTATTCAGTGGCAGCTGATCCTCAGCATGGGCGCAGCCCTGCTGGCCAGCATCCTCATCGTGGTCGGAATCTATTCCGCCGTGGTCAACCGCCTCACCGACCGCTACCTGGTGGGTGAAGCCTTGCCCAAAAGCACGCTGGCGATCCGCAACGACCTCGAGCGGGTACTGGCCGAGCCGCTCACCGCGGCCCAGGGCATCGCCCAGAACAGCCTGGTGCATGACTGGCTCAGCGCCGGCGAGGACGCCGCGCGGCAGCCGGACTTCGTCCGCTACCTGTCGGGCGTGCAGGGCCAGCAGAAGGCGCTGACCACCTTCCTGGTGGGGCTGGATTCGGGCAACTACTACACCGACAAGGGCCTGAACCGCACGCTGACCCGCGGCCCCCAGGAGAACAACTGGTTCTACGGCTTCGTCGATGGCAGCAAGGACCGCTCGCTGGACATCGACGTCGACGCCAGCACCCACCAGCCGACCCTGTTCATCAACCAGCGCGTCTCCGCCGGCGGCAAGACCCTGGGCGTCGCCGGCCTGGGCTACAGCCTCAGCGGCATGAGCGACCTGATCCGTAACTTCCGCTTCGGCCAGAACGGCCGCGTCTACCTGGCCAGCGCCGACGGCAAGGTGAAGATCCACCCGCAGTCCGAATTCAACGACACCCGCACCTTGCAGGAGCTGACCGGTGCCGATGCGGCCCGCCACTTGTTGCAAGGCGAGGGCAAGGCCGTGACCTTCGAGCGTGATGGCGAGGCCTTCCTGGCCCTGGCGCAGCCGCTGCAGTCCATCGACTGGGTGCTGGTGAGCGAGGTGCCCGAGGCGGAGATCTACGGCGAGGCGCGCCAGGCGCTGGTGATGACCAGCCTGGTGGGCATCGGCGTGGCGCTGCTGTTCCTGGTGCTGGTGGTGTTCCTCGCCCGTGGGCTGGTGCGGCCGATCCGCCAGGTGACCTCCGCGCTGGTGGAGATCGGCGGTG
This sequence comes from Pseudomonas solani, assembly GCF_026072635.1. Lineage (NCBI taxonomy): Bacteria > Pseudomonadati > Pseudomonadota > Gammaproteobacteria > Pseudomonadales > Pseudomonadaceae > Pseudomonas > Pseudomonas solani. The sequence goes on along the minus strand of NZ_AP023081.1, from coordinate 1,443,230 downwards.
GCGGCGGCGACCTGACCCGACGCCTGAACGACAACCGCGCCGACGAACTGGGCGACCTGGCCCGGGGCTTCAACCGCTTCCTCGAAGGCCAGCGCAGCCTCATCGCCGAAGTCCTGTCCACCAGCCAGAGCCTGCGTACCGCCGTGGGCCAGGTGGCCACCGTAGTCGACAACACCGCCGGCCGCGCCGTGCAGCAGCAGGAGATGACCGACATGGTCGCCACCGCCGTGCACGAGATGGGCCTGACGGTGCAGGAGATCGCCCGCAACGCCGGCAACGCCGCCCTCAGCTCGCAGCAGGCCCGCGACGAGGCGCTGCAGGCGCGCAAGGTGGTGGGCGAATCCATCGGCCATATCGAGCGCATGTCCGGCGAGATCAGCGGCGCCGCGGGCGCGGTGACCGAACTGGCCACCCAGGTGGCGTCCATCGACCAGGTGCTGGCGGTGATCCGTGGCATCTCCGAGCAGACCAACCTGCTGGCGCTCAACGCCGCCATCGAAGCGGCCCGCGCCGGCGAGATGGGCCGTGGTTTCGCCGTGGTGGCCGACGAGGTGCGCACCCTGGCCAGCCGTACGCAGTCGTCCACCGACGAAATCCAGCAGATGATCCAGCGCCTGAAGTCCGGCGCCGAGACGGCCGTGACCTCCATGCATGCCGGCCAGTCGGCCACCGGCACCGGTGTCGAGGCCAGCCAGCGCACCGGCAGCTCCCTGTCGGCGATCACCGAGCAGATCGAGAAGATCAGCGACATGAACCACCAGGTGGCGGCCGCCACCGAGGAGCAGTCGTCGGTCACCGAGGAGATCAACCGCAACGTCCAGGGCATCGCCGACCTGGCGGGTGCCACCGCCGGTGAAGTGCGGGCCTGCCGCGAGGATTGCCAAGTGCTCAGCCGCCTGGCCGATGACCTGGCGCGGCAGATGGGCAGCTTCCGTCTCTGACGGGCCGCCCGGAGGAAGGGCTCAGGCCGTTTCCAGGCGGTCGCGGCCCTTTTCCTTGGCCTGGTAGAGCGCGTCGTCGACGCGCTTGAAGAAGGCCTCGGCATCACCGTCGCGCTGCGGGTCGTAGCAGCCGACGCCGAGGCTGGTGGTCAGCGGCAGGGTTTCGCCCTTCACCACGAAGCCCTTGGCCGCCAGGTCGCGGCGGAAGTCCTCGGCCAGCTTCGACGCCTGTTTCAGCCCGGTCTCGGGCATCAACACCCCGAACTCCTCGCCCCCCAGGCGCAGCAGCGCATCGCTGTCGCGGCGGAACACCTCGCGCATGCGTTCGGCGAACTGCTGCAGGCACAGGTCGCCCATGGCGTGGCCGTGCTCGTCGTTGATGCGCTTGAAGAAGTCGATGTCCAGCAGCACCAGGGACAGCGGCGAACCCTGGCGCGCGGCGCTGGCGACCATGGCGGGGAACAGGTTGTTGAACTGGTAGCGGTTGCCCAGCTGGGTGAGGCCATCGGTGCGGCTCAGGGCGTCCAGGCGCTGGCGCTGCTCGAGCAGTTGCAGCTCCAGTTCCAGGGTGCCCTGGTACTCGCGGTGGCTGCGCGACAGGGCCAGCAGCAGGTAGCTGAGGTAGAAGGCCAGGGTCACCAGCTCCGCGCGCATCGACTCGGGGTGGATGCCCAGGGCCACCAGGCCCGGCAGGTAGAGCAGCAGGATGGCGACCACGGCGCGGCCCCGGCGCATGGCGAAGTTGAAGGCCATGGCGGTGCTGAAGGCGATGGTGCTGAGGGTGGCGATGATCCGCGAGTCGCTGAAGTCCGGGTTCAGCAGCAGCCAGGCGTGGGCCAGGCCCCAGGCCAGGCAGGTGGCCAGGATCAGCGTCCAGTGGCGGTTGAGCCAGCCCAGCAGTTCCAGCTCCGAGCCGTTCTTCGGCGGTACGTGGGCGATGCGCCCGGCCATCATCAGGGCGAAGAACAGGGTGCCGGCCAGGCCGACTCCGAGGTACTGCAGGGGCGTTGCGCTGAACAGCCAGGAAAGCAGCCAGGCCAGCAGGTAGTAGAGGCCGCCGAGGCGCGTGCGGATGCGGGTGTCCTGGATCTCGCGCCAGAGGGCGAAACCCTCCGGTTGTTGCGGCAGCTCTGCGTCAGTCATGTGCTGTGATCACAAATACGGCTGGATGCGCAGAGCTTATCGCGTTCCTCGGGCGATAGCAGCAAATGGCTATCGCAGTTCGTCAGCCGCGACGGATCATCCACACGCCGCCGATGATCAGGGCCATGCCGGCGATCTTGCCAAGGCTGATGGGCGCTTCGCGGTAGCCGGCCCAGCCGTAGTGGTCGAGCACCAGGGCCATGCTCAACTGGCCGGCCAGGACCAGGGCCATGAACAGCATGGCACCGATGCGCGGCCCGGCGAAGGCGGCGGTGGCGATGAACACGGCGCCCAGCAGGCCACCGCTCCAGTGCCACCAGGTGAGCCCCTTCAGCGCCGTGAAGCTGGGCAGCTCGCGCTGCACGGCGGCCACCGCGAAGAGCGCCACGGTGCCCACCAGGAAGGAGATCAGCGCGGCGCCCATGACGCTGGACACCTGCTTGGACAGCAGGCCGTTGATGCCGGCCTGCAAGGGCAGGAAGGCACCGGCGATGAAGGGCAGGGCGAGCAGCCACCAGGCGCTGGGCATGTGAGTCTCCGGTTTTCGGCGGGCGCACAGTATGCCGTCGACGCCGGTGGCTGTCGTCGTCAGTGGATCAGGGCCACTGCATCTCGCCCTTGAGCACCTTGGCGCTCAGTTCGAGGTCGGCTTCGCCGGCCAGGCCCGGGTAGTGCTTCTTCATCGCGGCGGTGAGCTCGGCGGCGTTCTTCGCCTTGGGCAGTTCCTGCTCCAGGGCCTTGAGGTAGTCACGGGTGAAGTGCAGGTCGCCGAGGCCGGCGGCGCGCTCGCCCAGGTAGTGGCCGGGAATCACCTGCTCGGGCTTCAGCGCTTCGATGCGGTCCAGCGCGGCGATCCAGTTACGGCGCGATTCGACGCTCTGCGAGTCGGCGGTCCACACATGCATGTTGCCGCTCACCAGCACGCCGCCCAGCTGGGTGCGCAGGGAGGGAATCCACAGGCCGGTGTGGGCCGGGTCGGCGCCGTCCAGGCCGATCACTTCGATGCGCTGGCCTTCCAGTTCCAGGCTGTCACCCTTGAGCGGCTGCGGCACTACCAGGGCCTTGGGCGCGCCGTCCTTGAGGATCGGGCCCCAGTAGGCGAGCTTCAGGTCCTTGGTGGCCTTGATGTGCTCGATGGTCGGCGCGGTGGCCAGCACCTTGGCCTCGGGGAAGGCGCGCAGCAGGGTGTCCAGGCCGAAGTAGAAGTCCGGGTCGCCGTGGCTGATGAAAATGGTGGTCAGGCGCTTGCCGCTGGCCTGGATGCGTTTCACCAGTTCGTCGGCCTCGTGGCTGGAGAACTGCGCGTCCACCAGCAGGGCGTCGTGCTCGCCGAGGATCAGCGACGAGGTGACCGGGAACACGGCCTTGTCGCCGGGGTTGTAGACCTGCAGTTGCAGGGGCTGGGCCAGGGCGCTGCCGGTGGCGGCGATCAGGGTGGCGCCGGCCAGGAGGCGGCGCAGGAAAGCGATGGGGGCCATGATGGGGTCCTCGATGGAAAGGCATCAGGATAGTTGCTCGTTGTGCAGCTAAAAACGCCATAATCCGCGCATCTTTGTTGCACATTCCGAGCGTGTCATGGACCGGATAACCGCCATGCGGGTCTTCGTCGAGGTGGTGGAGCGGGGCAGCCAGACCGCCGCCGCCGACGCCCTGGAAATGTCCCGGGCGATGGTTTCGCGCCATCTCGCCGCGCTGGAGGACTGGGCCGGTGCGCGCCTGCTGCACCGCAGCACCCGGCGCCTGAGCCTGACCGGCACCGGCGAGCGGATGCTGCCGCAATGCCGCGAGGTCTGTGCCCTGGCCGAGGCCATGCAGGGGCTGGGGCGGGACAGCCGCGAGGCCCCGCAGGGGCGCCTGCGCATCACCTGCAGCCAGTCCTTCGCCCAGGCCTGGCTGGTGCACGAGATCGGCCGCTTCCAGACGACCTATCCCGGCGTCAGCGTCGACCTGCTGGTGAGCAGCCAGGCGGTGAACCTGATCGAGGAACGCATCGACCTGGCGCTGCGCATCACCAACCAGCTGGACCCCAACCTGGTGGCACGCAAGCTCGCCACCTGCCGCTCGGTGGTCTGCGCCACCCCGGCCTACCTGGCCCGCCACGGCATGCCGCGCACCCCCGAGGACCTGGTCCGGCACAACTGCCTGACCTACTCCTTCTTCGGTCGCAGCCTCTGGGCCTTCTTCCGCGACGGCGAACCTTGCGCGGTGTCGGTGGACGGCAGCCTCAGTGCCAACGAATCCATGGTGCTGCTGGAAGCCACACTCGCCGACCAGGGCATCAGCCTGCAGCCGCGCTACTCGGTGGCCGCGCAGCTGCGCTCCGGCGCCCTGGTGCACCTGCTGCCCGGCTACGAGCCCCAGGAGCTGGGCATCTACGCCCTCTACGGCACCCGCCGGCAGATGCCCACCGCCCTGCGCCTGCTGCTCGACCACCTGGCCGAACGCCTGCAGGACAACCCCGACTGGGACCTGTGAGCCTGCGCGTCCCGGGCTGAAGCCCGGACTACATGGCTGTTGGCAGCGGGCTCTTGTGGGAGCGGATTCATCCGCGAATAAAACCGCCGGGTTGCACCCGACCTACGGTCCGGGTACGTGCGGTGGCGGCTTTCGTAGGATGGCGTAGAGCGCAGCGAAACCCATCGAGCGGAGTGGCAGGCTGCCCCTAGAGCCGCGCCGCCAGCTCCGCGCCTTCCCTGATCGCCCTCTTGGCATCCAACTCGCCGGCACGGCGGGCGCCGCCGATCAGGTGCAGGCGCAGGTGGTCGGAGCCCTGCACCGGTTGCAGCTCGCACAGGGGCTCCTGGCCGGCGCAGATGACCACGTTGTCCACCGGCAGCACCTGTTCCTTACCATCCACTTCGATGTGCAGGCCGTCGTTGTCGATGCGTTGGTAGCTGACCCCGCCCATCATCCGCACGCCGTTGCGCGCCAGGTGGGCGCGGTGCACCCAGCCGCTGGTCTTGCCCAGGCCGCTGCCCAGTGCGCCGGGCTTGCGTTGCAGCAGCCAGATTTCCCGCTGCGGCCGTGCCGGTTCGGCAGGTACCAGGCCGCCGGGGGTGGTGGCGGCCAGGTCGATGCCCCAGTCCGCCAGCCATTGTTCCGCGCCCGGCGCCTGGTCGTGGAGCAGGAAGGCAGCGAGGTCGAAGCCGATGCCGCCCGCACCGATCAGCGCCACCCGGGGGCCCACCGGGGCGCCCTGCAGCACCTGCAGGTAGCTGAGCACCTTGGCATGGTGGATGCCGTCGATGGCCGGCAGGCGCGGGCGCACACCGGTGGCGACTATCACGTCGTCGTAGTGGCCGCTGAGTTCGCCGGGGGCGATGCGCCGGCCCAGCACCAGCTCCACCCCCAGGCGCTGCAGGCGCACGCGGAAGTAGCGCAGGGTCTCGTCGAATTCCTCCTTGCCGGGAATGCGCCGGGCCAGGTTGAACTGCCCGCCTATGCAGTCGGCGGCCTCGAACAGGGTGACCCGGTGCCCGCGCTCGGCGGCCACGCAGGCGGCGGAGAGCCCGGCCGGGCCGGCACCGACCACGGCGATGCGCTTGTGCTGGCGGGCGCGGGAGTAGCGCAGCTCGGTTTCGTGCACGGCGCGCGGGTTGACCAGGCAACTGGCGCGGCGGTTGGCGAAGGCATGGTCGAGGCAGGCCTGGTTGCAGGCGATGCAGGTGTTGATCTCGTCGCCCTTGCCGGCGGCGGCCTTGGTCACGAACTGCGGGTCGGCCAGCAGCGGGCGGGCCATGGACACCAGGTCCGCCTGGCCGCTTGCGACGATGGCCTCGGCCAGCTCCGGGGTGTTGATGCGGTTGCTGGCGATCAGCGGGATGCGCAGCTCCTTGCGCAGCCGCGCGGTGACTTCGACGAAGGCGCCACGGGGCACCGAGGTGACGATGGTCGGCACCCGCGACTCGTGCCAGCCGATGCCGGTGTTGAGCAGGGTGAGGCCGGCGTCCTGCAGGGCGAGGGCGATCTCGCGCACCTCCTCCCAGGTGTTGCCGCCTTCCACCAGGTCCAGCAGCGACAGGCGGTAGCAGAGGATGAAGCGCTCGCCGGCCATGCGGCGGATGCGCCGGACGATCTCCAGCGCCAGGCGCATGCGGTTCTCCAGGCTGCCGCCCCAGCGGTCGCGGCGCTGGTTGGTGCGCGGGCAGAGGAACTGGTTGAGCAGGTAGCCCTCGCTGCCCATCACCTCGACGCCGTCATAGGCCGCCGCCTTGGCCAGGCGCGCGCAGCGCACGAAGGCGCGGATGGTCTTCTCGATGCCGCGCTCGCTCAGCTCCCTCGGGGCGAACCAGCTGATGGGGGATTTGACCGGCGAGGCGGAGACCACCAGCGGGTGATAGCCGTAGCGCCCGGCATGGAGGATCTGCAGCAGGATGCGCCCACCTTCCGCGTGCACCGCCTGGGTCAGGCGCCGGTGCGCGGGCACTTCCATGCCGCCGGTGAGGCTGCTGCCCAGGGGCAGCAGCCAGCCCTCGCGGTTGGGTGCGAAACCGCCGGTGATGATCAGCCCCACGCCGCCCCGGGCGCGCTCGCGGTAGTAGGCGGCGAGCTTGCCGAAGTCCCACAGGCGATCTTCCAGCCCGGTGTGCATCGAGCCCATCACCACGCGGTTGCGCAGCTGGACGAAGCCGAGGTCGAGGGGGACAGCAGATGCGGGTAGGGCGATGGGCTGTGCATGGGGGGCCGTCGAGGAGGGGGCGGACCCTCACCATAGAAAGATGCGCAGGCGCGGTGAACGGCCCGGCTGACGGCATCGCCGGGCATTTCGGTCAAGGCGCTTCACGCCCGTCGGCTAAGCGCAGCGGCGGGCGACACCCCGCGCTGTGCGGCCTATCTTTTCCTGCAGGCCCTGTCGGGCCGTTGGCACTGGCAGAACTTTGCACCGCCGTATCGTCGTGAGCCCGGACCGGGGCGTCTTGAGTGGACGTTGCAGGGCAATCTTGCGAGTGGGTGATCAACCCCCAGCAAAAGGATGTGACACGCGATGACTCCCTATCTCTATGCCGGCGCCCGGGGCAACCTGATCCGCCAACAGAAGAACGGCTGGCAGCAGGGCCTGACCGGCGCCGCCCGCTACTTCGTGCACGGCACCGCGCTGACCCCTTCCGAGGTTCACCGGGGCGGAATCTCCCCGGACCACTCCACCGAGTACCTGGTCGATGAAAACGACGCGGCCATCGCCGGCGGGCGGATGATCTTCACCTTCCCGGTCTGCGCTGGCGCCGGCCTGCCCGCCAATGCCTCCAAGTCCCCGGCGGTCGGCCAGCTGTGGGGCTTCAACGGTCATTGCTACGTATTCCTGGTACCGATCGGCACCACCTACTGGAGCCGCGGCGGCACCCTCGGCAACGCCCAGGAAGTGGCCTTCCCCTATGAATTCGCCAGCGGCGACATCTACCAGTACTGGGCGCCGAGCAACAACTTCGTCAACCATGGCGGAGGTGGCGGGAGCCCCAGGACCAACTTCCAGAAGGTGCCCTGGAATGCCTACCTGGCATCGCGGGTCGCGGCACTGGCCGCGATCTAGTCGGGTGGCATGGCGCTGTAGCCCGTGCTTCGACGCTGGTCAGTCGATGTCAGATGGCGTGCTGTCCTGCATCCACTGCGGGATATCCCGCGCTTCATGCAGCACTCGCCACACATCGATGCTGTCTTCGCGCTCGATGTAGAAGATCAGATAGGGGAAGTGCTTCAGCGCCCAGGTGCGTAGTCCGGGCAGGTCGAGCTCGTGTGCGTGGCGTGACGAGCCGGATTCGGGGTGACGAGCGATGTGCCTGTAGGCGCGTTCGAGTGTGTCGATGAAGCCAAGTGCCGCCTGCTCGGCGTCTTCACCCAGGTAGTAGCGAATGATGTCGTCGACGTCCTGACTGGCTCGCGCCCGTGGAACGACCGTCCTGGCCTTCATGCCTGGCCGTTGCGCACCCGGTTGCGCAGCGCCTCGAAGTAATGCTCGTCAGTCGGGGCTTCAGGTGCGGAAGTGGCGCCTTCCAGTAGCAGACCACGCAGGAGCTGGCGGTCCTGGTCCTTGCGGATCAGCTCGCGCACATATTCGCTGCTGGTGCCGTAGCCGCGTTGGCTGACCTGCTCATCGACGAAGTTCTTGAGCGCCTCGGGCAGGGAGATATTCATGGTGCTCATTCGAGCGCTCCTTGTTGGCAAATTTTGCCAATGAAGCTTAGCAGCGGGGCTTCCCGATGTATCTGCTAGCCAGGCATCAGTTGCCGATGATCCGGACGAAGTTGCCCAGCCCGAACATTAGGATGACGGTTATCCACAGGCCTTTGCAGAAGGGCGGCATGCGGCTGGGGCGCAGTTGCAGCAGCTGCCCCCTGGCGATCATCGGGTCGAAGGCGAGGGCGCTGAACAGGGCGATGCAGCCCAGCAGCTCGCAGAGGCTCTGCAGCATCGCCGCTACATCGGTGAGGGCGAGGATGAAGGGCAGGGTGATCTGCACATAGGCCAGTACGAAACCGAGAAGGCAGATGACCGAGGCCCGCTGCCTGAGGCTGAGGGTGTTCCATTCCAGCATTGCGAAGAGCCTGCATGCGCGGTTTCCGGGGCGCCGGATCATACGTGAAGCAGGGCGGGGGGTGGCCGGGCGTGGTTCACCTTTGCGGAGCGTCCCGGGCTGAAGCCCGGGCTACGGCGCTATGGCCGGGTCTCGCAGGGCTCCAGGTAGGTGTTCACGACCTCCACGTTGGATTTGCCAATGTCGGGAACGGTTGTCCACGCAGGGCCCAAACTTTTGAAGTCGCCCGGGCTCGTCAGCTCGACGCTGGTGCCTGCATGGGGACCGCTGGTTATCAGTGCGCGAACGATGGAGACGTGGCCGGTTTCACCCTTGGGATAGTCGTAGAGGCCTGAAATCTTCATCTGGGTGCCCGGGTCTATCGGAGCGATCAGCGTCCACTGTTTTTCGAACAGCGGCTTTTCCAGAAGCCGCTGATCCCATTTCTCCCTATCGCTCAGGTAGTCGGCCCAGGACTTGGGAAACGCAAAGGGGGCTATGAAGCCGCTGGAGTAGATACGGGGTGGAGGATTGAACGCCTGGATGCCGGGGCAGAATTCACGCCCTCCAAGCCCGCCTGCCTTCAGGTCGGCGCAACGGGCCTCGAACAGAAACGAAGGCAGCTTCACCGCGTAACAGGTGCTGGTGAGCACAGGTTGTTCAGCGGTGCGGTCGTAGACCCCATAGGCGGGGCAGCCTGACAGCGGGAGCGCTGCCAGCACTATCCAGTACGGTTTCATGTTCTTCACGTCCTTTGTGTTGTGGTACTCAGCCCTTCACCGGGCCGCCTTCATCGCCACCCTGTATCCCGCCCGCTTCATGCATGGCCGCCGTGGCGCGGCCGAGGATGGCGCCGACCACCTCGTCCTTGCCGGCGGTGTAGGCGTCGCGGTCGGTGGGGTAGCGCTCGGCGAGCTGGCGTTTGACCCGGGCGTATTCGGCGGCGTCCTCGGGGTGGGCGCGCAGGTGGTCGCGGAACAGCAGGTGACGCACGGCGTTGGCCTGGGTCATCACGTGCACGTGGTGGGTGCGGCCTGTGCCATTGGGTGGCATGCCCTTGACGAAGAACATGCGGTCGGTGGCCGGGTTGTCGCGCCAGAACTGGTAGCCGAGGGCTTCCAGCGGGGCGACCAGGCGTTGCCAGTCGTACTCGGGCGGGGGCAGCAGGAGAATATCGATGATGGGTTTGGCGGCGAGGCCGGGCACCGAGGTGCTGCCGTAGTGCTCCAGGCGCAGGCCGCGGATGCCCAGGGCGTCGCTGATGGCGGCGGCCTCCTCGCGGTAGCGCTGGGGCCAGTCGGGGTTCGGGTCGACCACCTCGATGCGGTCGCTGTCGGCGTTGCTCCAGCGGGTGCCGTCGAAGGTGGGTTCATCGGTTTGCGGGGTCATCCCTGTTCCTCGTCTGGCGGTCAGTCGCCTGGGGTGAGTGCACGGTCCATCAGCACCAGGGCCACGCGCTGGCCGTCCGGGGCCTGGCGTTCGGCGATGCCGTTGAGTTGGTAGCCGAGGCGGGTGTAGAGCAGCAGCCCGGCGGCGTTGGCGTTGAAGCAGGAGATGCGCAGGCGGGTGGCGTGGTAGTGCTCGCGGGCGAGGTTTTCCATGACGCCCACCAGGTATTGGGCGACGCCATGGCCACGGGCCCAGGGGGCGACCATCAGGTTGCCCAGGGCGCAGAAGTCGTTGTGCTGCCACTGGTAGAAGTTGGCGAAGCCGGCGACGCGGCCGTCCAGCAGCACCACGGTGTTGTCGCGGCGCTCGGCCATCACCGCGGCGAGCTGGCCGACGGTGAGCGGCCAGATGCCCTTGGGGTAGCAGAAGAACAGTTCGTCGCGGTCCTGGGGGAAGCCGACGACCTCGTCGAGGTCGGCGGCTTGGGCGGGACGGTGGCTGAGTACGGTGTCGAATGCGCTCATCGATGCTCGGTCAGTGCGGTGGGTATTGGGCGAGGACCTTGGCGACGGTCTCGCGGATGGCGGCCTCGCGCTCGGCCGGGGTCGGCGGGTCGGTGCGCATGATCTGCCCGGCACTGCCGCGCCAGACGAGCTTGCCGTCCTTGCCGTCGTAGAGGTCGATCTGGATGGTGGCGACCTTGTAGTCGTAGGTGCGGGTCTCGGTCATGGCTGGGCCGCCCCAGTAGTTGCCCCAGTAACCGCCCCAGTAGCCGCCGTAGCCGGTGGTGACCTGCTGCTGGCGATCGTCGACGATCAGCCAGCTCTGCACCTTGAGGTCGCTGGCGGCGCCATTGGCGGCGGGGCGCAGGCCACGCTGGTCGAGCTGCTGGCCCACGGCCTCGCGGATGCGTTGTTCGGTGAGGTCGCTCTTGATGCGCGGGTCGTCGGGGCTGTACTGCAGCGCCGGCTCCTTCCAGCTCCAGCTGCGGTAGGCGGCGAAGTCGCGGTTGCGGTCGAAATCGCGGTTGATCTCGTAGCTCTGGCAGGCGGCCAGGAGCAGGAGGGTGGAAGCGATGAACAGACGGCGGAACATGGTCATATCTCCTCTGCCGGAATCACTATCCAAGCGCAAGCCAGAGCGGCCGGCAAGAAGATTTCGTGCAAGCCCGCGACTGCTTCCATGTGGATCGTGACGGCGTGTTGCGGTTCCGTTCGTGGCGCGCCCGGGAGAGAGGCATGGTGCAGGAGAGGGGTGGCGCATCGCTCCGCCCACCCCCGGGTGAGGCGGGAGGGGCGGAGGCACCGGGCGGTTGGGCTCAGCGGGGCGGGTAGTTGTCCAGGGCTTCCTTGATGGCTTCGCGCAGTGCGGTGGTGCGGTCGCTGCGGCTGCCGCTGGCGTCGCTCTCGGCGCTGCCGCTCCACACAGGTTGGTTGTCGCGGGCGTCGTAGAACTCCAGGAAGACCACCGCCACTTCCTGCTCGTAGGTGCGCACCAGGGGCACCGTGGCCCAGGCGCCGTACTGGTCGCGGTAGGGGCCGTTGCCGTAGTAGGCGCCGCTGGAATCGTTGTACTGGCGCAGGCGCTTCTCGAACCGCAGGCTGGCGGCGACCTTGAGGTCGGCGCTGGCCGGCTCGCGGGATTGGCGCAGGCCGTGCTGGTCCAGCCCGGAGTTGACGATGTCGACCATCTGCTCCGGCGTCGCCCAGCTGTTGCCGGCGGGCAGGCGGCCGTTGAGCCAGGTCCAGTTGCGGTAGCGGCCGAAGTCGCGCGGGGCCGCCGGGTAGGCGGAGCGGTCGAAGGTGGTGGCCGCCTCCGGCGGGGCCGGCGGCATCGGCTTGGATTCGGCCTTGTAGGGGTTGGCGCTCTGGCAGCCGGCGAGCGCCAGCAGGACGAGGGCGGTGAATACAGGAAGGGCAGTGCGTTTCATGGGGCCTCCGTCGAGGCGAGCCCGTGGGGGCTCTCTTATTGGGGTCTGCAGATCCAGTGCAGGTACCGTCCCAGCCCCATGAAGCTCGGGTGGCGACGGTGGGCCAGCTCCATTTCCAGGAGGTCGACCAGCTCGGCCTTGGCCTGGAATTCACTCGGCATGTAGTCATGGAAAACCCGCACGCCGCTCTGGGTTTCGACCTTCCACATCCCCTCGAGTTGCCCGGCCAGTTCCCGTGGGTCCAGCGGTTGCTGCGGGGTCAGGCTCTGGCCTTCGCCGGCGAAGCGGTTGCGTCGCAGCTTGCGGAAATGGCCCTTGAGCAGGTTGCGGTAGATCAGTGCATCCCGATTGTAGAACGCCAGGGACAACCAGCCGCCCGGCGCCGTCAACTGGTGCAGCACCGGGAGGATGGCGTGGGGCTCGGCGAGCCATTCCAGCACGGCGTGGCAGAGCACCAGGTCGTAGGGCTCGGTGAACTGGCCGAGCAGGTCCTGCCAGGGCGCCTGGATGAAGGTGGCCTCGACGCTGGCTGCGGCGAAGCGCGCGCGGGCGCCTTCGAGCATGGGTTCGGCAGGTTCGGCGAGGGTGACCTGGTGGCCGCGCTGGGCCAGCCACAGGCTCACGTGGCCGAGCCCGGCGCCCACGTCCAGCACCCGCAGCGGGCGCTCGGGCAGGGCTTCGGCGAGGTCGGCCTGGAGCACTGCCAGGCGGATGGCGCCCTTGGCGCCGCCATAGATCTTCTCGGCGAAGCGCGTGGCGAGTTCGTCGAAGTGACGGTCGTCGGTGGTCGTGGCGCTCATTGGACGAAGCGCCTCTCGCTGTCGGCCAGCTTGGCGCGTACCGCCTGCTCCATGTCGATGCCCAGTTCGCTGCACATCAGCAGCAGGTAGAGGACGATGTCGCCCACTTCCTGGCCAGCGTGCTCGAGCGTGGCGGCGGGCAACTGGCGGGACTGGTCCTCGCTGAGCCACTGGAAGATTTCCACCAGTTCGGCCATCTCGACGCTGGCGGCCATGGCCAGGTTCTTCGGGCTGTGGAATGGCCGCCAATCGTTGTGGTCACGGATGGCGTGCAGGCGTTGGGTCAGTTCTGCGAGGTTCATGCGGCTCTCCTGGAGCCGCATAGCTTGGTGCGCCGGCTGGCGCCGCGCAAGCCTCGGCCGTCAGCCCTGCAGCGGGCCCCAGCTGCCGGCCATGTGCGGCAGGTCGTCCTTGCCGCGCAGGGCGAACTGGCCCTCGGCGGCGGGGGCGCTGGCCAGCAGGCGCACCTCGGCGGGCAGCAGCACCGGCTTCTGGAAACGCACCTCCACTTCGTAGCCGGCATCGGGCAGGCGCGAGGCGAGGGCGGCCAGGGTGCGCGCCTTGTTCCACAGGCCATGGGCGATGGCGCGGGGGAAGCCGAACAGCTTGGCGGTGGGCGCCGACAGGTGGATCGGGTTGTAGTCGCCGGCGACCTTGGCGTAACGCCGGCCGATGTCCGCCGGGGCGCGCCAGTGGTCGATCTCCTCCAACGGCAGGGCTTCGCTCTCTGCGCGCTCGGGGGCGTTGCCGTCCAGGCGCATGCCACGGAAGAGGATGCGGCTGTCACCTTCCCAGAGCAGGCCGAGCTGGTCTTCCAGGCGGGTGATCAGGCTGAAGGTCACGCCCTTGTCGTGGGGGCGCAGGCCTTCCACCGCGACGCTGACGCGGAAGGGGCCGAGGCCGCCGAGGGTGCGCAATACGCGGATACGATTTTCCAGATGCACCAGGCCCAGCAGCGGGAAGGGGAAGCGCTTGTCGGTGAGCAGCTGCATCTGCAGCGGGAAGGCGAGGATGTGCGGGTAGGTGGGCGGCAGCTGGCCGTTGTCCTTGAAGCCGCAGACCTGCCGGTAGCGCGCCAGGTGCCGGGCATCCACGTCCACCTGGCTGCGCAGGCCGAGGTCCGGCAGGGTGCGGCCGGTGGCGCCACGGCGCAGGGCCGCGCGGGCGAACAGGCCGGGCAGGGCGGGTGGGGCAGGCAGGTCGAGCCAGTCGGTGGCCATGGGCAGTCTCCTCGTTGCGGAACGGTGCAGCTTAGCCGCCCGCAGGCGGGGTGCATTGGCCGTGGGGCAGGCTGTGCTGGCAGGCGAGTCAATCCGTCTGCAATCGCTATCCGCGCCTTGAGCGGGGGGCCTGAAGATGCATAAGATGGCCCCCGCCCCGCATAACAAGAATATTCAGAAAATGATGCGTGATCTGACCGACGACGTGGCGCTGATGCGCCCGGTGATCGACGCCCTGCGAGCCAGCGGTGCCGACCCTGACAAGGTGCTGGTGCGTGTCGGCCTGCCGCCGGGCGGGCTGCCCGCCGGCCGTTTCCCCCATACGGCGCAGACTCTGTTCTGGAAAGCCGCCGCCGAGGAATGCGCCGAGGAGCACGTCGGCCTGCACCTGGCCGGGCACCTGCCGGCCTTCCACGGGCTGCTGCTCGAATACCTCTTCCTCTCCAGCGAGACCTTCGGCGAAGGCCTGCGCCACGCCCTGCGCTACGTGCGCCTGCTGTCCGACACCCTCAACGCGCGCCTGGAAGTCGAAGGCGAGCGCGCCGTGCTCTCCCTGGGGCAGGACGCCAGCATCAACCGCCATTTCCCGGAGATGCTCGCCGGCGCGGTGATCCGCCTGTTCGACGCCCTGACCGAAGGCGACTTCAAGGCCTGCGAAGTGCAACTGATGCACACCGAAGGCGCGGCTGCCGAGCGTTACCAGACGGTGTACGGCTGCCCCGCACGCCTGGGCGCCGAGCGCTATGCCCTGGTGTTCGACGCCGCGGTGCTGGACAAGCCCTCGCGCCACGCCGCTCCGGAACTGCTGCGCATGCACGAATCCCTGGCCCGCCGCCAGCTGGCCGAAGTGGAGCGTCTGGACCTGGTGCGCAAGGTGCGTGAATTGATCGGCGAACTGCTGGTGGACGGCGGCGCGACCCTGGAACAGGTCGCCGCCCGCCTCAACATGCCCGCCCGCCGCCTGCGCGAACGCCTGGCCATGGCCGGCGTGCGCTTCAACGACCTGGTCACCGACTACCGCTGCCGCCTGGCCAAGGAACTGCTGCTGAAAACCGACGAGCGCATCGAAGTGATAGTCGAGCGCACCGGCTTCTCCGAACCGAGCACCTTCTACCGTGCGTTCAAACGCTGGGTGGGGGAGACGCCGGTGGAATTCCGCAGGCGCGGGAAGCCAGCGGGGAACTAGCTGGAAGCTAGAAGCCTGAAGCTGGAAGCAGGGTTCTGCGCGTAGGGTGGGCTTCAGCCCACCGATCACACCGCAACGTCAAAGCCGGGCACACAGGTCCCGGCTTTTTTCTTGTCGCTTGTCGCCAGCTGGAAGCGGGGGTCTGCGCGTAGGGTGGGCTTCAGCCCACCGGTTACATCGCTGGTGGGCTGAAGCCCACCCTACAAGTGACAACCAGCTCCCAGCCCCCAACGCTCTTTCTTCCAGCTTCCAGCTTCCAGCTTCCAGCTTCCAGCTGCTTTTACGCTCCAAGCAGACTTTGCCCACAAACGCGCATCACCTGCCCAGTCAACGACCCCGAGCTGGGCTGGGCGAACCAGGCCACGGCTTCGGCGACGTCCTGGGGCAGGCCACCCTGGCTCATGGAGTTCATGCGGCGGCCGGCTTCGCGGATGGTCAGGGGGATGGCGGCGGTCATCTGGGTTTCGATGAAGCCCGGGGCCACGGCGTTGATGGTGATACCGCGCTTGCCCAGGGCCGGGGCCCAGGCCTGGGCCAGGCCGATGACGCCGGCCTTGCTCACCGCGTAGTTGGTCTGGCCCATGTTGCCGGCGATGCCGCTGATGGAGGCGATCAGCACCACGCGACCGTTGTCGTGCAGCTTGCCGGCGTCGAGCAGGGCCTGGGTCAGCACCTGCGGGGCGTTGAGGTTGACGTTGATCACCGAGTCCCAGAAGGCATCGCTCATCTTCGCCAGGGTCTTGTCGCGGGTGATGCCGGCGTTGTGCACCACGATGTCGAGGCCATCCGCCAGCGCTTCCACCAGCTGCGCGGCGGCGTCGGCGGCGCAGATGTCCAGGGCGATGCCACGCCCGCCCAGGCGCGCGGCCAGGGCGTCGAGGGAGTCCTTGGCCTGGGGCACGTCCAGCAGCACCACGTCGGCGCCGTCACGGGCCAGGGTTTCGGCGATGGCCGCCCCGATGCCGCGGGAGGCGCCGGTGACCAGTGCCTTCAGGCCATTGAGCGGGCGGCTCCAGTCCTTGACCTGGGCACTGCTGGCCGAGAGGCGCAGCACCTGGCCGGAAACATAGGCGCTCTTGGGCGAGAGGAAGAAGCGCAGGGCGCCTTCGAGCTGGTCCTCGGCACCCTTGCCGACGTACACCAACTGCACGTTGCCGCCCCGGCGGATTTCCTTGCCCAGGGAGCGGGTGAAGCCTTCCAGGGAGCGCTGCACGCTGGCGGCCACGGTGTCCTTCAGCGACTCCGGCGGGCGGCCCAGCACCACCACGCGCGGGCACTTGCCCAGGCCCTTGAAGGCCGGCTGGAAGAAGTTGCGCAGCTCGATCAGCTGCTCGAAGCGGGTCAGGCCGCTGGCGTCGAACACCAGTGCCTTGAGTTTCGGGCCGTGCTCGGCGGTCCAGCGGGTCAGGCCGAAGCGGCCTTCCTCGGTGGCGAAGGATTGGTCGGTGAGCTTGTTCAGCACGCCGCTGGCGGCTTCGGCCAGGGCCCCCTCACCGCCCAGCAGCAGGGCGCCATCCACCGGCCGGGTGCGGCCCGCCATCCAGCGCTCCAGGCGCATCGGCGCGGGCAGCCCGAGGGCGCCGACCAGGCGTCGGCCGGCGTTGGAGTTGGCGAAGGCGAGATAACGGTCGGACATGGGGGCAGGCTCCTGCACGCATAAATGAAGTGGGGCTCACTCTACGCAGACAACACAATCGCGCAATTGACCGTGTTGACCACTCTGTTGGCAAGGCGGCCAATGCGACGGCCAGGCGGGCGGCTAGTCTTGTCGCCAACGTTGCGCACCGCAATCCATTCCCCAGGCAAGGAGTCACCCATGACCCAGCTGCGCCGGGTCGCCATCGTCGGCGGCAATCGCATTCCGTTCGCCCGTTCCAACACGGTGTACGCCACCGCCACCAACCAGCAGATGCTCACCAGCGCGCTGGAAGGCCTGGTGGAGCGCTACAACCTGCACGGCGAGCGCATCGGCGAGTTCGTCGCCGGTGCCGTGCTCAAGCATTCCCGTGACTTCAACCTGGCCCGCGAATGCGTGCTGGGCTCGCGCCTGGCGCCGGAAACCAGCGCCTATGACATCCAGCAGGCCTGCGGCACCGGCCTGGAGGCGGCCATCCTGGTCGCCAACAAGATCGCCCTCGGGCAGATCGACAGCGGCATCGCCGGCGGCGTCGACACCACCTCCGACGCGCCCATCGGCGTGCACGAGGAGCTGCGCAAGATCCTCCTGGAAGCCAACCGCGGCAAGACCACCGGCGACAAGATCAAGAGCCTGCTCAAGGTGCGCCCGCGCCACCTGGCGCCGCACATCCCGCGTAACGGCGAGCCGCGTACCGGGCTGTCCATGGGCGAGTCCTGCGAGCTGATGGCGCAGACCTGGTCCATCCCCCGTGACGAGCAGGACGCCCTGGCCGTGGCCAGCCACCAGAAGCTCGCCGCGGCCTATGCCGAAGGCTGGCAGAACGACCTGCTGACCCCCTTCCTCGGCCTGACCCGCGACCAGAACCTGCGCGCGGACATCAATCCGGAGAAGCTCGCCACCCTCAAGCCGGTGTTCGACAAGGGCCCGCGCGGCACCATGACCGCCGCCAACTCCACCCCGCTCACCGATGGCGCCTCCGTGGTGCTGCTGGCCAGCGAGGAGTGGGCCAAGGCGCGCGGGCTGCCGATCCTCGCCTACTTCAAGGACGGCGAAGCGGCGGCGGTGGATTTCGTCGGTGGCAAGGAAGGCCTGCTGATGGCGCCGGTCTATGCGGTGCCGCGTCTGCTGGCGCGCAACGGCCTGACCCTGCAGGACTTCGACTACTACGAAATCCACGAGGCCTTCGCCGCCCAGGTGCTCTGCACCCTCAAGGCCTGGGAAGACGCCGACTACTGCAAGACCCGCCTCGGCCTCGACCAGCCGCTGGGCTCCATCGATCGCAGCAAGATGAACGTCAAGGGCAGCTCCCTGGCCGCCGGCCACCCCTTCGCAGCCACCGGCGGGCGCATCGTCGCCAACCTGGCCAAGCTGCTTTCGGTGGCGGAAAAGGGTCGCGGGCTGATCTCGATCTGCGCTGCAGGCGGACAAGGTGTGACCGCGATCATCGAAAAGTAATCCAATACCCGCGGCCGCAATTCATCGCTGGCCGCGTGATGTATGCAACTCCGTGATTTAGGGCGGCCCACAGGTTGGGCCGCCCTTTTTTTTCGCGTGCTTTTCGAGGGTGGGTGTCAGGCCGCGCTCGCCTGCGCCTGGCTCAGTTCGCGGCCACGGTTGGCATAGCGCTCGGCCATCACCGAGCAGACGATCAGCTGCATCTGGTGGTAGAGCATGATCGGCAGCAGGATCAGGCCCAGCGCCGGGTTGGCGCCGAAGATGATCGCCGCCATGGGCGCGCCGGCCGCCAGGGACTTCTTGGTGGCGCAGAACACCGCGGCGATCTCGTCCTCGTGGTTGAAACCCAGCGCCCGCGCCGAGCGGGTGGTGGCCCAGAGCATCAGCGCCAGCAGCAGGGCGCTGCCGACGAAGGCGAT
The DNA here is from genome assembly GCF_026072635.1 of Pseudomonas solani. NCBI lineage: Bacteria > Pseudomonadati > Pseudomonadota > Gammaproteobacteria > Pseudomonadales > Pseudomonadaceae > Pseudomonas > Pseudomonas solani. The sequence continues at coordinate 1,424,600 of NZ_AP023081.1, read as the reverse complement.
GACCAGGGTTTCCGGCCCTTGTTGTTGCCAGATGCCGCCGGCCACCGAATCGCTGAACGAGGCGAACACCAGCAGCAGGATCACCAGCTTGTCGAACACTGCCGTGTAGCGCTTGTAGCGGGCGAAGAACGTGCCCCACAGCGGGCGCAGCGCCTGGCCCAGTACCAGCGGCAGAAGCAGCAGCAGGCTCAGGTCGATCAGCGTCTTGCCCAGGTCGATGCCGCCATTGGCGTCAGCCACCAGGCTGATCAGCCAGGGCGTCAGGAACACCCCCAGCAGGCTCGACAGGCTGGCATTGAGAATGGCCGCCGGCACATTGCCGCCGGCGCTGCCGGTCAGCGCCACCGACGAGGAGATGGTCGAGGGCAGGGCGCAGAGGTAGAAGAAGCCCAGCATCAGGGCCGGCGGCAGTTGCTTGCCGAACAGCCTGTCCACCGCCAGCCACACCAGCGGGAACAGGGCGAAGGTAAAGACCTGCACCATGATGTGCAGGCGCCAGTTGCTCAGGCCCTTGCGGATCTGCTCGGTGGACAGGTTGATGCCGTGCAGGAAGAACACCAGGAACACCCCGGCGTTGATCAGGCTCTCGGCATGCAGCACGCCGCCGTGGCGGCCGATGTCCGGGAACAGCCAGGCCAGTGCCACGGCCACGAGCATGCCGCCGAGGAACCAGTCGGTGACCAGGCGCTTGAGGGGTTTGAGTGCCGACATGGGGCCTCCGTGCAGCGAACGGGATTGAGGCCGCAGGTTAACGGGCGCAGAATCCGACCGTCTAACGACAGCGGATCAGAAGATGTCGCCAAACGGACAGATCGACCTGCAACGCAGCATTCCCAGCCTCGACGTGCTGCCCCGGCCGCTCTATGCGCGGGTGGAAAGCCTGCGCGCCGGCTCCTGGACGGCGCGCCACAGCCACGACTGGGTGCAGCTCTCCTACGCCATCAGTGGCGTGCTCGGCGTGCACACTGCCGCGGGCAGCTTCTTCGCCCCGCCGCACTGGGCGATCTGGGTGCCGGCCGGGCTGGAGCACGAAGTGGTCACCTCGATGAATGCCGAGATGCGCAGCCTCTACGTGCGCGGCGACGCCTGCGCCTGGGCACCGGACCATTGCCGGGTGCTGGAGGTGACGCCGCTGGCCCGCGAGCTGATCAAGGGCTTCTGCGAGCTGCCGGTGGAATACCCAGAGGGCGACTGCGCCGAAGCGCGCCTGGTGGCGGTGCTGCTGGATCAGCTGCGCGCCTTGCCGGAGGCGGGCTTCTCCCTGCCCATGCCCGCCGAGCCGCGCCTGCTGCGCCTGTGCAACGAACTGGTGGCGCAGCCCGACCTGGCCCGCCCCCTGGGTGAATGGGCCAGCCTGCTGGCCACCTCGGAAAAGACCCTGATGCGCGCCTTCCAGCGCGAGACCGGCCTCAGCTTCCGCCAATGGCGCCAACGCCTGCGCCTGCTCGCCGCCCTGCAACCGCTGGAGCAGGGCCACAGCGTCACCCAGGTCGCCCTCGGCAGCGGCTACGACTCGCCCTCGGCCTTCATCGCCGCCTTCAAGGGCCTGTTCGGCGTCACGCCGGGTGAGCTGTTTCGCTGAGGCTCAACGCCTCCCCCCTGTTCGGGGCTCTCCGGCTGGCTGGCGGCTTGTAGGGTGGACCCCGCTTCACCGGTCCACCGAGCGGAGTTGCAGGCGCGCTCGGCGCTCGGCGCCACTGAACTCGGCACCTCACCTTTCCAACCACCGGCCGCTGGCTAAGCTGAACTGCGGTGGACGAGCACAAGGAAAGACCCATGTTGCGTGCCTCTTTATGGCTGCTGCTGATGCTGCTGGCATCCTTGGCCCTGGGCGGAAACGAGCGGCTCGAGTTCGACGCCGACGAGGCCGCCTGGCTGCAGGACCATCCGCGCATCCGCGTGGGGGTACCGCGCCATGGCTGGCCGCCCTTCGACCTGATGGAGTCCGACGGCAGCTACCAGGGCATCAGCGCCGACTTCCTGCGCCTGGTGGGCGAGCGCCTCGGGCTGGGTATCGAGCCGGTCTATTTCGATGACTGGCAGCAAGCCCAGGACGCCCTGCGTGAGCGCCGCGTGGATGTGCTGCCGTCCATGGCCAGGCTCCCAGCGCGGCAGAGCTGGGCAGCCTTCAGCGAGCCCTACCTGATCAGCACCAGCCTGCTTTTCACCCGCCGCGAAAGCGTCCTCCAGGGGGTGGCCGACCTGGCCGGCAAGCGCGTGGCGGTGGAACGCGGCTATGCGGTGCAGGCCATGCTCCGTGAGCGTGCGCCGGGGGTGCTGCTGGTGGAGACCGCCGACACCGAGGCGGCGCTGCGGGCGGTGTCGTCCGGGCGTGCCGACGGCTACGTGGGCAACATGATCGTCGCCAGCTACCTGATCCGGCAGTTCAACCTGAGCAACCTGGAGCTGCGCGGCGAATCCGGCCTGGGCAGCAGCGAGCTGCATTTCGGCGTGCGCCGCGACTGGCCGCAGCTGGCCGGCCTGATCGACCACGCCCTGGCCAGCATCGACCGCGAGGAGCGCGAGGCGATCATGGATCGCTGGCTGCCGCCGCTCACCGAATTCAACTGGCGCAAGGCCGCCGAGGTGGGCTGGCCGTTCGCCCTGGGGGTGATCGTCCTGGTGGGCTTCGTGCTGCTGTGGAACCGTCGCCTGGCGGTGCAGGTGGAGGAGCGCTGCCGTGCCGAAGCCGAGGCCGAACGCCAGCGCAGCACCCTGCTGGCGCTGGTCAATGCCATTCCCGACCCGATCTGGTTCAAGGATGCCGACGGCCGCTACCTGGGGGCCAACCAAGCCTTCGCCGATCTCATCGGCCAGAGCCGCGACGCCTTGCAGGGCCGCACCGATGCCGAGCTGCTGCCCACCGAGCGGGCGCGCATGCGCCTGATCCAGGACCAGGCGGCCCTGGCCCTGAGCCTGCCGTTCGAGAGCGAGGACTGGGTGGTGCAGCGCGATGGGCGCAAGGTGCTGTTCGACACCGTGCGCGCCACCTTCCACGACGACAAGGGCCAGTTGCTGGGCCTGGTGGGCGTCAGCCGCGACGTCACCGCGCGCAAGCACAGCGAGGAAGCCCTGGAGCAGGCCAAGGAACTGGCCGAGGAAGCCGCGCGGACGAAGGCCGACTTCCTCGCCAACATGAGCCATGAGATCCGCACGCCGATGAACGCCATCATCGGCATGACCCACCTCGCCCTGAAGACCGACCCCGAACCGCGCCAGCGCGAGTACCTGGGCAAGATCCAGCAGGCCAGCCAGCACCTGATGGGGGTGATCAACGACATCCTCGATTTCTCCCGTATCGAGGCCGGCAAGCTGAGCGTCGAGCGCATCGACTTCGACCTGCAGATGGTGCTGGAGAACCTCTCCGGGCTGATCAGCGAGAAGGCCGCCTGCAAGCGCCTGGAGCTGGTGTTCAACATCGACCCGCAACTGCCCCTGCAACTGGTGGGCGACCCGTTGCGCATCGGCCAGATCCTCATCAACTACGCCAACAACGCGGTGAAGTTCACCGAACAGGGCGAGGTGGAAGTGATCGTCCGTGGCGAGCACCGGCGTGGCGATGAGCTGGAGCTGTACCTGGCGGTGCGCGACACCGGCATCGGGCTGGATGCCGAGCAGCAGGGGCGGCTGTTCGAATCCTTCCAGCAGGCGGACAACTCCACCACCCGGCGCTATGGCGGCTCCGGGCTGGGCCTGGCCATCTGCCGGCGCCTGGCCGAGGCCATGGACGGCGCGGTGGGCGTCGACAGCCGGGTGGGCATCGGCAGCCTGTTCTGGTGTCGCCTGCCGGTGCAGGTATCGGCCCGGCAGCCCAATGAGCTGTTGTTGCAGCCCGACCTGCTTGACCGCCGCGTGCTGGTGGTGGACGACAACGACGCCGCGCGCCAGGTGATCAACGACATGCTCGCCAGCCTGGCGCTGCGGGTGGAGGCGGTGCAATCCGGCGAGGAAGCGCTGCTGCGGGTGGCCGAGGCGGAGCGCGAGGACGACCCCTTCGAAATGGCCTTCATCGACTGGCAGATGCCCGGCCTGGATGGCGTCGAGACCGCCTGCCGCCTGCACCGGCTGGGCCTGCGCAAGCCACCGCGGGTGCTGCTGGTCACCGCCCACGGTTTCGATGACCTGGGGGAGACCGACAAGGCCGGTATCGACGAGGTGCTGCACAAGCCACTCAACCCCTCGGTGCTGCTGGAGGCGTCCCTGACCAGCCTGGGGCGCCGTGGGGGCAACCCGCCGCCACCCAGCACCGCCGCGCTGCTGGACGCCATGCCGCGCTTCGACAACCAGCGTGTGCTGCTGGTGGAGGACCATGCGCTGAACCGCGAGGTGGCCACCGCCTTGCTGGAGGAAAGCGGCCTGCTCATCGACCAGGCGGAGAACGGCCTGGATGCCGTCGACCGCCTGCGCTGGCAGCCGCCGGGCTACTACGCGCTGGTGCTGATGGACATGCAGATGCCGGAGATGGACGGCCTGGAAGCCACCCGCGAACTGCGCCGCGAACCGCGCTTCCTGGAGTTGCCGATCATCGCCATGACCGCCAACGCCCTGCCCGGCGACCGTGAGCGTTGCATCGAGGCGGGCATGAACGACCACGTCAGCAAACCCATCGAGCCCCTGGAACTGTGGGCCACCCTCAGCCGCTGGTTGCGGGGCTCACGGGGGCCGGGCGAGCCGCCCAAGACGGTGGTGGCGAACCTGCCCGACTGGGTGTTGCCGGGGGTGGATATCGCCAGCGGCCTGCGCCGGGTGCTGGGCAAGCAGCAGGCCTACCTCGGCTTGCTCGGCAAGTTCGCCAGGGGCCAGCGGGCGTTCATCGCCAGCCTGCGCCAGGCACTGGGTGATGGCGATCGCGACAGCGCCGAACGCCTGGCCCACAGCCTGCGCGGGCTGGCGGGCAACCTCGGGGCGACGGCGCTGCAGGCCCAGGCCGAAGCCCTGGAGCGCAGCATTCATCAGGGGGCGCGCCTGGCCCAGCTGGAGCGCCAGATGCTGGAGCTGGAACCGCCGCTGCTGGCGCTGGTCCGAGCCATCGACGAGCTGCTGCGCGAGCAGCGACCGGAACCGGCCGCCGCCCCCTACGACCCGGCGCGCCTGGCGCCCCTGTGCAAGCGCCTGGCGCAGTTGTTCGAGGACGACGACCCGCGCGCCGGCAAGCTCTTCGAGGAACAGGCGGAATTGCTCCGCAGCGCCTTCAATGAAGGTTACGGGCCGCTGGAGTCGGCGGTGCGCAGCTACGATTTCGAGGCGGCGCTGGTGGTCCTGCGGGAGATGGCGGGGCAACGCGACATTTCACTTTGACGAGGTGCGGCAGATGGTCGGCATGCTGGACAGATCGGAGCGCGAGGTGATCCTGGTGGTGGACGACACCCCGGACAACCTCGAGCTGATGAGCGAGCTGCTGATGGACCGCTACCGGGTCAAGGTCGCCGGCAGCGGTGCCAAGGCATTGAAGATCGCCGCCGGGCACATGCGCCCGGACCTGATCCTGCTCGATGTGATGATGCCGGAGATGGACGGCTACGAAGTCTGCGCGCGGCTCAAGGCCGATGCCGTCACCCGCGATATCCCGGTGATCTTCCTCACCGCCCGCAGCGAAATGGCCGACGAGCAGAAGGGCTTCGACCTGGGGGCGGTGGACTACATCACCAAGCCCATCAGCCCGCCCATCGTCCTGGCGCGGGTGCAGGCGCAACTGCAGCTCAAGGCCACGGCCGACTTCCTGCGCGACAAGAGCGAATACCTGGAGCTGGAGGTGCGCCGCCGCACCCGCGAGATCCAGCACCTGCACGACGCCACCATCGAAGCCCTGGCGGGCCTCGCCGACATGCGCGACAACCCCGACGGCAACCACCTGGTGCGCATCGAGCTGTACATGCGCCTGCTGGGCACGGCCCTGGCGCGGCAGCAGCCGGGCATGGCCGAGGAGCTGACCGAGGAACGCATCAACCTGATGGCGAAATCGGCCTTGCTGCACGACATCGGCAAGGTGGCGCTGCCCGATCGCGTGCTGCTCAACCCCGGGCAGCTGGAAGGCGACGACCTGCGCCTGATGCAGAGCCACACCCGCCTCGGCCGCGAAGCCCTGGAGCGCGCCGAAGCGCGGCTGGGCGGCAGCGAGCAGAGCTTTCTCGGCTACGCCAAGGAAATCCAGTACGGGCACCATGAGCGCTGGGACGGCTCGGGTTATCCACAGGGTCTGCGCGGTGACCAGATACCCCTCGCGGCGCGCCTGATGGCGGTGGTGGACCACTACGACGGGCTTACCAGCTACCACCCCTATCGCAGCAGCCTGAGCGGCGACGCGGCGGTGATGCGCATCAGCGCCGGCAGCGGCAGCGAGTTCGACCCGCTGGTGGTGATGGCCTTCCTCGAAGTGGCCGACGGCTTCGCCCTCATCGCCCAGCGCCACGCCGATAGCCGCGCCGCCATCGACGGCGAATTGCAGCGCCTGGAAGACTCCATCGCCGAGAGCATCGAGCTGACGTTGCCGGAGTGAGGCTCAGCGCCAGTCGAGCTGCAGCGCCTCCTGCCAGGCGAAGCGTTCGAAGTGGCTGGCGATCACGTCCTTCATCTTTTCCAGGTTCGCCGTGTCGGCGGCTTCGACCTTGAGGGTCAGGCCGCCGGCTTCGGCGTGCAGCAGGCCGATGCCGAAGTCGAACTCGATGCGCCCCTGGTGCTCGTCGAAGCTGACCGGGATGCGGTGGGCGAAGTGCTTGCACAGGCGACTGATATAGCGCGCCGGGGTGTCGGTGACGACGTGCGCGGAGGCGGTGAGGCTCATGGGCTGCTCCTTGTGGATAAGGGGATGCGGTGGGCCGCCGGAAGCGGGCCCACCCTGCGCCGGGATCAGTAGCCGACGGTGAAGCGCTGGCGGATGTGCTGCGGGTTTTCCAGCTCGTCGACGATGGCCACGGCCAGGTCGGCCACCGAGACGCTGGCCGGGTGGTCGCCGTCCATCAGCAGTTCGTTGCCGCCGATGCGGAAGCGGCCGGTGCGTTCACCGGGCTGCAGCAGCGCGGGCGGCGAGATGAAGCTCCAGTCCAGGGCGGTTTCGGCCTGGATCAGGTTCAGTGCCTGGCGCGCGCCTTCGGCGCCTTCCTTGTATTCGGCGGGGAAGTGCGGGGTGTCGATCAGCTGCACGCCGGGGGCGACGTAGAGGCTGCCGGCACCGCCGACCACCAGCAGGCGGCGGACGCCGGACTGATTGGTGGCGGCGAAGATCGAGCGGGTGCCGGCGATGAACTGCTCGCGGATGTCCTCGCGGCCCCAGCCGGGGTTGAAGGCGTGGACGACGGCGTCATGCCCGGCCAGTTGCGACGCGGTGGCGGCCGCGTCGTGGATGTCGGCCTGCAGCGCCTTCAGGTGTTGGTGGGCGGCGAGCTTTTCCGGGTGGCGCACCAGGGCGGTGACCTGGTGGCCGCGTTGCAGGGCTTCGGCGAGTACGGCGGAACCGACGAAACCGCTGGCACCGATAAGGGCGATCTTCATGCTGTTCTCCTGGAGCTGGGTGAGTGATTCGAGGTGCTGCATCATTGCTGCTGGATAATCGACGGAAAAAGTGGCAGAAAGCGCTTTCACAATTAAGCGGTGCTTACGAATGGAGCAGCTCAAGCGCATGGCGGTGTTCGCCACGGTGGTGGAGAAAGGCTCGATGGTGGCGGCCGGGGAAGCCCTGGGCATGAGCGCCTCGGCGGTCAGCCAGCAGATCCGCAAGCTGGAGGAGTCGACCCGGGTCAGCCTGCTCCACCGCACCACCCGCAAGCTCACCCTCACCGAGGCCGGCAGCCTGTTCTACCGCAGTTGTGCGCAGGTGCTGGAGCTGGCGCAGCAGGCCGAGCAGCGCTTGGCCGAGCTGCGTGATGCGCCGGTGGGGGAGTTGCGCATCGCCGCCCCGGTGGGCTTTTCCGGGCGCTTCATGACCGACGCCCTGGCACCGCTGCTGGAGGCGCACCCCGGGCTGAGCCTGCGGCTGTTCTTCCACGACGAACAGATCGACCTGGTGGAGCAGCGCATCGACATGGCGGTGCGTGTCGGCAAGCTGGAGGACTCCAGCCTGGTGGCGCGGCATATCGGTGATTGGCCGATGCTGCTGTGCTGCGCGCCGGCCTACCTGGCCCGCCACCCCGGCGTCACCCGCCCCGAGCAACTGCTGGCGCTGGATTGGGTGAGCCTGGGCAGCGACCGCCAGCAGGGCCCGGTGACCCTGCACGGGCCGGGCGGCGAGGTGCAGCGCCTGCGCATCGAGAGCCGGGTGGTGTGCAACAACATCCTCTCCACCCGCAGCTTCACCCTGGCCGGCTTCGGCCTGTCGCTGCAGCCGGAGCCGGAAATCCGCGACGAACTGACCAGCGGTCGCCTGCTGCGGGTGCTGCCGGAATGGCGCACCGACCCCGTCGGCATCCACATCGTCACCCCGCGCCGCGATGCCCAGCCGGCCAAGGTGCGCTACGCCATGGATGCGCTGCGCCACAGTCTGCAGCGCGGCGGATAGTCGCGGGGGCGCGCATGCCGTATAAAGTCGGACGATGTCCGCCCGTAAACAGAGGATTGGCTACAAAGCAGCATGAAGACTCCAAAACGCATTGAACCTTTGGTGGAAGACGGCCTGGTCGACGAAGTGGTCAGGCCCCTGATGAGTGGTAAGGAAGCGTCGGTCTACGTTGTGCGTTGTGGCAGCGAGTTGCGTTGCGCGAAGGTCTACAAGGAGGCCAACAAGCGCGGTTTCCGCCAGGCCGCCGAGTACCAGGAAGGGCGCAAGGTGCGTAACAGCCGCGACGCCCGGGCCATGGCCAAGGGCTCCAAGTACGGGCGCAAGGAACAGGAAGAGAACTGGCAGAACGCCGAGGTCGCGGCGCTGTTCCGCCTGGCTGCTGCCGGCGTGCGCGTGCCCAAACCCTATGACTTCCTCGATGGCGTGCTGTTGATGGAGCTGGTCACCGATGGCTACGGCGATGCCGCACCGCGCCTCAATGACGTCGACCTGACGCCCGAGGACGCCCGCGAATTCCACGGCTTCATGATCGGCGAGATCGTCAAGATGCTCTGCGCCGGCCTGGTCCATGGCGACCTGTCCGAGTTCAACGTCCTGCTCGACCCCTACGGCCCGGTGATCATCGACCTGCCGCAGGCGGTGGATGCCGCCGGCAACAACCACGCGTTCCGCATGCTGGAGCGTGATGTCGGCAACATGGCCGCGTATTTCGGGCAGTTCGCCCCGGAATTGCTCTACACGCGCTATGCCAAGGAAATGTGGGCGCTCTACGAGGACGGCAAGCTGACCCCGGAAACACCGCTCACCGGCCAGTTCGACGAGCCGGAGGACGCCGCCGATGTCGACTCGGTGATGCGCGAGATCAAGGCCGCCCTGGCCGAGGAAGCGCGGCGCCAGGCGTTGCTCAACGAGGACGAGGACAAGGCCCGCGACGAGCCGCCGCCCCCGCCCTGGATGCAGAATTGAGGCTGCGGCATCGGCTCGCTTGACCGGGGCCGATCCGCGCAGGACCATTACGCGCTCGAATCACCGCGTTTGCAGGGGAGAACACACGAATGCAAGGGCAAGCCGAAGTAGTCGAATACCTCAAGGACCTGCTGCGGGGCGAGCTGGCCGCTCGCGACCAGTACTTCCTGCACTCGCGCATGTACGCCGACTGGGGCTTCACCAAGCTCTTCGACCGGATCAACCACGAGATGGAGGAAGAGACCGAGCACGCCGATGCCCTGCTCAAGCGCATCCTCTTCCTCGAAAGCACCCCGGACATGTCGCCCAAGCCGATCCACCCGGGCGCCACTGTGCCGGAGATGCTGCGCGCCGACCTCCAGCTCGAGTACGACGTGCGCGCCGCTCTGAGCAAGGGCATCACCCTGTGCGAGAAGCACAAGGACTACATCAGCCGCGACATCCTCGCCCTGCAGCTGCAGGACACCGAGGAAGACCACGCCTACTGGCTGGAACAGCAGCTGGGCCTGATCGACCGCGTGGGCCTGCAGAACTACCTGCAATCCCAGGGCTGATCGCGCCCGCACCGGTTCCCGGAAAGCCCCCGGCGGGGCGTCTACCCAGGTAGATGCGCCGCCGGGGGCTTTTTCATGGGCGCCCGAGTTGCGCCGGCGCTCCTGTATCCCGCCATTAGCGGGCATCTGTATCCATACAAGCGGCCGATGACCTGCTAGCGTGGCCAGCCCGCTATACGAGTGCCCGCCATGCCCTTGCCGCACATCCTTCTCGCCCTGTTGGTGACCCTGGTCTGGGGCGTCAATTTCGTGATCATCAAGCTCGGCCTGGCTGAATTCCCGCCACTGCTGTTCTGCGCCCTGCGTTTCGCCCTGGCGGCCACGCCGCTGCTGTTCCTGCGCGGGCCGATGCCGGCACCGCTGTGGCGCATCGTGCAGATCGGCCTGCTGCTGGGGGTGTTCAAGTTCGGCGTGCTGTTCATCGGCATGAAGATCGGCATGCCCGCGGGGCTCACCTCCCTGGTGCTGCAGAGCCAGGTGTTCTTCACCATCCTCATCGCCGCCCTGTTGCTGGGCGAGCGGCCCAGCCGGCGCGGGGTGCTGGGCCTGGCGCTGGCGGCGTCCGGCCTGGTGCTGATTGGCCTGGAGCGGCCCATGGGCGACAGCCTGCTGGCCTTCGTGCTGGTGCTGGTGGCGGCCCTGGCCTGGGCCTTCGCCAACATCGCCACCAAGCGCGCGGGCGCCACCGACATGTTGCGGCTGATCTGCTGGGTGAGCCTGGTGCCGCCGCTGCCGTTGCTGGCGCTGTCCTGGGTGTTCGAGGGGCCGCAGGCGATGGCCGCAGCCTTCGAGCACGCCACCCTGGTGGGCTACGGCTCGCTGCTGTTTGTGGCCTTCGGCGCCACCACCCTGGGCTTCGCCATCTGGAGCTTCCTGCTCAGCCGCCACCCGGCGAGCCTGGTCACCCCCTTCGCCCTGGCGGTGCCTATCTCCGGGCTGCTGTCCGGCTGGCTGCTGCTGGACGAGGCGCTGAGCCCGGCCGGTTGGCTGGCCTGCGTCATCGTCTTCGTCGGCCTGGCGATCACCGTGCTGCCCAAGGGGCTGCTGGGCCGCCTGGTCAGTGGCAGCAGCCGCCCGACTCCAGGTCCTTGAGGATCGGGCAGTCGGGACGGTGATCGCCCTGGCAGTGATCCACCAGTTCCTGCAGGGTGTCGCGCAGCCCCGCCAGCTCGGCGATCTTGCGGTTCAGTTCTTCGATGTGGTCGCGGGCCAGTGCCTTGACGTCGGCGCTGGCGCGGCCACGGTCCTGCCATAGCTGCAGCAGCTTGCCGACCTCCTCCAGGGAGAAGCCCAGGTCCCGCGAGCGGCGGATGAAGGCCAGGCTGTGCAGGTCCTGCTGGCTGTACTGGCGGTAGCCGCTGTCGCTGCGCCCGGCCTCGGGCAGCAGGCCGATGGATTCGTAGTAGCGGATCATCTTCGCGGTGAGCCCGCTCTTCTTCGCGGCCTGGCCGATGTTCATGCATCTGTCCTCTCGGGTTGAGGTGTCTGGGCGCCCCGTGGGGGGCGCGTGGCGAATGAATCCGCCCCTGCCAGAACAGCGTCCTGGCGTCAGTCTTCCTTGGGTTTGTCCCCGGCCGGCTTCCAGGTCTTCAGCAGCAGGGCGTTGCTCACCACGCTGACGCTGGAGAGTGCCATCGCGGCGCCGGCGACCACCGGGTTGAGCATGCCGGCGGCGGCGAGGGGGATGCCCACCAGGTTGTAGATGAAGGCCCAGAACAGGTTCTGGCGGATCTTGCCATAGGTGCGTCGGGCGATCTCCAGGGCGGCGGGCACCAGGCGCGGGTCGCCGCGCATCAGGGTGATGCCGGCGGCGTGCATGGCCACGTCCGTGCCACCGCCCATGGCGATGCCGACGTCCGCCGCCGCGAGGGCAGGGGCGTCGTTGATGCCGTCGCCGACCATCGCCACCACTGCGCCACCGGCCTTGAGCCGTGCCACTTCGGCGGCCTTGTCCGCTGGCAGCACTTCGGCGTGCACATCGTCGATGCCCAGCGCCTCGGCCACCACCCGGGCGCTGCCACGGTTGTCGCCGGTGATCAGGTGGCTGGCGACATGCCGCTCGCGCAGGGCCTGCACGGCTTCACGGGCACCGTCCTTGAGGCTGTCGCCGAAGGCGAACAGGCCGATCACCCGTGCCTGGGGCTGCAGCTCCAGCAGCCAGGACAGGGTGCGGCCCTGGGCCTCCCAGGCCTCGGCGGAGGCCAGCAGGGCACCGCCGTCGAGCGTGCTTTCGTCCAGCAGGCGACGGTTGCCCAGGGCCAACAGGCGCCCGTCCACCACACCCTGGATACCGCGTCCGGTGAGGGATTGGCTGTCCGCGACCTGGGGTACCGTCAAGGCACGCTCGCTGCAAGCGTCGAGCACGGCCTTGGCCAGGGGGTGCTCGCTGCCGCGCTGCAGGGCGCCGGCCAGTGCCAGCAGGCTGGCTTCGTCGCCATCGGCGGCGCTCAGGTTGGTGATGCGCGGGGTGCCGGAGGTGAGGGTGCCAGTCTTGTCGAAGGCGACGGCTGTGACCGCGTGGGCGACCTCCAAGGCCTCGGCGTCCTTGATCAGGATGCCGTGGCGGGCGGCGACGCCGGTGCCGGCCATGATCGCCGTCGGCGTGGCCAGGCCGAGGGCGCAGGGGCAGGCGATCACCAGCACGGCGACGGCGTTGATCAGCGCGGTTTCCAGGGGCGCGCCGGCCAGCAGCCAGCCGCCGAGGGTGGCCAGGGCGATCAGCAGCACCGCCGGGACGAACACCTGGCTGACCCGGTCCACCAGTTTCTGGATCGGTGCCTTGGCCGCCTGGGCGTCTTCCACCAGGCGGATGATGCGTGCCAGCACGGTCTCGCCGCCGATGGCGCTGGTGCGCACCCGCAGGCGGCCTTCGCCGTTGATGGCGCCACCGGTGACGCTATCGCCGGGGCGCTTGGGCACCGGCAGGCTTTCACCGCTGATCAGGGCCTCGTCGGCGTGGCTCTGGCCTTCCAGCACCTCGCCGTCCACCGGGAAGCGCTCGCCGGGCTTCACCAGTACCTCGTCGCCCAGGCGCAGTTCGGCGATGGCCACCTCTTCCTCGCGGCCGTCGCGCAGGCGGATGGCCCGTTCCGGGCGCAGCGCTTCGAGGGCGCGGATGGCGGCGCTGGTCTGGCGCTTGGCGCGGCTTTCCAGGTACTTGCCCAGCAGCACCAGGGCGATGACCACCGCCGAGGCTTCGAAGTACAGGTGCGGCGTGTGGCCGGGGTGGGCGGTGGCCCATTGGTAGAGGCTCAGGCCGTAGCCGGCGCTGGTGCCGATGGCCACCAGCAGGTCCATGTTGCCGGCGCCGGCGCGCACGGCCTTCCAGGCGGCGCGGTAGAAGCGCGCACCGAGGATGAACTGCACCGGGGTGGCCAGGGCGAACTGCGCCCAGGCCGGCAGCATCCAGTGCAGGCCGAAGGGTTCCAGCAGCATCGGCAGCACCAGGGGCAGCGCCAGGGCCAGGGCAATGCACAGCGCCCAGCGCTCGCGACGCAGGCGGCTGGCGGTGTCGTCGCTGGGCGGTGTCGCGGCATCCAGGGTGCGGGCGTGGTAGCCGGCCCGCTCCACGGCCTGCAGCAGCGTGCTGCGCTCCACTTCGCCGAGCAACAGCAGGTGGGCGCGCTCGGTGGCCAGGTTCACCGTCACCTCGCCCACCCCCGGCACCTTGGCCAGGGCGCGTTCCACACGGCCCACGCAGCTGGCGCAGGTCATGCCGTCGATGGCCAGTTCCAGGCGCTGGCCGGGCACCGCGTAGCCGGCACCTTCCACCGCCGCGCGCAGGGCCGGCAGGCTGTCGTCCGGTGCTTCTATACGGGCGCGCTCGGTGGCCAGGTTGACGCTGGCGGCCTTCACCCCCGGCACCTTGGCCAGGGCACGCTCCACGCGCCCGGCGCAGCTGGCGCAGGTCATCCCGGCAATCGGCAGGTCGAACGAAACGGATGGATTCATGGGCAATTCCTCCTTGGTTGCCCACAGGATCGACCTTGACACGAGGGCAAGGTCAAGCGGCGAGTTGTCGCAGCGCTCCCTCTGTAGGGGCGAATTCATTGGCTCTGTCTGCGTTAGCTGTTGTGGTTTTAATGCAGGCGCTCAAGCACGGTGCTTTCCGGGCGCCGGGGTATTTCTGCCACCTCCACCGCATGGGTTTCGCTTCGCTCTACACCATCCTACGAAAGCCCGTGCGCACCACGTAGCGATGCGCTGGACGAAGAAAGTTGGAGCAGCCGCCAACGCCCCTCCAGGAGGCCAAACGCAGTCGTTGCGCCGGGGGACGAGCGGCATGGATGCCGCTAGAGGCGCGCCAGGCCATGGATGGCCCATCGCACCGGCCCCCAGAGCGGCGATGGAGTGAGGGAACCCCGGCGAAGCCGGGGCCGGATGATGGGGCAAGCCCTTTTGGTTTCTTTTGGGGCGACTGGTGTATAGACCGAGGACATAGCTGACAGGTGTACGGAGACATGGTTGACACTTTCCGGCGAGCTGCCTTGCCGGGGATCCATACCATGCCTTGGAACACGAGAGACGCCATGAGCTTGAAAGAGGAATTCATTGCGTTGGCCTTACAGCCTGACAGCAACAGGCGAGAACTGTGCCGACGCTTCGGTATCAGCCCGCAAACGGCTTACAAGTGGCTTAAGCGATACGAACAGAGCGGGAGAGATGGCCTGCACGAGAAATCCCGCCGGCCGCTCAATAGCCCCAAGCGGACCCCTCCCGCGCTGGAAACGGAGGTGGTTGCGTTGCGTCAGGCGCATCCTGCGTGGGGCGGACGCAAGATCAGCCATGTCCTTAACTGCGGTATTGCCCCCAGCACTGTGACTAACGTCCTGCACCGCCATCTGCTGATCCTGCCGCCTGAAAAGGAAGCCAAGAAGCCCTGGCAGCGCTTCGAGCACGAGGCCCCCAATGACCTCTGGCAGATGGATTTCAAGGGCTACTTTCCGACCCAGCAAGGCCAGTGTCATCCGTTGACGGTTGTGGATGACCATTCCCGCTTCAACCTGGCGATCCAGGCCTGCGCCAATGAGCGCAAGGAAACGGTTCAGGAAAAGCTGAGCGAAGTCTTCCGCCGCTATGGTTTGCCTGCCCGAATCAACACCGATAACGGCTCCCCTTGGGGCTCGCCACGTAATCCGGGTGAACTATCCGAGCTGGGTGTTTGGCTGGTCCGGCTGGGCATTCGCCTGAGCTTCAGCCGGCCTTACCATCCACAAACCAATGGCAAAAACGAGCGCTTTCATCGCGCGCTCAAAGCTGAAGTACTCAAGGGAAAGCACTTTCACGACTTGATCGAAGCCCAGGCTGCTTTCGATCAATGGAGGGAGATCTACAACCTTCAACGGCCCCACGAAGCGCTGGGCTATCAGGTTCCCATGGAGCGATACCGCACAAGCCCCTGGCCATTTCCAGAAAAACTGGAGGACTTCGAATATGCCCTGGATGACGAAGTGACAAAGGTTTATCACAGCCGATTCCGCTTTAGAAAACACTACTTCCGCATCGCCAAGGGGCTTGCTGGGCACCTGATCGCTATACGTCCCAGGCCTGAAAGCGAGGTGTTGTACGACGTGTACTTCTGCCATCAATTTCTACGAACTATCGACCTGAACAACCCTGACTACGGACCATAATGTGTCAACCATGTCCCCGCACATGTGTCCACCATGTCTCCGGTCTATACAGGGCGACTGCCAAAAGAGACTCGCCCGGGTGGGCGAAACCAGAAACATCACCAGAACTCGGCAATCAGCTGGACTCAAATCCTCTAGCAACACTTAACGCAGACAGAGCCAATTCATTCGCCCGGCGATCTCCCCATGAGCACAGGCTTTTTGGTGGAAGCGGATTCACCCGCAATGGCCCGGCACCGCCGCATCAGGTAGCCCGGGCTTCAGCCCGGGACCGGGGCCTGGTTCAGGGATTGGACAGCGCCGGCGTCAGGTACAGGCCGGAGGTGTTCATCGCCAGGCGGTATTTGCGCACCTCGCCGGCCTCCAGGCTGATGGACTGCTGGCGCTGCTGCTCGATGCCGGGCTTGCAGCGGCCGGGGCCGAGCAGGCCGAGGCGGATGGAAACCGGGCCCGGTTGCAGGTTGACGGCAATGCTCTCGCCCTGCACCAGGCGTGCGGCGAGCTGGTCCTGCAGGTACAGGCCGACGTCGCAGCTGGTGGGCAGCTCGACCCGTTCGCGGGTGACGATCAGCACGCTGTAGTCGATGGGGGATTGCGCGCTGGCGGGGCCGGCGAGGGTGAGCAGGGCGAGCAGGCAGAAACGGCTGGGGGACATGGCGGCGACTCCGGAACGGCATGGCTTGAGTGTAGGGGATCGCGGCGCGCTTGACTTTGCCACCGTGGCAAGCCCGAGACTGATTCCAGACCCATCAACTCAGGAGTTGAACCATGCAGATTCTCAAGGTAAGCGGCATGTCCTGCGGCCACTGCGTCCGCGCCATCACCCAGTCGCTGCAGGCCCGCGACCCGGCGGCGGAAGTCCAGGTGGACCTGGGTGCCGGCGAGGTGCGGGTGGCCAGCCGGCTGTCCCTGGACGAGGTCCTGGCGGCGATCCGCGAGGAGGGCTACCAGGCCGCGGCGGCCTGACCCGTCCTCAGGCGCCCTGGTCCCAGTCGCGGAACATGCCGCGGAACAGGGTGCCGACCAGGATGCCGGCCTCGCGCTGTGGATCGAACAGCTCGGGGTCGCGCGTCCAGTCGGTGAACAGCCCGATCACCTGCGCGTGCAACGCGCGCGAGGCCAGGCGCGGGGTGAGGCCGTCCATCAGCCGCTCGACGCAGCCGGGGCGGGCGAAGAGCTCCTCGCACAGGTCGATGAACTGATTGACGAAGGCGTTGTGGCGATCCTCCGCCTCGCGCAGTTCCTCGGTGAACTCGCAGCGGTGCAGGAGGATGTTGAAGATGCGATGGCGCTGCTCGTCCAGGGCCAGGCTGGTGATGGCCTCCACGCACAGCTCCAGCAGCGACTGCAGCAGGTCGCGGCCTTCGGCGCCGTGCAGGCGCTGGGCCATCTGCTCCGGGGGCAGGCGCACCTGGTTGAGCATCTCGTGGAACAGGTGGGCCTTGTTCTGGAAGTGCCAGTAAACGGCGCCACGGGTGACGCCCGCCGCCCGGGCGATCTGCTCGAGGGACGTGTGGGCGACACCGTTCTCGAGGAAGAGCACCTCGGCGGCAGCCAGGATATCGCTGCGGGTTTTCTCCGCTTCTTCTTTGGTTCTGCGCATAGCAGTTGGACGAATACTGTCTAGGCTTCTGTTCGGGGGCCAGAGTTTACCGATTTTGCAGTCGGATACTGCTTTTACAAGCGTGAACGTATGTATCCAGCCTTGACCTGTTTCCTGTTTTTGCCAATCGGGCGCTGTCATGGAATGGAGACGCACTATGCCGCTTTCACCCTCTTTCATCCTTTCGCTGCGCGTCTTCGCTTTCGGCCTGATGTCCCTGGGCACGGTCGCCGAAGCGGCGGATGCCCCGGCCAAGGCGGCACCACCGCCACCCGAGGTGCTGGTTGAAACGGTGAAGACCGCGCCCCTGCCGATGACCCTGGAATACGCCGGGCGCACCGCCGGCTATCGCGAGGTGGAAGTGCGCGCCCAGGTCAGCGGCATCCTCCAGGAGCGCACCTACCAGGAGGGCAGCAAGGTGCAGCGCGGCCAGGTGCTGTTCCGCATCGACCCGCGCACCTACCAGGCCGCCCTCGGCAGCGCCAAGGGCGCCCTGGCCCAGGAGCAGGCGCGCTACCGCCAGACCGAGCGCGACCTCAAGCGCATCCGCGAACTGCAGAAGAAGGGCTTCGCCAGCGAGAGCGAGCTGGACAATGCCGTCTCCAACTACGAACAGAGCAAGGCCAACGTGCAGGCCGCCGAAGCCAACGTGCAGGCCAAGCAGATCGACCTCGACTACACCACGGTGAAGGCGCCCATCACCGGCATGACCAGCAAGGAGACCCGCTCCGAGGGCAGCCTGGTGGTGGCCGGTGATCCCAATTCCAGCCTGCTCACCCAACTCACCCAGCTCGACCCCATCTACGTCAACTTCGGCTACCCGGACACCGAGGCCGAGCGCATCCGCGAGGACGTGCAGACCGGCAAGCTGACCCTGCCCGAGGGCGGCAAGATGGCCGCCGTGCTCAAGTTCGGCGATGGCTCCACCTACCCGCTGGAAGGCCGCGTCGACTTCACCGACAGCTTCGTCAACACCGGCACCGGCACCGTCAGTGCCCGCGCCGTGGTGCCCAACCCCGAGCAGAAGCTGCTGCCCGGGCAGTTCGTGCGGGTGCTGGTCAAGGGGCTGAGCCGGCCCAAGGCGATCACCGTGCCCGAGCGCGCCCTGGCCCAGGGGCCGCGCGGCACCTTCGTCTACGTGGTGGACAAGGACGGCGTGGCGCGCATGCGCGAGGTCAAGACCGGCGACACCTCCGAGGGGCGCTGGGTCATCGAGTCCGGCATCGCCGAAGGCGACCGGGTGATAGTCGAGGGCCTGCCCAAGGTCAGGCCCGATTCGCCGGTCAAGGCCGTCGAAGCGAAGGACAAGCCCGCCGACCAGCCGCAACAATCCTGAGGAGCGTCCGCCGTGATCTCACGCTTCTTCATCGACCGCCCGGTGTTCGCCGCGGTCATCTCCATCGTCATCATCCTCGGCGGCCTCGCGGCCATGCGCGCGCTGCCCATCGCCCAGTACCCGGAGATCCTGCCGCCGCAGGTCTCGGTCACCGCCAGCTACCCGGGCGCCAGCTCCCAGGTCATCGCCGAAACCGTGGCGGCGCCGCTGGAGCAGGAGATCAACGGCGTGCAGGGCATGATCTACCAGCTGTCCAACTCCGACAGCAACGGCGCCATGAGCCTGACCGTGTACTTCCAGGTGGGCACCGACCCGGACCAGGCCACCATCGACGTCAACAACAAGGTCCAGGCCGCCCTGGCCAAACTGCCCGAGGAGGTGCGCCGGCAAGGGGTGAAGGTGGAGAAGAAATCCTCCGACATCCTCCAGGTGGTCACGCTGTTCTCCCCGGATGACTCCCGCGACCCGATCTACATCAGCAACTACGCGCTGATCAACGTGATCGACGAGCTCAAGCGCATCCCCGGCGTCGGTGACGCCAGCCAGTTCGGTTCCAAGGACTACTCCATGCGCATCTGGCTGCGGCCGGACAAGCTGGCGCAGTACGACCTGACTCCCAGCGACGTGGTCAAGGCCATCCAGGAACAGAACTCCCAGTTCGCCGCCGGCAGCTTCGGCAAGCAGCCCCTGAACCAGCCCCAGGACTTCACCTACACCGTCACCACCAAGGGCCGTTTCACCGAACCCAAGGAGTTCGAGAGCGTCATCCTGCGCACCGACTCCACCGGCGCCAGCCTGCTGCTCAAGGACGTGGCGCGGGTCGAACTGGGCGCCCAGGACTATTCGCTGATGACCTCGCTGAATGGCCAGCAGAACGCCGCCTTCGGCATCTACCTGCAACCCGGTGCCAACGCCCTGGACACCGCCGAGGCGGTGGAGAACACCATGAAGCGCCTGGAGAAGCGCTTCCCCGACGGCATCGCCTACAAGATCCCCTACGACACCACCAAGTTCGTCAAGGTCTCCATCGAGGAGGTTATCCACACCTTCGTCGAGGCCCTGGTGCTGGTGATGCTGGTGGTCTTCATCTTCCTGCAGAACTGGCGCGCCACGCTGATCCCGGTGCTGGCCATCCCGGTGTCGCTGATCGGCACCTTCGCCGGCATGTACATGCTCGGGTTCTCGATCAACCTGCTGACCCTGTTCGGCATGGTGCTGGCCATCGGCATCGTGGTGGACGATGCCATCGTGGTGCTGGAGAACGTCGAGCGGGTGATGCGCACCGAGAAGCTCGGCCCGCGCGAGGCCTCGATCAAGGCCATGGAGGAAGTCACCGGTCCCATCGTCGCCATCGTCCTGGTGCTCTGCGCGGTGTTCATCCCGGTGGGTTTCCTCGGCGGCCTGGCGGGGCAGATGTACAAGCAGTTCGCGATCACCATCGCGGTGTCGGTGGTGATCTCCGGCATCGTCGCGCTGACCCTGTCGCCGGCGCTCTGCGCCCTGCTGCTCAAGCCCACCCACGAGGAGCCGGCGGCGCCGTTCCGCTGGTTCAACCGCTTCTTCGATCGCGCCACCGACGGCTACACCGCCGGCGTGCGCTTCTTCCTCAAGCGCAGCGTCATCGGCCTGCTGCTGTTCGGCGGGATGATCGCGCTGATGGTCATGCTGTTCGGCCGGGTGCCCGGCTCGCTGGTGCCGGATGAAGACCAGGGTTACGTGATCAACGCCTACTTCCTGCCGCCGGCCGCCTCCCTGACCCGCACCGAGGAGGTCACCAGCGCGGTGACCCAGCAGTTGATGAAGCACCCGGCGGTGCAGGACGTGGTCACCTTCGCCGGCTTCGACGTGCTCACCTTCGGCACCCGCAGCAACGCCGGGGTGTCCTTCGTGCCATTGAAGGACTGGAAGGAGCGCACCACCGACGAGCTGGATGCGCGCAACCTGCCACCGGCCTTCATGGCCATGGGCGCCGGGCAGAAAGACGGCGTGGTGATGACCTTCAACCCGCCGCCGATCACCGGCATGAGCACCACCGGCGGCTTCGAGGCGTACATCCAGGACCGCTCCGGCGGCAGCGTCGCGCAGCTGGAGGAGACGGTCACCAAGTTCATCGGCGCCATCTCCAAGCGCCCGGAACTGGTGGGGGTCAACACCACCTTCAACGCCAACGTGCCGCAGTACTACGTCGACCTCGACCGCACCAAGGCCCGCGCCCTGGGGGTGGCGGTGAACGATGTGTTCACCGCCATGCAATCCACCTTCGGCAGCTACTACGTCAACGACTTCACCCTCTATGGGCGCACCTGGCAGGTCAGCCTGCAGGCGGAGTCCGAGTTCCGCCGCAAGCCCGAGGACCTCAGCCAGGTCTACGTGCGCTCGGCTTCCGGCGACCTGGTGCCGCTGTCGTCCCTGGTGCGGGTGCAGCGCATCCTCGGGCCGGACTCCTACGCGCGCTTCAACGTCTACCCGGCGGCGAAGATCCTCGGCGGCCCGGCGCCGGGCTACAGCTCCGGCCAGGCCCTGGCGGCCATGCAGGAGGTGGCGGACGAGGTGCTGGGCGAGGACTACAGCATCGGCTGGATCGGCTCGGCCTACCAGGAACTGGCCACCCAGGGCTCGGGCAGCAAGGCCTTCATCTTCGGCCTGGTGCTGGTGTTCCTCATCCTCGCCGCCCAGTACGAGCGCTGGACCCTGCCCATCGCCGTGGTCACCGCCGTACCCTTCGCGGTGTTCGGCGCCATCCTCGCGGTGTGGCTGCGCGGGCTGTCCAACGACGTGTACTTCCAGGTGGGGCTGGTCACGCTGATCGGCCTGGCGGCGAAGAACGCCATCCTCATCATCGAGTTCGCCGTGCTCTGCCGCGAGGAGGGCAAGGGCATCTTCGAGTCCTCGCTGGAGGCGGCCAAGCTGCGCTTCCGCCCCATCGTCATGACCTCGCTGGCCTTCATCCTTGGCTGCGTGCCCCTGGCCATCAGCACCGGCGCGGGCTCGGCGAGCCGACATTCGATCGGTACCGGGGTGATTGGCGGTATGCTTGCCGCCACGTTGCTGGCAACCTTCCTCATCCCGATGTTCTATCTGCTGGTGGAATCCGCCGCCGACAAGCTGGGTCGCAAGAAGAAGGCACCGGCGGCCGAGTGACGCGCCCGCCTCGCTGAACATCGAACCACGCGATCGCTCCACGGTCTTTTGCAGTCCACGGCGCCGCCCTCGGGGCGGCGCCCTGTTTTCAGGTGAACCATGAATTTCCGCATCCTGCTGATCCTCGGGTCGCTCAGTGCCTTCGGCCCGATGGCCATCGACTTCTACCTGCCGAGCTTCCCGGCGCTGGCCCAGGCCTTCTCCACCGACGTGGAGCACGTGCAGCTGAGCCTGGCGTCCTATTTCATCGGCCTGGCCATCGGGCAGTTGCTCTACGGCCCCATCGCCGACCGCTTCGGCCGGCGTATCCCGCTGCTGGTGGGGGTGAGCCTGTTCACCCTGGCCTCGGTGGCCTGCGCCCTGGCACCGAGCCTGGAATGGCTGATCGGCGCGCGCTTCGTCCAGGCCCTGGGTGGTTGCGCGGGGATGGTGGTGTCACGGGCGGTGGTGCGCGATCTCTGCGACCCCATCACCTCGGCCAAGGTGTTCTCGCAACTGATGCTGGTGATGGGCCTGGCGCCGATCCTCGCGCCCCTGGGCGGCGGCCTGCTGCTGGACCTGTTCGGCTGGCCGTCGATCTTCTTCGGGCTGACCCTGTTCAGCGCCCTGGTGCTGACCGGCGTCTACCTCTGGCTGCCGGAAACCCTCACCAGCGGCGACGAGCGCCCGCCGTTGCGCGGCGCCCTGGGCCAGTACAAGCGCCTGCTGGGGGATGGGGTGTTCATCGGCTACGCCATGACCGGCGGCCTGTCCATGGCCGGCATGTTCGCCTACATCGCCGGCTCGCCCTTCGTCTTCATCGAGCTCTACGGCGTGCCGGCGGAGCACTACGGCTGGCTGTTCGGCGGCAACGCCCTGGGCTTCATCCTGGTGGCCCAGGTCAACGCCTGGCTGATGCGCTTCGGCGGGCCGGCCTACTGGATGCGGCGGGTGGTGTGGTTCTACCTGGCGTGCGCGCTGGCGCTGCTGGCGGTGGCCCACGCGCATACCGAGGCGCTGTGGCCATTGCTGGTGCCGCTGTTCGGCTGCATCGCCAGCCTCGGCATCATCATCCCCAACGCCTCGGCCAGCGCCATGGCCGGCCAGGGCCGCCATGCCGGCAGCGCCTCGGCGCTGATGGGCAGCCTGCAGTTCAGCGTGGCGGCGGGTGCCGCCGCGCTGGTGGGGGTGTTGCACGATGGATCGGCGATGCCGATGGCGATGGTGATCTGCCTGTGCGGCGTCGGTGCCGTGTGTGCGTCGCTGGTCACCTGGCGGCTGACCCGGGGCCAGCCGTCGGTGCTCGGCTAGCCCGCAGCCCGCTGTTTCAGCTCGGGCAGCACGTGCGGCGCCTTGAGCCGCGCCTCCAGCGTGGCGACGAAGCGTTGCGCCTCGGCCTCGCTGCGGAAGCTCACCGCGTGCTGGTCCATGCAGACCTGCCAACTGTTGCCCTGGGTGGTACGGAGTGGTCGGACTATGACGTTCATGGTGCCCTCTCCCTGAGAAAGTGAGCCCCCAGTGTAGACCCGGGTAGATGACAGAAAATGACCCGGATCAAATTGCCGACTGGTGGTGGACGACCGTTCGGCGGAGGCGCTGGGCCCACGATATGCACCCCGCCAGCATCGACGTATTCGTAGGATGGGTCGGGCGGCGTTCCGCGAGCCCAGCGAAACCCATCGATGCAGAGCTTCATGCATAACGAAATGCCATTCCCGGCCCCGCTTGGTGGAGGTAAAAAGCGACCTCCACCCACGCATCTGGCATTTGCAGGGTGGCTTGCCGCTTCTGTAGGGGCGACTTCAGTCGCCAAGCGGCGCGCAGCGCCGCCGGTGGGAGCAAATTCATTGGCTCTGTCGGCGTTAGCTGTTGTGGTTTTAATGCAGGCGCTCAAGCACGGTACTTTCCGGGCGCTTGAGGGTTTGTGCCGCCTCCACCGCATGGGTTTCGCTTCGCTCTACACCATCCTACGAAAGCCCGTGCGCACCACATGGCGATGCGCTGGACGAAGAAAGTTGGAGCAGCCGCCAACGCCCCTCCAGGAGGCCGAACGCAGTCGTTGCACCGGGGGACGAGCGGCATGGATGCCGCGAGAGGCGCGCCAGGCCATGGATGGCCCATCGCGCCGGCCCCCTCGAGCGGCGATGGAGTGAGGGAACCCGACGCAGTCGGGCCGGATGATGGGGCAAGCCCTTTTGGTTCCTTTTAAGGCGATTGTTAAAAGGGACTCGCCCGGGTGGGCGAAACCAGAAACATCACCAAAGCTCGGCAATCAGCTGGACTCAAATCCTCTAGCAACACTTAACGCAGACATAGCCAATTCATTCGCGATGGGGCGCCCAGGTGGACACCCCATCGGCAGGCGACGCTCTCAGAACCCCTCGAGCACGATCTTGCCCTTGGCCTTGCCGCTTTCCAGCAGCGCGTGGGCGCGCTTGAGGTTGGCGGCGTCGATGCGGCCGAAGTGTTCGCCGAAGGTGGTCTTCAGCACGCCGGCGTCGATCAGCTCGCTGACGCGGTTGAGCAGCCTGTGCTGTTCGATCATGTCGGCGGTCTCGAACATCGAGCGGGTGTACATGAACTCCCAGTGCAGCGAGATGCTCTTGCGCTTGAGCTTGAGCACGTCGAGGCCGGCCGGGTCGTCGATCAGCGCCAGCTTGCCCTGGGGCGCCAGGGCTTCCACCAGCTGTTCCAGGTGCTGGTCGGTCTGGGTCAGGCTGGCGACGTGGGTGACGCTGTCGAGGCCGATGCGCTTGAGTTCGGCGGCCAGGGGCTGGCTGTGGTCGATCACGTGGTGGGCGCCCAGCTCGCGGACCCAGGCCTGGGTTTCCGGCCGCGAGGCGGTGCCGATCACGGTCAGCCCGGTGAGCTGGCGGGCCAGCTGCACGAGGATGGAACCGACGCCGCCGGCCGCGCCGACGATGAGCAGGCTCTGGCCCTGGTCGGCCTTGCCTTCGGCGATGCCCAGGCGGTCGAACAGCAGCTCCCAGGCGGTGATGGCGGTCAGCGGCAGGGCGGCGGACTTGGCGAAGTCCAGGCTTCGGGGGCGCTTGCCGACGATGCGCTCGTCAACGAGGTGCAGCTCGGCGTTGCCGCCCGGGCGGGTCAGGGCGCCGGCGTAGAACACCTCGTCACCCGGCTGGAACAGGGTCACGTCGCTGCCCACGGCCTTGACCACGCCGGCCACGTCCCAGCCCAGCACCTTGGCCTGGCCGTTCTCCGGCAGCACGTTGCGGCGGATCTTGGTGTCCACCGGATTCACCGAAATGGCGCGGACCTCCACCAGCAGGTCACGGGGGCCCGGGATGGGGGCGGGCAGTTCGACGTCCTGCAGCGCATCGGCGTGGTCGATGGGCAGGGACTGGTAATAGGCAACGGCTTTCATCGTGGGCTCCTGGGTTCAGGCGAGGCGATCGAGAAGGGTGAGGGTGACGCCCTTGAGGCGGCTGCCATGGGCATCGCCGAAATGGCGGTAGTGGGCGGTGGCCTTGTGGGCCTCCAGGGCGGCGTCGTCGCGCCAGGTTTCCAGCATGACGAAGCGCAGCGCGTCGGCGCGGTCGCGGTGCAGGTCGTACTGCAGGCAGCCGGGTTCGCTGCGGCTGGCGGCCACCAGCTCGCGCAGGGCGGCTTCCACCGCCTCGGCCTGGCCGGGGAGGGCATCGATATGGGCGATCAGGTGGAGCGAGGGGGTCATGGCGGCGTCTCCGGGGTTAATGGCGCATAGGTTGAGCCATTTCGCGGCGAAGAAAAATCAGCTAGAAGACGACAGTCTTTCAAAGGGTTTTTGAAAATGCTGCGCCTCGACGACCTGACCGTCTTCGTCCGTACCGCCGACCGTGGCAGCCTTTCGGCCGCCGCCCGCGAGCTGGAGATCTCCCCGGCCGTGGCCAGTGCCGCCCTCAAGCGCCTGGAGCAGCGCCTCGACGCCCGCCTGTTCGCCCGCTCCACCCGCAGCCTGCGCCTGACCGCCGAGGGCGAGCAGTACCTGGTGCACGCCCGCGCCGCCTTGCAGAGCCTGGACGAGGGCCACCAGCAGCTGGCCGGCGGCAAGAGCGACATCGGCGGGCTGCTGCAGCTCTCGGCGCCGTCGGATTTCGGCCGCAACGTGCTGCTGCCCTGGCTGGACGAATTCCAGGCCGAGCACCCGCGCCTCAGCGTGCGCCTGTTCCTCAGCGACCAGGTGGCCGACCTGTTCCGCCAGCCGGTGGACATCGCCATCCGCTCCGGCGAGCCGGAGGATTCCAGCCTGGTGGCGCTGCCCCTGGCACCGGGCAATCGCCGCGTGCTCTGTGGTGCGCCGGATTACTTCGCCCGCCATGGCCGGCCGCGCACGCCGGAGGAACTGCACCGGCACAACTGCCTGCTGTACCTGCTCGGTGGCCGCGTGCATGACCAGTGGACCTTCCTCGAGGGGCGCCGCAGCCAGGTGGTCACCGTGGCCGGCGACCGGGTCTGCGATGACGCCGACGTGGTGCGGCGCTGGGCGGTGGCGGGGCAGGGGCTGGTGTACAAATCCTGGCTGGACGTGGCCGCCGACGTGCGTGCCGGGCGACTGCAGCTGGCCCTGGAGGATTACCTCGGCGAGCCCACGCCGCTGAACCTGATCTGCCCGCACCGCGCCCAGTTGAGCAAGCCGGTGAACCTGCTGCGCGAGTTCCTCCGCCAGCGCTGCGGCGAGCTGCTCCTCGGCGCACCCTGGCAGGGGGTGGCCCAGACGCCGCGCTGAGCGTCACAGCCAGCTGTTGTGCGGGGCGCGCCATTCGCTATTGTGATGGAGCGTCCCCGACGAATCGCAGACTGCCCGGAGATGAGCCGTGGTCACCAGCTGTCCAGCCCCATCCGCCTTCCGATGCGCCCGGCCGTGAGTACTGCCCCGGTCGTTCCCGGGCGCTTCGGCGCGACCCTGCTGCTGGTGTTCCTCGGCTACCTGCTGCTGGCCTTGGGCGCCGTGTGGCTGGCGCGCCAGCCGGGCACCATCGCCACCCTCTGGTACGCCAACGCCTTCGGCATCACCTTCCTCTGGGCCCAGCCGCTGCGGCGCTGGCCGGCGCTGCTGGGGGCGATGCTGGTGGCCAACATGATCGCCGGGCGGTTGATGGGCGACACCCTGGCCATGTCCGCCAGCTTCCTGCCGGCCAACATGCTGGAGATGATTCTCGCCGCCACCCTGCTGCGACGCACCGGCGTGGCGCTGAACATGAGCCGCAGCCCTTCGGCCTTCCTGCGCTTCATTCTCCTGGGGGCGCTGCTGCCGCCGCTGGTCAGCTCCACCCTCGGGGCGCTGATCGTGCAGAGCATCGGCTATGCCGGCTTCGGCCGGGTCTGGCTGTCCTGGTACGAGGGCGCGGTGCTGGGCACCTTGTCGATCCTGCCGCTGACGGTGCAGTTGCAGCAGCACGGCCTGCAGTCCCTGCGCTCGCCGAAGCGCCCTAACGAACTGTTCTTCTACGTGCCGCTGGTGCTGCTGGTGACCCTGGTGGCCCTGCGCCTGCTGCCTTCGCCCTTCGTCTACCTGTCGTTGCCGCTGCTGCTGGCGGCGGTGCGGCTGCCCTTCGCCGGCACGGCGCTGCTGGTGACCCTGACCTCCTTCAGCGGCGGCCTGATGGTCGCCATGGGCGGGCTGGAGCTGCCGCCGGTAACGCCACTGTGGCAGGAGATCACCCTTTACCTGCCCTTGCTGCTGTCACTGCTGCCGCCCCTGTTGCTGGCCGCCGCCGTGGAGCAGGGCCGGCGACGCCAGCGCGAACTGGCGGCCAGCGAGGCGCGCTTCCGCGATGCCATGGAGCACTCGGCCATCGGCATGGCCCTGGTGGGGCTGGATGGCCGCTTGCAGCGGGTCAACCGCGCCCTGTGCGAGATGCTCGGCTACTTGCCGGACGAGCTGAGCGCACAGAGCTTCCAGGGCATCACGCATGCCGATGACCTCTCCGGCGACCTGGAACTGGTGCAGGACACACTCGCCGGCCGTCGCGACAACTATCGGCTGGAGAAGCGCTACCTGCGCCGCGACGGCTCCGCAGTCTGGGCACTGCTGGCGGTGTCGCTGGTGCGCGATGCGGAAGGGCGGCCGCTGTACTTCATCGCGCAGATCGAAGACATCGACCGGCGCAAGCGCGCCGAGGCCGAACTGGCCGAGCTGGCCCAGCGCTATTCCCTGGCCACCGGCGCCAGCGGCGTAGGTGTCTGGGACTGGGACCTGATCAGCGACGACATGATCTGGGACGACAGCCTGTTCCGCCTCTACGGCATGCGTCCGCTGGGGCGGCCGGTGAGTTACGAGGAGTGGGCGCGCTTCGTCCACCCCGGCGATATCGACGCCATGCAACGTGAGCTACAGCGTGTGCGCGAAGGCCTGGCGCAGCTGGACGTGGAGTTCCGCGTCACCCTGCCCAATGGCGATGTCCGCGCCTTGCGTGGCCACGGCAGCCTGGCCCTGGACGCCGAGGGCAAGCCCACCCGGATGATCGGCACCAACTGGGACGTGACCCAGTTGCGCGAACTCACCGAACGCCTGAACGACGAGCGCGAGCGCCTGCAGGTGACGCTCAACTCCATCGGCGACGGGGTGATCACCACCGACCTGGACGGCCGTGTGCGCTTTCTCAACCCGGTGGCCGAACGCCTCAGCGGCTGGAGCACCGCCGCGGCCCGTGGCCAGGCCATCGAGCGCGTGCTGCCCCTGGAAAGCGAAGAGGGGCGGCCGGTGGCCAGCCCGGTGCGGCCCTGCCTGGAACTGGGCACGGTGGAAAGCATTCCCGGGCACTCGTCCCTGCGCCATGGCGCCGGTGGCCTCATCGCCCTGCGTGGCCAGGCGGCCCCGGTGCGCAGTGCCGAAGGCGAGCTGCTCGGCAGCGTGCTGGTGTTCACCGATGTCAGCGAGGCGCGGGCCATGCAGAAGCACCTGCGCTACGCCGCCACCCACGATGCCTTGACCGGGCTGCTCAACCGCCCGGCCTTCGAGGACGCCCTGGCGGAGAGCTGCCGCGAGGTGGAGCAGAACGCCGGGCACAGCGTGCTGTTCTTCATCGATCTGGACCACTTCAAGCAGGTCAACGATAACGCTGGTCACGCCGCCGGAGACGAACTGCTGCGGCGCATCTCGCGATTGATGCAGGACCTGGTGCGCAGCGGCGACCTGCTGGCGCGCCTGGGCGGCGACGAGTTCTCGATGATCCTGCGCAGCTGCCCCCTGGTCCAGGCGGAGATGCTCGCCGCGCGGTTGATCGAGCACATCCAGGCGCTGCGCTTCGAGTGGGAGGGGCAGGTCTTCCAGGTCGGCGCCAGCGTCGGCCTGGCCACCCTGCGGGCCGGCAACAGCGAGCCGGCCGAGCTGCTGCGCCAGGCCGATATCGCTTGCTACCAGGCCAAGAACGGTGGGCGCGGCCGCCTGGCGGTGTACGCCGAGGCGCTGGCGCACGGCTGAGGCCCGACCGCCGACGAAAGCACTGGCTCGACGTCTTTTTTTGACGCGCGGGTCAAGTTAGAATGCGCGCCGTCGTGGCCATGGGGCTGCGACATGGGTTCCCTAACCCCATCGGCAAAAAGGATGTGAATCACCATGCCCGCAGCTCTTCCCACGGTCTGGCGCCCCGCGCTGACCGGTCTCATCGCCTTCCATATCCTGATCATCATCGCCAGCAACTACCTGGTGCAGCTGCCCATGACCCTGTTCGGTTGGCAGACCACCTGGGGCGCGTTCAGCTTCCCGTTCATCTTCCTCGCCACCGACCTGACCGTGCGCCTGCTTGGCAAACAGGCCGCGCGCCAGGTGATCGCCCGCGTGATGCTGCCGGCGCTGGCGGCCTCCTACGTGGTCTCCGTGCTGTTCCAGGACGCGGCCTTCCAGGGCTTTGCCGCCCTGGGCGAGTTCAACCTGTTCGTCGCCCGCATCTCCCTGGCCAGCTTCCTCGCCTACGTGCTGGGGCAGATCCTCGACATCCAGGTCTTCGACCGCCTGCGCACGATGCGCCAGTGGTGGATCGCCCCGGTGGTCTCCACCATCGCCGGCAACCTGCTGGACACCTTCACCTTCTTCTCGGTGGCCTTCTGGCACAGTGACAACCCCTTCATGGCCGAGCACTGGGTGGAGATCGCCACGGTGGACTACGGCGTCAAGCTCAGCGTCAGCCTGGTGCTGTTCGTGCCGCTCTACGGCGTGCTGCTCAACGGCATCCTGCGGGCCATTACCCCGCGTAGCGAACGCCCGGCCTAAACCCTCGCAGACACTGCGAAAACGTTCGGGTCGAGTCGAGTAGGTGATGGCTTTCGCTGTGCTCTGCTCCATCCCGCGGTGTGGTTCTGAATCTTCTGAACGCATTTTTCTTTGCTTCGGATAGAGGCACTACCGGCCATGCTTTCAGTGTTGTTGTGCGGGTGAGCGGGCCGGGCAGCCCTGGTTCATAGGGCTTCGTTGGCGCGCCTGAAGGGCCCCCGGCTCTTCTGCGGGCAGAAGATGTGCCGTGTTTCCACGGCCCAGAAGCAATCACCCAGGGGCTCCATGCGGATTCGTGAGCCGCGTTGGTTGCTGTAGAGCAGGTTGAGCATCACCTCGTCATCGTTGCCGCTGGTCTGCAGGGCATCGGTCGGGCCGCCACTCTCGACCAGCAGGCTGAGGTGGCCGATGAGGTCGCGCTCCACCCGCCCGGATGTTTCCAGCAGGCTGCGTCCGTAGCGGGTCATCGTATAAAAGCGGCCGTCGCGGAAGAGGGTCCAGTGGACGATGTCCAGCACCTGGCCACTTTCGAGCACCACCTGGCCGTTGGCGGCGTACTGGCCGTCGATCATCTGGGTCGAGCGCGTGCCATACCACAGCGAAGCTGGCGCCAGGCCTGAGGCCAGCACCGAGAGCAGCACCAGCAAATGGCGGCGGGGCCGCTGGCGAAGACGCTGAAGCGTCATTGCAGGCACCTCGCCAATTGGGCCTCGGGGACCGAGTCCACGATGTTGCGTTGCACCATCAACCAACTGGCGCTGCGCCCGTCGTGCAGACAGACGATCTCGTAGAAGTCGGCGCTGCGAAACACCAGCAAGTGAGTGGAAGCGCTGACCAACGATTGCAGGCGCGGGTTGAGCACGGCCGTGTCGCGGACCAGTTCGCGGAGCGCCTCTTCGCGCTCATCGAGGTAGGTGATGGTCAGCGTTCCTAGTTGCATGTTCTGGGTATGAAGCCGCTGCTCGGAGAGCTGGAAGTACAGCAGCCCGGTGATACAGAGCCCTATGGCGATGGGGGAGCACAGGGCTATCAGCCAGGGTCGGGTCCAGTATGGCGTCGGCTTGCCCCCGGTGGCACAGGATGGCGTGGCAGCTATTGGCAGGAGTCGTTCTTCCTGCGTGTCACCGGTCGCAATGCCGCTCGCGGTGCTGATCAGGAATAGTGGATTGAACCTGTAACCGCGCCGTGGCAGCGTCTGGATGATTTCGTGCTGCGTCTCGTCCGCGAGCACCTGGCGCAGTGTGTCGATCTGTTGGGTGAGGTTGCCCTGGCTGGCGATGCGATCTGACCAGGCATGGTTGAGCAGCGCTTCGCGCGGCACCACCTTGCCGGGCGCGTTGAGCAGCAGTTCGAGCACGCGGCTGCCGGAAACCCCGAGGTCGATGCGCTCCTCCGCGCCATTCCCGTACAGGTCCAACTGGAATCGCGAGGGGTAGAACCGGGCGTAGCGATTCGTTCGACCGGTTCTGATGGTCATGTACGGCATAGGAGGGCTCCTGTCGCCTGGTGGCGGGGCGGGCTCGCGCTCTATACGTGCAGGCTGACCCCGGGGAGAAAAGCAGGGAGAGGATAGGGGTAGCCAAGCGGGGCGGATTTGCCTGGACTGCTGTTTTGGCGTAGGAGGAATTTGCGCCAAACCTGTTGAAAGTTCTTGGCCCGGTAGGTGGCACACGAGGCCTTTCTCAGGGGCACCGCTGCTTATATTCGGCGTACGACCTGCGTGGAGGGGTAGCATTCCGGTTTTCCAACCCGCTCCGGAGCCCGCCATGAAGGCCGCCGTCGTCCATGACTTCAACCAAGCACCGCGCTACGCCGATTTCGCCGCCCCCGAGGCGGGCGAGGGGGAAGTGCGGGTGCGGGTCCGTGCCGCGGCATTGAGCCAACTGGTGAAGGCGCAGGCCTCCGGCCGGCACTACAGCAGCGGCAAGGTGCTGCCGCTGGTGCCGGGTGTGGACGGGGTCGGGGAGCTGGAGGATGGGCGGCGGGTGTACTTCGCCTTCCCGCGCCCGCTTTACGGCGCCATGGGCGAGTACAGCGTGGTGCCTGCAGCGAACCTGGTTGAAGTGCCCGATGGGGTGGATGACGTCACCGCAGCGGCCATCGCCAACCCCGGTATGTCGTCCTGGGCGGCGCTGATCGACCGGGCGCATTTCCAGCCCGGCGAAAGCGTGCTGATCAACGGCGCCACCGGTGCCTCCGGGCGCCTGGCGATCCAGGTGGCCCGTCACCTCGGCGCTGGTCGCATCACCGTCACCGGGCGCAATGCCGACAGCCTGCGCACCCTGGGCGGCCTCGGCGCCGATGCGGCCATCCCGCTGGACCAGCCGGCGGACGAGCTGAAGGCGCGCTTCCGTGAGGTCATCCAGGGCGATGGCGCCAACGTGGTGCTCGACTACCTCTGGGGCGCCTCGGCCGCCACCTTCCTCGCCGCTGCATCCGGCCACGGCAGCCGCGAGGCCGAGCCGCGCGTGCGCTTCGTGCAGATCGGCTCGATCTCCGGCAACAGCATCGACTTCCCCGGCGCCGTGCTGCGCAGCTCGGGCCTGGAACTGATGGGCAGCGGCTTGGGCAGCCTCTCCAACGCCGGGCTGGTGCGGGTGGTCGGCCAATTGCTGGCCGCCGTATCCGCTGCGGGCCTGACCATCGACGCCGAGGCGGTGCCGCTGGCCGAGGTGGAATCCGCCTGGAACCGGGCCACGACGTCGCGGTTGGTGTTCACCCTCTGACCAGGGCGTAGAGCCCTTCCGGGCCAGCAGCCACTGCTGGCCCGTTCTCTCTCATGCTTGTGTCGTTGTCGTTCCTGAAATAGAACGCTAGAGCTGATTTTTGCAGTCTGGCGGTGAAAGGGTGCCGAATTTAATCTTTCTCACATGCAGTCAGCCACTGCAACGAAGCGAAAGAAACCAGCGCCGAACCGGCACCCAAACATCGAAAAGCGAGGAACGCACCATGACCAACTTCACCTACAACCGTCTCGACAAAGACAACGCCGCCGTCCTGCTGGTGGACCACCAGGCTGGCCTGCTCTCCCTGGTTCGCGACATCGAGCCGGACAAGTTCAAGAACAACGTCCTGGCCCTGGCTGACCTCGCCAAGTTCTTCAAGCTGCCGACCATCCTCACCACCAGCTTCGAAACCGGCCCCAACGGCCCGCTGGTCCCCGAACTGAAAGAGCTGTTCCCGGACGCGCCCTACATCGCCCGCCCTGGCCAGATCAACGCCTGGGATAACGAAGACTTCGTCAAGGCGATCAAGGCCACCGGCAAGAAACAGCTGATCA
This sequence comes from Pseudomonas solani, assembly GCF_026072635.1. Lineage (NCBI taxonomy): Bacteria > Pseudomonadati > Pseudomonadota > Gammaproteobacteria > Pseudomonadales > Pseudomonadaceae > Pseudomonas > Pseudomonas solani. The sequence continues at coordinate 1,391,405 of NZ_AP023081.1, read as the reverse complement.
TCGCCGGCGTGGTGACCGAGGTCTGCGTGGCCTTCCCGGCCCTCTCCGCCCTGGAGGAAGGCTTCGAAGTGTTCGTGGTGACCGACGCCTCCGGCACCTTCAACGAGATGACCCGCAACGCGGCGTGGAACCGCATGAGCCAGGCCGGCGCGCAGTTGATGAACTGGTTCGGCGTGGCCTGCGAACTGCACCGCGACTGGCGCAACGACGTGGAAGGCCTGGCCGCCCTGTGCTCCAACCACATCCCCGATTACCGCAACCTGATGACCAGCTATGCGGCGTTGACTGGCAATAAGTGATGGGGTGAAGCGAAGACCGAAATGAAAAGCGGGAGCCTTTTGGGGCTCCCGCTTTTTTTGCTTTTGGGGTCAGTCGATTTCGTTTTCCTGACGCCTGCCGAATTGATCGAGCAAGGGCTGAATCTCCCGCAAGAGCGCAAAGGGCTCCGCACCGAGGCTCTGCACGACCAGCAGGAACTCGACCACATCGAGCCGTCTTTCACCGCGCTCGTATTTGGATACGTAGGACTGAGGACGCAGCAGCTTCTCTGACAGTTGCTGTTGGGTCATACCCGACTCATTACGCGCTGCGATGAGCAATTCGAGCAGGCGTTGGTAGGGCGGAGAGTTGATGGTTTTCATGGGGTCACCGGAACGAGGGCCGGTGGTTTGAATAAACCCATTTCAGGCTTATCCCGGAATGGGTTACTCATGATGGGCTGGAGGTGATGCAGCAGAGACATGTCTGCCCTACCTCAGGCATCACCTCACCTGTCAGGAGCCACCAGCGGAACTGGGGGTAGACCTTGGCGATTGCCAGGATCTCCTCCTCCTTGATCTCTCTGTTCTTGGAGGGGTTCTTGAGGTTACTCCAGGTGTAGCGGCTGATCCCGGTCAGCTCCTCAAGTTTCGGCAGCCGGATTTCCGACCACGACAGGATGGTGAGAACGCGCTCTTTGATCATCCTTTTTCTTCATTGTCTTGAAGCTAAATGACTCACGTCGTTTAACCCTAACCAGGCCAAAGGCAAATTGACTTTATCCAGGGTTGAGGTGGAATTAAGTTCAGTTTGAGCTCTTCTCATCGAAGTCCGGACTGGTTTGCCCTCCTTCCGGAAGAATTTTCCCACTCGCAATCCAAAGTGCGTACTGAGGGAAAGCGCTCACAAGCACATCGATCTCCTCTGTGCTAACACGCACAGCCCCTTTGCTCACATTGAGCCAGCGACTGTGTTCGGTATCGCTCAATTGGCTAAGTTTTTTTGGGCCGATCTTCTTGATTAGCAGCCTTGCCCTATCTGCAGAGCTTTCCATGTAGTCAGACAAACCGCATTTTTCGAGGTAACTATTGACTTTAAATCGGTAAAGTCAATAATTGACCTGGGTAATTATTGACTTGAGTGCCGCTCAAGCCGCTTGAAAGCCAACATAGTGCAGCAAAGGCCAAGGATGTGGAAGGAACCGACCTAACGCTCAAACACCTGATCTGCGCACCTCCGATCATGCCGTGGCGCGAATTCGCCGACTGGATACGCATTGGGGGATGAACACAACATCGTCTGGGGATGGATTCGCAACGGCTACATCCCCTCACACAAGCTGGGCAAGCATGTGATGGTCAACGTCGCGTTGCTAACCCGTGAGCTCGTGGAAAAGGAACGGGAGTCGTGAGGGAGAGGGGAGGGCGTCCCGGCGGCTTGCTGCTTAGTGCTCACGCTGAAGTGTCCGTCTGGCCCATGGCGGAAAACATCAACTGGTTGGAATACGGCTGTGGCTCTACCAGGAGTCTGGCCGACTCACGCCGCGCTGGGCATGCTCGTTTTTATGCGAAACGGCTTGATAGCCGAACCAAGGAGTTGCTGCCATGAATGATCCCGATCCGCTTTCACTGACCCATCAACAACGTCGCCTTCGCGAACTGCGCGAGCGGTTGGAGTCGAGGCTGCATACGGTTCAGGTGATCGCCGAGATCATTCTGGATAACGCTGCGTTTCGGGAAGGCTTCCCCGGGCCCTGGTTTGGCGAGTACCGGGAAGGGGCACTGATGGATGCGGTGGTGCAGCTGTCGCGTAGCAATCTCGAAGATTTTTCTCGGTTGCTGGAGATGCAGAGGGCGCAGGAGGAGTGAAGGGAGGTCGGGTTCGAGAAATGCTCGTTGAAATACCATTGCACGAGCTTCGCCAGGTGTATGCGCCTATGCACCCGGGCATAGAAATGCCGTCCTTGGTGACAGGGAATTCTCCGAAGCCATCCACTTGCCCTCGCCCTGGTCCTTTCCCTGTGCTGTCCTCTACCTCAGGAGAAATCGGAGGTACGTTACGTGCAATTACATGAAGGCGTCTGCCGGCTGGGCGATGTGGTGTCGATCAACCTCCTTGATGGGAAGCTGGGGACGCAGGTCATGCGACTGTTGCTGACCCAGGGGATCGAGGTCGAGGTGCTGGAGGTGCGGGGCGATTCGGTGAAGCTGGCAGTGAGAGCGCCAAGCGGGATGCTGATTGTGGAGGAGCTGGGGTTTTCCCCGTAGTCGCGTCTTCTTGCTGTTGCTGTGAGCAAGCTTGTCGGCGCCCAAAGAAAAGCCCCTGGAGATCTCGCGATCCTCAGGGGCTTTGCGTTTGGTGGGCAGTGGTTATTTGAATCTGATCAGTAACTCAGTGATATCTCCCAGGGAAGGACGTTCGTGATTCAGATTGGCTCTGCAGCAAAGGGCTCTTTCGATCTAGAGCTCCGAAGAGGTATCAGCGAACTGCTGTTGATGGTGTCGAGTACGAGATGGAGGCGAGGGTACAGTTTTCCCCCAGCAGCATGATGAGCAAGAAGACTCGAACCAGAGACTAGCGCGAAGTTTCTATTTCCGTTTGAAAGGGGTAATAAAATGCCGCTTTCTAACGTCAAAGCCTATTTTTAGGCACTAAATTGCCTTTTTATGAGGTTTGTCTAGTGGATATCTTGGAGCGTTCCCGCATCTTGAATGAGCTGCAGCAGCAACTGGCTTCCGGTGAGATCACCATTGGGGAAGCTGTCCGGCGCCTGCGAAAAAAGGTGACCGGGCTACAGCAGGCTCGGTTTGCGCAGATGTGCAAGTTGTCGTTGCGAGCCCTGCGGCAACTGGAGCACGACGAAAGTAATCCCACGTTGCAGACGCTTAACAGTGTGTTCAACCCATTCGGCATGCAGGTCGGAATAGTGCCGAAGGCTTCCCGGGCCGGCGTCTAGGCTTCGGAGGGATTGGGTTGATCTGCGCCCAAAGAAAAAGCCCCTGGAGATCTCGCGATCTTCAGGGGCTTTGCGTTTGGTGGAGCCGGGGGGATTTGAACCCCCGTCCGCCAGTGCGCCGCTTTCGGGACTACATGCTTAGCCAAGTCTACTGAGTTAGCTCTTTGCGGCCCGACTGGCAGGGTGCTCAGAGCGAGCTGTATAAGTTTTAGCCGTTACGTCTACAGCGAACTTGGCGGCGATCCTGTTCTATCTGACAGTCATTTCGGGTTTACAGGCATCCCCTTATGACTGCTGGCGGCCGAAGCCACCAGAAGGGTTAGGCCGCGAGGGCCGCCCCGTAGTTGTCGTCGTTGGCAACTATAAGTTTGCAGCAGCTGATTTACGAGGTCTGCTACCAGCTCGGCATGCCCCTAGAGTTTTGTTACCGGCGTCGAATCCTAATCGGCCCCAAAAGCTTCTAGTGGTAAAGCTAGACGGGCGATGGTACGCCAAAGGCGTTGCCGCGTCGACCTTCAGTGCACAATTGGGCTGTCCGCCGGCTTCGCTTATGATTGCCAGCTATTGTCAGGATGTCCCTCAAACGAGTCCTCCGAATGCCGCGCTCCCCCCGTTATCCGTTGCGCCAGTGGATTTGGCGTGCGTTCGTGCAAAGCGCGCTGATCCCACTGATTCTGGTGGAGTCGGTGCTGATCGCCGTCTATCTGCTGACCAACAGTGCGATCCGTGATGCGCAGGTCGATTACCTGCAGCAGAGCGCGCTGGAGGACCTGGGCAGCGCCGTGCGCCGCGAGGGCAAGATCATCGATGGACGGCTGCAGAGCATCGAGGTGCTGGTGCGGTTGTTCCGTGACAGCGCCAGCCGCGCGCTGCTCGATCGCAGCTACCAGCCGGATGCCCTGGAGCATTCGCGCCATCGCCTGAGCGAGGATGGGGTGTTCTACACCCAGAGCGACGATGGCCGCTCGGCCTCCTTCTATGCCAACAGCACGCCGGTGGAGCGCCAGGATCACGAGAAGGCCCTGCGCCTGTCGCAGTTGGACCCCTTGATGCGCTCGATCCGCGAGAGCGACCCCTTGATGGCGGCGGTGTATTTCAACAGCTGGGACAGCTACAACCGCATCTACCCCTTCTTCATGACGCCCGAGCAGTATCCCCATGACATGGTGATACCCGATTACAACTTCTATTACCTCGCCGACGCCGGGCATAACCCGGGGCGCAAGGTGGTCTGGACCGACGTCTACCTCGACCCGGCCGGGCAGGGCTGGATGATGTCGGCGATCTCGCCGGTGTACCGCGACGACTTCCTCGAAGGCGTGGTCGGCCTGGACATCACCGTGGGGCAGATGCTCGGCGCCATCAGCAACCTCAAGGTGCCGTGGCAGGGCTACGCGATGCTGGTGAGCCGCGACAACAGCATCATGGCGCTGCCGGCGGCGGGGGAACGTGATTTCGGCCTGCGCGAGCTGACCCGCTATTCCTACGAGGAGGCGGTGCGCCGCGAGGTGCTCAAGCCCGAGGACTTCAACCTGGCCAAGCACGCCGAGATGCAGCCCATCCTGCAGGCGATGAAGTCCGGCGAGGGCAACATGAAGGAAGTGCTGCTGGGCGGGCGCAAGCAGTTGGTGGCCTGGACCGAGATCCCGCAGACCGGCTGGCGCCTGATGATGGTGGTGGACGAGGCCAATATCTTCCGCGAGACCAACCGTCTCGCCGAGCGTTACCTGCAGATCGGCTACCTGCTGATCGCCGGCCTGGCCTTCTTCTATGCCCTGTTCTTCGCCTGGATGTGGGCCCGTTCGCGGCGCCTGAGCGACGAGCTCTCGGTGCCGCTGGCCGGCATCTCCGGGATGATGCAGCGCATCGGCCAGGGCGACTTCGGTCCCGAGGCGCCGAGCAGCCGGATCATGGAATTGGAGTCCATGGCCCTGGCGGTACAGCAGACCGGCGACCAGTTGCGCGCCAGCGAGGAAGAGCGCGTCGAGGCCCAGCGCAACCTGGAGCTGGTGCTGGAGAGCACCACCGAAAGCCTCTGGGAAGTGGACGCCCGCACGCTGTCGATCAAGATGAGCGGACGCTTCGTGAAACGCTTCGGCCTGCCTTCCGACGAGCTCAGCTTCAACGACTTCAACGACCGCGTGCACCCCGACGATGTGGAGCGCGTGCGCCGGCTGCGGCTGTTCTTCGCCGACAGCGACCAGGACAACTTCGATGCCGAATACCGCTTCGCCGATGCCGATGGCCAGTACGCCTGGCTGCTGAGCCGCGGCAAGGTACTGGAGCGTGACAGCGAAGGCCGCGCCCAGTTGGTGGCGGGCACCCATGTGGACATCACCCGCCTCAAGCAGGTGGAGGATGAGCTGCGTCGTGCCAGCCGCGAGGCCATGGCGGCGAGCCAGGCGAAGAGCCGTTTCCTCTCCAGCATGAGCCACGAGCTGCGCACGCCGCTCAACGCGATCCACGGGTTTGCCCAGCTCATCGGGTTGGAGACCGAGGGCAAGGACGAGCGCCGCGAGGAGGCCGAGTACGCCCAGGAGATCGTCAACGCCAGCCGCCACCTGACCTCACTGGTGGACGACATCCTCGACCTGTCGAGCATCGAGAACCGCCGCCAGCAGCTGCAGCTCAAACCGGTGGAGATCGGCCCCTTGCTGGCCGGCTGCGCCGAGCTGATCCAGCCGGAGCTGCAGACCCGCCAGCTGCACCTGCAGATGATGGCGCCGCCGGAGCCGCCGCTCTTCGTCCTGGCCGATGCCCGGCGCTTGCGCCAGGTGCTGCTCAACCTGCTATCCAACGCGGTGAAGTACAACAACCCGCAAGGCATGGTCAGCCTCGGTTACGAGCTGCGCTCGGCCGGCGTGCGCCTGTGGGTGGCGGACAGCGGCTCGGGGCTCAGCGAGGAGCAGCAGGCCATGCTGTTCCAGCCCTTCCAGCGCCTGGGCCGGGAGAACTCCACCATCCCCGGTACCGGCATCGGCCTGGTGCTGTGCCGCGAGCTGGCGGAGCTGATGGGCGGGGAGATCGGCTTCAGCAGCACCCGCGACATCGGCAGCCGCTTCTGGATCGACCTGCCCAGCGCCGCGCCGCCGAACCAGGCGGACGCCGGCATCCAGGAAAGCCCGCCGGCGCCGGTGCTGGCCCAGGTGCTCTGCGTCGAGGACCACCCGGCCTGCCTCAAGGTGCTCAAGGAAGGCCTGCGCGACATGGCCGAGGTGCGCGGTGCGGGGTCGGTCGGCCGCGCCCTGTCGACCCTGGAGGCACAGACGCCGGCGCTCATGCTGCTGGACCTGGACCTGCCGGATGGCGATGGGCTGGAAGTGCTCGACTACGTCCGGCGCACGCCGCGCCTGCGCAGCATGCCGGTGATGGTGGTGAGCGCCGCGGTGGATGAGGCGAGCCTTTCGGAAGCGCGCCGTCGCGGTGCCGATGCCTGCCTGACCAAGCCGGTGGACCTGCAGCAGGTGCGCCGCCTGGCGCTGTCGCTGCTGGAACGGGAGCCGCCGGCCTTCTGAGGCGGGTGAGCTGCTCCCGGGCTGTGCATGTCGTGCGCAGCCCTTTTTCATTTGAGCGTGGGAAGACACGTCCTTAGGGCGTGGTCATGGTCATCCTGCTTGTGATAATTCGAGCTGAGAGCTGACAGGATGAGCTCGTGCCGTAGGGTGTGCCGCGCGCACCGCCGCACGGTGCTTCCGGTGAGCTCCAGGTGCGCGCAGCACACCCTACGTCCGGACTGAGCGGCGGCTGCATGCTCCGAGGTCTCGTTGCGCCCCTTTACCGGTGACTAAAAGCAAAGCCACGTTCCAAGCGCGTGGATGTATACGGGTGGCGGGCCAGGCTCATTCGCTGGCTTGCAGCATGTCGATGGCTTCCTTGAGTACCTTGGCCGATTCCTCGTGGTTGCCGGCCTTGTGCAGCTCTTCGCCTTCCGCGCGCAGACGCTGGACTTCCGCTAGCAGGGCGGCATCGGAGGGCGGGTCGGTCTTGAGCATTTCGTCGATCTTGGCCATGTCCTGGGGGCAGTGCATGGCCCAGAGCGGGGTGCTGATCAGGGCGGCGGCGATAAAGGCGGCGAGGCGGCGCATGGCGAGGCTCCTGGCGGGGGTGTCCAGGAGTATAGGCAGGGGCTGGGCGTTACGCGGGGCATGAAAAAGCCAGCGCGAGGCTGGCCTTTTCAGCGGGGGCGGGTCACTGGCTGGCGCCGTCGCTACCGCCTTCCTTATTCGGCCCTTGCAGGCGCTGCAGCGCCATGTTGGACGAGTTGATGCAGGCTTCGGTGTCACCGGCGGTCTTGGCCTGTTCGGCCTTCATGCGCAGGTCTTCGACGTCTTTCTTCAGCGGGTCGCCCAGGGTGGTGTTGGTGGCCATGGCGTCACTGATCTTCTGCAGGTTGATGGTGCAGAGGTCATCGGCGAATACCGGGGAGGCCATCAGGGCGGCTGTAATCAACAGGGCAGTACGTTTCATGAGGGGTTCTCCTCTCTCGTGCTTTGGCACTCGGATAGGCCCTTTGTGGAGGCCGAGTGGAACAATGACGTCCGAGACGGATAAGCCCGGGCTTGCCGACGGGCTTGTAAGGATGGACTGCCCGGTGAAACGCGCGGTTCAGTGTTTTTCTGGCGTCGCCAGGAGTGGGGCCGCCGCAGGCCCCGGGCTGAAGCCCGGGCTACGGCAGAGAGGATCGAAGGGGCCGCCCCGGCGCTAAAGCCCTGCCCACGAGATGGGGTCACATGGGCCGGGCTTCAGCACGGGAGCGGATTCGGGGCGTGGCGCTTAGAGGACCTTGAACACCACTTGCAGGTTGACGTAGGCGTTGTCCTGGTCGGAGCGCACCTTGGTCAGGGGCACGCCAAGGGTCACTTCGCCGCTGAGGCGCGAGGTGGCCTGCCAGTTGAAGCCGCCGCCCACGCTGTCGAGTTTCTCCGGCTGGCGGAACGAGGAGTCGATGCGCCCGTAGTCGTAGAAGCCGAAGCCGGTGAGGGCCTGGGTGACTCGGTAGTTGGCCTGCAGGTTGGAGTACATACCACCGTCGCCGGCCAGCTCGCCCTGGCGGTAGCCACGCACGGTGGAGGCGCCGCCGATCTGGAACAGCTGGCTGGAGGGCACGCCCTCGCGGTTGGCGTACTGCCAGGCGCCGCTGGCGTTGAGGTACCAGTCCGCGCTGAGGGCCTGGTAGAACTGCCAGTAGCCGACCCAGAGGCCGTAGTTCTCGCGGATGGCGGTGCCTTCCAGCTCGCTGCGGGCATCCTGGTAACCCAGGCCCACGCGCAGGGAGCGGCCCGGCGCCAGGTACAGCGCGGTGAGGTCGGCCTGGGTGGTGCGCACGCGGTTCTCGTTGAGGAAGACGTCGGCGATGTAGTTCTTGGTGCGCTGCTCGCCATAGGTCAACTGGCCGGTGAGCAGCCAGTCCTGGTTGCTCCACAGCGGGTGGCTGATGAACAGCGAGCCGTTCTTCGAGTCGCTCTCCGAATCCAGGCTGCGGAAGGGCCCGTAGATGACCTTCGCCTTGCTCTTGCCGAGACGCCCGCCGATGCGCCCGCCCAGGGTGTTGAAGGGCGCGTCGTAGGACAGCATGCCCACGCCCGAACCCCGGGAGCCGGAGAGGAAGGCGGAGAACACGTCGTCACGGCCGAGGGCGCCGTAGTGGCGGTACATCATGCCGCCGGTTTCTTCACCGGTGGATTCGTAGCCGTGGTTGTTGGCGAACAGGTCGAGGCTGTTCTGCGGCGGCTCGTTGACGTTCACGTAGACGTCGGTGAGGCCGTAGCCCTTGCCCGGTTGCAGCGAGGCGGAGAGGGTGCCGTTGCTCACGCGGTTGAAGCGCGACAGCTCGGCCTCCAGGCGCTTGGGGTCCACCAGCTCGCCGTTGCCGATGTCCAGGCGCTCGCGGATGAAGTCCTCGTTCATGTAGCTGTTGCCTTCCAGCACCAGCTCGCCGACGCGGCCTTCCACCAGTTGGATGCGCACGCGGCCCTGCTCGATGCGCTGGGGCGGCAGGATGGCGCGGGCGGTGACGTAGCCTTTCTCGTCGTACAGGCGGTTCACTGCCGAGATTAGCTGCTGCAGGTCGGCGAAGCCCACCTTGCGGCCGAGGTAGGGCTTGGCCATCGCCTCCAGCTGCTGGGCGTCGAGGATGGCGGTTTCGCTGAACACCACGGCGTCCAGCTGGAAGGCGAGGTTGGGGTTGTCGGGCAGCTTCTGGTCGCCCACCACCGGCACGTCCAGCGCCGGGGTGTCGTCCTGCGGGCGGGCTTCCTGGCGCTCCTGGGCGCGCTGGGGCTGGCGCAGCAGCTCCGAGCTGATGGCGCCGGGCAGCGCGCCGGAGGGCAGGGCCTCGGCGCTGGCGATGGCGGCGAACAGCAGCCCGGCCGCACCGAGCAGGAAGGGCGCGCGGCTGGCGACGGCCCGCAGGCCGCCGTTGGTGAGGGTCTTAGATGGAGTCATCGTCACTGCTCTGGGTACCGAGGTTGACCGCCAGCGGGGCGGCGGAGATTGCATTGGCACGTTGCAGCGCCGGGCGCACGGGGTAGGCCGCGGAGTAGGCGGGCATCGCCTCCCCGCCGGTCTGGCGCAGGTCGGTGCTGAAGTGCGGGCGGGCCAGGTCGAAGGTGGCGTGGCCGCTGGTGACCATGTTGCGGGTGAATACGCCACGGGCCGAGTTGAACCACATGGGCGCGCGGGAGCCGGTGGCGCCGCGGGTCTCCAGGTCCAGCGAGAAGCCCTTCCAGGGGATGTAGTACTGGAAGTCGCTGGCGTAGCGCAGCGCCGGGGTGGTGTTGTCCATCAGCGCGCTGACGTAGCCGGTGGTGAGCTTCATCTCTTCGCCGATGTGGCCGTTGACGATGTTGAAGCGCACGGCGTTGGAGCGGATGTCGGCGACACGGGCGGCCAGCTGCTCGTTGAGCACGTAGGGCGCGCCGGTGATGCCCAGGTCGATGCGGTCGGCCACGCCGCCCTGCAGGTGGGTGGCCCACAGGCGCAGCGGGGTGGCCTGCACGGTCTGGGTGACCTGGCCGCGGATGCTTTCGGCGCGCAGTTCCAGGTCACGGGCGACGCGCACGTCGGCCAGATCCAGGTCGGTGGTGCCGAGCACGCCGTCGCCATCGCCCACCAGGTGGGCGGAGCCGGTGAGGGCGTGCACGCGCTCGGCACGGGCCTCGCGTTGCAGGTGCAGGTTGACGTCGCCCACCGGGGTCTCGGCGTTGAAGTGGCCGGTGTGCAGGCGGATGGCAGCGCCGTTCTCGCCAATGCCGGTGGCGGCCACCAGGTCGACCTGGCCGGTGCCTTCGTCGGTGGTGCGGATCACCGAATCCTCGTCGTCCATGAGGATCGAGCCGAGGCTGGAGGTGAGGGACACCAGGCCGTCCAGCACGCTGTTGGACATCACTAGGTCGTTCTGCGTGGCGACCACATTGGCACCGAGGCCGAACAGGCCCAGGGCGCCCTGCTTCTGCACGACGTTGAACGGGTTCAGCGCGGTGCCGATGTAGCCGGAGGTCAGGCCGTTGCCGTCCACGGCACGCAGGTTGACCAGGCCGCCGTCGAAGGTGGCGTGGTCGCCCAGGGAGTAGAAGTTGCCGTTGTTGGCCACCAGGTTGGTTTCGCCCTTCACGTCGATCTTGCCGACCACCACGTTGCCGTTGAGCACCACCACGTTGGCGGTGCCCGGGGCTACCAGGCGGTACACGGTGACCGGGTCGTTGCCATTGTTGGTGACCTGGATGGGGTTGTCCGGCGAGCCGATGTTGCGCCCGGCGTCGATGTACAGGCCGCCGGTGACGGCGCCGGCGACGCCGGTGGCGGTCTGGTTGATCACGTCACGGCCGGCATAGACGTAGAGGGTGCCGCCCACGGTGATGTCCTTGAGGATCACGTCCTGGGAGGTGCCCACGTGGTAGTCGCCCTTGGCGTCGATCACCACCGGGTCCTTGGCTTCGACCGCCAGGTCGTAGCGTGGGCGCAGGGTGATGCGCACGGTGTCGCCGTCTACCTGTTCGGATTGCAGCGTGCCCGGCTTGGCCTCGGCGAGGAAGGCCATCAGCTGGCTGGAGCTGTAGCTGTTGCCTTCCGAGGAGGAGAGCTGGGTGACGATGGGCAGGTAGCCGTCGGTGCGCTTGAGGGTGAAGACCAGGGTCTCCGACTCGGGCAGGGCCTGGGTCGGGTCGTTGTTCAGGCGGATCGAGCCCTGGGTGGCGGAGACGTTGGGCAGCGCGCCGGTGGAGGGACGGTCGCCCGCCACCGCGCCGGCGTTGATCACCGTGCCCAGCATGCTCTTGTCCCAGACCGCGCCGTGGGTCATCTGCGCGTACAGCTCGGAGCCGGTGTCCAGGCTGTACTGGAAGTTGGCCGAACGGGTCTGCAGCAGGCCCTGGTCGACGCCCGGCGCGCCGGCCAGGAAGCTCTTCGCCTCCAGGTAGCGGGCCTTCATGGCGCTGTTGATCTCGGCGTCGCTGGCGCTGTGGCCGAGGTTGGCACTCACCTGCTCGCGGTAGAGGTTGAGGCCCGCGCTGGTCAGGCTGAAGCTGCCGTCCGGGTTGCTGGCGCGCTCGCGGAGGGTCCAGTAGTCGCTGTAGTAGCGTTCCACCAGGTTCTCGTAGCCGTTAATGGTGCTCTGCGCGTGGTTGGCGTCGGTGAGGCCCATGGCCTCCCACTCGGCGATCTTCTCCTGCAGCTTGGCGTCCTGGTCCTCGCCCTTGGGTGCGGCACCGAGGATCTGGCCGCTCGGGGTGTTGAGCTCGACGTTGCCGAACAGCGACTCGATGTAGCCGACGTTCATGTTGCCGCTGCCCTGGGTGAGGGTGACGCTGCCCGGGGCGGAGGCGTTGATCTCGTTGCTCTGGGTGACCAGCGGGTTGTTGACCCCGCCGATGGAGCTGCCCGAGCCCGAGTGCAGGTTGAGCACGTCGCCCCCGATGGACACGCCCACGGCGTCGGCGTGCTGGTAGATGCCGCCGACGGCGTTGACGGTGACGTCGCCCGTGGTCTGGATCGACTTGGCGTAGAAGTCGCCGCTGCTGGCCAGGAAGATGTCGCCCTGGCTGCTGGCGCTGACCGAGGCGCCGGTGACGCGGGAGTCGATCAGCTTCAGCGCGTCGCTGGCGCTGCCGATGCCGGCGCTGGCGTTGAGCACCAGGTCCTTGCCCTGTAGCGAGCCGCCGGCCTCCAGCAGCGAGCCGGTGACGTCGAAGGTGCTGGTGCCGACGTCGTTGCGGATGGTGCCGCCGATCAGCACGTTGGAGCCGGAATCCACCTGCAGGCGCGACTCGCTGTTGCCGACGAAGCGGATCGGGATGGCGTGGTCGGCCTTCACGCTGTTGGTGACGGTCATCTGGATGTCAGTGGCCAGGTCGAAGGTGGCGCCGGCGTAGTAGCCGCCCCACTCGTCGCCGTTGGAGGTGGCGCGCACGGTGGTGTAGCCGATGTTGGCGTCGGCCCACTGCATGAAGGCCTTGTCGTCACCGGTGACGGCGCGGACCACCACGTCGCCGGCGCTGGTCAGGTAGGCCTTGCCGTCGGCGGTGGCGATCTCGCTCACCCAGTTGCCCAGGTTGCCGGGGATCTCGTCGCTCTTGCCCGAGATGCTGGTGGGGCCGGTGTAGGTGCGGGTGATGTGGTAGTCCTGGGTCCACTCGTAACGGGCGCCGGCTTGCGGGTTGTAGGTGAAGTCGCGGCCGATCACGCTCGCCAGGCTGGCGCCGGTGAGGGCGGTGGCGCCGTTGGCGTTGTTGTAGACCGAGACGCTGTCCTGGCCGGCCTGGTTGACGTACCACCAGGTCTGCGCGCGGCCGTCGCCCCAGTGCTTGAGGGTGTCGGTGATGCGCACCACGCTCTGGCCACCGTTGCCCAGGTCGATGTCGGTGAGCATCAGGTCGCGGCCGGTGGTGTTGTTGATCTCGACATCGCCGTAGCCGGAGTTGACGACGATGTTGCCCACCGTGTTGGTGTTGATGATGTTGCCGGTCAGCGACACCGAGCCGCCGCCGGCTGCATTGATGCGCTGCACCTGGATGCGCTGCTTGTCCGAATCCCAGTACACCACCGGCACCTCGTCGGCACCGTTGCCGTCGGCGATGCCGCTGACGTTGTTCAGGCGCACCAGGCCGTTGCCGTTGGCGATGCTGGCGATCTCGGCGGCCGCGGCGGCGCCCAGGTTCAGCGACCAGTCGGTGCGCGCGCCCACTTCGATGCCGGCGTTGATGTTGATGTTCTTGGCGTTGATCGCCAGGGCGCCGCCCACGCGCAGGGCGCTGGCGGTGGAGCCGCTGGTGTCGGACTGGCCCAGGGCCGCGCTGTTCTGCGTCTTGTAGGCCTGCATCATGGTGTAGCGCCAATCCCACACACCGGTGTTGCCGGTCCAGAAGTCATGGTCGCTGGCCGACATGTTGCCGCTGTACTCGTACCGGGTGTCCTTGTACCAGACGCGGTTGGCGGTGTTGTCGTCGTCGGTTTCCCAGTAACCGCGGACCATGCCGTCGAGGATGATCTGCTGGTCGGTGCCGTTGCCGCTGCCGTAGTTGCGGATCAGGTAGTCGGTGAAGGCTTCCTTGCTGGTGAAGGCGTAGGAGCCGTTGTAGACCACGTTGGCGGCGAACTCGGCGATGGAGTCGGGCACGTTGCGGCCGCTGAGGCTGCTCGGGTTCAGGCCGTTGATGACGTTGGCCCACTCCGACTGCACCGAGGCCAGGTTCCAGCTGCGGCCCGGCAGGCTGACGAACAGGTCGCCGTTGGGCACGTTCATGCTCAGTTGGTAGCTCTCGATGGTGGCGAACTGCGAGACGTTGCCCGAGGTGTTGCTCAGCGAGGTGTTGCCCTTGAGGTTCTCGATGTCGCCGAGCACCAGGATGCCCGGGGCCGGGCTGGTGTTGCCCGCCAGGTTGGTGTCGTAGGTGTTCTCGATGACGATCGAGGGCACGCTCGGGCGCTGGGTGGCATCGTAGTAGTCGGACTGCGAGCGCTTCACCTCGGTCAGGGTGGCGCCGCTGTTGGCCAGCTTGGCCGCGCCGGTGGAAGTGATGCTGCCGGTGCCTGCGGCGGAAACCAGGATGCCGTTGGTCACCAGGTAGTCGTCGGAGCTGTTGTGGATGATCACCGTCGGCGCGCCGTAGGCGGTCAGGTTGGCACCGGACTGCTGGATGCGGTCGGCACCGACGCGGATGTCACCGGCGCCGGCGATGATGTCGCCGATCACCAGGGTGTCTACGGTGGTGTTGCCGTTGGCGCCGGCGCCCAGGGACTGCGCGGTGCTGGCGCGCATCTGGGTGTAGAGGGCGATCTGGTCGCTCAGGCTGGTGTACGCGGCCGAGCCCGGGGTGAGGCCGGCGAGCTGCTGGTTGAGGCTGGCCAGGGTGGCGTCGATCTCGGCCAGCGGGCGGAACGCGTTGGCGCTGCCGGCGGCCTTGTATTGCACGGTCAGGTCGTTCAGCGAGGACACGGTGCGCAGCTGGTTGCCGTCCCAGTAGACCTCCTGGCGGTTGCCCGCGCCCGCCACCACACGGCTGTTGGCGAGGTTCAGGCTGGCCAGTTGGTTGACCCGGTCGGAGCGGGTGGTCTGCTCGCTGGAGAACAGTGCCAGGTAGGGGTTCTTGCCCACGCCGCCGCCGCTGGCGCTGACCGCGCCGTTGGTGGCGATCAGGTCGACGTTGCGCACCGAGCGCAGCAGGGCGCCGGTGCCGAACACCAGGTCGTTGGTGGTGGTCGCAGTGGCATCGGCATCGAGAACTGCAGTCACCGGGATCAGGGTGTTGTTGACCACCACCGTGCTGGCGCTGGCGCGGATGTCGTTGGCCAGGTTGCCATCGGCGCTCTGGCCGGCACGCAGGCCGAGGTTGCCGTAGCCGAGCAGGTCGGCGTTGGCGCCGAAGCGGATCAGCTGGGCAGCGGTCAGGTCGATCTTGGTATCGCCGCCGCCGGCGCCCACCAGGCCGTAGACGTCCACGCGGGCATTGGTGCTGGCGCGGGTGTCGCTGTACGCGCCGACCTGCAACAGGCCGCTGCTCTTCATGCTCAGGTTGTCGCCGAAGGTCACCTGGTTGGCGACGTCCACGTCCATCTCGGTGCCGGCGTAGGGCGCGGCGATGGCGCCACCGGCGGAGAGCTTGCCGGTGTCGGCGGCGCGCATGGTGTTGTGGGCGCTCAGGCGCAGGTGGCCCTTGTCGATGTCCAGCGGGCTGCCCACGGTGGCCAGGCCGACGTTGTTGCCGACCTGGATGCGGGTGGTGTCGCGGATGCTGTTGTCGATCAGCACGGCGCTGCCGCTGATCACGCCGCCCGAGCCGGAGAAGGCCTCGGCGCCACCTTGGGTGATGGTGTGGGCTTCGATGTCGAGGCCGTCGAGCGCGGCCACGCGGGCGCCGTCGCGCACCAGCACCTGGGTGGTGGCACCCAGGTCGAGGTCGATGAAGGTGCCCGAGGCACCGACCATGGCGGCCTGGATCGAGTCGCTGTCGGCGGCGTAGTCGAGGCGGTGCTCGGCCAGTACGTCGGTGCGGCCGGTGAGGATGTTGGTGCTGCCCAGCACGTCCACGGTGGTGGCGCTGGTGGCGTCGAGGTTGAGGGTGGAGGCGCTGCCGGCGACCACGCCGCCGCTGCCGGCCACCGCATCACCGCTGATGCCGTTGCTGCCGGTGGCGGAGAGGGCCAGGGTGCCGCCCACCAGGCCGGTGGCGCCGAAGCGCACGCGCTGGGTGGCGTCGATGTCGGCCAGGCCGACGTTGGCGCCCACGGCCAGCAGGCCGCCGACGGCGATGCCGGTGGCGTCGGTCTTGACCCGGGTGGCGTCGCTGGCCTTCACCGCGGCGTTGCCGGTGATGGCGAGCTGGGTGCCCTGGCCGATATCGGCGAGCACATTGGTGTCCAGGTTGGCGCTGGCGACGGTGGCGTTGAGGCCCATCAGGGCACCCCCGCTGGCGCCTACGGCCTGGGCTTCGGCGCTCTGGCTGCGGGTGCGCTGGGCGGCGGCGTCCACGTCCAGCGAGCCGCCGGTGAGGTTCACCGCGCCGGTGCCGGCCTGCACGCTGTTGTCCACCGAGGCGGTGGCGACGCTGGCACCGATGGCGCCGGCGCCCACGGAGGCGCCGATGGCGAAGGCGCGGGTCATCGGGTCGGTGCTGGCGCGGATGCCGATGGCGCCCTGGGTGGTGACGCGGCTGCCATCGTCGACCCAGGCGCGGGCGCTGGTGTGGTCGCTGGCGGTGGCGACCACCGCGTTACCGGCGACGATGCCGCCGCTGACGCCGACGGCGTCGACGTTGTTGCTGGAGCGCGCGCTGGCATCGACGGCGAGGCTGCCGGCGCTGACCTGCACGTTCTTGCCCACCAGTGCCTGGGCCTGGCCGGTGCTGCTGGAGGTGGCGATGCTGGCGCCCACGGCCACGCCGCCGGCACTGACGCCGACGGTCTGCGCCTTGAGCGCGTGGTCGAGGTCGGCGTCGACGCTGAGGGCGCCGCCAGCGGTGATGTTGGCGCCGTCGAGGATGCGCGCAGTGGTCTGGCTGGATTTCTCGCTCACCGCCACGGCGGCGCCGAGGCCCACCAGACCGCCACCGCCCGCCTGGGCGAGGGCCTGGGTGGTGCCGTCCTGGCCGTCTTCGGCGCTGATGCGCACGTTGCCGCCGGCACGCAGGGTGCCGCCCAGTTCGGCGAGGCTGTGGTCACCGACGTTGATCACCGAGACACCGGCGCCGGCACCCACCAGGCCGCCGGCTACACCGGCTGCCTCGCTGAGGGCATCGGTGCTGTTGTGGGCGCTGACGGTGACGTTGCGGCCGGCGTCCAGGGTGGCGTTGCCCACCCGTGCAGCGGCGGAGTAGGCGGTGCCGTCCGGGGTGCTGAGGAAGGTGTCGTTGGGGCTGATGGATTGCTGGTTGGCGTTGATGTCGGCCTGCAGCTGGCTGGAGCCGGCGAAGCCATTGCCCATCTG
Organism: Pseudomonas solani; assembly: GCF_026072635.1. NCBI lineage: Bacteria > Pseudomonadati > Pseudomonadota > Gammaproteobacteria > Pseudomonadales > Pseudomonadaceae > Pseudomonas > Pseudomonas solani. Next base: position 1,374,273 of record NZ_AP023081.1, on the reverse strand, counting down.
GCCGTTGAGGCCGGAGTTGCGAGCGACGCCCTGGGCGTTGCGGATGCTGTTGTCGAGGCTACCGGTGGCCTGGGAGGAGGCGCCGGACGCGACGCTGACCACCGAGACGCCGGCGCCCGCGCCGACGTAGCCACCGCCGGCGGCGGCGATGGAGACGGAGTCGATGTCGCGGCTGTTCTCGGCTTCGACGGTGATGTCGCGGCCGGCCTTGACCGTGGCGCCGTCGCCGACGCTGGCGATGGCGCCGCTGCGCACCACCTGCACGTCGGCGCCGGCACCGACGCCGGCCACGCCGCCGACACCGGCGGTGCCGAGCACGTCGGTGGTTTCGAGGCTGTCCTGGGCGTGCACGCGCACGTCCTGCTGGGCGCCGCCCAGCTGGGTGTTGATCTGGCTGCCCGCGCCGATACCGGCGAGGGTCTGGCCCTTGGCGACCAGCACGTTGACGGTGCCGGCCACGCCGGCAGTGCCGCCACCGGCGCCGGTGAAGCCGACGATGGCCACGTCCTGGGCGGCGCTGGCGTCGATGGCGCTGAGGCCGCTGGCGTCCAGGCGGGTGGCGCCGGAGGTGGAGGCCTCGGTGCGCTGGTTGAGGTCGGTGACGATGATGGTGGCACCGACGCCGGCCACACCGCCGCCTGCTACGCCACCGGCGACGATGTCGAGGTCGTTGTCGGCGTCGGCGGCGATCTCGATGCCACCGGCGTCGCTGCGCAGGTTGGAGCCCTGCACGTTGCTGCGCACGGTGCCGGCCAGGGTGGTGACGGCCACCGAGCCGTTGACTCCGGCGGTACCGCCGATGGCGGCGCCGACGACCACGGCGTTGAGGTCGTGGGTGGCGCGGGCGTTCACGCCAATGCCGGCGTCGCTGCCGAGGGTGGCGTTGGCGACCAGGGCCTGGGTGTCGTGGTCGAGGATGTTGGTAGTGGTGGACACGCCGACCCCGGCGGTGCCACCGCCTGCGCCGGCACCGTTGCCGGTGGTGACGCGGGTGTGGTGGTAGGCGCCGACCTGGGTGGCGGCGTCGCTGTCGAGGGTGGCGCCGCTGACCTGGGCCAGGGTGGAGCCGCCGACCCTATTGACGGTGACCGCGCCGGCCACGCCGACGCTGGAACCGCCGCCGACGCTGACGGAAACGGTGTCGATCTCGTCGGTGCTGCTGGCGACGACGCCGATGCCCTTGATGCTTTCCTGCAGGGTGCGATCGCGCAGGTCGCTGCCCATGTTGCCGTTGAGCTGGCCGTTGTCGATGGCGCGGGCGGCGCCCTGGCCGTCGGCGCTCAGGTGGGTGGACGCACCGGTGACCCGGGCGGTGGTGGTGCCTTCGAGCTGGTTGACCGCCACCGCGCCGGACAGGCCGACGCCAGACAGGCCCACGCCCAGGGCGCCGGCCACGGTTTCGATGTCGCTGTCGGAGCGTGCGGTCAGCAGCAGGCTGCCGTCGCTGTGGACCTGGGCACCGTCACCGATCTCGGCCAGGGTGGAGCCGCCGACCATGTTGACGGCCACCGAGCCGGCGACGCCGACGTTGTTGCCCACCGCAGCACCGGCGGCCAGGGATTGCAGCTGCTGGTTGCGCAGGGCACTGACGCGCAGCAGGTCGCCGGCCTGGAGGTTGCCGCCGTTGATGCCGGCATAGACCGCGCCGGAGATCTGGTTGTAGGAACCGGCGATGCCGATGCCCGCACCCTGGCCACCGTAGGCCAGGGCACCGGTGAGGCTGCGGATGCGCGAGGCGTCCTGGGCGTTCACCAGCAGCGAGCCGTGGCTGGTCAGGCTGGAGTCATCGGTACGGGCGCTGGTGCGGTTGTCGATGGTGTTGATGGCGATGGAGCCGGCCACGGCGGAGGAGCGTGCGGCCACGGCGCCACCGGCGACCAGGGCGTTGATGTCGCTCTGCTGGTTCGCCTGCACGGCGATGCTGGCGGCTTCGGCGTCGCTGTCGAGGATCTCGGCGCTGACGCGGTCGCTGATGGTGTTGTAGCCGAAGCTGGCACCCACGGCGCCGTCGTTGCCGATGGCGGCCGAACCGGAGGCGGTCCAGATGCTGCTGGTGTTGCCGGCGTTCACCGCCAGGGCGCCACCGAGGTTGAGGTCGTGGCTGTCGCGCAGGGCGGCGAGGGTGTCGTGGTCCAGCTGGTTGATGGCCACGGCGCCGTCGAAGGCGTACTGGTTGGAGTAGCCCATGGCGGCGGCCACCGAGACCAGGTCGGCGTCGCTGCTGGCGTTGAGGCTGAGGCCGGCGTTGCTGTCGAGGCGGCGCAGGCCATCGGCCACGGCTTCGGTGGCGCCGTCGATGCTGTTGATCGACAGGCCCGCACCGACGCCGGCCTTGCCGCCGAAGCTGGCGGCACCGGCCACGGCGTGGATGCTGGAGTCGTCGCGGGCGCTGACGGTGACGCCGTCGACGGCATCGATGGCGCCGTCGGCGAGGCGCGCGCGAGTGGTGCTGTCGATCGAGTTGACGCTCACCGAGCCGGCCACCTGGTAGCTGCTGGCCGAGGCGCTGGCGGAGACACCGGCGGAGATCGACAGGGCGCTGGCTTCGTTGTCGGCGGCGATGTCGAGGCGGCGCGCGGTGACGTCGCCGGTGGCGGCCAGCTCGGCCTCCACCAGGGAGTCCACGGTGTTCTGGGTGTAGGCACCGGCCAGGCCGACGCCGTTGCCGGTATTGCTGGAGACCGCGGCGCCGCCGGCGATGGCGTGCAGCGCGGTGTCGTCGCTGGCCTGCACGTTGACCGCGCCGGCATCGATGTCGAGGTTGTCGGTGATGCGCGCGCGAACCAGGTTGTCCAGGGTGTTCACCGCCGCCGAACCGGAGACGTTGATGCCGAAGGAACCGGTGCCCTCGCGGGACTGCGCGGCGGGCTGGGTGCTGGGTGCCGGCGGTGCGGTGAGGGCTACGGACAGGGCGTAGTTGCCGATGCGGCCATCGGCGCTGGCGCCGACCTTGAGGCCGCCGGACGCGGCCACGGAGCCGGCGGCGAGCTGGGTGTCGCCGCTGCCCAGCCAGGCTTCGGTGGTGCGGTCGAAGGCGTGCACGCCGACGGCGACGCCGGCGGCCTTGCTGGTGGATTTCACCACGCCGCCGGTGATGGTCAGGCTGTCGGTCTCATCGCTGGCGTTGATGGTGATGTCGCCGCTGCCGCCGTTCTCGTCGGTCACCACCAGGTGGGCGCCGTCGTCGATGCCGGCGCGGGTGACGTTGTCCAGCACGGAGACGGAGACCGAGCCGCTGAGGGCGTTGGTGCCGCCCTTGGAGCCGGCCACCGCGTAGTTGAGGATGTCGACGTCGGTGACGGCGTTGACGTTCAGCTCGCTGGCGTAGAGGTTCACCGCGCCGACGGTGGCCTGGGCGCTGTTGTTGTAGATGCCGGCGATGAGGCCGGCACCGAAGCCGTTCTTGCCGCCTTCGTTGTTGAACAGGCCCGGGTCGGCGGCGACGTTGACCATCTGCGATTCGGTGCGCGCTTCGATGTCGACGGTCTGTTCCTGGCCGCGGTAGGCCAGGTCCTGGTTGATGTTGACGCCATCGGCGACGTCCACCTTGGCGTTGAGGCCGACGTGGTTGATGTCGACCATGCCGCTGAGGGTGGTGCCGCTGTCCTGGGCGCCTTCGCCGGAGACGGCGGTGGCGGCGTTGACCCAGGTGCTGAACATCTGGCCTTCGTTGATGGTCTGCAGGAAGTCGCTGAGGTTGTCGGCGCTGAAGGCCTTGATCAGGTTGGACAGGCGGCTCTGGTCCAGCCACGGCAGGCTGGTCTTGGCGTTGAGGCTGAGGGCCTGCATGGCGTCCAGCTCGGCGCCCGGGCGCACGGTCAGCACCGCGTCGTTGTCCTGGTTGCTGATGAGGATGGCGACGCCCACGCCGTTCTTCTTGCCGGTGCTTTCGGTGCTGAAGTCGAACGGCTTGTCGGCGTTCTTCTTGTCGGAGATCACCGAGGACACGGTGGAATCCAGCAGGTCGGTGACCTCGGCGTTGAGGCTGGCATCCTGGCCGGCCTTGACCTTGGCCTGGCCGCCCAGGTTCAGCAGCGCCTGGTTGTCGTGGTTGATGTAGGCCAGGGCGCCGGCGGCGCCCAGCTCATCGAGGAAGCCCTTGCTCTGCTCGCTGCCGCCTTTCTCGCCTTCTTCTTCCTCGCCCTTCTCGACGAGCTTCTTCAGCAGCTCCTTGATGCCGTCCTTGGTCTTGGCCTGGAGCAGCTCGGTGGGGTCTTCGCCGGCCTCGCCGATCTTCTCTTCCAGGGTGGCGACGATCTTGTTCTCGTCGCCGAGCATCACCGAGGCTTCGTGGCTGTTGGACTGGGTGTCCACCTTGGCTTCCAGGGAGGCGTTGCCGCCGGCCTCCAGGGTGCCGTTGAAATCGTTGCGGGCCTGCAGGTCGGAGAGGGCGACCAGCACCGAGACGCCGATGGCGCCCTCGGCGTCGCCGGCCTGGGCGCTGACGTCGAACACCTTGACCTGCTCGGCGCTGACGCTGGCGTCGAAGGCGGCCTTGATCAGGCTGCCGCTGCCGACGGTGGTGGTGGCGCGGCCCTTGGCCGAGGTGACGTTGGCAGTGAGGGTGATCGGCAGGCCTTCGAGGGCGCCGGCTTCCACCGCGGTTTCCACGGTGGTGTCGGACTGGCTCTTGAGGTTAACGTTGCCGCCCAGGGATTCGATGCGGACGTTCTGGCCGACGTTGAGCTGGGCGTCGGTGTTGGTCACCGAGACCACGGCGCCCACCGGCAGGTCGGCGACCTCGGCCTGGGCGTTGGTGCTGGCGTGGGACGAGATGTTCACGTCGTTGCTGCCGATGATGCTCACGCCGTTGCCGATGTTGACCTTGGACTGGGCGTCGAGCACCTGCACCGAAGCCAGCAGGCCGCTGCTGGCGAGGGTGTCGAGCAGGCCGCCGAAGAAGTCGCTGCCGCCGTCGTCATCGGTCTGCACGCCGGCGTCGGCCAGGGCCTGGCGCTGTTCTTCCAGCTCGTCGTCGTCGAGGACCTGGGCGATGGGGTGGCCGTTGGCGTCGACACCGTTGTACAGGCCGTCGCTGGACAGGCTGTCGGTCAGCGCGGTGGAGGATTCGGCGCTGATGGTGACCTGGCCGCCACGGATCTCGGTGCCGGCGCCCAGGGTGATTTCGGTCTTGTTGCTGCCCACGCCGACGAGGATGCCGGGGGTGAGCAGGGCGCCCTCGGCGGCGATGGCCTTGAGGGTGACGTCGCCGGCCTCGAAGGCAGCGTTGTTGGTGTGGGCGTAGAGCTTGGCGTTCTGGCCGAGGACGATGGTCGGCGCTTCCAGGGTGATGTCGCCGGAGTTGCCGACGGAGACCGCGTCGCGGTGCTCCTGCTGGCTGGCGGTCTGGTAGTTGGCGATGTTGCGGGTGGAGATCATCACGCCGTCGGCGACGTTGATCTTCTCCGACGCCTGCAGGCTGTAGTTCGTGCCGCCCAGGCGTTGGTCCTGGGTGAGGTTGATTTCGCGCGGGTCGATCAGCACGTGGCCGACGGCGCCGCCCTGGCCGGCCTTGGCCTCCAGGGTGCCGGCCCAGGTCACGCTTTCGTCGGCGGAGAGCTCGACCTGGCCACCATTGCCGCTGGTGCCGGCGTTGGCCGCCACGGTGCCGCCCTTGGCCAGGGTGCTCTGCTGCTTGGCCTTGATCACGACCTTGCCGCCGTCGGAGTGGGCGCCCTGGCCCGAGGCGGAGACCTTGCCGCCGTCGGCGATGGTGATGTCGTGGCCGGCGCGGATCTCGATCTCGCCGGCAGACTTGCCGGCGACACCGTCGGTGTTCACCTGGCCGGCGATCAGCACGTCGTTCTCGGCGATGATGCGGATCTCGCCGTTGACCTCGGTGATGGCGGCGGCGCTGTCGAGGCCGTCGATGTTCACCAGTTGCTCGATGCGCGGCATGGCCTGCTGGCCGGCGGTGACGCGACCGCTGGCGCCGATGCCGACGTCGCGGGCGCTGAGGGTGACGGCGCCCTTGGCGTTGACCTGGCCACGGATGGACACCAGGCCGGATTCGGAAAGGGGCAGGTTGCCGGACTTCAGCTGGGCCACGGCGAGGTCGTCGATCTTGCCGTCGGCGCCGATCAGGCGCTCAAGGGAGGCGCTGTCGGGGGTGGTGACGGTGAGGGAGCCGACGTTGATCACGCCGGACTCGCCCACGACCATGCCGTGGGGGTTGGCGAAATAGATGTCGCCGCCGATCTGGCCGTTCTTGTAGCCGTTGAGGATGCCGTTGATCTCGCTGCGCTGGTCGCGAACGATGTTGATCAGGGCGTTGGCCGAATCCGGTACATAGAGGTTGGCGGTTTCGCCGCTGCCCACGTTGAACTGCGAGAAGGAGTTGAAGCCGTTGCCGTTGCGGATGGTCTCGGTGCGAATGTCGGTGACCGCGCCGTTCTGCACCACGCTGGTGGCCGTGCGCCCGTCCGTGACGATGCCCTGGGCATAGAGGCCGGGGCTCAGCAGGGCACCGATGGCCAGCAGGCCGGCGCCGCTGGCGGCCTTGCTCGATTTGGTCTTGCCCTGCCGCTTGGTGTTCTCCCCAACGACTTGCCAGACACCTTTGGCGTGGTTCCAGATGGTGCGATAGACGTGGTTCATGGCGCGATCCTTGATGAGGGCCACCAGGGCCTGCCCCGTGGTCGTCGGGCAGTGCCTGCGTAGTGCGGGCCAGGGAAAGGGTTTGGGCGCGAGTATATGAGCGGGTCCCTGGGCCGAAACTGAGCAATGCTGACAATTGGCCATCATTTTTCGAAGTCATGATGGCCAGGCTGGAGGCGCCGTGCTAGATGGGCTGCGCGGTGTTTTCAGGGGTTTTCGCGTGCCGGGTTTCGCGGGCTTCAGGGCTGACATTTCGTCGGGAAGGGGAGGCGGGATGAAACCCATTGCGGATTGCGCCCGGGGTGCCGTTTCGCTTGCCGTTGCGCTTGGCCGGGAGTCGGGTAGAGGCGTTTTTGCCGGGCAAAAAAAGCCCCGCACTGGGCGGGGCGCAATCCGTGCGATGCACGGCAGCTTGAGGTTCAGATGGCCCGTGGGCGGGTGACGCGGTCCACCAGGTAGACCAGGCCGTGGTAGTCGATGCCGCCGTGCTGGGTGAGGCCGATTTCGCAGGTGCGGCTGGTGGAGATGCCTTCTTCGCAGATCTGCACGGCGTCCTTCAGGCTGCGCAGGGCGTGGCCGTTGAGTTCCGGGGTGGTGAAGCCCTTGTCGCCGGCGAAGCCGCAGCAGTGGATGCCCTCGGGGACGACCACCTGGCGGGTGCAGCGGCCGACCAGGTCGATCAGCGCCTGGGCTTCGCCCAGGTGCTGGGTGCTGCAGGTGACGTGCACGGCGATGGGCTTGTCCTGGGGGGTGAACTCCAGGCGTTCGAGCAGGTGGGTGCGGATGAAGCGCACCGGGTCGAACAGGTCCAGGCGCGAATCGAGGCCGTCCTGCACCAGGCGCAGGGTGCAGGGGCTGGTGTCGCAGTAGATGGGGTCGAGGCCGCCGCGGCTGGCTTCCAGCAGGGCGTCGATCATCTCGCGGCGTTTGCTTTCGGCTTGCTCGGCGTAGCCCTTGGAGGCGAAGGGCTGGCCGCAGCAGAGGCTCTCCAGCTGGCTGGGGAAGACCACCTGGTAGCCGGCCTTTTCCAGCAGCATGCGGGTCTTGTCCACCAGCGGCACCTGTTCGCCATCGCTGGCGGCGGGGCCCATGGCGCGGGATACGCAGGCGGCCAGGTAGACCACGCGGGGGCGGGCGTCGTTGGCCGGTGGGGTGAACTGGATGGGCTTGGCGGCCTGGGGCAGGGCGGGCGTCCATTGCGGCAGGTGCCCGGCAGAGAGGCGGCGCAGGGTGCCGGAGGTTTTTTCCAGCAGCGGCGCGCCGAGCAGGCGGTGGGCGCCGTCGGCCAGGCGCAGGGTAAGGCGTGCGCCCTTGAGTGCGGTGGCGAAGTGGCCGGCGAGCCAGTCGGCACTGCCGGCATGGTGGGCGACGCTGCCGCGCAGCTTGCGCACCAGGTCACCGGTGTTGATGCCGACGGGGCAGCGCTGGGCGCACAGGCCGGTGGCGGCGCAGGTGTCGACGCCCTGGTAGGCGAAGGCCTCTTCCAGCTCGCGGGTGTCGATGCCGGCGCGCTTGCGTGCCTGGATGTCGCGCCAGATGACGATGCGCTGGCGCGGGCTGAGGGTCAGGCCCTTGGAGGGGCAGACCGGTTCGCAGAAGCCGCATTCGATGCACTTGTCGACGATCTCGTCGGCGGCAGGCAGCGGCTTGAGGTTCTTCAGGTGCAGCTCGCGGTCCTCGCTGAGCACCACGTCGGGGTTGAGGATGCCGCGCGGGTCGAGCAGGCGCTTGAGCTGCCACATCAGTTGATAGGCGTCGCTGCCCCATTCCAGCTCGACGAAGGGCGCCATGTTGCGCCCGGTGCCGTGCTCGGCCTTGAGGGCGCCACCGAATTCCACTGCCACCAGTTGGGCGACGTCCTGCATGAAGGCGTCGTAGCGGGTGACCTGTTCGGGGCTGTCGAAGCCCTGGGTGAAGACGAAGTGCAGGTTCCCTTCCAGGGCGTGGCCGAAGAGGATCGCCTCGTCGTAGCAGTGCTTGTCGAACAGCTCGATCAGGCGGTTGACCCCGGCGGCCAGCTGTTCGACGGGGAAGGTGACGTCTTCGATGATCACCGTGGTGCCGGTGTGGCGCACGGCGCCGACGGCGGGGAAGGTGTCCTTGCGGATCTTCCACAGCTGGTTGTAGACGACCGGGTCTTCGCTGAAGTCGACCTTCTGCTCCACCGGGAAGTCGGCGATGGAGGCAGTGATCTGCGCGAGCTGCTCGTGCAGCAGGCTGCCGCTGGCGGCGCGGGATTCGATGAGCAGGGCGCAGGCGTTGGCGGACAGGCCCTTGACCCAGGCGGGCATGCCGGGCTTCTCCTGCACCGAGCGCAGGCTGCGGCGGTCGAGCAGCTCGACGGCGGAGACGGGCTGGGTCTTGAGCACGGGCACGGCGCGGCAGCAGGTTTCGACGTCGGGGAAGACGATGAGCGCCGAGGCCTTGTGCGGGTGCTCGGGCACGGTGTCGTAGGTCACCGCGCTGATGAAGCCGAGGGTGCCTTCGGAGCCCACCAGCAGGTGGGTGAGGATGTCCAGCGGCTGGTCGTAGTCCACCAGGGCATTGAGGGACAGGCCGGTGGTGTTCTTCAGGCGGTACTTGTGGCGGATCTTCGCGGCCAGTTCGGTGTTGGCGCGGGTCTGCCGGCCCAGTTCGCCGAGCCGCTCCAGCAGCGCGCCGTGGGTGGCGTGGAAGGCGGCGACGCTGACCGGGTCTTCGCTGTCGAGCAGGGTGCCGTCGGCCAGCACCAGGCGCAGGCCGGCGAGGGTGTGGTAGCTGTTCTGCGCGGTGCCGCAGCACATGCCGCTGGCGTTGTTGGCGACGATGCCGCCGATCTTGCAGGCGTTGATGGAGGCCGGGTCGGGGCCGATCTTGCGGCCGTAGGGGGCGAGCCAGGCGTTGGCCTGGGCGCCGATGACGCCGGGCTGCAGGCGGATCTGCGCGCCGCCCTGGCGGATGTCGCGGCCGTTCCAGTTGTCGCCGAGGACGATGAGCACCGAGTCGCTGATGGCCTGGCCGGAGAGGCTGGTGCCGGCGGCACGGAAGGTCACGGGCACCTGTTCCGCGTGGGCGGCCTTGAGCAGGGCGATGACTTCGGCCTCGCTCTCGACCCGCACGATCAGCTTGGGGATCAGCCGGTAGAAGCTGGCGTCGGTGCCGAAGGCCAGGGTGGAGAGCGGGTCGTCGAAGCGCCGCTCGCGGGGGATCAGGCGCTCGGCGGTCTGGAGGAAGGCGGCGGGCAGGCTCATCGGTCGGGTCCTGTCATCAACGGTTGGCGCGGGCCGCTCGGGCGGCCTCGTCGGTTCGTTATGGGTGGGGTAAATCAGCGGCCGAGTTCGCGTACCAGCGAGTCGGCGCTGATTTCGCTGATGCTCTTGGCACCGGTGAGCACCATGGCCACGCGCATTTCCTTGTCGATCAATTCCAGCAGATTGCTCACACCCGCGCCGCCGGCCGCGGCCAGGGCGTAGACGAAGGCGCGGCCGAGCATCACGGTGTCGGCGCCGAGGGCGAGCATGCGCACCACGTCGAGGCCGGTGCGGATGCCGGAGTCGGCGAGGATCTTCAGCTCGCCCTTCACCGCGTCGGCGATGGCCGGCAGGGCGCGGGCGCTGGAGAGCACGCCGTCGAGCTGGCGGCCGCCGTGGTTGGAGACGACGATGCCGTCGGCGCCGAAGGTGACCGCGTCACGGGCGTCCTCGGGGTCGAGGATGCCCTTGATGACCATGGGGCCGTCCCAGAATTCGCGGATCCACTCCAGGTCCTTCCAGGAGATCGACGGGTCGAAGTTGGCGCCGAGCCAGCCGATGTAGTCGGCCAGGCCCGTGGGGTTGCCCCGGTAGGTGGAGATGTTGCCGAGGTCGTGGGGCTTGCCCAGCAGGCCGACGTCCCAGGCCCAGGCGGGATGGGTCATGGCTTGCAGCACGCGGCGCATGGCGGCGTTGGGGCCGCTCATGCCGGAGTGGGCGTCGCGGTAGCGGGCGCCGGGCACGGGCATGTCGACGGTGAACACCAGGGTGGTGACGCCGGCGGCCTTGGCGCGCTCCAGGGCGTTCCTCATGAAGCCGCGGTCCTTCAGCACGTAGAGCTGGAACCACATGGGGCGCTGGATGGCCGGGGCCACTTCCTCGATGGGGCACACCGAGACGGTGGAGAGGGTGAAGGGGATGCCCTTGTCCGCTGCCGCCTTGGCCGCCTGCACTTCGCCGCGACGGGCGTACATGCCGGTGAGGCCCACCGGGGCCAGGGCCACCGGCATGGCGAGGGTCTCGCCGAACAGCTGGGTCTCGAGGCTCAGCTCGGACATGTTCTTCAGCACGCGCTGGCGCAGGGCGATGCCGGAGAGGTCCTCGACGTTGCGCCGCATCGTGTACTCGGCGTAGGCGCCGCCATCGATGTAGTGGAACAGGAAGGGCGGCAGCTTGCGCTGGGCGGCGGCGCGGTAGTCGGTGGAGGCGGAGATGATCATGGGGTCCCTACCGTTGAATGAAAGAAGCGTGGCACGTTGCGAGGGGCGAGCGAGCTAGAGCGAGACAAGGCGGAAATGGCCGAGGGAGCGGAGCCTACGACTGTAGGTGAGCATCTCCGAGGCCATTTCCAACGCCGTATCGCCGACGCGCAGCCGATCAGGGCACGGTCAGTGGACCAGCATGCCGGTGAAGACATAGGCCTGCGCCAGGGTGATCAGGCCGACGAAGGCGGCGAAGATCAGGCTGTGCTTCAGGGTGAAGCGGAACAGGTCCGATTCCTTGCCGACCATCCCGGTGGCGGCGCAGGCCACGGCGATGGACTGCGGCGAGATCATCTTGCCGGTCACGCCGCCGCTGGTGTTGGCGGCCACCAGCAGGGTGTCGTTGACGCCGATCTGGTGCGCAGTGGTGGATTGCAGGGAGCTGAACAGTGCGTTGGACGAGGTGTCCGAGCCGGTCAGGAAGACCCCCAGCCAGCCAAGGAAGGGCGAGAAGAACGGGAAGGCCGCACCGGTGCCGGCGAGGACCAGCGCCAGGGTGGTGGACATGCCCGAGTAGTTGGTGACGAAGGCGAAGGCCAGCACCATGCCGATGGAGAGGATCGGCCACTTCAGCTCGACCAGGGTTTCGCCAAAAGTGGTCAGACCATTTTTAACATTGACCTTGAGTACCAGCATCGACAGCAGCGCGGAGAAGAAGATCGCGGTGCCGGTGGCGGAGATCGGGTCCAGCTTGAACACTGCCGGCATGGCCGTGGTGGCCGCGACGATGGGCGCGCCTTTGAGGACCAACTGGTCCAGGTGCGGGATGGCGAACATGAAGACGAACTGCTCCAGCGCGCCACCCGGGGCGAACATCGCCTTGAAGGGCTTGAGGGTCCAGATGGTCACCAGCACGGTGAGGATCAGGAAGGGCGACCAGGCCTTGAGGATCTCGCCGAAGCTGTAGGGCGAAGGCTCGGTGCTGCGCGGGCCGCCGAAGCCGCCGAGAACCGCTGCGCCGCCGGATACGCCGGCCACTTCGGTGCTCCGCGCGCTGGCGGGCTGCCAGACCTTGAGGAACAGGGTCAGGGATACCAGGCTGACCAGGGCGGAGGTGATGTCCGGCAGCTCCGGGCCGATGAAGTTGGAGGTGAAGTACTGGGTGATGGCGAAGCTGCCGCCGGCCACCAGGGCGGCGGGCCAGGTTTCCTTCACGCCGCGCCAGCCGTCCATCATCGCCACCAACCAGAAGGGCACGAGGATCGACAGGAAGGGCAGTTGGCGGCCGGTCATGGCGCCGATCTTGAACGCGTCGATGCCGGTGACCTGGCCCGCGACGATGATCGGGATGCCCAGGGCGCCGAAGGCCACCGGTGCGGTGTTGGCGATCAGGCACAGGCCGGCGGCGTAGAGCGGGTTGAAGCCCAGGCCCACCAGCAGCGCGGCGGTGATGGCCACGGGGGCGCCGAAGCCGGCCGCACCTTCGAGGAAGGCGCCGAAGGAGAAGCCGATCAGCAGCACCTGCAGGCGCTGGTCACCGGTGATCGACAGCACCGAGCTGCGGATCACTTCGAACTGGCCGCTCTTGACCGTGAGTTTGTAGAGGAACACCGCCGCGACGATGATCCAGGCGATCGGCCAGAGGCCGTAGGCGAAACCGTAGCCGGCCGCGGCGAAGGCCATGTCGGCGGGCATGTTGAAGGCGAAGATGGCAACGGCAAGTGCCAGCGCCAGGGTAATGGTGCCGGCGATGTGACCCTTGAGGCGGAACACGGCGAGGGCGAGGAAGAAGAACACGATCGGGATCACGGCGACGGCAGCGGACAGGCCGAGGCTGCCGAGAGGGGTGTAGATCTGTTGCCATGCTTGCATGGTGGTTGGCTCCGTAATTGTTTTTGGAGTGCCTGTGGGCCGTCCGGGTAGGCGCGACGCTTTTGGCGTTGCAGCAGGCATTGGCCGGATCTGGCGTACTTCGTCGAAATTGGTAATACCAATTTACAAAATCGACGGCTCAGGGTAAAAGTCTTACCGTGCGCATGTCAATTTCCTGTCCTACAACTTTGGTCGAGAGGGTTGTGATCGGGCTTTTCTTGTGCGCCGGACGGGGGCTGGTTAGGCTGCCGCCGGATATGCGCGGGCTACCGCGCCAGACTGCCCGGATGGGCTGTGGAAAAGAGGCGGGAGGGGTATGGGATTTGGTCAGGTGCGTCAGCGCCGTCTGTCGGATGACATCGTCAGTCACCTGGAGTCGATGATCCTCGAAGGTACCCTGAAGGCCGGTGAGCGGCTGCCTGCGGAACGCCTGCTGGCGGAGCAGTTCGGGGTGTCCCGGCCGTCGCTGCGCGAGGCGATCCAGAAGCTGGTGGCCAAGGGTTTGCTGATCAGCCGCCAGGGCGGCGGCAACTATGTGTCCGCCGAGCTGGGCTCCACCTTCAGCGATCCGTTGCTGTCGCTGCTGGAAGGCAACCCGGATGCCCAGCGCGACCTGCTGGAGTTCCGCCACACGCTGGAGGGTTCATGCGCCTTCTATGCGGCGCAGCGCGCGACCTCGGTCGATCACGAACGCCTGCGCGAAGCCTTCGAGACGCTGCAGGCCTGCTACACGCCCGGCAGCAAGGCGACCCGGGAAGAGGAGGGTGCCGCCGATGCGCGCTTCCACCTGGCGATCGCCGAAGCCAGCCACAACGCCGTGCTGCTGCACACCATCCGCGGCTTGTTCGAACTGCTCAAGCACAACGTGGTCACCAATATTGGAGGCATGTACCTGCAGCGCGGCGAGACCCGCGACATGCTGATGAGGCAGCACCGGGCGTTGTTCGAGGCGATCGTCGAGCGACGTGCCGAGGAGGCGCGGGAAATCTCGCACCAGCACATCGATTACGTGCAGGAGGTCTTGGCGGAAGGGCAGCTGGAAGCGCTACGGATGGAACGCGCGCAACGCAGGCAGGGAATCTGAAGCATCAGCCTTGCGGCTGGAGCGGCGACCGGCGTGGGTCGGCGCTCAGTCTTCCTTGCCTTTGGTGCGCATGACGCGGGCGATCTCGCGATCGGAGTCGCGCTCCTTCTCGGTGGCGCGCTTGTCGAATTCCTTCTTGCCCTTGACCAGTGCGATCTCGCACTTGACCAGGTGGGCCTTCCAGTAGAGCGACAGTGCCACGCAGGCATAACCCTTCTGCTGGACCGCGCCGATCAGCTTGCTCAGTTCGCGCTTGTGCAGCAGCAGTTTGCGCGTACGGACCGGGTCGGCGATCACGTGGGTGCTGGCGGTTTTCAGGGGCGTGAAGTGGCTGCCGAGCAACCAGGCTTCGCCGTCCTTGAGCAACACGTAGCTGTCCACCAGTTGGGCTTTGCCGGCGCGCAGACTCTTGACCTCCCAGCCTGCGAGAGCCATGCCGGCCTCGAAGCGCTGTTCGACGAAGTAGTCATGCAGAGCCTTCTTGTTCTGCGCGATGGTGCCTTGGGGATGTTTCTTTTGCTTAGCCATAGGCGCGGCATTATAGGGAGTCCCAGGCGAGGCCGCTACGGCGGCGTAGGCTTGAGCGCGAGGGGTGAATCCCTGACAATGCGCGCTCTTTTTTTGACCAGCCGTGTTGCTCGCTCCGGCGCAGCCGACTGACCGACGTTCAGAGGCCCAGATGACCACCCATATCCAGCGCTCCGCTCTGCTGCCGTACCCTGCGCAGGCGCTCTACGATCTGGTCAACGACGTGGCGAGATACCCCGAGTTCCTGCCCTGGTGCTCCTCCAGCGAAGTGCTGGAAGTGAGCGAAACCGAGATGGTCGCCAGCCTCGGTGTGGCCAAGGGCGGGCTCAGTCAGCGCTTCGTCACCCGCAACCGGCTGGTACCGGGGCAGGTGATCGAAATGAACCTGGAAGAAGGCCCATTCAGCGAGCTGCACGGCGTGTGGAACTTCAAGGCGCTGGGCGAGAAGGCCTGCAAGATCAGCCTGGATCTGTCGTTCGACTACGCCGGCCCCATCGTCAAGGCGACCCTCGGGCCGCTGTTCAATCAGGCCGCGAATACCCTGGTCGACGCTTTCTGTCAGCGGGCCAAGCAGCTTCATGGCTGAGTCGATCGGTATCGAAGTCGTCTGTGCGCTGGCCGATCGTCAGCGCTTGCTGAGCCTGGAGGTGGCCGTGGGCGCTACGGCGCGTGCGGCAGTGATGGCGTCAGGGCTGGCGGCGGAGTTCCCCGAGCTGGATCTGGCCACCTGCCCGCTGGGAATTTTTGGCAAGGCGCTGGCCAATCCCGAGTCGCGTGTGCTGGAGGAGGGGGATCGCATCGAGATCTACCGCCCGCTGCTCGCCGACCCGAAGGAAGTGCGCAAGCTCCGCGCGGCCCGTGCCGCCCAGACGCGGTCGGGAGAGGAATAAGGCGGCGGATTGCATAACAGGCGCCCATGAAAAAGCCCGGAACCAGTCCGGGCTTTTTTCTGCGCAGTGATTACTGCGGCGAGGTTTCCAGCGGCTCGGGCGTGGGCACCGGTACGGTTTCCACCTGGTCCACTTCCTTCTGGATCTGCTCGAGCAGCGAGCCGGGCTTCGGCTTCTCTTCCTGCTGTTGCTGGGCAGGCTTCTCGCTCTTCACTTCGGTGCTGCCGTCGCTGCCGAGAATGGCTTCGTCGCGGCTCACGCCAGGCATGAAGTCACCGGCCAGGCCGACCAGTTGGTCGCTGCCGTCGAACACCAGGCTGACGCGCTCCTGCTGGCGCTCACCGCCGCCGGGCTGGATGCTGTAGAGGTAATCCCAACGGTTGGCGTGGAAGGTGTCGGTGATCAGCGGGTTGCCCATGATAAACCTCACTTGTCGCCGGGTCATTCCGGGCTTCAACTGGTCTATCATGTCCTGCGTCACGACATTGCCCTGCTGGATGTCGATTTTGTAAACCCCGGGGAATGAACAGCCGGCGAGTGCGACCAGACCTGCGAAGGTGAGGCTGGTCAGCAAGAGCTTGGTGTTTTGCATCGGTGGGTGACTTCCACTATCTTGGCTGGGCAACGAAAATCCGATCATACCCGCATTAAGGGAAGCTGCGAAGCAGCGTCCACGAGAAAGCTGACCATGGTTGAAAATAACGAACTTCGCAAAGCCGGCCTCAAGGTGACCCTGCCTCGAGTCAAGATCCTGCAGATGCTTGACTCCACCGAGCAGCGCCACATGAGTGCCGAAGATGTCTACAAGGCACTGATGGAGGCGGGTGAGGACGTGGGGTTGGCGACTGTCTACCGCGTGCTGACCCAATTCGAGGCTGCCGGTCTCGTGGTGCGCCACAACTTCGATGGCGGCCACGCCGTCTTCGAGCTGGCCGACGGCGGCCACCACGACCATATGGTCTGTGTCGATAGCGGTGAAGTGATCGAGTTCTTCGATACCGAGATCGAGAAACGCCAGAAAGAGATCGTCAAGGAGCATGGCTTCGAGCTGGTCGATCACAATCTGGTGCTGTACGTGCGCAAGAAAAAATAAGCGCGCTGCCAGCCAGAAACGAAAGAAGGCGACCCTCGGGTCGCCTTCTTCGTTTTCGCGCATTGGGAAGTCAGCCCTGGGCGCTGGTGATCATTTTCCTGGCGTGGGCGATGGATTCGTCGGTGAGGTCGAGTCCGCCAAGCATGCGCGCGATCTCCTCGATGCGCGCGGCTTCGGTGAGGTTGGAGACGGCGGTGCGGGTTTCCTTGCTGCCGCGCAGCTTGTGCACGAACAGGTGGTTGTGACCCTGTGCTGCTACCTGCGGCAAGTGGGTGACGGTGAGCACTTGGCCGCGCTCGCCGAGGCGGCGCAGCAGTTGCCCGACCACTTCGGCGGTGGGGCCGCCGATGCCCACGTCCACTTCGTCGAAGACCAGGGTCGGTACCCGTGAGGTCTGGGCGGTGATCACCTGGATGGCCAAGCTGATACGCGAGAGTTCGCCACCCGAGGCGACCTTCGCCAGTGCCTTGAGGGGTTGGCCGGGGTTGGCGCTGACCAGGAACTCGACCTGCTCCATGCCGTTGGCCTGCGGATCCTGTGCCGGCAACGGGTGCAGCTCGACGGTGAAGCGCCCGCCGGGCATGCCCAGACGCTGCATTTCCACCTCTACGGCCTTGGCCAGCTTGCCGGCGGATTTGCCGCGCAGTTTGCTCAGCTCCGCCGCCTTGGTCTGGTAGTGACGGGTGTAGGACTCGAGTTCTTCGGTCAGGCGCTCGACGGCTTCGTCGTCCGCATTCAGGGCTTCGATCTCTTCCAGTAGGGATTGCTGCAGGTTGGCCAGCTCGCTCGGGTGTACGCGGTGCTTGCGTGCCAGCGTATAGATGCTGTCGAGGCGCTCTTCCAGTTGCTGCTGGCGCTGAGGGTCGGCGTCGAAGTGGTCGATGAAGCGGTTGATCTCGCCAACCGCTTCCTCCACCTGGATCTGGGCGCTGGCCAGCAGGTTGACGGCTTCGGCGATGGCGCCCTGCTGGGTGTTGAAGGCGGTGAGGCGGTTGAGGCTGGAGGTGAGGGCGCTGAGTACGTTGCCCGCATCGCTTTCGCTGCACATGTCCAGCACCTGGCGGCAGCCGGCGAGCAGGCTCTCGGCGTTGGAGAGGTTCTTGTGCTCCTGCTCCAGCTGATCGAGTTCGGATTCGCCGAGGGCGAGGTTTTCCAGTTCCTCCAACTGGTAGCTGAGCAACTGGTGGCGGGCGCGCTGTTCTTCGCCGCTGCGGGACAGGCGCTCCAGCTCCTGGCGGGTCTGCTTCCAGCGCTGCGCGGCGAGCTGGACCTGGCGGGCCAGTTCGCTGGCGCTGGCGAATTCGTCGAGCAGGCGGCGGTGGGTGTCGAGCTTGAGCAGGGACTGGTGCTCGTGCTGGCTGTGGATGTCGATCAGCAGCTCGCCGAGGGTCTTGAGGTCGCCCTGGGGGCAGGGGGTGCCATTTATATAGGCGCGCGAGCGGCCTTCGGCGGTGATGACCCGGCGCAGGATGCAGGGGCCGTCGTTGTCCAGGTCGCGCTCGGCGAGCCAGGTGCGGGCCTCGGGGATGTCGTGGAGGTCGAAGCTGGCGAGGATGTCGGCCTTGTCCGCGCCGGGGCGCACTACGCCGCTGTCGGCGCGGTCGCCCAGGGTCAGGCCGAGTGCGTCGAGCATGATCGACTTGCCTGCACCGGTCTCGCCGGTGATCACCGACATGCCGCCGGCGAGTTCGAGATCGAGGTGTTCGACGATGGCGTAGTTGTGAACGGAAAGGTGGACCAGCATGGCGGCACTCCCAGGGCGATGGCTGGGTATTTATACAGTGTTTGTTTTCCGCCTGACAATCACCCCTCCCCCTTGAACCGACAAATTGCGACCCCATATAGGCGGACAGATCGCCGGGTTATGCCCCGGCCCGTTTTTGAAAGGAGGAACGCATGGCTGACGAACAGACCCTGGATAATCAGAACCCTGAAGCGAACGCTGCTGCCGAAGGCGCCGCTGGCGACGATCTGGCGGTTCGTGTGCAGACGCTGGAAGAGCAACTGGCTGCCGCCCAGGATCAGTCCCTGCGCGTTGCCGCCGAATTGCAGAACATCCGCCGCCGTGCAGAGCAGGATGTGGAAAAGGCGCACAAGTTCGCGCTGGAAAAATTCGCCAATGACCTGCT
This sequence comes from Pseudomonas solani, assembly GCF_026072635.1. Taxonomy (NCBI): domain Bacteria; kingdom Pseudomonadati; phylum Pseudomonadota; class Gammaproteobacteria; order Pseudomonadales; family Pseudomonadaceae; genus Pseudomonas; species Pseudomonas solani. Next base: position 1,355,648 of record NZ_AP023081.1, on the reverse strand, counting down.
GCCGGTGGTGGACAGCCTCGAGCGTGGTCTGGAGCTGACCGCGGCCGATGACGAGTCGATCAAGCCGGTGCGTGAGGGCATGGAACTGACTCTCAAGCTGTTCCACGACACCCTCAAGCGCTACCAGCTGGAAGCGGTCGACCCGCACGGTGCGCCGTTCAACCCGGAGCACCACCAGGCCATGGCAATGCAGGAAAGCACCCACGTGGAGCCCGGCAGCGTGCTGAAGGTGTTCCAGAAGGGCTACCTGCTGAACGGTCGCCTGCTGCGCCCCGCCATGGTGGTGGTCAGCAAGGCTCCGAGTGAAGCGCCGCCGTCCATCGACGAGCAGGCTTGAAATCCGGCCTCCGGCCCCCATTTGTTAGTTCAAGCGTTTTTATGCTGCCGCGGCCAGTGAAACGGGGTCTCGGCAAATCCAAAGTTTCGGGAGAGAGAATATGGGCAAAATCATCGGTATCGACCTGGGGACCACCAACTCCTGCGTGGCTATCCTGGAGAACGGTAACGTCAAGGTGATCGAGAACGCCGAAGGCACTCGTACCACCCCGTCGATCATCGCTTACACCAACGATGGCGAGATCCTTGTCGGCCAGTCCGCCAAGCGCCAGGCGGTAACCAACCCGCACAACACCCTGTACGCCGTGAAGCGCCTGATCGGTCGTCGCTTCGAAGAAGACGTCGTGCAGAAAGACATCAAGATGGTTCCCTACAAGATCGCCAAGGCCGACAACGGTGACGCCTGGGTCGAAGTGAAGGGCCAGAAGATGGCACCGCCGCAGATTTCCGCAGAAGTGCTGAAGAAGATGAAGAAAACCGCCGAAGACTACCTCGGCGAGACCGTGACCGAAGCGGTGATCACCGTTCCGGCCTACTTCAACGACAGCCAGCGCCAGGCTACCAAGGACGCCGGTCGTATCGCCGGTCTGGACGTCAAACGCATCATCAACGAACCGACTGCGGCTGCGCTGGCCTATGGCATGGACAAGGCCAAGGGCGACCACACCGTGATCGTCTATGACCTGGGCGGCGGTACCTTCGACGTGTCGGTGATCGAGATCGCCGAAGTCGACGGCGAGCACCAGTTCGAGGTTCTGGCCACCAACGGCGACACCTTCCTGGGTGGTGAGGACTTCGACATCCGCCTGATCGACTACCTCGTCGACGAGTTCAAGAAAGAGTCCGGCATGGACCTGAAGGGCGATCCCCTGGCCATGCAGCGCCTGAAAGAGGCTGCCGAGAAGGCCAAGATCGAGCTGTCCTCCAGCCAGCAGACCGACGTCAACCTGCCGTACATCACTGCAGACCAGACCGGTCCGAAGCACCTGAACGTGAAGATTTCCCGCGCCAAGCTGGAAGCCCTGGTCGAAGACCTGGTCGCTCGTACCATCGAGCCGTGCCGTATCGCGCTGAAGGATGCTGGCCTGGATGTGGGTGATATCCACGAAGTGATTCTGGTCGGCGGCCAGACCCGCATGCCGCTGGTGCAGAAGCAGGTTGCCGATTTCTTCGGCAAGGAAGCGCGTAAGGACGTCAACCCGGACGAAGCCGTGGCCATCGGTGCCGCCATCCAGGGCGCCGTATTGTCCGGCGATGTGAAGGACGTGCTGCTGCTCGACGTTTCCCCGCTGACCCTGGGTATCGAAACCCTGGGTGGCGTGATGACCGCGCTGATCGAGAAGAACACCACCATCCCGACCAAGAAGTCGCAGGTGTTCTCGACCGCCGACGACAACCAGTCCGCCGTGACCATTCACGTGCTGCAGGGCGAGCGCAAGCAGGCCGCGCAGAACAAGTCCCTGGGCAAGTTCGACCTGGCCGAGATTCCGCCGGCGCCCCGTGGTGTGCCGCAGGTCGAGGTGACCTTCGACATCGACGCCAACGGCATCCTGCACGTGTCCGCCAAGGACAAGGCCACCGGCAAGCAGCAGTCCATCGTGATCAAGGCCAACTCCGGCCTGTCCGAGGACGAAATCCAGCAGATGGTGCGTGACGCCGAGGCCAATGCCGAGGAGGATCGCAAGTTCGAGGAGCTGGCCGCCGCCCGTAACCAGGGTGATGCGTTGGTCCATGCGACCCGCAAGATGGTCACCGAGGCTGGCGACAAGGCCACTGCCGACGAGAAGGCTGCCATCGAGAAGGCGCTGGGTGAGCTGGAAGTTGCTGTCAAGGGCGACGACAAGGCCGAGATCGAAGCCAAGATGAATGCCCTGTCCCAGGCTTCCACTCCGCTGGCGCAGAAGATGTACGCCGAACAGCCCCAGGCTGGCGAAGGTGCTCCGGCCGGCGACGACAAGGCATCCGACGATGCCGTCGACGCCGAGTTCGAAGAGGTCAAGGACAACAAGTAAGCATCAGGCTTGCTTGCTCTCCTGCCTGCGGGGCCTGGCCCCGCAGGTTGATGCGCCGCGCGGGAGCTTGCTCCCGCGTCGGCGTGTCTGGAGGGCGCAAAATTTGAAGAGTGTGAGAACCAATGGCTAAACGTGACTTTTACGAAATCCTCGGTGTCGAGCGGGGCGCCAGCGAGGCTGAGCTGAAGAAGGCTTATCGTCGTCTGGCCATGAAATACCACCCGGACCGCAATCCGGACGACAAGGCGGCTGAAGAGAAATTCAAGGAGGCCAACGAGGCCTACGAAGTGCTCTCCGACGCCAGCAAGCGTGCCGCGTACGACCAGTACGGCCACGCCGGCGTCGATCCGCAGATGGGGGCAGGTGGTGGCGCAGGCTTCGGCGGCGCCAGCTTCTCCGACATCTTTGGCGACGTGTTCAGCGACTTCTTCGGCGGCCAGCGCGGCGGTCAGCGTGGCGGTGCCCAGCGTGGCAGCGATCTGCGCTACACCCTGGAGCTGGACCTGGAAGAAGCGGTTCGCGGTACCACCGTCACCATTCGCGTGCCGACCCTGGTCAACTGCAAGACCTGTGAAGGCTCCGGCGCCAAGAAGGGCACCAGCCCGGTGACCTGCACCACCTGTGGCGGCATCGGCCAGGTGCGGATGCAGCAGGGCTTCTTCTCGGTGCAGCAGACCTGCCCGCGTTGCCATGGCACCGGCAAGATGATTTCCGACCCCTGTGGCAGCTGCCACGGCCAGGGGCGTGTGGAAGAGCACAAGACCCTGTCGGTGAAAGTGCCGGCTGGCGTCGATACCGGCGATCGCATCCGTCTTTCGGGCGAAGGCGAAGCGGGCGCAATGGGCGGCCCGGCTGGTGATCTCTATGTCGTGGTCAATGTGCGCGAGCACCCGATCTTCCAGCGCGACGGCAAGCACCTCTATTGCGAAGTGCCGATCAGCTTCGCCGACGCCGCCCTGGGTGGTGAGCTGGAAGTGCCGACCCTCGACGGTCGTGTGAAGCTGAAGATCCCCGAGGCGACCCAGACCGGCAAATTGTTCCGCCTGCGCGGCAAGGGCGTGGCCCCGGTGCGCGGTGGTGGTGCGGGCGACCTGATGTGCCGCGTGGTGGTCGAAACGCCGGTGAACCTCGATAAGCGCCAGCGCGAGCTCCTCGAGGAGTTCCGCAAGAGCCTGCAGAACGACGGCTCCCACTCGCCCAAGGCCAGCAGCTGGTTCGAAGGCATGAAGCGCTTCTTCGGCGATCTTTGATATCCCGGCCCCAACTGCAGGCGCAGGCTCCAGGAGCGGCGCCTGCGGCTCGGGGCTTGCAGCTTGGAGCTTTGGTTATGCGACGTATTGCAGTGATGGGCGCCGCTGGGCGCATGGGCAAGATCCTGATCGAAGCGGTGCAGCAGACCGGCGGTAGCGCTGGCCTGACCGCGGCGATCGATCGCCCGGACAGCACCCTGGTGGGTGCCGATGCCGGCGAGCTGGCCGGCCTGGGCCGTATCGGTGTGCCGCTGTCGGGCGACCTGGCCAAGGTGGTCGACGAGTTCGACGTGCTGATCGACTTCACCCACCCGACCGTGACCCTGAAGAACCTGGAAGTCTGCCGCAAGGCCGGCAAGGCCATGGTCATCGGCACCACCGGTTTCAGTGCTCAGGAAAAGGAGCTGCTGGGCGTTGCGGCAAAGGAGATCCCGATCGTCTTCGCTGCCAACTACAGCGTGGGCGTGAACCTCTGCCTGAAGCTGCTCGACACGGCCGCCCGGGTGCTGGGTGACGATGTGGATATCGAGATCATCGAAGCCCACCACCGCCACAAGGTGGATGCGCCGTCCGGCACCGCGCTGCGCATGGGTGAGGTCGTCGCCAGTGCATTGGGTCGTGATCTGGAAAAAGTGGCCGTTTACGGTCGCGAGGGTCAGACCGGTGCCCGTCCGCGCGAAACCATCGGTTTCGCCACCGTGCGCGCCGGCGATGTGGTCGGTGACCACACTGTGCTGTTCGCCGCCGATGGCGAGCGCGTGGAGATCACCCACAAGGCCTCGAGCCGCATGACCTTCGCCCGTGGCGCGGTTCGCGCGGCCGCTTGGCTGGAAGGGCGGGAAGCGGGCCTCTACGATATGCAGGATGTGCTCGGCCTGCGCTGAGACTGCCGAAAGGTCCTACTCCACGGTGGACCGTAAAAGGCCTTTCCTGTAAGCTGCAGCTTTAGTGTGTCCACTAAAAGTTACGCAGAATGGCTCAGATAAAAAAGCGGGGTGACGGTTCAAAACGTCATCCCGCTTTTTTACAACCTGCGTTTGCTTCAGCCTTGATCTACGGGAGGTCTTCTTGACTAAGCCAGCCATACTCGCGCTTGCCGACGGCAGCATTTTCCTCGGTGAATCCATCGGGGCCGACGGCCAGACCATCGGAGAGGTGGTGTTCAACACCGCCATGACCGGCTACCAGGAAATCCTCACCGATCCTTCCTATGCCCAGCAAATCGTTACCCTGACCTATCCCCATATCGGCAACACCGGCACCACGCCGGAAGACGCCGAGTCCGATCGCGTCTGGGCTGCCGGCCTGATCATCCGTGATCTGCCGCTGCTGGCCAGCAACTGGCGTAACAAGCAATCGCTGCCCGACTACCTGGAAGCCAATGGCACCGTCGCCATCGCCGGTATCGATACCCGCCGCCTGACCCGCATCCTGCGCGAGAAAGGTTCGCAGAACGGCTGCATCCTCACCGGTGAAGGCGCCACTGCCGAGAAGGCGCTGGAACTGGCGCGCAGCTTCCCTGGCCTGAAGGGCATGGACCTGGCCAAGGTGGTCAGCTGCACCGAGCGCTATGAGTGGCGCTCCGGCATCTGGGACCTGAAAACCGACAGCCACCCGGAAATCCCCGCCAGCGAACTGCCCTACCACGTGGTGGCGTTCGACTACGGCGTGAAGCTGAACATCCTGCGCATGCTGGTCGACCGTGGCTGCCGCCTGACCGTGGTCCCCGCGCAGACCCCGGCCAGCGAAGTGCTGGCACTGGATCCCGATGGCGTGTTCCTGTCCAACGGCCCTGGCGACCCCGAGCCCTGCGACTACGCCATCGCGGCGATCAAGGAAATCCTCGAGACCGAGATTCCGGTCTTCGGCATCTGCCTCGGCCACCAGTTGCTGGCCCTGGCGTCCGGCGCCAAGACCCTGAAGATGGGCCACGGCCACCATGGTGCCAACCACCCCGTCCAGGACTTGGACAGCGGCGTGGTCATGATTACCAGCCAGAACCACGGTTTCGCCGTGGACGAGACCAGCCTGCCGGCCAATGTCCGCCCCATCCACAAGTCGCTGTTCGACGGCACCCTGCAGGGTATCGAACGTACCGATAAGGAAGCCTTCAGCTTCCAGGGACACCCGGAGGCGAGCCCCGGCCCCCACGATGTGGCCCCGCTGTTCGACCGCTTCATCGAAGCCATGGCCAAGCGCCGCTAAGCCTGCCGACTGACCCAAGGATTCGAGTGAGTAAAAATGCCTAAACGTACAGATATCAAAAGCATCCTGATCCTCGGCGCCGGCCCGATCGTCATCGGCCAGGCCTGCGAGTTCGACTACTCCGGCGCTCAGGCCTGCAAGGCCCTGAAGGAAGAGGGTTACCGCGTCATCTTGGTGAACTCCAACCCGGCCACCATCATGACCGACCCGGCCATGGCCGACGCCACCTACATCGAGCCGATCAAGTGGGCCACCGTGGCCAAGATCATCGAGAAGGAGCGCCCCGACGCACTGCTGCCGACCATGGGTGGCCAGACCGCGCTGAACTGCGCGCTGGACCTGGAAAAGCACGGCGTGCTGGAGAAGTTCGGCGTCGAGATGATCGGTGCCAACGCCGACACCATCGACAAGGCCGAAGACCGCTCGCGCTTCGACAAGGCCATGAAGGACATCGGCCTGGCCTGTCCGGTTTCCGGCATTGCCCACAACATGGAAGAAGCCTACGGCGTGCTGGAGAAGGTGGGCTTCCCCTGCATCATCCGTCCGTCCTTCACCATGGGCGGCACCGGCGGCGGCATCGCCTACAACCGTGAAGAGTTCGAGGAAATCTGCGCCCGCGGCCTGGATCTGTCGCCGACCAGCGAACTGCTGATCGACGAATCGCTGATCGGCTGGAAGGAATACGAGATGGAGGTGGTCCGCGACAAGAAGGACAACTGCATCATCGTCTGCTCCATCGAGAACTTCGACCCGATGGGCGTGCACACCGGTGACTCCATCACCGTGGCCCCGGCCCAGACCCTGACCGACAAGGAATACCAGATCCTGCGCAACGCCTCCCTGGCCGTGCTGCGCGAGATCGGCGTCGAGACCGGCGGTTCCAACGTCCAGTTCGGCATCTGCCCGAACACCGGCCGCATGGTCGTAATCGAGATGAACCCGCGCGTATCGCGTTCGTCGGCACTGGCCTCCAAGGCCACCGGCTTCCCGATCGCCAAGATCGCCGCCAAGCTGGCCGTCGGCTACACCCTGGACGAACTGTCCAACGACATCACCGGCGGCCGTACCCCGGCGTCCTTCGAGCCGGCCATCGACTACGTGGTCACCAAGGTGCCGCGCTTCGCCTTCGAGAAGTTCCCAAAGGCCGACGCCCGCCTGACCACCCAGATGAAGTCCGTCGGTGAAGTCATGGCCATCGGCCGTACCTTCCAGGAGTCCATGCAGAAAGCCCTGCGCGGTCTGGAAGTCGGCGTTGCCGGTTTCGATCCGAAGCTGGACCTGAACGACCCGGAAGCCGAAAGCACCCTGCGTCGCGAACTGACCGTGCCCAGCGCCGACCGTATCTGGTACGTGGCCGACGCTTTCCGCGCCGGCAAGACCATCGCCGAAGTGTTCGAGCTGACCCGTATCGACGAGTGGTTCCTGGTGCAGATCGAGGACCTGATCAAGGATGAGGCGACTGTACAGACCCTCGGCCTGTCCGCCATCGACCGCGACCTGATGTTCAAGCTCAAGCGCAAGGGCTTCTCCGATGCGCGCCTGGCCAAGCTGCTCGGTGTTTCCGAGAAGAGCCTGCGTGCCCATCGCCACAAGCTCAAGGTGCTGCCGGTGTACAAGCGCGTGGACACCTGCGCCGCTGAGTTCGCTACCGATACCGCCTACATGTACTCGACCTATGAGGAAGAGTGCGAGGCGAACCCGTCGAGCCGCGAGAAGATCATGATCCTCGGTGGTGGCCCCAACCGTATCGGCCAGGGCATCGAGTTTGACTACTGCTGCGTACACGCGGCACTGGCCATGCGTGAAGACGGTTACGAGACCATCATGGTCAACTGCAACCCGGAAACCGTCTCCACCGACTACGACACCTCCGACCGCCTGTACTTCGAGCCGGTGACCCTGGAAGACGTGCTGGAAATCGTCCGTGTCGAGCAGCCGAAGGGCGTGATCGTCCAGTACGGCGGCCAGACTCCGCTGAAGATCTGCCGCGCCCTGGAAGAGGCCGGCGTGCCGATCATCGGTACCAGCCCCGAGGCCATCGACCGTGCCGAGGACCGCGAGCGCTTCCAGCAGATGGTTCAGCGTCTCGGTCTGCGCCAGCCGGCCAACGCCACTGCCCGCAGCGAAGACGAGGCCCTGGCCCTGTCGAAGAACATTGGCTACCCGATGGTGGTGCGCCCGTCCTACGTACTGGGCGGCCGGGCGATGGAAATCGTCTACCAGGAAGAAGAGCTCAAGCGCTACATGCGTGAAGCGGTGAAGGTCTCCAACGACAGCCCGGTGCTGCTGGATCGCTTCCTCAACTGCGCCATCGAGGTGGACGTGGATGCGGTGAGCGACGGCGAGAGCGTCGTGATCGGCGCGATCATGCAGCACATCGAACAGGCTGGCGTGCACTCCGGTGACTCCGCCTGCTCGCTGCCGCCGTATTCGCTGCCCAAGCACATCCAGGACGAGATCCGTGACCAGGTCAAGAAAATGGCCTTGGAGCTCGGTGTCGTCGGCCTGATGAACGTGCAGATGGCCGTGCAGGGCGAAGACATCTTCGTGATCGAAGTGAACCCGCGTGCTTCCCGTACCGTGCCGTTCGTCTCCAAGTGCGTTGGCGAGTCCCTGGCCAAGGTGGCTGCACGCGTCATGGCGGGCAAGAGCCTGGCCGAGGCCGGCTACCAGGAAGAAATCATCCCGCCGTTCTTCAGCGTCAAGGAAGCAGTCTTCCCGTTCGCCAAGTTCCCGGGCGTCGACCCGATCCTCGGCCCGGAAATGAAGTCCACCGGTGAAGTGATGGGCGTAGGCGACAGCTTCGGCGAGGCCTTCGCCAAGGCGCAGCTGGGTGCCAGCGAGATTCTGCCGAACTCCGGTTGCGCGTTCATCAGCGTCCGCGAAGACGACAAGCCGGAAGCCGTTCAGGTGGCACGTGACCTGGTCGCGCTGGGCTTCGAAGTGGTCGCTACCGCCGGTACCGCCAAGGTGATCGAGGCTGCCGGCCTGCCGGTGCGCCGCGTCAACAAGGTGACCGAGGGTCGTCCCCATGTCGTTGACATGATCAAGAACGATGAGGTTACCCTAATCATCAACACCACCGAGGGGCGCCAGTCGATTGCTGACTCCTACTCGATTCGTCGTAACGCCCTGCAGCACAAGATCTACTGCACCACCACCATCGCGGCGGGGCAGGCGGTTTGTGAAGCGCTCAAGTTCGGTCCCGAGAAGACCGTTCGCCGGCTGCAGGATCTGCATGCAGGGATCAAGGCATGAACAAGTACCCCATGACTGTCCAGGGCGCTCGCGCCCTGGAAGAGGAGCTGGCGCATCTGACCAAGGTCATGCGCCCGCAACTGAGCCAGGCCATCGGTGAGGCGCGCGAGCTGGGCGACCTCAAGGAGAACGCCGAGTACCACGCCGCGCGCGAGCAGCAAGGCATGGTCGAGGCGCGTATCCGTGACATCGAGGGGCGCCTGCAGAACTCGGTGATCATCGACGTCACCACCATCGCCCATACCGGCAAGGTGATCTTCGGCACCACGGTGGATATCGCTAACGTGGAAACCGACGAGACAGTGACCTACCAGATCGTTGGTGAAGACGAAGCCGACATCAAGCAAGGCAAGCTGTCGGTGGGCTCGCCCATCGCCCGTGCGCTGGTAGGTAAGGAAGAGGGCGACATCGTCGTGGTGAAAACCCCGAGCGGCCTGATCGAGTACGAGATCGTCGAGGTCCGTCATATCTGATCGTCGGCGGTTTCGCGCGGCTTCAGCCAGTTGGCAGCTGGCCCAGACATTCTGGGTCGGTGGCCTCTGGCTTTTGCACTTCGTCGTGATACCCACCCTGGAGCGCGTTGGTCTTGCGCCACTGCTGGTGGAGGAGGTCTCGCGCAGCCTCACGCCGTTGCTGGTGGCCTTCACTGCTTTCTGCGTGCTGGTTCAGGGTGTGGTTCTGGTCCAGATCGAAGGCGTGCGCAGTCTGCAGCGTGACTCCCGTGGGCAGCTGCTGATAGCCGTTCTGGCGATGTCGGTGGTGTTCATGCTGGTGAACCAGGTGCAGCCCGGCGCCATGCGCTGGTTGGCGTTCAACTACCTGGTGCTGGCATTTTGCGGCGCCTTGCTGGTCATCCAGCCGGTGCCGGGTGATAAAGCTCGGGCGCGCTGAGCGCGCCACGGGCATCAGCCTGGGCTATCAGAGCCCGCTGTAGCGGCTGATATTGGAGAGGTTGCGGTTCGGCTTGGGGTTGCGGCGATAGACCAGCGCCATCTTGCCGATGATCTGGACCAGCTCGCATTTTCCAGTGCTGCAGAGTTCTTCGATCAGCGCGCGGCGATCGTCACGCTCAGTGATGCGGAACTGCACCTTGATCAGCTCGTGATCGTTGAGTGCGCGATCCAGCTCGGCGAGCACGCCTTCGGTCAAACCATTTTCAGCCACGATCAATACCGGTTTCAGGTGGTGGCCGATAGATTTGTATTGCTTCTTGTGCTCCTGAGAGAGCGCCATAATCAGACCCCTGCGAAAAAAGGCTGCCAGTTTACCCGAGTGACTTCGGGGCGCACAGCCGAATGCGAGTCTCCTGTGGCCCGCTCCAAGACTAGTCAGCGTTGGCTGAAAGAGCATGTTGCTGGTTTGGAGCGTCTCCACTGAAGGTGTGGCTTTCCCGGGAGCCTCGGTTTGGTGGGAAAGTCTCCGGCGGGCCTTGTGATTTTCGTTATGGCCCCAATATCGGGTGCAGGGTCGTGGCGCTGCGCTTGAGGTGCATCTGTCTCGACGTCCGCCTACGGGTGTTGAGGTAGTTGGCAGTGGGTGGACGTGCAAGCGGCTTTTGTCGTGTCGGCGCTCCAGTGAGCAATAGGTGCTCGCGCGCGGCTTTTGCGGGGAATAGACTGCAACGGTCGGCCTGTTTTTCGGTCTCAATGCACGGGCTCGGGTGTGTGACGAGCGCCATGGCTTCATAAAGGGTTACAGACGGCGCCTGCCAGGGGTGGGGGTTGTATAGTAAGTTAGGCCGGTTGATAACCAGCCGTCATGCGGGGCGCGTCCCAGGACGGGATCTGCTCCAGAGGGTAGCTAATTGAACGATATGGCAAAGAATCTCATCCTGTGGCTGATCATCGCCGCCGTGCTGGTCACGGTGATGAACAACTTCTCCAGCCCGAGCGAACCGCAGACGCTGAACTATTCCGACTTCATCGGTCAGGTGAAGGAAGGCAAGGTCGAGCGTGTCACGGTCGACGGCTTCGTCATTACCGGTAAGCGGAATGACGGCGACTCCTTCAAGACCATTCGTCCGGCTATCCAGGATGGCGGACTGATCGGCGACCTGATCGACAACAACGTGATCATCGAAGGCAAGCAGCCCGAGCAGCAGAGCATCTGGACCCAGTTGCTCGTTGCCAGCTTCCCGATCCTGGTGATCATTGCGGTATTCATGTTCTTCATGCGGCAGATGCAGGGCGGCTCAGGCGGCCGCGGCGGCCCCATGAGCTTCGGCAAGAGCAAGGCGCGCCTGCTCTCGGAAGACCAGGTGAAAACCACCCTGGCCGACGTCGCAGGCTGCGACGAAGCCAAGGAAGAAGTGGGCGAGCTGGTCGAGTTCCTGCGTGACCCGGGCAAGTTCCAGCGCCTGGGTGGCCGTATCCCCCGCGGCGTGCTGATGGTCGGCCCGCCCGGTACCGGTAAGACCCTGCTGGCCAAGGCCATTGCGGGTGAAGCCAAGGTGCCGTTCTTCACCATCTCCGGTTCCGACTTCGTCGAGATGTTCGTCGGCGTGGGTGCATCCCGTGTCCGCGACATGTTCGACCAGGCCAAGAAGCATGCTCCCTGCATCATCTTCATCGACGAGATCGACGCAGTCGGCCGTCATCGTGGTGCCGGCCTGGGTGGCGGTCACGACGAGCGCGAGCAGACCCTCAACCAGTTGCTGGTGGAGATGGACGGCTTCGAGATGAACGACGGCATCATCGTGATCGCCGCGACCAACCGTCCGGACGTACTGGACCCGGCGCTGCTGCGCCCGGGCCGCTTCGACCGCCAGGTGGTGGTTGGCCTGCCGGACATCCGTGGCCGCGAGCAGATTCTCAAAGTGCACATGCGCAAGGTGCCGATGGGGGATGACGTCGACGCCGGCGTAATCGCTCGTGGTACTCCCGGCTTCTCCGGAGCTGACCTGGCCAACCTGGTCAACGAGGCCTCGCTTTTCGCTGCGCGCGTCAACAAGCGCATCGTTGAGATGAAGGAATTCGAGCTGGCCAAGGACAAGATCATGATGGGCGCCGAGCGCAAATCCATGGTCATGTCCGAGAAAGAGAAACTCAACACTGCTTACCACGAGGCTGGCCATGCCATCGTCGGGCGTGTGGTTCCCGAGCATGACCCGGTTTACAAGGTTTCCATCATCCCGCGCGGCCGTGCCCTGGGTGTGACCATGTTCCTCCCGGAGGAGGATCGCTACAGCCTCTCCAAGCGTGCGCTGATCAGCCAGGTCTGCTCGCTGTTCGGTGGTCGTATCGCCGAGGAGATGACTCTGGGCTTCGATGGTGTGACCACTGGGGCCTCCAACGACATCATGCGCGCCACCCAGATCGCCAAGAACATGGTGACCAAGTGGGGCCTGTCCGAGAAACTCGGCCCGCTGATGTATGCGGAAGAAGAGGGTGAAGTCTTCCTCGGCCGTAGCGCGGGTGGCCAGCACTCCAGTGTGTCGGCGCAGACCGCGCAGCTGATCGACCAGGAAGTGCGCAGCATCATCGACCACTGCTACGCCACGGCGAAGCAGATTCTCGTGGAGAACCGCGACAAGCTGGACATGATGGCCGAGGCGTTGATGAAGTTCGAAACCATCGATGCCGAGCAGATCGACGACATCATGGCAGGTCGTCCGGCTCGCGAGCCCAAGGATTGGGAGGGTGGCCCGGGTGCCTCCTCCGGCAAGCCTGCTCCCCGTGAGGAAGCGCCGCGTCCGGAGAACCCGATCGGCGGCCCTGCTGGCGAACACTAAGGTTCCTAGATGAGCTCCACGCAGTACCTGACCCGGTTGCCTTGCGGCAACCGGGTTCTTGATTTGAGCCGCCCGCACGTGATGGGCATTCTCAATGTCACCCCTGATTCCTTCTCCGACGGCGGGCGCTTCAGCCAGCGCGATGCGGCGCTGCGCCACGCTGCCGAGATGGTGGCGGCCGGTGCTACGCTCATCGATGTGGGTGGCGAGTCGACTCGGCCGGGCGCGCGGGCGGTATCACCGTCCGAGGAGCTGGAGCGTGTCGCCCCCGTGGTGGAGGCGATATCCCGCGAGCTGGATGTGGTGGTTTCCCTGGATACCTCCACGCCGGCAGTCATGCGCGAGGGTGCACGGCTTGGTGCTGGCCTGATCAACGATGTGCGTTCGCTGCGGCGTGATGGGGCGCTGGATGCGGCGGCCGATACCGGCCTGCCGGTCTGCCTCATGCACATGTTGGGCGAGCCGGGCACCATGCAGCAGAATCCCCAGTACCGTGATGTGACTGGCGAGGTGGGTGAGTTCCTTGCTGCGCGCATGGCGGCTTGTGTGGCTGTGGGCATCCCTGCTGAGCGCATCGTGCTGGATCCGGGTTTCGGCTTCGCCAAAACCTTTGAACACAACCTGAGCCTGTTCAGGCGCCTCGAAGAGTTGCTGGGGCTCGGGCGCCCCCTGCTTGTCGGCGTTTCGCGCAAGAGCATGGTTGGGCAGGCGCTGGGTCGAGATGTCGACAAGCGGCTTTACGGCAGTCTGGCCCTGGCCGCCCTGGCGGTGGCCAAGGGTGCATGCATCCTGCGGGTGCATGATGTGGCCGAGACTGTCGATGTCGTACGTATGATCGCCGCGGTAAATTCGGCGGAATAAGAAACACGGAGCATTCATGAGCAGAAAGTATTTCGGCACCGATGGTATTCGTGGCCACGTTGGTCAGTTCCCCATCACCCCTGATTTCATGCTCAAGCTTGGCTGGGCGGCGGGCATGGCGTTCCGCAAGCAAGGCAAGTGCCGCATCCTGGTGGGCAAGGACACCCGTATTTCCGGGTACATGTTCGAATCGGCCCTGGAGGCTGGTCTTTCCGCTGCTGGTGCAGACGTGATGCTGCTGGGGCCGATGCCGACTCCGGCTATCGCCTACCTGACCCGCACCTTCCTGGCTGAGGCGGGAATTGTTATCAGTGCCTCGCACAACCCGCATAACGACAACGGCATCAAGTTCTTCTCCGGGCAGGGTGTGAAGCTCTCCGACGAAGTCGAGCTGATGATCGAAGAGCTGCTCGACCAACCCATGGTGGTGGTCGAGTCGGCCAATCTCGGCAAGGTTTCGCGTATCAACGATGCTGCCGGCCGCTACATCGAGTTCTGCAAGAGTACGGTGCCCATGAGCACCGACCTGGCCGGCCTCAAGATCGTTGTGGACTGCGCGCATGGCGCTACCTACAAGGTCGCTCCCAGCGTCTTCCGCGAGCTCGGCGGCAACGTCTCGGTACTGGCTGCCCAGCCGAACGGTCTGAACATCAACGATAAATGTGGCTCGACGCACATGGAGTCGCTGCAGGCCGAAGTGGTGGCCCAGCATGCCGATATCGGCATTGCCTTCGATGGCGACGGCGACCGCGTGCTGATGGTCGACCATACCGGTGCCGTGGTGGATGGCGACGAGCTGCTGTTCATCATCGCGCGTGACCTGCATGAGCGAGGCAAGCTCCAGGGGGGCGGGGTGGTCGGAACCCTGATGAGCAACCTCGGGCTCGAGCTGGCCCTGGGTGAGCTGGGTGTGCCCTTCACGCGGGCCAAGGTCGGCGATCGCTATGTCATCGCGGACATGCAGGAGCGCGGCTGGAGTCTGGGCGGCGAGAATTCGGGGCATATCCTCTGCAGTCATTTCACCACGACGGGGGACGCCCTGATTGCCGCGCTTCAGGTGCTGCTGGCGCTTCAGCGTCGTGGTCAGTCGCTGGCGGAGGCTCGTCAGGGGATGCGCAAATGCCCGCAGGTGCTGCTGAACGTGCGCTTCGCTGGTGGTGATATCGATCCGGTCGAGCACCCGGCGGTGAAAGATGCCTGCGCTCGTGTCACCGAGAAGATGGCGGGGCGTGGGCGTGTGCTGCTGCGCAAGTCCGGCACCGAGCCGCTGGTCCGCGTGATGGTCGAGGGTGATGATGAAAACCAGGTCCGTGGCTACGCGGAAGAGCTGGTTAAAGTCGTAACCGAGGTATGTGCTTGATTTCTCTTGCTACTTCAAAAAACCTTGGGTAACATCTGCGCCCACTTTGATCGACGAGGTAAAGCATGCGTCGCCCCCTGGTAGCTGGTAACTGGAAAATGCACGGTACCCGCGCCAGCGTCGCAGAGCTGATCAAAGGGCTTCGTCAGTTGGCATTGAATGCTGGCGTCGAGGTCGCGGTATTCCCGCCCTGTCTGTACATCAATCAGGTGATGCAAGGCCTGGATGGCAAGTCGATTGCCGTCGGTGCGCAGAATTGTGCAGTTGAACCTGTTCAGGGTGCGCTCACGGGTGAGGTTGCTGCGAGTCAGCTGGCTGATGCCGGTTGCGCCCTGGTCCTCGTTGGTCACTCCGAACGCCGTCTGATTCTTGGTGAGCGTGACGAAGTGGTTAGTCGCAAGTTCGCTGCGGCTCAGTCTTGCGGTCTTGTTCCGGTGCTCTGCGTCGGTGAGACCCAGGAGCAGCGTGAGGCGGGCAAGACTCTTGAGGTTGTCGGGCGTCAGCTCGGTAGCGTGATCGAAGAGCTCGGCGTGGGAGCATTCGCGAAAGCGGTGATCGCATACGAGCCGGTCTGGGCTATCGGTACAGGGCTCACGGCAACTCCGCAGCAGGCGCAAGAAGTGCATGCTGCAATACGGGCGCAACTGGCGGCGGAAAATGCCGAAGTGGCGCGCGGTGTAAGGATTCTTTATGGCGGCAGCGTCAAGGCCGCCAGTGCGGCCGAGTTGTTCGGCATGCCGGATATCGACGGGGGGCTTGTTGGTGGCGCCTCCCTGAATGCGGATGAGTTCGGTGCGATCTGTCGCGCCGCAGGAAGCTGACGAGATGCTGGAAACTGTCGTTATCGTGGTTCACCTGCTCGGCGCCCTTGGTGTCGTTGCTCTGGTGCTGCTGCAACAAGGTAAGGGTGCGGATGCTGGCGCCTCGTTCGGTGCAGGCGCTTCGGGTACCGTTTTCGGTAGTCAAGGTTCTGCTACCTTTCTGAGTCGAGTTACTGGTATACTCGCCGCGGTTTTTTTCATAACCAGCCTGGGCTTAGCGTTCTTCGCTAAAGAAAAGGCTGAAGCTCTGAGTCACGTAGGTCTGCCGGATCCGGCCGTTCTCGAGGTTCAGCAGCAAAAGCCGGCAGCTGACGATGTGCCGGTGCTCGAAGAGCAAAAGCCTGCTGAAAGCGCAGGTGATGTACCTCAGGCTCCAGAGCAGAAGTAAAAAGGCAAGTTTTGCCGAGGTGGTGGAATTGGTAGACACGCTACCTTGAGGTGGTAGTGGCCATAGGCTGTAGGGGTTCGAGTCCCCTCCTCGGTACCATACAATGCAAGAAAGCCCGCTGCATGCGGGTTTTTTTGCTGGCGGAGTGTTCGGTTGACCGTTAAGGCGCGTAGGCCGTATACTTCCGCCCCAGCTTTGACGCGGGGTGGAGCAGCTTGGTAGCTCGTCGGGCTCATAACCCGAAGGTCGTTGGTTCAAATCCAACCCCCGCAACCAGTAGTAGCGGAGCCCCTTTTTAGGGGCTTTTTGCTAGCTGGACAGTTAACCAACGGCTTTTGGCCGACTGGTTCGAATGGATGGGCGTTTCGCCCATTTTTTATTTGCACAGCATGCGAGGGCAATCAGGTGTCGAGCAAGCTAGAACAGTTGCAGGCCTTGCTGGCCCCGGTAGTCGAGGCCCTTGGCTATCAATGCTGGGGTGTCGAGTTCCTGTCCCAAGGGCGGCATTCGCTGCTGCGGGTATACATCGATCATGAGAACGGCATCCAGGTCGACGACTGCGAGAAAGTCAGTCGTCAGGTCAGTGGTGTTCTCGACGTGGAAGATCCCATCGCCAGTGAGTACACCCTCGAGGTGTCTTCGCCCGGCATGGATCGACCGCTGTTCACTCTTGAGCAGTTCGCGGCGCACGCTGGCGAACTGGTGAAGATCAAGTTGCGCTCTCCCTACGATGGGCGACGCAATTTCCAGGGGCTCCTCCGCGGGGTGGAGGAACAGGATGTGGTGGTTCTTGTTGAGGATCACGAGTACCTGCTGCCGATCGATCTGATCGACAAGGCCAACATCATTCCCCGTTTTGACTGAGACGCGGATCCCGCGGATCCAATGGATTGCGAAAGGCGAGGCGTACGATGAGCAAAGAAGTACTGCTGGTTGTTGAGTCGGTATCCAACGAAAAAGGCGTACCGGCTGGCGTGATCTTCGAAGCACTGGAGCTGGCACTGGCCACTGCTACCAAGAAACGCTTCGAAGAAGAAGTCGAGCTGCGTGTGGAGATCAATCGCCACACCGGTAGCTATGACACCTACCGTCGCTGGGCGGTCGTCGAAGAAGACGATCAGGTAAACCCGGCGGCCGAACTGACCGTTGAAGAAGCCCAGGAAAAACAACCGGGTGCCAAGGTCGGTGATTTCGTCGAAGAAAAGATCGAATCCATCGAGTTCGGCCGTATCGCTGCACAGACCGCCAAGCAGGTGATCGTGCAGAAGGTTCGCGAAGCCGAGCGTGCCCAAGTGGTCGAAGCCTATCGCGAGAAGCTGGGCGACATCATTTCCGGCACCGTTAAGAAGGTCACCCGCGACAACGTGATCGTCGACCTGGGTAACAACGCCGAGGCGTTGCTGGCCCGCGAAGACATCATCTCCCGTGAGACCTTCCGCGTAGGCGCTCGTGTTCGTGCGCTGCTGAAAGAAATCCGCACCGAGAACCGTGGCCCTCAGCTGATCCTGTCGCGCACTGCGCCGCAGATGCTGATCGAGCTGTTCCGCATCGAAGTGCCGGAAATCGCCGAAGAGCTGATCGAAGTGATGGCCGCCTCCCGTGACCCGGGTTCCCGCGCCAAGATCGCCGTTCGCTCCAAGGACAAACGTATCGACCCGCAAGGCGCCTGCATCGGCATGCGCGGTTCGCGCGTCCAGGCCGTCTCCGGCGAGCTGGGTGGCGAGCGAGTCGACATCGTCCTGTGGGATGACAACCCTGCTCAGTTCGTGATCAACGCCATGGCTCCGGCCGAAGTGGCTGCGATCATCGTCGACGAAGATGCCCATGCCATGGACATCGCCGTAGGCGAAGACAACCTGGCCCAGGCTATCGGCCGTGGCGGTCAGAACGTGCGTCTGGCGAGCCAGCTGACCGGCTGGACCCTGAACGTGATGACCGAGGCCGATATCCAGGCCAAGCAGCAGGCTGAGACCGGCGACATCATGCAGGCCTTCGTCGACGAGCTGGAAGTCGATGAGGAACTGGCCCAGGTACTGGTCGAGGAAGGCTTCACCAGCCTCGAAGAGATCGCCTACGTACCGATGGAAGAGATGCTGAGCATCGACGGCTTCGACGAAGACATCGTCAACGAGCTGCGTGCCCGCGCCAAGGATCGCCTGTTGACCAAGGCTATCGCCACTGAAGAAAAACTGGCTGACGCTCAGCCGGCGGACGACCTGCTTGCTCTCGAAGGCATGGACAAAGAGCTGGCTGTTGAGCTGGCAGTACGTGGCGTAGTCAACCGCGAAGACCTGGCCGAGCAGTCTATCGACGACCTGCTCGACATCGACGGCATGGACGAAGAGCGTGCCGGCAAGCTGATCATGGCCGCCCGAGCCCATTGGTTCGAGTAAGCAGTCGCGGCCTGAGGAGAGAAGTGCATGACGCAAGTCACGGTGAAAGAACTGGCCCAAGTGGTCGACACACCGGTGGAACGCCTGCTGTTGCAGATGCGTGAGGCAGGGTTGCCGCACACCAGCGCCGAACAAGTTGTGACTGACAATGAGAAACAAGCGCTGCTGGCGCATCTCAAGGGCAGTCACGGCGAGCGGCTGGAAGAGCCCCGCAAGATCACCTTGCAGCGCAAGACCACCACTACGCTGAGGGTTGCCGGTAGCAAGACCATCAGTGTTGAAGTACGTAAGAAGAAGACTTACGTGAAGCGCAGCCCCGACGAGATCGAGGCCGAGAAGAAACGCGAGCTCGAAGAGCAGCGCGCTGCCGAAGAAGCTGCACGCCTGAAGACCGAGGAGGAGGCCAAGCGCCGCTCCGAGGAAGAGGCCCGTCGCCAAGCCGACGCCCGTGCTCTCGAAGCTGCTCGTGGTGGTGAAGCTGGCGCGCCTGCTGCCGCCGTTGTCGGCGAAGCTGTCGCACCGGCTGCCGCTGCGAACGCCGCCGCCGCTCCTGCTGGCGCCGACGATCGCAAGAAGGAAGAGCCGCGTCGCCCTGAAAAGGCCCGCGACGAAGACGAGCGCCGCGATCGCAAGCACACGCAGCACCGTCCTTCGGTCAAAGAGAAGGAAAAGGTTCCCGCCCCGCGCGTGGCACCTCGCAGCACCGACGAGGAAAGCGATGGCTACCGTCGTGGTGGTCGTGGCAAATCCAAGCTCAAGAAGCGCAACCAGCACGGGTTCCAGAGCCCGACAGGACCGATTGTGCGTGATGTGAATATCGGCGAGACCATCACCGTGGCCGAACTGGCCGCTCAGATGGCCGTCAAGGGCGCAGAGATCGTCAAGTTCATGTTCAAGATGGGCACCCCGGTGACCATCAACCAGGTACTGGACCAGGAAACTGGCCAGCTGATCGCGGAAGAGTTCGGCCACAAGGTCAAGCTCGTCAGCGAGAACGCGCTGGAAGAACAACTGGCCGAATCCCTGAAGTTCGAAGGTGAAGCCATTCACCGCGCGCCGGTCGTGACCGTCATGGGCCACGTCGACCACGGTAAAACCTCGCTGCTCGACTACATCCGTCGTGCCAAGGTGGCTGCTGGCGAAGCCGGTGGTATCACCCAGCACATCGGCGCCTACCACGTCGAAACCGACCGCGGCATGGTCACGTTCCTCGACACCCCCGGCCACGCTGCGTTCACCGCAATGCGTGCCCGTGGTGCCAAGGCGACCGACATCGTCATCCTCGTGGTGGCAGCGGACGACGGCGTGATGCCGCAGACCGAAGAAGCCGTACAGCACGCGAAAGCGGCTGGCGTGCCGATCGTGGTCGCGGTGAACAAGATCGACAAGCCCGAAGCTGACCTCGACCGCATCAAGAACGACCTCGCCGGTCGCGACGTGATCCCGGAAGAGTGGGGTGGCGACACCCAGTTCGTACCCGTCTCGGCGAAAGTCGGTACCGGTGTCGACGAACTGCTGGAAGCCGTACTGCTGCAGGCTGAAGTCCTGGAACTCAAAGCCACTCCGTCGGCCCCTGGCCGTGGTGTCGTGGTCGAGTCCCGCCTGGACAAGGGCCGTGGCCCGGTGGCTACCGTTCTGGTTCAGGACGGTACCCTGCGCCAGGGCGACATGGTTCTCTGCGGCGTCAACTTCGGTCGCGTCCGTGCCATGCTCGACGAGAACGGCAAGCCCATCAAGGAAGCCGGCCCCTCGATCCCGGTCGAGATCCTCGGCCTGGACGGCACCCCGGATGCGGGTGACGAGCTGACCGTGATCGGCGACGAGAAGAAGGCCCGTGAAGTGGCCCTGTTCCGTCAAGGCAAGTTCCGCGAGGTCAAGCTGGCCCGCGCGCATGCCGGCAAGCTGGAAAACATCTTCGAGAACATGGGCCAGGACGAGAAGAAGACGCTCAACATCGTCCTCAAGTCCGACGTTCGTGGTTCGCTGGAGGCCCTGCAGGGCGCGCTGGCGGATCTTGGCAACGACGAAGTCCAGGTGCGTGTGGTCGGTGGCGGCGTCGGTGGTATCACCGAGAGCGACGCCAACCTGGCGCTGGCCTCCAACGCCGTACTGTTCGGCTTCAACGTGCGTGCCGATGCGGGCGCCCGGAAGATCGTCGAGCAGGAAGGTCTGGACCTGCGCTACTACAACATCATCTACGACATCATCGAAGACGTTAAGAAAGCACTGTCCGGCATGCTCGGCAGCGACGTCCGGGAGAACATCCTGGGTATCGCCGAAGTGCGCGACGTGTTCCGCTCGCCGAAGTTCGGCGCGGTCGCAGGCTGCATGGTTACCGAGGGCATGGTCCACCGTAACCGTCCGATCCGCGTACTGCGTGACGACGTGGTGATCTTCGAAGGCGAACTGGAATCCCTGCGCCGCTTCAAGGACGACGTGTCCGAGGTGCGTGCCGGCATGGAGTGCGGTATCGGCGTGAAGAGCTACAACGACGTCAAGGTCGGCGACAAGATCGAAGTGTTCGAGAAGGTCCAAGTGGCTCGCAGCCTCTAAGCGCGAGCTGCAATACGCAACGCCCGGTCCAGCTTCCGCTCGGCCGGGCGTTTGCCGCTTTTGAACCCTGTGGTTTCTGGCCCCGGGGGAGAGTGCAGGTAGCAGGAAATGGCAAAAGAATACAGCCGTACCCAACGTATCGGGGATCAGATGCAGCGTGAGCTGGCCTCGCTGATCCAACGTGAAATCAAAGACCCGCGTCTTGGCCTGGTGACCATCACCGGCTGCGACGTGGCCCGTGACCTGTCCCACGCCAAGGTGTTCATTACCGTGATGGGGCAGGACGACAACCCCGAAGTCATCAAGCAGAACACCGCCATCCTCAACGATGCCGCCGGGTTCCTGCGCATGCAGCTGGGTCGCGCGATGAAGCTGCGCACCGTGCCGCAGTTGCACTTCAACTACGACGCCAGCATCCGTCGTGGTGTCGAGCTGTCGGCGCTGATCGAGCGCGCGGTGGCCGAGGATCGCAAGCACCAGGACGACGGCGAGGAATAACCGTGGCCCAGGTGAAACGCATCCGCCGCAACGTCAGCGGCATTCTGATCCTCGACAAGCCTCGCGGCATGAGTTCCAACCAGGCCCTGCAGAAGGTGCGCTGGTTGCTCAATGCCGAGAAGGCCGGCCACACCGGCAGCCTCGATCCCCTGGCCACTGGCGTGCTGCCGCTGTG
Source organism: Pseudomonas solani (assembly GCF_026072635.1). NCBI lineage: Bacteria > Pseudomonadati > Pseudomonadota > Gammaproteobacteria > Pseudomonadales > Pseudomonadaceae > Pseudomonas > Pseudomonas solani. The sequence continues at coordinate 1,333,808 of NZ_AP023081.1, read as the reverse complement.
CTTCGGCGAGGCGACCAAGTTCTCCCAGTACCTGCTGGATGCCGACAAGGGCTACGAGACCCTGGCGCAGCTGGGCGTTACCACTACCACGGGCGATGCCGAGGGCGAGATTATCGAGCGCCGTGAGGTGACCGTCGGTCGTGCCGATATCGAAGCGCGTCTCGACGACTTCCGTGGCGAAATCAAGCAGATACCGCCCATGTACTCGGCCCTGAAGAAAGACGGGCAGCCGCTGTACAAGCTGGCGCGTGCGGGCGAGGTAGTGGAGCGCGAAGCGCGTTCTGTTACTATTGCGCGCCTGGAATTGCTGGCCTTCGAGTCCGCCCAGGCGAGGCTCGCCGTGGCCTGCAGCAAAGGCACCTACATTCGCACGCTGGTCGAAGACCTCGGGCAGGTGCTGGGTTGCGGGGCTCACGTGGCGGAACTGCGCCGCACTCAGGCAGGCCCCTTCGTCCTGGCCCAGGCGATCACCCTGGAAGCGCTGGAAAAGGCCCATGCCGAAGGTGGCAACGAGGCGCTGGACCAGTTCCTGTTGCCGGAAGACAGCGGCCTGGAACATTGGCCCCTCATCCAGTTGAGCGAACACAGTGCCTACTACTGGTTGCATGGCCAACCGGTAAGGGCTCCCGAAGCGCCGAAGTTCGGCATGCTGCGGGTGCAGGATCACAACGGTCGCTTCATCGGTATCGGTGAAGTGAGCGATGACGGGCGCGTAGCGCCGCGTCGACTGATTCGGTCGGAATGACCGATTCGAGGGTGGCTGTTAATAGGCACGGTCACTCCTCCTTTTAAAACACGGGACAGGTTCCCGGCCTATTACCTCAGAGGAAGCCCATCATGGCACTGAGCGTTACTGAGAAAGCCCAGATCGTTAACGAGTACAAGCAAGCTGAAGGCGACACCGGTTCTCCGGAAGTGCAAGTTGCACTGCTGACCGCCAACATCAACAAGCTGCAGGATCACTTCAAGGCCAACGGCAAAGACCACCACTCCCGTCGTGGTCTGATCCGCATGGTCAACCAGCGCCGCAAGCTGCTGGACTACCTGAAGGGTAAGGACACCACTCGTTACAGCACCCTGATCGGTCGTCTGGGTCTGCGTCGCTAAGACGCACTCAAGCTGGAAGCTGGAAGTCGGGGGTTGGCAGCAAGGCATCGTTCTTGCTCCAGCCTCGGGCTTCCAGCTTCAGGCTTTTTGAGGAAGACGACGGGCCGATTCCCGTGCCTTCCGCAGATTTCCCCCAAAGGCAACTACAGAAGGTAAAGACACCGTGAACCCGGTAATCAAGAAATTCCAGTTCGGTCAGTCGACCGTAACCCTCGAGACTGGCCGTATCGCCCGTCAAGCTTCCGGTGCCGTTCTGGTCACCATGGACCAAGACGTCACCGTACTGGTGACCGTGGTCGGCGCCAAGCAAGCCGACCCGGGCAAGGGCTTCTTCCCGCTGTCCGTCCACTACCAGGAAAAAACCTACGCAGCCGGCCGCATCCCCGGTGGTTTCTTCAAGCGTGAAGGCCGTCCTTCCGAGAAAGAGACCCTGACCTCGCGCCTGATCGACCGTCCGATCCGCCCGCTGTTCCCGGAAGGTTTCCTCAACGAAGTGCAGGTCATCTGCACCGTGGTCTCCACCAACAAGAAGACCGATCCGGACGTCGCCGCGATGATCGGTACTTCCGCTGCCCTGGCCATCTCCGGCATTCCCTTCGCCGGCCCGATCGGTGCCGCTCGCGTGGCCTACCACGAGAGCACTGGCTACCTGCTGAACCCGAACTACGAGCAGCTCAAGGCTTCCAGCCTGGACATGGTCGTTGCCGGTACCCAGGACGCCGTGCTGATGGTTGAGTCCGAAGCCCAGGAACTGACCGAAGACCAGATGCTCGGTGGCGTGCTGTTCGCCCACCAGGAATTCCAGGCCGTGATCAACGCCGTCAAGGAATTCGCTGCCGAAGCCGGCAAGCCGACCTGGAACTGGACCGCTCCGGTCGAGAACACCGCTCTGCTCGGCGCCATCAAGGCCGAGTTCGGCGAGGCCATCTCCCAGGCCTACACCATCACCATCAAGCAAGACCGCTACAACCGCCTCGGCGAGCTGCGTGACCAGGTCGTCGCCCGCTTCGCTGGCGAAGAAGCCGGTCAATTCCCGGCCGGTGAAGTCAAGGACGCCTTCGGCCTCCTGGAATACCGCACCGTGCGCGAGAACATCGTCAACGGCAAACCGCGTATCGACGGCCGCGACACCCGCACCGTACGTCCGCTGAAGATCGAAGTCGGCGTGCTCGACAAGACCCACGGTTCCGCCCTGTTCACCCGTGGCGAAACCCAGGCTCTGGTCGTTGCCACCCTCGGTACCGCCCGTGATGCCCAGCTGCTGGACACCCTGGAAGGCGAGCGCAAAGACGGCTTCATGCTGCACTACAACTTCCCGCCCTTCTCGGTGGGCGAGTGCGGCCGTATGGGCAGCGCCGGCCGTCGCGAGATCGGCCACGGTCGCCTGGCCCGTCGTGGCGTTTCCGCCATGCTGCCGAAGAGCGATGAGTTCCCCTACACCATCCGTGTAGTGTCGGAAATCACCGAGTCCAACGGCTCCAGCTCCATGGCTTCCGTCTGCGGCGCCTCCCTGGCCCTGATGGACGCTGGCGTGCCGATGAAGGCACCGGTCGCTGGTATCGCCATGGGTCTGGTCAAGGAAGGTGACAAGTTCGCCGTTCTGACCGACATCCTCGGTGACGAAGACCACCTGGGCGACATGGACTTCAAGGTAGCCGGTACCGCCAAAGGCGTAACCGCGCTGCAGATGGACATCAAGATCAACGGCATCACCGAAGAGATCATGGAGATCGCCCTGGAGCAGGCACTGGAAGCACGCCTGAACATCCTCGGTCAGATGAACCAGATCATCGGTCAGTCCCGTACCGAGCTGTCGGCCAACGCTCCGACCATGATCGCGATGAAGATCGACACCGACAAGATCCGTGACGTCATCGGCAAGGGCGGCGCCACCATCCGCTCCATCTGCGAAGAGACCAAGGCTTCCATCGACATCGAAGACGATGGCAGCGTGAAGATCTTCGGCGAAACCAAGGAAGCTGCCGAGGCTGCGCGTCAGCGCGTACTGGGCATCACCGCGGAAGCCGAAATCGGCAAGGTCTACGTTGGCAAGGTCGAGCGCATCGTCGACTTCGGCGCCTTCGTCAACATCCTCCCGGGCAAAGACGGCCTGGTGCACATCTCGCAGATCAGCGACAAGCGCATCGACAAGGTCACCGACGTCCTGCAGGAAGGCCAGGAAGTGAAGGTACTGGTGCTGGACGTGGACAACCGCGGCCGCATCAAGCTGTCCATGAAAGACGTGGACGCAGCTGAGGCTTCGGGCGTTTGATCCCCGGTCAAGGCAAATGAGAGAGGGCCCCTTGCGGGCCCTCTTTTTTTTCCCGGAAAATGGCGCGCCGCCAGAATCAGCCCAAGGAAACCGGGTCATGGACAAGACCTACTGCAAGTACCACCAGAGCCAACCCGCCACCTGGCATTGCCCGCCTTGCGAGCGTCATTTCGGCGACTGCTGCATTCCGCTCAACGCCGACGAGCCCAACGAATCGCCCACCTGCCCGTTGTGCCGGGCGCCGTTGCACTTTCTCGGTGCTGCCAATACCGCGCAGCCCTTCTGGGAGCGGATTCCCCAGTTCTTCCTCTTTGGCCTGCAGACCGGCCCCCTGGCCTTCGCCGGGCTCTTGGCCCTGGCCAGCCTGTTCATGCCGCGTTCGCTGATCCTCTGGATCGTCCTGTTCAGCGTCGCCACCAAGTATTTCCACAGTGTCATCGAGGCCGCCAGCGAAGGCGGGCGCGAGGCTCCCGGCCTGGCCACGGCCTTCGTTGGCGAGGGCTTCTCGCTGTTCATCAAGCAGTTGGTGGTGTTCCTCGTCGCCTTCGGAGTGCTCTGGCTCGTCGCCGACTTCCACAGCGAGGCACTGTTCTGGGCGGTGAACATCGGCCTGATGCTGCTGATGCCGGCGAGCATCATCCGCCTGGCCCTGAACAAGGAGCTGGGGGCGGCGCTGAGCCCCGAGCAACTGGGGGAGGTGATCAAGGCCATGGGCTGGCGCTACCTCATCCTCTGCATCTTCCTTTTCGCCCTCTGGCAGTCGCCGGACTACGTCACCTACCTGCTTTCCCACGGCCTGCCGCGCGTGGTGCTGCTGCCCATCGCCGCCTTCCTGTTCGGTTATTTCGGCGTGGTGATGTGCGCCATGATGGGCTACGCCGTCTTCCAGTATCAGGGTGCCCTGGGCTTCGCCATCGCCGACGAGGGCGCCCAGGAAGGCCTTCCCGCTGCCGAGTGGCGCCGTCGTCGTGCCCTGGCCGAGGCCGAGGTGCGTATCAAGGAAGGCCAGAGCGGCACGGCCCTGGAAACCCTGACCCAGGCCCTGCAGCGTGACCCTGACGACCTCAAGCTCAATGAGCGTTTCCACCAGTTGCTGTTCGGCCTCAATGAGCGCTCGCGCTGCCTGCGCCATCTCGAACACTACCTGCCCCTGGCCGCGCGCCTGAATGCGCCGCTGGGGGCCACGGCGCTGCTCAACGCCCGGCAGTTGCAGGCGGACTACCTGCCGAGCGATGCCCAGGTTTGCGAACGCATCGCGGCCGCGCTGATCGACCGGCACAAGGTGCGCGAGGGCCTCAGCCTGCTACGCAACCTGCACCAACGCTTCCCCGACTATCCCTTCATCCCGCGCGCCTACCTGCTGGCCGCGCGCGGCTTCGCCGAGGGCCTGGGGCAGGTCGAGCCTGCGCGCAAGTTGCTGGGCTATATCCGCGCGCGCTACCCGGCTTCCCCCCTGCTCGAGGATGTGAGGGCTTTGGAAGCGACCCTCGAACGGCTGGCGACGCCCTGACGGCCTCGATCGTGCAAAGTGCACGTGCCGCTTGGCTGGAAATTGCAATCTGCAAGCAGGCAAGCGGTACGATTTAATTGTAAGTAACTGATTTTATTGAGTTTAATTTTCCTGAGAAGCTTGGCACAGGCCTTGCGATATCTACAGTGACTGCAGATAGGACAACGCTGCAGATTATCTAAGAGCACAGGAGAACAACTCATGAAACAGTCTTTCAACAAGTGGACCCTTGCCGCTGTAGCTGCCACCGCCCTGAGCCTGCCCCTGGCCGGCACCGCCTTCGCGGCGCAACCGACCATGCTGGCTGCCAGCGAAACCGTGAACAAGGCTGAAGAGGCCGTTTCCGATACCTGGATCACCAGCAAAGTGAAATCCAGCTTCCTGGCCGACAAGAATCTCAGCGCCCTGGACATCAAGGTCGAAACCAACAAGGGCGTCGTCTCGCTCTCCGGTGTCGTCGCCAGTGATGCCGAGCGTGATCTGGCAGTGACCACCGCCAAATCCATCAAGGGTGTTACCGCGGTATCGGCCGACGGCCTGAAATCCGCCGAGTAACCCTCGCAGCCGGCCGCCCGTACCCGGGCGGCCCGGCGTACCACCTAAGGAGAACGCCATGAATTCCGACATCATCAAAGGCAAATGGAAACAGCTCAGCGGCCGACTCAAGGAGCGCTGGGGCAATCTGACCGACGACGATATCGACGTGGCCGAGGGTCACAGCGAATACCTGGTCGGCAAGTTGCAGGAGCGCTATGGCTGGACCAAGGAAAAGGCCCAGGACGAGCTGCGCGATTTCAGCAGCAAGCTCTGATCCACAGGATTCACGAAAAACCCCGGGCCGCCACCCGGGGTTTTTCGTTGTGGGTGTCTTGCAGGGGCGCTGCCGTACAGGTTCACCGGCAGAAACCCGGGCGGATCAGCGCGCCAGGTGCTGCTGGTACAGCCCCAACTGGTGGGTTTGCTCGGCGTCGGGAAACGCCTTGCGCAGGTAGGCGCCCAGTTCGGCGACACCGCGCAGGTCCTGACGTTGGCCCAGTTGCTTGGCGAGCATCAGGGTCAGGCCGGGCAACTGAGCCGGCGGCGTGGCCGCACGGCAGAGCACGCGCCATGGTGCCAGAGCCCTCGGGCCTTCGCCGATCTTCAGCAGGCCCTGCAGCAGGTGCAGCTGGATGGCCGGGTGCTGCAGGAGGCGGTACTGCGCATCGCCGGCGTCATCGGCCAGGCGGCACAGCAGGGTGCGGGCGAGCTTTGGGTCGGGCAGGGCGAAGAGCTGCTTGAGCACCGCGCTCATCAGCGGCGCGTCGTTGCGGGTCCTGGCAACCGGGTACAGGCGTTCGAGCAGTTCCAGCCGTCCCGGGTAGCGGGTGAGCAGGTCCTGCCCACGGGCAGGGACCTGGTCCAGGGCGAAGCGGCCGATGAGCTGGTCCAGTGCCGCCAATTCGCGCTTGAAGGGCGCGTCCGGGTCTTCCTTGGCCAGGTATTGCTCATCCACCTTCAACCCGCCCAGACGACGTGGCAGCCAGGTGCCGATGAAGCCGAAGCCCAGGCCGCCGAGGTGCGCGTAGTAGTTGACGTGGTCGTTGGCCAGAAACAGACCGTAGAGCTCCTTGCCCATCCAGATCGGCAGGATCCACAGCGCCGGCGCCTTGAAGTAGCCGATCAGCGGGCCGAGCCAGTAGAAGAAGTTGATCCGCCGCAGCCCGTAGACGCCGATGTACATGCCCATCAGGCCCGCCACTGCGCCCGATGCGCCGATGCCGGGTACCCAGCCCGGGTCCAGCGCCCACCACAGCAGGTGCGAGGCCAGGCCGCTGGCGATGTACAGCGCCAGGTAGGCGCCGCGCCCGAGCGCACGCTCCAGGGCGAAGCCGCAGATGAACAGGAAGATCATGTTGCCCAGCAGGTGATCGAAGCTGCCGTGGAGGAACATCGCCCCGAACAGGCCTTCGACGGTAAAGCGCTTGGGCACGAAGCCGAAGCGGTAGCTGCTGATCTCGTCACGGGCGGCCTCGGCCGGGGCGCGCGCCTTCTGCCAGGCCGGGTCGGCCTGGTAGGCGGGGGAGCGGTGCAGCTGGTCTTCGAATTCGAGGTCGCGCAGCACGTAGCCAGCCAGGTCCTGGCGGCGCGCGGCGTCGATGCCGCGGCGCTCGTCGGCGTCCAGTTCGTGGCGCTGGGCCAGGCTGTCGATGAACAGCGCCCGCTCGCGATTGAGCAGGCCGCCGTCGAGATAGAGATGCACGGCAGCGTCCGTGCGCACTTCGTCACCGCCCTGGTAGGCGAGGTAGATCAGCGTGTTGAGGATCACCAGCAACAGGGTGATGACAGGCGGACGTTTCCAGTCCAGCGGGTGTTCGGCGGGGAGGATGATCAAGCGGGACGTCCTTGTCGCGGATCGGGTTCAGGGTGGGTCAGTTGCGTTTGCTTTCCACCGAGTTGAGGCGGCCACCGATGAAGTCCAGGTAGTAGTACATGCCGTTGACCGGCCCGTAGACCCATTCCTCTACCTGCATTTCCTGGCGGCCACTGCGGGTTTCGGAGTAGCCGATGAGGTTGCGGCTGACCGGGTCGCCGCATTTGCGCTGCACTTCGACGGCGCGGTCGCCCTCGCTGACCAGCGCACTGCCGCAGCGGAAGGTGGCGGCGGAGGCCTCGTGGGCCAGCAGCAGGGCCGGCAGCGCGAGCAGGGAAAGCAGCAGTCTTTTCATGGGTGGGCGTCCTGTCCGGGAAAAATGGGTGGCAGAGGCTAGCACTGCCGATTCATGGCTGTCAGTCGCCACGCTTGCTCTCGATCTTGATCAGCTTGTTCCCTTCGAAGCGCAGGTATTGGTACATGCCGTTGCGCGGCCCGTAAACCCACTCTTCCACCAGCACTTCGCTGGTGTTGCCGTAGCGATCGACCTTCTCGCGGTAGCCCAGGCTGGCACGGCTGGCGGGCTCACCGCACTTGCGCTGTACCTGTGAGGTGCTGTCGTCCTGGCTGATCAGGCCGCCGCCTTCGCAGCGCAGCGTGGAGGAGGCCTGGGCAGATGCGGCGGCCAGGAACAGGGGCAGGGCGAGCAGGGGGAGGATCTTCACGAATGCTTCCGTCATTCAGGTTGGGATTTCAGCCTACGCCGCTGAGGCGCGGCTGTCAGCAGGGCCGGGTGCCGCACGAAAACTCGTGCAACACAGCCGTTTGGACAGGTGGAAAGAGGGGGAATTCCAGGGGGCTGGGCAGCTATTCGCTGCCCAGTTGCAGGGGCGTGTCGACCTTGCCGTCCGCGTCCGCTTCGCCAAGGCTGACATCGAGCATGTAGACGCGCTCGTCCTGCAGGCCGCCGCGGTCCACCAGGTAATCCTTGATGTTGGCGGCGCGCGCCTGGGCCAGCTGGCGCAGCAGCAGCTCGCTCTGCGCCCAGGAGCCGATCACCGCGTCGCGCATCTTCGCCGTGCGTTCCTCGTCGCTGAGGTCCTTCCATTCGGCAGGCGGCTGCTGCTTGAGGCGGGTGCGGTAGATGCCTTCGAGCATCGGCGGCTTCTCGTCGTCCGGCACTTCCAGTTGGGCCGGCTCGGCGGGGACCTTGTCGCCGCGGCGCTGGGCGATCTTGTAGTAGGTGCTCTGGTACTCGCGCTCCAGGCGCTGGGCAGCCAGCAGCGGGCCGTCGCTGGACTTGGCGCTCATGCCTTCCACTTCCAGGCGCAGTGCCGGGCGCTCCTTGAGCGCGGCCGAGAGAGTATCCAAGGCGCGTTGCGCATCGGCGGACAGCTCGCTGCTGCCGGCGGCGAAGGGCACGTTGCTGAGGTCCTGGTCGCCACCGCCGGACACCAGCCCGGCGACGAACTTGAAGGGCGCCTGGGCCGCACGCAGCACCAGGTTGCGCAGGGTCTGCCAGACGATGGGGGCGACACTGAACTGCGGGTCCTTGAGGTTGCCGGCCACCGGCAGCTCGATGTCGATCTTGCCTTCGGTGTCCTTGAGCAGTGCGACCGCCAGCTTGATGGGCAGGTCCACTGCATCGGGACTCTCGACCTGCTCGCCCAGTTGCAACTGCTCCAGCACCAGGCGGTTCTGGGCCTTCAGCTGGCCCTTCTCGATCTGGTAGTGCAGGTCGAGGTTGAGGCGACCCTTGCGGATGCGGTAACCGGCGAACTTGCCGGAGTAGGGCGTGAGGGTGGTCAGCTCGACGCGCTTGAAGCTGGTGGCGATGTCCAGGGACTCCAGCGGGTCGAAGGGGGTCAGGCTGCCCTTGATGGTGACCGGTGCGTAGCGGTCGACCTTGCCGTTGATATTGACCGTGGCCGGTGTGCGGGTGCGCGTGTCGAGGGTGCCGATCTCGCCATTGAGCTGCTGGATGGCGGTGGCGAAGTTGGGGGTGAGGCTGAAGTCGGCGAAGTTGGCCGAGCCGTTGCTGATGCTTACCGCGCCGACATGGATGTCCAGCGGCTTGCCGGCGGGCTCGGGCTTGGCGTTCGGATCGACGGGCTGCTTGATCACCAGGTCGCTGGCGTTGGTGGTCAGGTCCTCGTTGATGATGAAGCGCGCATAGGGCTGGGTGATGCCGACCTTGTCGATGGACAGGCTATCGCCGTGGCGGTAGGCCAGGCCTTCCACCAGCAACTGCTGCCATTTGACGAAGTCGCGCTCCTTGAGCGTATCCAGGGTGTGCAGCTGGTTGACCAGGGCACGGCCGGTGATGGTCAGGGCCAGCGGTTCGGTGCCGGTGAGGGCGACGTCGAGGTTGCTGTCGAGCATGCCGCTGCGCAGCTCCAGGCGCACGAAGGGCTCCATGTAGGCCTGGGCCACGCGCAGGTCGATGTCGCGGGTTTCCACCTGCAGCTTGGCGGTGGTCGGCTTCAGCTGCACCTGGCCTTCGGCCTTGAGCTTGCCCTGCTTGCCGAGACCGGTGTCGACGGCGAGCTGGAAGGGCGATTCGCCGAGGCTGTCGAAGTCCTTGAGGTCGAGGTTGAGCGGGCCGACGTCGATCTGCACGGGGCTCTTCGGCACGCGATCGGCCAGGTGCACCTTGTAGCCGCGCAGCTGGGTATCGCGCAGCAGCACCTGCCAGGGTTTGCCGGGTTCGTCCTGCTTCGCCTTGGCGTCTGCCTGTTGGGCGGCCGGGGCCTGTTCGGGGGCTTTCGCTTCCTGCTTCGTCGGCTCGGCCTTGGCGGGAGCCTTGGCTTCGCTGGCGAACAGCTTCTGCCAGTCCAGCTGGCCATCGGCTTCGCGGGCGGCCCAGGTTTCCAGGTTCTGGCTGCGGATCTTGCCCACCACCACCTGCTGCTTGGCCAGGTCCAGCGAGCTTTCGCTGACTTCCAGGTTCTCCAGGTTCACCAGCGGGCGCCCGTCCGGGGCCTTGATGGCGAAGGGCGCCACCTTGATCGAGGTCTGTTCCAGTTTCAGCTCGGTGCCCTTGGCCAAGCTCAGGTGGTACTGGGTGGCGAGGCTGATGGTGCCTTTCTCCAATACCAGTGGCACGGCGTCACGCACGTAGGGCCAGAAGGCCTTCATATTGCCTTCGGTGACCTTGAGCTCGCCCTTGGAGACGAAGGGCACCAGGCTCAGGCTGCCCTGCCAGTCGATGCGGCCGCCGTGGGGGCCGGTGGCGACCAGCACCATGTCGGTGTTGTCGTCGCGGATGGTGCTGAGGTTCTTCAGTTCGAGGTTCAACGAGTCGTAGACGAACTCGATGGCATCGCTCGGACGCAGGTCCTGGAAGTGCAGGCCGCCTTCCACCAGGCGGACGCTATCGATGCGCACGGGGAAGGGATCGCCGGCCGGTTCTTCGGCCTTGGGTTCGCTGGGCGGCAGCTGGAACAGCTGGGCCAGGTTGAGCGTGCCGTCCTTGGCGAACAGCACCTCGGTGGTGGACTTCTCCAGCTCCACCTCGGCCAGGTGCAGGGCGCCGGTCCACAGGCTGTCCAGCTGCAGGTTGGCGTGCAGGCGCTGGAAGCCGATCTGTTCCTTGTCCGCCTCGCCGATGTGCAGGCCCCAGAGGGTCAGTTCGAGACTGAAGGGGTTGAGCTGGATGCGCTCGAGCCGGGCGGGAACCTTCGCATACTGGGCCAGTTGCTGGTTGACCACGCGCAGGGCGACCCCGGGGATGATCAGGAAGCCGAGCAGGCTGTACAGAGCGATGACGATCAGCAAGGCGCTGACGGCGCGTTTCAATCCTTTGTGCATGGTGAGGCGTCGACTATCCCGGCGGAGGTGGCTTGGAGTATGGCACGGCCACAAGGTTCCGACAGACGGTTGCTGATGGTTTCGTAGGGCGGTTCTCGCTTCAGAAATGCAGCGCCAGGGTCTTCAGCGGCGGGCGCCCGTCGAGGGAGGGGAAGTCGCTTGCCGGCAGCAGCTGCTCCCATTCCCGCACCGGACGGCCGAGCTTGCTGGCGCAGCGCAGCACCTGTTCGCGCCAGTCCTCGATAGCCACCTTCGCTAGGTTGTTGCAGCAGATCAGCGTGCCGTTCTCGGCGGTGGCCTGGATCGCCGGCTTGAGCAGGCTCTGGTAGTCACGCAGCAGGTCGACGGTGCCGAAGGCGCTCTTGGCCCAGGCGGGCGGGTCGAGGAATACCAGGTCGAACGGGCGCTGTTCCAGGCGTGGGTAGCTGGGCAGTTTCTGCCCGTGGCGCCGGGCGATGGTCTGGCCGGCCAACTGGCGGATGGCTGGGAAATAGTCCGACTGCACGAAGCGCATGGGCGCAAGCCCGGGGTTGAGCACGGCGTTTTCGCGGCCGACGGCCAGGTTGCCCTCGGCGAAATCCAGGTTCCACACCTCGCTGGCTCCTCCCGCTGCGGCAGCCAGGCCGACGCCACAGGTGTAGGCGAAGAGGTTGAGTACCGACTTGCCGGCAGCGTGGCGCTTGACCCAGCCGCGGGCGTTGCGCAGGTCGAGGAACAGCAGCGGGTCCTGGCCGGGATGACGGCCGCGTACCCGGTAGTTCAGGCCCCATTCCTGGCCGACGAGGTCGACCAGTGCGTCTGGCTCGGCCTGGTACACAGGGTCGCTGCGATCGATGCGCGAATTGCCCTGGGAGCGGTCGTTGTAGACCAGCAGCAGTGGCTCGCCGAGGCGTTCCTGCACCTGGGCGGTGGCCTGCAGCAGCTCGTCGCGCTGCAGCGTCTGGTGGAAGCTCTGCACCAGCAGTTGCGGGCCGTAGCGGTCGATGGTCAGGCCGGAGGCGCCTTCCTGGCTGCCATGGAACAGGCGGTAGCAGTCGGTGCCTTGCGCATGCAGTTCGGCGAGCAGGGGCTGGCGGGCGTCGAGTGCGGCGCGCAGCGCCTGGGGGAGATCGGAAGGCATGCGCGGCGTCTCGGAGGAAAGGGCGCGCAGTTTAACAAAGCGGGAACGGCTTGGCGCCGAGTGCAGCGAGGCCGGTGTGGGCCTCGCGCAGGGTCTCGATGGCGTGGCGAGTGGCTTAACGCTCGATGGCCAGGGCCACGCCCTGCCCGCCGCCGATGCACAGGGTCGCCAGGCCCTTCTTCGCATCGCGCTTGATCATCTCGTGCAGCAGGGTCACCAGCACGCGGCAGCCCGAGGCGCCAATGGGGTGGCCGATGGCGATGGCACCGCCGTTGACGTTGACCTTCTCGGCGTCCCAACCCAGCTCCTTGCCCACCGACAGGGCCTGGGCGGCGAAGGCTTCGTTGGCTTCGATCAGGTCCAGCTCGCCGAGGTTCCAGCCGGCCTTCTCCAGGCAGCGCTTGGTGGCGGAAACCGGGCCGATGCCCATGATCGCCGGGTCGACACCGGCATTGGCGTAGGCGGCGATGCGCGCCAGCACCGGCAGGCCCAGGGCCTTGGCTTTCTCGGCGCTCATCAGCAGCACGGCGGCGGCGCCGTCGTTGAGGCTGGAGGCGTTGCCGGCGGTGACGCTGCCGTCCTTCTTGAAGGCCGGCTTGAGCTTGGCCAGGGACTCGGCGGTGGTGCCGGCGCGGGGCTGCTCGTCGGTGGCGAAGGAAACAGGGTCGCCCTTCTTCTGCGGGATCAGGATCGGGGTGATCTCATCCACGAAGCGGCCCGCTTCGATGGCGGCGGAAGCCTTCTGCTGGGAAGCGGCGGCGAAGGCGTCCTGGGCTTCACGGCTGATGCCGTACTTCTCCACCAGGTTCTCGGCGGTGATGCCCATGTGGTAGTCGTTGAAGGCGTCCCACAGGCCGTCCTGGATCATGCTGTCGACCAGCTTGGCGTGGCCCATGCGCAGGCCGGTGCGGGCGCCGGGCATGACGTAGGGGGCGAGGCTCATGTTCTCCTGGCCGCCGGCGATGATCACCTCGGCGTCGCCGCAGCGGATGGCCTGGGCGGCCAGGTGCAGGGCCTTGAGGCCGGAGCCGCAGACCTTGTTCAGGGTCATGGCCGGCACGGCGTGGGGCAGGCCGGCGAGGATGGCGGCCTGGCGCGCGGGGTTCTGCCCGGAGCCGGCGGTGAGCACCTGGCCGAGGATGACTTCATCCACCTGGGCGCCATCGAGGCCGGTCTGGGCCAGCAGCTGGCGGATCACCGCAGCGCCCAGCTCGGGGCGGGGATGTGGGCCAGCGAGCCCTGGAAGCTGCCGACGGCGGTGCGGGTAGCGGCGACTATGACGACGTCTTGCATGGTTTCTGTCCTCGAAGCGGGTAATCGGTTCAGGCTGTGACCGGAAAGTGGCCGATGGTCGCACAGGCCCGTGTGACCGGCCAGCCACTCAGCGGGTGGGCAGGCCCATGCGCCGGCGGGCGCGGACGGAGGCGCCGTTGCGCAGGGCCCAGCGCAGCATCGGTGCGGTGCGCTGCACGCCGGCGCGGATCAACGGGCGCTGCCAGTCGGGCAGGCGCAGGCCGAGCATGGCCAGGGCCCAGGTGGGCAGCAGCTCGATGCCCGCCTGCATCATCAGGTTGCCGAAGGGCTTCGCCAGGGCGCTGGGCGCGGGGGCATCGCGCAGCAGGCGTACCACTTCGAGGGTGCGCTCGTCGCACAGCATCTGCGGGCGCATCGCTTCCAGATAGTCGGCGACGGCCTGGCGCGATTTGGGCACGTTGCGGGCGCCCAGGCGTTCGGCCACCAGGGCGATTTCCGCGTAGTAGCGGTCCTGGTCGGTGCCGGGCATCTGCGGGTCGAGGTGGCGCAGGTAGGCGCCGAGGAAGCTGCTGACCTCGGCGACATGCACCCAGGTGAGCAGGTCCGGGTCACTGGCCGCATAGGGGCGCCCATCCGGCGCGTTGCCGACCACTTGCAGGTGGATGGTACGCACCTTGTCGATCAGCCATTCCGCGTCGTGGCGGTTGCCGTAGGTGGTGCCGGAAATGAACAGGCTGGTGCGGCGCAGGCGGCCGAGCATGTCCTGGCGGAAATTGGAGTGGTCCCACACGCCAGCGAGGGCGAGGGGGTGCAGCATCTGCAACAGCAGGGCGCTGATGCCGCCGATCATCATCGAGGTGAAGTCGCCGTGGACCTTCCAGGGCATGGAGTCCGGGCCGAACAAGCCCGGGTCGCCCTTGGGGCTGTCCAGGTCGATCTGCCCGAGGGAGGCTCCGGTGAGGCTGAGGATCTGGCTTTCGATGCGGTTGCGGATAAGGTTCATCGTCAGGCGTTCGAGGCAGGCCGGGAGCTGGCGCCCGGTGATTCTTCCGGCTTCCAGCTCCCAGCTTCAAGCTTTATCTACTGGTTCAAGCGCTTGTCGATAAGGCTCTCGACCACCGAGGGGTCGGCCAGGGTGGAGGTGTCGCCCAGGCTGTCCAGCTCGTTGCAGGCGATCTTGCGCAGGATGCGCCGCATGATCTTGCCCGAGCGGGTCTTCGGCAGGCCGGGTGCCCACTGCATCAGCTCGGGCTTGGCGAAGCTGCCGATTTCCTTGCCGACCAGGGCCAGCAGTTCTTTCTTCAGCTCGTCGCTGGGTTCCACGCCCTTCATGGTGGTGACGAAGGCATAGATGCCCTGGCCCTTTACATCGTGGGGGTAGCCGACCACCGCAGCCTCGGCCACGTCGTCGTGCAGCACCAGGGCGCTTTCCACCTCGGCGGTGCCGATACGGTGCCCGGAGACGTTGATCACGTCGTCCACGCGGCCGGTGATCCAGTAGTAGCCGTCCTCGTCGCGGCGCGCGCCGTCGCCGGTGAAGTAGTAGCCGGGGTACGCGGAGAAGTAGGTCTCGATCATCCGCTTGTGGTCGCCGTAGACGCTGCGGATCTGGCTCGGCCAGCTGGCCTTGATCGCCAGCACGCCGGAGCCGGCGCCTTCGATCTCCTTGCCCTGTTCGTCCAGCAGCACCGGTTGCACGCCGAAGAAGGGGCGGGTGGCCGAGCCGGGCTTCAGCGCCGTGGCGCCGGGCAGCGGGGTGATGAGGATGCTGCCGGTCTCGGTCTGCCACCAGGTGTCGACGATGGGGCAGCGCTTTTCGCCGACGACGTTGAAGTACCACTCCCAGGCTTCCGGGTTGATCGGCTCGCCGACGCTGCCGAGCAGGCGCAGGCTGGCGCGCGAGGTGCTGCGCACGGCGGCTTCGCCTTCACGCATCAGTGCGCGCAGGGCGGTGGGCGCGGTGTAGAAGATGTTGACCTGGTGCTTGTCGATCACCTGCCAGAAACGCGAGGCATCGGGGTAGCTCGGCACACCCTCGAACATCAGGGTGGTGGCGGCGTTGGCCAGCGGGCCGTAGACGATGTAGCTGTGGCCGGTGACCCAGCCCACATCGGCGGTGCACCAGTAGATATCGCCCTCGTGGTAGTCGAAGACGTACTTGTGGGTCATCGCCGCGCCCAGCAGGTAGCCGCCGGTGGTGTGCAGCACGCCCTTGGGTTTGCCGGTGGAGCCGGAGGTGTAGAGGATGAACAGCGGGTCCTCGGCGTCCATCCACTCCGGTACGCATTCCTCCGAGGCGCCGCGCAGGGCCTCGTGGTACCAGATGTCGCGGCCTTCGACCCAGGCGACTTCGCCCTGGGTGCGCTCGACCACGACGACGGTGGAGACATCGGGGCAATCCTTCAGCGCCTTGTCGACGTTCTGCTTGAGGGGCACGTACTTGCCGCCGCGCACGCCTTCGTCGGCGGTGATCACGGCGCGGCAGTCGGCGTCGAGGATTCGGTCACGCAGGGCGTCGGGGGAGAAGCCGCCGAACACCACCGAATGCACGGCGCCGATGCGCGAGCAGGCGAGCATGGCGTAGGCCGCCTCGGGGATCATCGGCATGTAGATGCACACCCGGTCGCCCTTCTTCACGCCGCGATCCTTGAGCACGTTGGCCAGGCGGCAGACGTGCTGGTGCAGCTTGCGGTAGGTGATCTGCGCGGATTCGGCCGGGTTGTCGCCTTCCCAGATGATGGCGACCTGCTCGGCGCGTTTTTCCAGGTGGCGGTCGATGCAGTTGTAGCTGACGTTGAGCTTGCCGCCCTTGAACCATTCGGCCTGGCCTTGGCGCAGGTCGCTGCTGTGCAGCTGGTCCCAGGGCTGGAACCAGTCGAGGAAGGTGGTGGCCTGCTCGCTCCAGAACTCCTCGGGGTTATCCACCGACTGCTGGTACAGGCGCAGGTAGGCATCGTTATCCAGGAAGGCGCGCTTGCGCACGTCCTCGGGCACGGCGTGAAGGCTGATTTCGTACATGAGGCGGGTCCTTGTTTTTGTGTTGCCGCAATGCCGGCTAGGGTGCACCCAAGCAGTTGCTCGGTTCAAGTGCCCGCCGGCTTTGCACAGGCGTTTGAGCCCGCCCCAAGGTTATTCGTTCAGCGCAGGGGCGTACTCGAGCTGGGCTGCTACCAGTGCGGCGGTGGCTGGGTCGTAACGCTCGGCGATGGCGCCCAGGGTCTGGTCGAAGAGGCGGGCCAGCGGTGCGTCGGTGGGCTGCAGGTGCGTGATACCCGGGTGCGCGGCCATGGGCTCCGGTAGCAGGACCAGGCCGCTGGCCGTGCGGATGGGCGATGCATCCGCCGCCAGTGCCAGGACCTCGGAGCGGAAGGTGCGCGACCAGGCGTCTGCACGCAGGGCCAGGGCCAGTTCGTCTTCGCCTTGTCGCACCTCCAGCCCCAGCTCCTCGTGACGCCAGAACGACAGCAGATTGCCGGCGGCGGCCAGGTAGCCGCCGGCGCCGAGGGCGAAGGCATCGCCGTCGTGGCGGGGCGACCAGTCCGCCAGGCCGATGCCCGTGGCCAGCGCCTGTGCTCGGTCGGTGCCGGCGATGGCCTCCACCAGGGCAATGGAGACGGGTATCGCGGCGCTGACGCCGGCCGTGGTGATCACCTTGCCGTCGGCCAGGTAGCGGCGATCGCTCACCCAGCGGGTGCCGGGAAAGTCGTCCTCTCGCTGGCCCCGGGAGTACCAGTGGCCGGTGGCGCGACGCCCCTCCAGCAGGCCGGCTTCGCCGAGCACCAGGGCGCCGTCGCAGATACCGACGACGGTCGCGCCCTTGGCGGCCTGCTGGCGGACCCAGCGCAGCAGTTGCGGGTCGTCGCTGTAGTGGACGGCAGGCACGACGATGTAATCGGCGCCTTCGGGGTGACGGCGGTCGAAGCCGACGATATCGGCCTCGGCCAGCAGGCGCAGCGCCGGCATCATCTGCATCGGCCCTGGCCGGGTGGAAAGCGCGACGACCTCGGCGACGCTCGAGCGCTTCAACAGCCCATAGGGGAGAACGTAATCGACCAGCTCCGTCATGCGGTTTTCTCCGATCACCGCCACCAGCGGCCGTTCGCGCTCGAAGCGCTTCTGGTAGGCGGGCAGGCGCTCGGGTGCTTCGTCGGCCCTCAGGGGCAGGGGATGGCAGAAAAACAGGCAGGCGAGCAGCAGGGTGGCTAGGCGGGACATGGGGGACTCCTTGGCGGGCGGGTTGCCTGGAGTGTTAATCGGGTCAGCCTGGCGCGAATGACAGTGATGGATGAAACTCCGCCAATCCTCGTCAGTGCCTGCCAGGTGGCCCATGTCCGTAGCCCCCGAATCGCCGCCCCATCTCGTCGTCTTGCTGGTCTTCACCGATTTCCAGCTGCTCGACGCCAGTGGCCCGGCGGATGTGTTCGCTGCCGTCGGCGAGCACCTGCCGGGTGGCCGTGCGGCGCCTTATCGCTTGCGCACGGTGGCGCCTGAGGCGGGGCTGGTGGCGTCGTCCACCGGGTTGCAGTTGCAGGCCGAGGCGCTGCCGCCACCCTCCGAGCTCGTGGGCTGCACCTTGCTGGTGGCCGGCGGCCATGGCGTGCAGCGGGCCATGGGGGCGGAGGTGCTGGTGCGCTGGCTGGCCGAGGTGGCGCAGGTTGCGCGGCGTTGCTGTTCGGTCTGCACCGGCGCCTTCCTGCTGGCGCGCGCTGGGCTGCTGGATGGGCGCCAGGTGGTGACCCACTGGCGCTACGCGGCACTGCTGCAACGGTTGTTCCCGACGGTGCGGGTGCTGGAGGACGCGCTCTTCGTGCGTGACGGCGCTTTCTACAGCTCCGCGGGTGTTACCGCGGGCATCGACCTGTGCCTGAGCCTGGTGGAGGAGGACCTGGGACGTGGTGTTTCGCTGCAGGTGGCCAAGGGGCTGGTGATGTACCTGCGGCGCCCTGGCGGGCAGCGCCAGTTCAGTGCCGAGCTGCTGGCCCAGCAGGCGCCGGTGGGCGGGCTGGTGGAGCAACTATCGGCCTGGCTGCGGGAGCACCTGCAGGAGGACCTGGACATCGAGGCGATAGCGGCGGCGCTGGCAGTGTCGCCCCGCACCCTGCATCGACGCTGCAAGGAGGAGCTGGACATGGGGCCTGCGCGGCTGCTGTTCCAGATGCGCCTGGAAGCGGCCTGTCGGTTGCTGGAGGCGGGGGCGGCCTCGCTCAAGCGCACGGCACAACGCACCGGCTTTATCAGCGAGTACAACCTGAGAAGGGCGTTCGTGCTGGAGTTGGGGGTGACGCCGAGCGAGTACCGCCAGCGTTTCTGCCGCTAGCAGCGGCGGGTACCTGGCGGGGGAGTGCCGCACCCGGGGCGGGTGCGGCAGCTGCATCAGCCGCGATGACGGCCGCGGAAGAAGTCGATCAGGCCCTGGGTGGAGCCGTCCTCGGCGGGGGTTTCCTCGCTGCCGACGATGCGCGAGTAGACGCCCTTGCCCAGCTCCTTGCCCAGTTCGACGCCCCACTGATCGAAGGCGTTGATGCCCCAGAGCACGCTCTGCACATAGACCTTGTGCTCGTACATGGCGATCAGCGCGCCCAGGCGGCGAGGGCTGATGCGCTCCATCACCAAGGTGTTGCTGGGGCGGTTGCCGGGGATCGCCTTGTGCGGTGCCAGGCGCTGCACCTCGGCCTCGGGCAGGCCCTTGGCGCGCAGCTCGCTCTCGGCTTCCTCGCGGGATTTACCGAGCATCATCGCCTGGCTCTGGGACAGGCAGTTGGCGAACAGCCACTGGTGGTGGTCGGCCACCGGGTTGTAGCTGGACACCGGGACGATGAAGTCGGCCGGGATCAGGTGGGTGCCCTGGTGCAGCAACTGGTGGTAGGCGTGCTGGCCGTTGCAGCCGACGCCGCCCCAGATCACCGGGCCGGTGCCGGCGGTGACCGGGCTGCCGTCCTGGCGCACGCTCTTGCCGTTTGATTCCATGTCCAGCTGCTGCAGGTGGTCGGTGAAGTTACGCAGGTAGTAGTCGTAGGGCAGGATCGCGTGGCTGCGGGCGCCCCAGAAGTCGCTGTACCAGACGCCCAGCAGGCCGAGGATCACCGGGATGTTGCGCTCGAAGGGTGCGGTCTGGAAGTGCTGGTCCATGCTGTAGGCGCCGGACAGCAGCTCCTTGAAGTTGGAGATGCCGATGGACATGGCGATGGGCAGGCCGATAGCCGACCACAGCGAGTAGCGGCCGCCCACCCAGTCCCACATGGGGAAGATGTTCTCTTCACGGATGCCGAAGGCCATGGCCGCTTCCTTGTTGCTGGAAACGGCGATGAAGTGGCGGTAGAGCTCTTCCTCGCTGCCGCCCTGGGCCAGGTACCAGGCGCGGGCGGCCTGGGCGTTCTTCAGGGTTTCCAGGGTGCCGAAGGACTTGCTGGAGACGATGAACAGGGTGGTTTCGGCGTTGAGCTTGCAGGCCAGCTCGCGGAACTCGCTGCCGTCGATGTTGGCCAGGTAGTGGCAGCGCACGCCTTTCTGGGCGAAGGGCAGCAGGGCTTCGGAAACCAGTTGCGGGCCGAGGAAGGAGCCGCCGATGCCGATGTTCACCACGTCGGTGATGGGCTTCTCGGTGTAACCGCGCCACAGGCCGTTGTGCACGTAGCCCACCAGCTCGGTCATCTGGTGCAGCACACGGTGCACCTCGGGCATCACGTCGGTGCCGTCCACCCGCACCTTGTCACCGATGGGGCGGCGCAGTGCGGTGTGCAGCACCGGGCGCTGTTCGGAGGCGTTGATCACCTCGCCACGGAACATCGCCTTGATCGCGTCGCTGAGCTGGGCCTCTTCCGCCAGTTTCACCAGCAGGGCCAGGGTGTCGTCGCGGATCAGGTTCTTGGAGAAGTCCAGCAGCAGCCCGCAGGCGCTGAGGGTGAAGCGCTTGAAACGCTCGGCGTCATCCTGGAAGGCCTGGCGCATCTTGAAACCGGCCAGCTCCTCACGGTGCGCGGAGAGCGCGCCCCAGCTGGGCAGTTGGGTTACGTCGAGCGGAGTCAGGTGGTGGTTCATGGCGTGCCTTCAAGCAATCAACTTGGTTATGAACATGAAAAAGCCCGGAGTGTTCCGGGCTTCCAGTCTAGCGGGTCAGGGCTTAGGCGACCTGTACCGGAATGGCGTTACTGGTATGGCTCAGCTCGTTGCCCGGCGCCATGTAAAGCATGCGCGGCTTGAAGCTGGCCAGTTCGGCTTCGCTGTAGTGGGCGTAGGCGCAGATGATGACCCGGTCGCCTACTTTGGCCTTGTGCGCGGCAGCGCCGTTGACCGAGATCATGCGCGAGCCGTTTTCACCGCGGATGGCGTAGGTGGTGAAGCGCTCGCCGTTGTCGACGTTGTAGATCTGGATCTGCTCGTATTCGTGGATGCCGGCGAGGTCCAGCCACTCACCATCGATGGCGCAGGAGCCTTCGTAGTCGAGTACGGCGTGGGTGACTTCGGCGCGGTGCAGCTTGGCCTTGAGCATGATGGCGTGCATGGCGTTTTCCTTGTCTGGACGCTGGCGGCGGCAGAGTTTGCCCGAACCACGAGGGGCGGGCAAGCCGTGCCGGGCGCGGGTTTCAGGCCTGCTTTTCGAGGCTGAAGGCGAGGTTGTCGATCAGCCGTGTGGTGCCCATGTAAGCGGCGGCCAGTATCACCAGGTCGCGCTCGCCGGGCTGCGCCGGACGCAGGCTGGAGGCCTCGCGGACTTCCAGGTAATCGGGGCGGAAACCGGCCTCGCTCAGCGCGTCGCGGCCCTGGGCTTCCAGTGCGGCGAAGTCGCTGTTGCCACTGGCTACGGACGCTGCCAACTGCTTAAGGATGCGGTACAGGGCCGGTGCGGCGGCACGCTGCTGCTCGTTCAGGTAGCCGTTGCGCGAAGACAGTGCCAGGCCGTCTTCGGCGCGCACCGTGGCCTCGCCCATGACCTGGATCGGCATGTTGAGGTCGCGGACCAGCTTGCGGATCACCGCGAGCTGCTGGAAATCCTTCTCGCCGAACAGGGCGAGGTCCGGCTGGACCATGTTGAACAGCTTGCTGACCACGGTGGCGACACCTTCGAAGTGGCCGGGACGGCTGGCGCCGCAGAGCCCTTCGGAGACCAGGGGCACGCTGACGCGGGTCTGGTCGCTCATGCCGTCGGGGTACATCTCCTCGACGTCCGGGTGGAACAGCAGGTGGCAGCCGGCGGCGACCAGTTTTTCCTGGTCGGCCTGCAGGGTGCGGGGGTACTTGGCCAGGTCTTCGCTGGGGCCGAACTGCAGCGGGTTGACGAAGATGCTGGCGACGACGAAATCGGCGCGCTGGGCGGCTTTTTCCACCAGCGCGGCATGGCCGGCGTGGAGGTTGCCCATGGTCGGCACCAGGCCGATGCGCTTGCCTTCGCCACGAGCACGGGCCACGGCGGCCCGCAGCTCGCGGACGGTCTTGACGGTGATCATGCGGAGAATCCGTGTTCGGCGGCCGGGAAGGTGACGTCCTTGACGGCCTTCACGTAGGCGGCCATGGCGGCCTGGATGCTGGGCTGGCCTTCCATGAAGTTCTTCACGAACTTGGGCGCGCGGCCGGTGAGAGAGAGGCCGAGCATGTCGTGCATCACCAGGACCTGGCCATCGGTGGCGCTGCCGGCACCGATGCCGATGACCGGGATCTTCACCGACTGGGTGATTTCGGCGGCCAGTTCACTGGGCACGCATTCCAGCAGCAGCATGGCGGCGCCGGCCTGTTCCAGGGCCATGGCGTCGGCGCGCAGCTGGCGGGCCTGGGCTTCCTGGCGGCCTTGCACCTTGTAGCCACCGAGGATGTTCACCGCTTGCGGGGTGAGGCCAAGGTGGGCGCAGACGGGAATGCCGCGCTCGGCCAGCAGGCGGATGGGCTCGGCCAGCCAGGCGGCGCCTTCCAGCTTGACCATGTGCGCGCCGGCCTGCATCAGGGCGGCGCTGTTGGCGAAGGTCTGCTCCAGGGTGGCATAGGCCATGAACGGCAGGTCGGCGATGATCAGCGCGCCCTGGTTGCCGCGCTTCACGGCGGCGGTGTGGTACGCCATGTCGGCGACGCTCACCGGCAGGGTGCTGTCATGGCCTTGCAGGACCATGCCAAGGGAATCGCCCACCAGCAGCACATCGGCACCGGCCTGGCTCGCGGCCTGGGCGAAGGTGGCGTCATAGGCCGTTAGCATGGCGATCTTCTCGCCTTTCTGCTTCAGCTCTTGAAGGGTGGTCAGGGTCACATCAGGCATGAAAACGTCCTCATCGGTACCGATTCTGCACCGGCACGGGGCAACGGGACGCTTATAGTCCCGATGGTGGGGCATGGTGTCAATTGCAGGTGTTACCGATCTGTTACGGCGTTACCGCCATGCCCGGAAGGCGCCCCACGACCTCGAGCCCTTCGAAGGGACAGGCGTCCAGAAGTGCTTGCAGGGGCTGGCCGCTGGGGAGCTTCAGGCCACCGCCGGCTATCTCCGCGAGGGGATAGAGAACGAAGGCGCGAGCGTGCATGTGGTAGTGCGGAACCTGCAGGCGTGGCTCGTCGAGCATGCGCTCGCCGAACAGCAGGATGTCCAGATCGAGGGTGCGCGGGCCCCAGCGCTCGTCCTTGCGCACGCGGCCCTGGGCGAGTTCGATCGCCTGCAGGGCGTCGAGCAGTTCCAGGGGCATGAGTTCGGAGTCGAGGGCGGCCACGGCATTGGCATAGCGGGGCTGGTCGGGTGGGCCGAGCGGGTCGCTGCTGTAGAGCGAGGATACGGCCGCCAGGCGAGTGCGTGGCAAGGCGGCCATGGCCTGCAGGGCGCAGGCCAGTTGTGCCGCAGGCTCGGCGAGGTTGCTGCCGAGCCCTATATAGATGCGCTCCATCATCACTCGCTGGCGGGAGCCGAGCCTTCACGCGGGCCGCGTTTGCGACGGCTGCCGCCACGGCGCCGCTTGCGCGGTGCGCCGCTGCCGTCGTCCTTGCTGCTGAGGTCGCGGATCATGGCGCGACGCTCGCTGTCGCTGGCTTCCTGGTAGTCGGTCCACCAGTCGCCCAGGCCGTCGGTTTGCTCGCCTGCGCTTTCACGCAGCAGGAGGAAGTCGTAGCCGGCGCGGAAGCGCGGGTTCTCCAGCAGCAGGTCGGCACGTTTGCCACTGCGGCGCGGCAGGCGCTCCTGCATGTCCCAGATCTCGCGGATCGGGATAGTGAAACGCTTGGGAATGGCGGTGCGCTGGCACTGTTCGAGGATCAGGCCGTGGGCCGCTTCCTGGATGGCCGGGATCGGCGGCATGCCACGCTCCTGCAGCAGCGCTGCACGGGCAGGCAGGGCCGGCCAGAGCATGGCGGCGAAGAGGAAGGCGGGGGTTACCGGCTTGCCTTGGCGGATGCGTTCGTCGGTATTCGCCAGTGCCTGGCGGATCAGCGCGCCAGCGTATTCCGGGTCGCGCTCCAGGGACGCTGCAGCGGCCGGGAATAGCGGGGCGAAGAGGTCGTATTCCAGCAGCAGTTCGAAGGTGCGCTCGGCCTTGCCGCCGAGGAACAGCTTGAGGATCTCGTCGAACAGGCGGGCGGAGGGAATATCCCGCAGCATCGGCGCCAGGCGGCGGATGGGCGCGGCGCTGTGCTTCTCTATCTCGAAGCCGAGCTTGGCGGCAAAGCGCACGGCGCGAAGCATGCGCACCGGGTCTTCGAGGTAGCGCTGCTCGGGATCGCCGATCAGGCGGATCAGGCGGTTGCGGATGTCGTGTACGCCGTGGGCGTAGTCGAGGATGCGCTCGGTGACCGGATCGTAGTAGAGGGCGTTCATGGTGAAGTCGCGGCGTTGCGCGTCTTCTTCCTGGTTGCCGTAGACGTTGTCCCGCAGGATGCGGCCGCTCTCGTTGCGCGAGGACTGGTTGCTGTCTTCCTCGTCGGCACCCTGGGGGTGGTTGGCGCGGAAGGTCGCGGTCTCGATGATCTCGCGGCCGAAGTGCACATGGACCAGCTTGAAGCGGCGGCCAATGACGCGGGCGTTGCGGAACTCCGCGCGGACCTGCTCGGGCGTAGCGCTGGTGGCCACGTCGAAGTCCTTGGGCTCCAGGTTCAGCAGCAGGTCGCGCACGCAACCCCCGACCAGGTACGCCTGGTACCCGGCTTTTTGCAGGCGCTCGACCACGTTCACCGCGTTGCGGCTGATATCCGCACGCTCAAGCGAGTGTTGGCGATTGCTCAATACTTCGGGTGTGCTGCGGGGATGCTGCGCGCGGCGCAGGGGAGAGCGAAAAGACTGGATCAGCTTCTTCAGCATGGGATGCACTGTTTTGCGGAATGGACGGCCAGAATTGAACAAGACCGCACGATGGACGCGGATTCTAGCACTGGGTCGGGAGATGGTGAAGGAAGCGGCGGGGGTGTGTCAAAGCTACTGGGGGAGCCGAAGCTCCCCCCAAATTGGTGCGTGCTTTGTTTTTATTGTTGTGTCGGGCTTGGTGTTTTTGTTGTTTGACCCGTTCCAGCAGGCTCTTGGCCTCTGAAAATGCCCTCGAATCGAGGGTCAATAGCAAACGGATTGCTTTGGACGCTGACGGTGCCATGATCATTCCGTGATCCAACCAGTTCCGGCGCTGCCTTAGGGCAGTTTTGTTGTTCTCAGCCTGGCTGTGGGGCGAGCCCCAAAGGCAACTCCTCTCCAAAAGAATCAGTTAGCTGCGCCTCCGCGGTTTTGTTTTTGTTGTGCTGGAGTCGATACGTCTTGTTTTTATTGTGGGGTTACACGTTTGTTATTGTTGTTGTACTGGAGATAAAGCAGTTGCCGTGCCAACTTTTGCGAATCCTTGTAAATCAAGGGTTTGCGAAGATCAGGGGTGGATCGGCAGGTACAAAAAAGCCGGGCTTTCGTTACCTTAAGACCCGGCTTTTGTTACGAGAGATTAACGCGGTAACAAAGCGATGCAATCCGCCCACACCGCTCTACTCCTGAGGTTCGCCGCCTCAGGAGGTCGCTGCACCCGATTTGCGACGGGGGATACCGAGGCGCTGGCGGCGTTCCCACAGGCATTTGCGGCTGATGCCCAGTTTTCGGGCAAGCTCGGTCTCGGTCATATGATCCTGGTGCTCGAGGACGAAGTGCTGGAAGTAGTCTTCCAGTGACAGGTCTTCGGTCGGCTCGTGGCTGCTGCTGGCGCTTTGCATGGGTGAATCGAGGAAGACGTCGTCATCCAGGTCGTCCAGTTCTATGTCGATGCCTAGAAGCTCGGCGGAGATGTCCGGGCTCTCGCACAGGATCACCGCGCGCTCGATGGCGTTCTCCAGTTCGCGCACGTTGCCCGGCCAGGGGTAATGACGGATGGCCTGCTCCGCATCGTGGGCGAAGCGCAGGTCTTCGCGCCCCATGCGTGTGCATTGGCGGGCGAGGAAGGCGCGGGCGATCTCGATCACGTCGTTTCCGCGCTCGCGCAGGGCGGGCAGCTTCAGCGAGATCACATGGAGGCGGTAATAAAGGTCTTCGCGGAACTGGCCGGTCTTGGCCAGCGTCTTCAGGTCGCGGTGGGTCGCGGCGATCAGGCGCACGTCGACCTTCTGCGATTGCACCGAGCCGACCCGGCGGATCTCGCCTTCCTGCAGCACGCGCAACAGGCGCGCCTGGGCTTCCAGCGGCAGCTCGCCGATTTCATCGAGGAACAGGGTGCCGCCATCGGCCGCCTCGACCAGGCCTGCGCGGCCGGCGCTGGCGCCGGTGAACGCGCCCTTTTCATGGCCGAAGAGTTCGGACTCGATCAGGGTCTCCGGGATCGCGGCGCAGTTCACCGAGATCAGCGGCGCCTTGGCGCGGCGGGAGAGGTTGTGCAGGGCGCGGGCCACCAGTTCCTTGCCGGTACCGGATTCGCCCTGGATCAGGACGGTGGAGTCGGTGGGCGAGACTTTGCGGATCTTGCTGTACAGCTCCTGCATCGCGCCGCAGGAGCCGATGATGCCAATTTCGCCGTCTGCGGCGCTGCTGCTCGCTGCGGCTTTTTCCGTGCCGCGCGCGTTACCGCTGCGTTCGGCCGGGGCGCCTTTGCCTTCCTGGCGCTCCTTGAGGATGCGCGCGACGGCTTGCAGCATTTCGTCGTGGTCGAAGGGCTTGGCGATGTAGTCCACCGCACCCATTTTCATCGAGTCCACGGCCGAGCGCAGGCTGGCGTAGCTGGTCATGATCAGCACCGGGGTGCCCTGGGCGAGCTTGATCAGCTCGGTGCCCGGTGCGCCAGGCAGGCGCAGGTCGCTGACGATCAGGTCGAAGCCGGGGATGCTGTAGCGCTCCTGGGCTTCCTGGACGGAACCTGCTTCGCTGACCTGGTATTGGTTGCGTTCAAGCAGGCGGCGCAAGGCAGAACGGATAATGGTTTCGTCTTCGACGATGAGAATATGTGGCATTAAATTCAGCTCTCTCGACGGTCTCAGATCACAGCGGACGTCGCTTCGACAAATCGTGGCAACGTCACCCTGATTCGGGTGCCGCGCTGTTGTTCGGGGTCGGCCGGGCTTTCGATGGTGATGTGGCCATAATGCTCTTCCACGATCGAATAGACCAGCGCGAGGCCCAGGCCGGTCCCCTTGCCCGGGTCCTTGGTGGTGAAGAACGGCTCGAACAGGCGGTCCATGATCGC
Source organism: Pseudomonas solani (assembly GCF_026072635.1). Lineage (NCBI taxonomy): Bacteria > Pseudomonadati > Pseudomonadota > Gammaproteobacteria > Pseudomonadales > Pseudomonadaceae > Pseudomonas > Pseudomonas solani. Next base: position 1,306,784 of record NZ_AP023081.1, on the reverse strand, counting down.
CTTGGGAATCCCGCTCCCTTCGTCCTCCACTATAAGGTCGACCGCGTGGTCGGATATCTCGCTGCGCACGCGTATCGCGCTACCGGGCGGGGAGGCGTCGCGGGCGTTGGAGAGCAGGTTGATCAGCACCTGGGCGAGGCGCTGCGGGTCGCCCTCGGCGACGTGTTCCGGGTCGCACAGGTTGAAGAACTCCACGTCGACGCTACGTTTGTTCAGCGACAGCAGGCCGATGGCGTCCTGGGTCACGTCGGCCAGGCACACCGGCTCGGTGGCCTGCTGGCGGCCGCCGGCATGGGCGAAGCTCATCAGCGACTGGACGATGCGTGACACGCGCTTGGTCTGTTCCAGTATCTGGCTGCTGATCTCGGTGAGCTCGCCATCACCCTCACGCTCTTCGCGTAGGTTCTGCGCCAGGCAGGCAATGCCGGTGATGGGGTTGCCGATCTCGTGGGCGACGCCGGCGGCGAGGCGACCGATGGACGCCAGGCGCTCGGAGTGCACCAGTTTGTCTTCCAGCAACTGGGTATCGGTAACGTCTTCCACCAGCAGTACCAGGCCACTGTTACCGGGGGCCAGGGGCTCGTCGATGGCCGCCTTGTGCAGGTTCAGCGAGCGGGTCTGGCCCTCCAGCTGCAGGCGCTGCTTATGCAGGTGCTCGTCGGGCAGGTTGATGAAGCTTTCCAGCAGCCCCTTCCAGGGTTCGGCGATGGCCGAGAGGCGCGAGCCGACCACGCGCTGGGCGGGGATTTCGGTGAGCTCCTCCATGGCACGGTTCCACATGAGGATTTCCTGGTCCTTGGCCAGCGAGCACACGCCCATCGGCAGTTCCTGCAGGGTCTGGCGGTGGTAGCGACGCAGGGCGTCCAGCTCGGCGGCCAGGCCGGTGAGGCGGGAGTGGTAGTCCTCCAGGCGGCTCTCGATGAAGTGGATGTCCTCGGTGACGTAGCTTTCGCTGCCGGACTTGTACGGCAGGAAGGTCTCGACCATGTCCTGGGCCACGCTGGGCCCCATCAGCCCGGAAAGGTTGGCTTCGATGCGGTCGCGCAGGCGACGCAGCGCATAGGGGCGGCGCTCGTCGAAGGGCAGGTGCAGGTCGCGCAGGGCTTGCTCCACCTCCTTCTGCGCGGTCTTGGCACCCAGCGGCTTGGCCAGCTGCGCGGAGAACTCCTGGGGCGAGCCGGCCACCAGTTCGCGGCGTTGCGGGCGGCGCACGTTGTCCACGGCGCAGGCCTCGGCGGCACCACGCTCTTCGGCGCTGGCATCGGTGAACAGCGAGACCAGGGTGAAGACCAGCACGTTGGCGGCCAGCGAGGCGATGGCCGCGATGTGCCAGCTGGTGTCGTCGAGCACATAGATGGCGTTGAACAGCGGCAGGTAGATGCCCTGCAGGTTGCCCACCAGCGGCAGCAGCATGCTGAACAGCCAGACGCCGATACCGGCCAGCAAGCCGGCGATGAAGCCGCGGCTGTTGGCGGTGGGCCAGTAAAGCACCGACAGGGCGCCGGGAAGGAACTGCAGGGTGGCGACGAAGGCGACTATGCCCAGGTTGGAAAGGTCCTGCTCGGCACCCAGCAATAGATAGAAGCCGTAGCCGGCCATGATGATGGCGACGATCAGCGCCCGGCGCGTCCATTTCAGCCAGCGGTAGATGTTGCCTTCCGACGGCGGCTGGTAGAGCGGCAGCACCAGGTGGTTCAGCGCCATTCCCGACAGCGCCAGGGTCAGCACGATGATCAGGCCGCTGGCCGCCGACAGCCCGCCGACATAGGCGAGCAGTGCCAGGGCGTCGCTGTTCACGGCGATGCCCAGGCCCAGTGTGAAGTATTCCGGGTTGGTGGTGGCACCGAGCTTGAGGCCGGCCCAGAGGATCAGCGGCACCGCCAGGCTCATCAGCAGCAGGAACAGCGGCAGGCCCCAGCTGGCGCTGACCATGGCGCGGGGGTTGAGGTTCTCGGTGAAGGTCATGTGATACATGTGCGGCATCACGATGGCCGAGGCGAAGAACACCAGCAGCAGCGTGCGCCAGGGGCCTTCCTGCAGTGGCGTGTGCAGGGTGGAAAGCGCCGCCTGGTTCTGCAGCAGCCACAGTTCCAGTTCATGGGGGCCGCCGAACACGCCGTACAGCGCGTAGAGGCCGATGCCGCCCAGGGCGGTGAGCTTGACCAGGGATTCGAAGGCGATGGCGAACACCAGGCCCTCGTGTTTCTCCCTCGTGGCGATGTGGCGTGCACCGAAGAGGATGGTGAACAGTGTGATCAGGGCGCAGAAGCTCAGGGCCACGCGGTCGTGCACCGGCTCGCGGGTGAGGATGCCGATGGAATCCGCCACCGCCTGGATCTGCAATGCCAGCAGCGGCAGCACACCCACCAGCATGAACAGCGTGGTCAGCGCCCCGGCCCAGGTGCTGCGGAAGCGGAAGGCGAACAGGTCCGCCAGCGAAGACAGCTGGTAGGTGCGGGTGATGCGTAGGATCGGGTAGAGCAGCACGGGCGCGAGGAGGAAGGCGCCGGAGATGCCCAGGTAGCTGGCGAGGAAGCCGTAGCCGTACTGGTAGGCCAGGCCGACCGTGCCATAGAAGGCCCAGGCGCTGGCGTAGACGCCCAGCGACAGGGTGTAGGTCAACGGATGGCGGACGATGCGCCGCGGTACGAAACCACGGTCGCTGAGCCAGGCGACGCCGAACAGGGTGAACAGGTAAGCCGCGCTGATCAGGATCAGCTGGCTCAGGCTAAAGCTCGTCAGCATCGCGTTGGCTCTGGAGGATGAAGGTCACCACGATCAGGATCAGCCAGAGCAGGTAGGGGCGGTACCAGGCCCCATTGGGGTCGATCCACCAATCCATGATGGCGGGGGAGAACAGGTAGATCCCCACCACCAGGAGCAGGACCAGTCGGTAGATATACATGCCGCATCTCACGTCGGGAGTGCGGCGATGGTAGCGAATGCCCGATGCCGGTGCGAGGGGGATGGCGCCTAGCGCAATTGCGCTTCGGCCAGGGTGCGGCTGCCGGGGATGCGCGTGGCGTCCCAGTTGGCGATGCCCCAGTCCAGCACCTCGCGCGCGCTGGCGTCGGCGAGCTCTTGCGGGGGGCGCTGGCCCAGTGCGCGGAGTGCGCGGTTGAGCAGCGGGGCGGCCTGGTCGGTCGGCAGCGGTGGGGAGCGGTAAGACTTGCCCAGCTTGTGGCCGTCCGGCTGGATGATCAGCGGCACGTGCAGGTAGCGCGGCTGCGGCAGGCCCAGCAGCTCCTGCAGGTACAGCTGGCGCGGCGTGGAGTCGAGCAGGTCGGCGCCGCGCACCACATCGGTCATGCCCTGCCAGGCGTCGTCGAGCACGACTGCCAGTTGGTAGGCGTAGAGGCCGTCGCGTCGGCGGATGACGAAATCGCCGACTTCACGCCCCAGGTGCTGGCGGAACTCGCCCTGCACGCGGTCGGTGAAGCCATAGATGAGTTCCGGCACGCGCAGGCGGATCGCTGCGTCGTGCTGAGGGTGCAGTGCATTGCGGCAGAAACCGGGGTAGACGCCCTGATGGCCTTCGAGCTGCTTGCGCGAGCAGGTGCAGGCATAGGCCAGGCCCTGGTCGAACAGGCGGTCGATCACCTGGGCATAGACGTCGTGGCGATCGCTCTGGCGCACCCGTTCACCGTCCCACTCGAAGCCGTAGCTTTCCAGGGTGCGCAGTATCGCGTCCTGGGCGCCGGCCACTTCACGGGGTGGGTCGAGGTCCTCCATGCGCAGCAGCCAGCGGCCACCCACGGCGCGGGCGTCGAGGTAGGAGGCGAGGGCGGCGACAAGGGAGCCGAAGTGCAGATAACCGCTGGGCGTGGGAGCGAAGCGGCCGATGTAGGCAGGGGAGCTCATTGGGATGCGGGCCTGCTGAAACGAAACGGGGCGCCGAAGCGCCCCGTTCTGGGATCAGGAACCGAGTTGCTTTTCCTTGATCTCCGCCAGCGTCTTGCAATCGATGCAGAGCGTAGCGGTGGGGCGTGCCTCGAGGCGGCGGATGCCGATCTCGACGCCGCAGGAGTCGCACCAGCCGTAATCGTTGTCTTCGATCAGCTGCAGGGTCTCGTCGATCTTCTTGATCAGCTTGCGCTCGCGGTCACGGGCACGCAGTTCCAGGCTGAATTCTTCTTCCTGGCTGGCGCGGTCGGCCGGATCGGGGAAGTTAGCGGCTTCGTCCTGCATGTGGTGCACGGTACGATCCACTTCTTCCATCAGCTCAACCTTCCACTTGTTGAGGATGCTGGTGAAGTGAGCGCGCATGCGATCACTCATGTATTCCTCACCCTTGGTTTCCTGGTAGGGCTCGAAACCACGGATCAGTTGGCTGCTCTGTTGCTTAGCTTTGGTGGGCATGAATGGCCGCCTCTCACTTTCTCTAATCCATTGCGCAGGTTCTGGTCCATCGCCGGTAACCCGGCCCTGCGACTGCAAGCGGGCGAACTTACCAGATCGACTCCGGGCACGCTACTCCCAGTTATCTTGGTTGCTGCAGCCTTCCCGGACCATTCGGTAGAATCCGCTCTTTGCGTTAATAAAGGAAGGCCGATGGCCCAGTCATACAGTGCACGCAGCCGTGCCATAGAACCCTTCCACGTGATGGCCCTGCTGGCTCGCGCCAACGAATTGCAGGCCCAGGGGCATGACGTCATCCACCTGGAGATCGGCGAGCCGGACTTCACCACCGCCGCGCCCATCGTCCAGGCGGGGCAGGCTGCCCTGGCCGCCGGCCACACGCGCTACACCGCCGCACGGGGCCTGCCGCAACTGCGCAGCGCCATCGCCGGGTTCTATGGCGATCGCTACGACCTGGATATCGACCCCGAACGCATCCTGATTACTCCCGGCGGTTCGGGGGCTTTGTTGCTGGCCGCGAGCCTGCTGGTCGACCCGGGCCGCCACTGGCTGCTCGCCGACCCGGGCTACCCCTGCAACCGTCACTTCCTGCGCCTGGTGGAAGGCGCGGCGCAACTGGTGCCGGTCGGCCCCGAAAGCCGCTACCAGCTCACCCCGAACCTGGTGGAGCGCTACTGGGATGGCGACAGCGTCGGCGCCCTGGTCGCCTCGCCCGCTAACCCCACCGGCACGCTGCTCACCCGCGATGAGCTGGGCGGCCTTTCCGCCGCGCTGAAGGCCAAGGGCGGGCACCTGGTGGTCGACGAGATCTACCACGGCCTCACCTACGGCGTGGATGCCGCCAGCGTGCTGGAGGTGGATGACGACGCCTTCGTGCTCAACAGCTTCTCCAAGTACTTCGGCATGACCGGCTGGCGGCTCGGCTGGCTGGTGGCGCCGACGGACGCGGTGCCTGAGCTGGAGAAGCTGGCGCAGAACCTCTACATCAGCGCCCCGTCCATGGCCCAGCACGCTGCCCTGGCCTGCTTCGAGCCGGATACCCTGGCGATACTCGAAGAGCGGCGCATCGAGTTCGCCCGCCGTCGCGACTACCTGCTGCCCGCCCTGCGCGAGCTGGGCTTCCGCATCGCCGTCGAGCCGGAAGGCGCCTTCTATCTATATGCAGATGTTTCCGCCTTCACCCAGGACGCCTACGCCTTCTGCCGGCACTTCATCGAAACCGAGCACGTGGCCTTCACCCCGGGCCTGGATTTCGGTCGCCACCTGGCCAACCAGCATGTGCGTTTCGCCTACACCCAGAGCCTGCCGCGCCTGGAAGAGGCGGTGCAGCGCATCGCCCGTGGCCTGAAGACCTGGGCGGCACTGACGGCATGAAGTTCGAGCCGCCCCTGGAGCAGGGCCGCCTGCTGCGTCGCTACAAGCGCTTCCTCGCCGATATCGAGACCCTCGACGGCGAGCTGTTGACCATCCACTGCCCGAACACCGGCTCGATGCTCAACTGCATGAGCGAAGGCTGCCGGGTCTGGTTCAGCCGCTCCAACGACCCCAAGCGCAAGCTCCCCGGCACCTGGGAAATCACCGAAACGCCCCAGGGGCGCCTGGCCTGTGTGAACACCGCACGGGCCAACGCCCTGGTCGAGGAAGCCCTGCGCGCCGACCTGATTCCCGAGCTGGCCGGCTTCATCGCGCTCAAGCGCGAGGTCGCCTACGGCGTGGAAAACAGCCGCGCCGACTTCCGCCTGGACTACCCGACGGGCGAGGTGTTCGTGGAAGTGAAAAGCGTGACCCTGGGCTTCGACGGCACCGCCGTGGCGGCCTTCCCCGACGCCGTCACGGTGCGGGGCAGCAAGCACCTGCGCGAGCTGGCAGCGCTGGCGCGCCAGGGCATGCGCGCGGTGCAGTTCTATTGCGTCAATCTCTCCGGCATCGAGGCCGTGCGCGCGGCGGAGGAGATCGACCCGGCTTACGCCGCAGCGCTGGCCGACGCCAAGGCCGCCGGGGTGGAGGTGCTCGCCTATGGCGCCGAGGTCAGCCCTGAAGGGCTGGTGCTGCAGCGCAAGTTGCAGGTGCTCGGCTAGCAGGCCTTTGAAAAACGTAGACGAGGCAGCCGACGCAAGGCGAAAACGGCCGAAAAAGCGCAGTTTACGTAGGGTAAATGAGCATTTGAGGGCGTTTTCAACGCCGCAGCGGCAACGCAGTTAGTTTTTCAGCAGCCTGCTAACGCGCCAGCCAGATGCCGTGCTCGTCCTCGCTGCAGTCGAGGGCGCGCAGGGACTCGCCGGCACAAGGCCCGGCCACGCACTCACCGGATTCGATAAGGAACAGTGCGCCGTGGGTGGCGCACTGGATCAGGCTGCCGCTGTCGTCGAGAAAACGGTCCGGTTGCCATTCCAGGGGAATGCCCCGGTGCGGGCAGCGGTTTTCGTAGGCATGGACCCGGCCCTCCCGGCGAACCAGCAGCAGCTTCAGGTCATCGATCAGAAAGCCCCGGCTCTGGCCTTCGGCCAGTTCGTCGGGGCGGCATAGCAGGATCATCGGCGTCTCCACGGCAGGCGGGCATTATCCCGCGCTGCCGTGGATTGCCAAGAGGGTGCGCGTCCTTGCGCTGAAAGGGGTCAGATCTCCCAGACCAGGTTGACCGCGGCGTGGCGGCCGGGCTGGTTGTAACGCTGCAGGCTGGGGCTGTTCTCGGTCAGCCCGCGTACATCGCCCCACTGCCAGTAGTCCTTGTCGGTGATGTTGAACAGACCGGCGTTGACCGAGAACTCCTCGGTGACCTGCCACCAGCCGTTCAGGTCCAGCAGGCCGTAGCCCGAGGGCTGGTACTGGCCGGCGGTCTGGGTGCGGTCGATACGTTCCTTGGCCGCCACCAGGGTCCAGCTCAGGTCACCGCCGAACTTTCCGCCGGGCTGTGCATAACCCAGGCCGAAGACCCCCTTGAGCGGGTCGACGCTGTTGATCGGCTGGCCAGTGCCTTCGTCCTTGCCACGTGCGTAGGCCACGGAACTCATGGCGCGCCAGCCGGCCGGCATGCCGAGCTTGTCGAGGAAGAGCTCGCCCTTGGCTTCGAAGCCACGGATGGTTACCCGGTCGCGGTTGACGTACTGGAACTCGCCGAAGGGGAAGCCCGGCACGCTGGAGGCGCGGGATACCTGCTCGATGAAGTCGTCGTAGCGGTTGTAGAACAGCGCGGCGCCGAAGCTGCCGATCTCGTACTTGCCGCGCAGGCCCAGTTCGAAGCTGTCGCTGGTCTCGGCCTTGAGGTTGGTGTTGGCCAGGGTGCGGTACATGCCCGGGTTGACGAACTCACCGAAGATCTCGATCGCCTGCGGGGCGCGGAAGCCGGCGGCGTACTGGCCGTAGACGCTGTGCTGGTCGTCGACCTGGTAGGTCACGCCGAACTTGGGCGATACGGCCGAGTCGGTGAAATTGCTCGGGTTGGCGTCGGTCGCCTGGCTATTGAGGTAGCGCGCGGTGGCGTGCGGCTTCATCTCGTAATAGTCGTAGCGCAGGCCCGGCAGCAGGGTCCAGCGGCCGATCTCGATGTTGTCCTGGACGAAAGCCGCGTACTCGTTGGTGGTCGGGTCCGGGAAGTCGCTGGTCGGCAGGACCGGCGTGTTGACCCCGGTGGCTATGACGGTTTCGCCGCCTTCGCGCAGGTCGGTGTTCTTCAGGCGCTTGAGGTCGGTGCCGTAGACCAGGGTGTGCCGGCTGCCGGCGATGCTGAAGGATTTGTCCAGCTTGCTGTTGAGCACCCAGAGCTTTTCCTCGTAGTGGGAATCGCGGGTACGGAAGCGCGCCGAACCCGTGACGACGCGGTTCTCGTAGGTACGCTGGCGGGTCTGGCTGTCCTGGTAGCTGAGCTGGTTCTGCACGTTGTCCGCTATGGGGCTGTCCAGCTGCAGGGTGTGCAGCAGGGAATAGCGCTCGCGGTCGACGCTGTCGCGCGCATCCTGGGTACGGATGGTGGCGGTGTTGCTGTAGTTGCTCAGGACCTTGGTGTCGGTGTCGTCCTGGTAACGCTCGTAGGTCAGTTGCAGGCGCTGGCCTTCGGCGTAGTTCCAGCCGAGCTTGGTGAGCAGGTTGTCGGTGGTGTAGTCGACCGGGTTGGCTTCCTCGCGGGTCGCGCCTATGCCACTGATGTCGCCCTGGGTGTCCAGTGCCTGGCCGGTGCGGCGGCCGATGTGCACCAGGCCATCGACGTTGCCTTGGCGGGCGGCGAGGGTGGTGCTGCGCAGCCAGCTGTCGTCGGAGCCGTCGTAGCCGGTCTTCAGGCGGGCGTAGGCGTCATCGCCTTCGTCCAGGTAGTCGGCCGCGTCCTTGGTGAGGAAGCTCACCGCGCCGCCGATGGCGTCGCTGCCGTACAGCGAGCTGGCCGGGCCGCGGATGATCTCCACCTGCTTGAGGGTGTCCGGGTCCACGTAATCGCGCTGAGCGCTCAGGAAGCCGCCGAAGGAAAAGGCGTCCGGCATGCTCACGCCGTCCACCTGGGTCAGTACGCGGTTGCCACCGATGCCGCGGATGGTGAAACCGGACAGGCCGAAGCGGCTGCCCGTTCCGCCAACGGATACCCCCGGCTCGTAACGCACCAGATCCTGAATATTTTTTACGTTCTTCTGGTCGATCTCTCGTTCAGTCATTACCGACACCGTGTTTGGCACCTGGTCGAGCGTCTGCTCGCTGCGGGTGGCGGTAACGGTGACGGTGTCGAACTGGGTCGCGGTTTTTTCCGCAGCCAGGGCGAGAGAGGGGGAAAGAAGAAGCAAGGCCAGCCAGGGGCGGCGGGCGAAGGGGGGCGAAGCGACATGGATGGACTCCCGGGTTCAAGGCGCAACCAGGGACCGGCCGGGCACTTCTGGTGTGGCTCGGGGCCACGGGCGTCATGCCGCGGGTGCCTTTCCCGATGGCCGTCCTGACCATCGCTTTCGCCGGCCTCTCTGGTGATCGCAGATTGGCATCGGTGGCGAACATAATGAGGTTGACAGTCAAATGCAAACAATTATCAAATTGATTCGTATTTATGTGTTCGGGCTTGAAAATGCCGCGTATCCCACTCTGTCTCGCGCTGTCGCTTGTCGCGCACGCGGGGCTTGCATGGCTCCTGCACGACCTGCGGGCGGAGGCGGCTATCGCCCAGGGAGAGGCCCGGGCGGACGTGGTGCACCTGGTCAGCCTGGCCGAGCCGGCGCCTGCCGTGGCTGAGCCCGTGGCGCGTCCGGCACCGGCTCCCCGCAAGGTGGAACCACAGAGCCGCCCAGTCGCGGAGGCCAAGCCTATTGCCATCAAGCCGCGCCTGGTCAGCCCCGAAGCCCCCGCGCGCAAGGTCGCTCGCGTCGAGCCCAAGCCGCAGCCGCGTCCGCAATCCCGCCCCAGCAGCGAGCCGAGCGTGGCGCACGCCGCAGCGTCGGCCCCGCAGCCGGCACCTGCCCAGCAGGTCGCCATCGCCGCCAAGTTGCCGAAGGCCGAGGTGGTCATCGACCAGCCTTCCTTCCTTACACCGCCCAAGCCCCCGATCTACCCGGCCCAGGCGCGCCGCCGCAATCAGCAGGGCGTGGTCCTGGTGGAGGTCCGCCTGGACGAGCGCGGCGGGCTGCGGGAGATGAAATTGCTGCGCTCGTCAGGCATCGAAAGCCTCGACGAAGCGGCCATAAACGCGGTCGCCAGCTGGCGCTTCCGTCCCGAGGTCCAGGACGGCGAGCCGGTACCGAGCCGCGTGAGAATACCCATTGAATTCGCCCTTACGGCGAGCCGTTGATCCTGAAGGAGTGACACCATGACTGCCCTCACCCAAACCGCCACGGCGGGCCCCGCCCTGTACCAGGCCTGGCAGACGCTGCGTGGCGAAGAGCCGCGCCTGCGCGCCCGTGACGCCGCCGAGCGCCTCTCGGTCAGCGAGGGCGAGCTCACCGCCAGCCGCCTGGGCGTGGATGCCGTGCGCCTGCGCCCCGAGTGGGCGAGCCTGCTGCCCGCGCTGGGCGAGCTGGGCCACATCATGGCGCTGACCCGCAACGAGCATTGCGTGCATGAGCGCAAGGGCGTCTACCGCGACGTGTCGGTGATGGCCAACGGGCAGATGGGCCTGGTGGTGTCCGCCGACATCGACCTGCGCCTGTTCCTCGGTGGCTGGTCCAGCGTGTTCGCCGTCGCCGAAGAGACCCCGCGCGGCACCCAGCGCAGCATCCAGATCTTCGACAAGCAGGGCGTGGCCGTGCACAAGGTGTTCCTCACCGAGCGCAGCGAGGTCGCTGCCTGGGCGCCGCTGGTCGAGCGCTTCCGCGCCGAGGAGCAGAGCACCGAGCTGGACCTGCAGCCGCTGCCCGCCGCCGAGCCGGTCAAGCCCGATGCCGAGATCGACGTCGCCAGCCTGCGTGAAGGCTGGTCCACCCTGAAGGACACCCACCACTTCTTCGCCCTGCTGAAGAAGCACGGCGCGGCACGCACCCAGGCCCTGCGCCTGGCCGGCACCGAATGGGCCGAGAAGCTGGACACCGCCGAGCTGCCGCGCCTGCTGGAAGCGGCCGGCGAGAAGGAAATTCCGATCATGGTGTTCGTCGGCAACCGCCACTGCATCCAGATCCACAGCGGCCCGGTGCAGAACCTGAAGTGGATGGACACCTGGTTCAACGTGCTCGACCCCGAGTTCAACCTGCACCTGAAGACCCCGGGCGTGACCGAACTGTGGCGCGTGCGCAAGCCCAGCAGCGACGGCGTGATCACCAGTTGGGAAGCCTTCGATGCCGAGGGCGAACTGGTGGTACAACTGTTCGGCGCGCGCAAGCCGGGCATCCCGGAGCGTGAAGACTGGCGTGCCCTGGCCGAGACCGCCCCGGCGCTCTGACGCCTGGCCGAGCCCCGGCCCGATCCACCCCGACGCCCCGCCCATGCCGGGGCGTCGTTCCGCCTGAATCTGAAGGAGTCATAGGATGCGTGTTGCTGTTTCCCTTGCCGGCCTGTGCGCTGGCCTGTTCCTGAGCCAAGCGGCGCTGGCCGCCGATCCGCTGCCGCAACGCTGGGTCAGTGCCGGCGGCTCTCTCAGTGAGTGGGTAGTGGCGCTGGGTGGCGAAAGCAAGCTGGTGGGCGTCGACACCACCAGCCTCAACCCCGCCTCGCTGAAGTCGCTGCCGAGCATCGGCTACCAGCGCCAGCTGGCCGCCGAGGGCATTCTCTCGCTGCGCCCGGACATGCTGCTGGGCACCGAGGAAATGGGCCCGCCGCCGGTGATCGAGCAGGTCAAGGCGGCGGGTGTGCGCATCGAGCTACTGCCCTCCAAGGCCGAGCTGCCGGTGCTGGAGAAGAACCTCACGCTGATCGGCGGCCTGCTGGGTGACGAGGCCAGCGCGCAAAAGGTCTTCGCCGACTACAGCCAGCGCTTCGAGCTGCAGGCCAAGTGGGTCGCCGAGACCCAGCGCACGCAGAAGGCGCCGCGCGTCCTGTTGCTGCTCGGCCATGCCGGCAGCAACCCCATGGCCGCCGGCAAGGACACCGCCGCCGCCTGGATCATCGAACGGGCCGGTGGCCAGAACATCACCGATCACCTCGGCTACAAGGCGATCTCCAACGAGGCGTTGGCGGCACTGGACCCGGACGTGGTGGTGTTCGCCGATCGCCGTCTCGAAGGCGAGGAAGCCAAGGCTGCGCTGCTCAAGCAGAACCCCGCCCTGGCCATGACCCGCGCCGGCAAGCAGGGCCGCCTGCTGCCGCTGGACCCGACCCTGCTGGTGGGTGGCCTCGGCCCGCGCCTGCCGGATGGAGTGGCTGCGCTGTCCGCGGGCTTTTATCCTCAGGCTCCAGCCCTGACCGCTAACAGCCAGAACCAGCCATGACCTCAGCTGTACATTCGCGTCCACTGTTCATCGCACTGGGCGCCTTGCTCGCGCTCGCCCTCTGGCTGTCCCTGGCCCTCGGCCCGGTGAGCCTGCCCCTGGGCGACACCCTGCGCGCTGCTCTGCGCCTGGCCGGAATGCCCCTGGCGCCCGAAGGCCTGGAGCAGGCCGAACTGATCCTCGGGCAGATCCGCCTGCCGCGTACCTTGCTGGGCCTTGCCGTTGGCGCGGTGCTGGCGCTGTCCGGCGTGGCGATGCAGGGCCTGTTCCGCAACCCGCTGGCGGACCCCGGCCTGGTCGGCGTTTCCAGCGGTGCGGCCCTCGGCGCGGCGGTGGCCATCGTCGGCGGTGCGGCCATCGGCGGGCTGTCCGAGAACCTCGCGCCCTACCTGCTTTCCGCCTGCGCCTTCGCCGGTGGCCTGGGGGTAACGGCGCTGGTCTATCGCCTCGGCCGTCGCGACGGGCAGACCAGCGTGGTGACCATGCTGCTCGCCGGTATCGCCCTCAACGCCCTGGCCTTCGCCTGCATCGGTTTGTTCACCTACCTGGCGGACGACGCCACCCTGCGCACCCTGACCTTCTGGAACCTGGGCAGCCTCAACGGCGCCAGCTATGCACGGCTGTGGCCGCTGCTGCTGATCACCGGGGCGGTGGCGCTGTGGCTGCCGCGCCGGGCCAAGGCGCTGAACGCCTTGCTGCTGGGCGAGTCCGAGGCGCGTCACCTGGGCTTCGAAGTCGAGAAGCTCAAGCGCGAACTGGTGCTGTGCACGGCGCTGGGCGTCGGTGCTGCGGTGGCCGCTGCGGGGCTGATCGGCTTCATCGGCCTGGTGGTGCCGCACCTGGTGCGCCTGGTCGCCGGGCCGGATCACCGTGTCCTGCTGCCGGCCTCGGCGTTGGCCGGTGCCAGCCTGCTGTTGTTCGCCGACCTGGCCGCGCGCCTGGTGCTGGCGCCGGCGGAGATGCCCATCGGCATCGTCACCGCGCTGATCGGCGCGCCCTTCTTCCTCTATCTGCTGCTGCGGGGGCGTCACTGATGCTGCGTGTCGAACAGCTTGAAGTGCACCGTGGCAGCACCGTGGTGCTGGCGGGCGTGGACCTGGAGCTGCGCCCCGGCGAAGTGCTGGGCGTGCTCGGCCCCAACGGCGCGGGCAAGAGCACCCTGCTCGGCGCCCTGAGCGGCGAGCTGGGCCTGGCCGCTGGCCAGGTCAGCCTGGAGCAGCGGCCGCTTGCCGAGTGGACCGGCCCGCAGCGTGCCCAACGCCTGGCAGTGTTGCCGCAGAGCTCCACCCTTAACTTCGGCTTCCGCGTCGAGGAAGTGGTCGGCATGGGCCGCCTGCCCCACGCGACGGGCCGCGTGCGCGATGCGGAAATCATCGGCGAAGCCCTGGAGGCGGCCGATGCCGCGCACCTGGCCGGGCGCAGCTACCTCGCGCTCTCCGGCGGCGAGCGCCAGCGCGTGCACCTGGCGCGGGTGCTGGCGCAGCTGTGGCCGGGCGCGGAAGGGCAGCACCTGCTGCTGGACGAGCCCACCTCCATGCTCGACCCCCTGCACCAGCACACCACCCTGCAAGCGGTGCGTGATTTCGCCAAGCGTGGCGCCGCGGTGCTGGTGATCCTTCATGATCTCAACCTGGCGGCGCGCTACTGCGACCGCCTGCTGCTGCTCTGCGACGGGCGCCCCCATGTGCTGGGCACGCCGGACGAGGTGCTGCAACCCGAGCCGCTGAAGGCCGTGTTCGGCCTCGACGTGCTGGTGCAGCGCCACCCGGAACGCGGCCATCCCCTGATCGTCGCGCGCTGAACGAACCCGAGGAATCCATCCATGCGTCTGCTTCTCCTGCTCATCATCGCGTCCCTGGCGGCGTGCCAGGCCACCCCGCCCTTGCCGCAGTGGCAGAGCCCGGAGGCCCGCCAGCATGCCGATCTCGGTGTGATCCGCGACCTGCGCAGTGGCGAAACCCTGAGCCCGCAACAATTGCTCGACCGTCTTGCCGAGGCGCCGCGCGTGCTGGTGGGCGAGCAGCATGACAACCCCGACCACCACGCCCTGCAGCTGTGGTTGCTGCAGGCGCTGGAAGGCCGTCGCAGCCAGGGCAGCCTGCTGCTGGAAATGCTCAACCCCGACCAGCAGGCCAAGGTGGATGCCGTGCACGCACGCATCCGTTCCGGCGCCGGCGAAGGTGAGCTGGAAAGCGCGCTGGCTTGGCAGAAGAACTGGGACTGGGCGCTGTACGGCCCGATCGTGCGCCATGCGCTGGCCCAGCCCTACCCGCTGCTGGCGGCGAACCTGGATCGCAGCGAGATCATGCGCATCTATGGCGAGCAGCCAGCGCTAAGCGGCACCGCCTCGACCACGGCCACCGTCCAGGGCGCCCTGCGCGAGCAGATCCGCGAATCCCATTGCGGGCTGCTGCCGGAGAGCCAGTTCCCGGCCATGCTCGCCGTGCAGCAGCAGCGTGACCGGCGCATGGCCGAGCGCCTGCTGGCGGCCCCGCAACCGGCGTTGCTGTTCGCCGGTGCTTTCCATGTGCGACGCGACCTGGGCGTGCCGCTGCACCTGGCCGATCTCGGTGCGGGGGAGGGCAGTGCGGTGCTGATCCTCGCCGAGGCAGGCAAGACCGTGGAGCCCGGCAGCGCCGACTACGTCTGGTACACCGCCGCGCTGCCGGCCAAGGATCACTGCGCCGAGTTGCGCGAGCGGATGCAGCCGGCTCAGTGATCCGAATCGATGATCACCTCCTCGCCCAGCGCGCCGTTCTCCGGTAGCGGCTGATTGGTCGAGGAGGCGGCACGCATCACCCGCACGCCGCGGATGCCGGCGTCCCGCGCCGAGCGGATATCGCTGTCCGAATCGCCGTAGTAGAGCGCGATGCCCTGCTGGCGGATGAACGCGGCCTTTTCCGGGCCGGACGAGAAGATCACCGGGTTCATCGCCTTGATGGCGAAGGTCTGCTGGAGGATCTCGCTGAGCTTCTCCCCGGGCGTGCTCGGCCGGCCAGTGATGAAGAAGATGCGGTCGCCCCGGGCCTGGTGCAGGTCGATCAGCCTGCGCCCCACTTCTTTGGGCAGCGAGTAGCGGTCGCAACCGCCATTGGTTTCCTGCCAGAAGCGCATGTCGTGCAGGTAGGCGTCGCTGCCTGGCGAGTACTTCTGCTTGCCGTGATAGAAGCAGGGGCTGGAAAACAGCAGCGTGTCGTCGATATCGAAACCGACGCTGATGGGCGCCTGCCCCGACAGGCTGCTGCCGATCTCCTCGACCGAAACCCAGTGCACCTCCGAAGGCAGTATTTCCTCCGCCAGCAAGGCGGTGGGGAAGGCTGCCGCGACAGCGAGGGCCAGGGCGTGGATCGTCTTGCGCATTGCGTACTCCATCGATGGGTTTGCTCGTCGGTTGGCTAGCAACCGGCATGCCGCCACGGGCGCGGAAAGGCTTGCGTCGCGCGCTGCGGCTGCCCCCATGAAACCTGACGGAGATGACAGGTTGATAAATTGTCGGACGATATCCGTTTGATCCTGTCTGTTGAGACAACTTGGTGCGGGCTTTTCGTGG
The DNA here is from genome assembly GCF_026072635.1 of Pseudomonas solani. Classification (NCBI taxonomy): domain Bacteria; kingdom Pseudomonadati; phylum Pseudomonadota; class Gammaproteobacteria; order Pseudomonadales; family Pseudomonadaceae; genus Pseudomonas; species Pseudomonas solani. The sequence continues at coordinate 1,291,052 of NZ_AP023081.1, read as the reverse complement.
AAGTCGCCAGATTGGGGCATGGACAGATGTGACCTGATCGGTATTCATTGGCCAGGAGCCTCTGCTGCGGGCCATGCAAATCAAACGCTTATTTCAATACTGATTGTGAAGTCAGTTTCTGGCACGCTCCGTGCTGTCATCAAAGCGTTACATGAACTCGCCATCATTCGCGCCAATCCTGCGTTGATGGTCAGGATCAAATGAGGGCAGGTTGAGGCCGCCCATCGCTGATGACTGTGGGAGGTTGTGTCCTCATGCGTAGCTGGGACGTTGCGAAGAAGAAGAAGGCCCACATCGAGATCATCCCGATGATCGATGTGATGATGTTCCTGCTGGTGTTTTTCGTGCTGGTGAGTCTCAACGTGATTCCCGCCGTAGGCATCAAGACGCAGTTGCCGACGGCCGCCCATGCCCAGCAGCTGAAGCCGCAGAACAAGGCGGTGATCACTCTGGGCCTCGACGAGAAGTTGCAGCTCGATGGCCAGGATGTCAGCGAGAGCCTGCTGGTCGAACAGTTGAAAGTGCTGGAAGGCACGGCCGAGAAGTTGGTCATCATCATCAATAGCGACCAGGGCGTGGAAGTTAAGCGCCTGGTGGCGGTGATGGACTTGCTCAAGGGCAATGGCTTCTCTTCCGTTTCCATCGCCACGCGTAAATCCTGACGCCATGTTTCCTATCTATCGAACTCGCAAGTTCATTGCGTGTGTGCCGGCGGCTTGCCTGCTTCTCGTATTCGTTTATTCCGCCAGTTCGCAGAGCTTGCAGATGAAACCCAAGTACGACGACAGCGCCGTGGAAATCGCGCTGGTGGATCCGGCCGATTTCATGCCGCCACCGCCCGAGCCGGAACCCGTGGTCGAGGCGCCGCAGCCGGAACCCGAGCCGCTGCCCGAGCCCGAAGTCGAGGAGCCGGTGGTGATCGAGCCGCCGAAGCCCAAGCCCGTCCCCAAACCGGTGCCCAAGCCTGTGGTGAAACAGGTGGAGAAACCCAAGCCGCAGGTGGTCAAGCAGGAGCCCAAGTCCGCGCCGCCCGTGGTGGCCAAGGCAGCGCCAGCCCCGGCTCCGACACCCGCACCGGCCCCGGTGAGCGTGCCGGTGGCGCCGCCCGCACCCCGCGACAACAGCGCGGCGATGGAGGGCGTCTACACCGCCGCCCTGCGCAAGGAGCTGGAGAAATACAAGCAATACCCGCGTGGTCGCGAGGCTTCGTTGCAGCGCCCCGAAGGCAACGTGGTGGTCTGGCTGTTGGTGGACCGAGTGGGGAATGTCCTGGATGCAGGCATTGAAAGCAAGGCAACGAACATGTTGCTGAACAAGGCTGCACAAACAAGTTTGCGTCGATTGGAAAAAGTTTCGCCGTTCCCGAGCGAAGCCTTCCAGGGAAAAGACAAACAACGATTTACGGCGACCTTTAGTTACAACGTCGAGTGATCAAGTACCCATAACTAAACCAATAAACGAAGGCGTTCCTTTTTATCGAGGAGTTTGGTCCGTGAAGTTTAATAAGTTATTTGCAATGTTCCTGGCCGCTGGCCTGGGGGGATGGACGATGGCGGCGCTGGCCGCTGAAGAGTCCGCAGATTCCGTTGATGTGGGCAAGGTGAAAGTCACCGGGCAGAACCTGGGCAATGGCCAGATGGTGGTTGAGGAGGCGGGCAAGGCGCGCACCACCATCACCAAAGAGGCGCTGGAAAAGATGGCGCCGGCGGCGAACGCCATCGACAAGCTGAAATATAAGCCGGGTATCAACGTCAGCTCTAACGACTCCACCGGCCTCAGCGGCACCACCTTCACCATGCGCGGCATGCAATCCGACCAGATCGGCGTTTCCATGGATGGCATCCCGATCAACGATTCCGGCAGCTACGAGCTGTACCCGAACCTGATGGGCGACCCGGAGAACCTCGGCGAGGTCTTCGCCACCCAGGGTTCGTCCGAGATCGACGCGCCGCACATCGGCGCCTCCGGCGGCAACATCGGCCTGGTGTCGTTGCCGCCCGAGAAGGACTTCGGCGTCTTCGCCAAGCAGACCCTCGGCAGCAACAACCTGACCAAGTCCTTCGTGCGCCTGAACACCGGCGAATACATGGGCCTGTCGAACTACATCTCCGTGTCCAAGACCAACGCCGACAAGTGGAAGGGCAAGGGCGACCTGGACGCGGAGAAGGTCGAGCTGAACAGCCTGTACAAGTTCGGCGAGGGCAACAGCCTCAACGCGATCGTCCGGTACCACAAACAGGAAAACTACAACTACGCCACTGCCAGCAAGGCGCAGTTCAAGGCCGACCCGCGCTACGAGTTCGCCGACCGGCCGACCTACACCACCGTGGGTGGCAACACCAACATGACGGCGTCCAGCTACGCCATCAACCGCAACCCGTTCGAAAACCTCACCACCCAGATCACCGGTCGTTTCCAACTCGACGATGACGTCACGCTGACCGTGATGCCCTATTACTACTGGGCCAACGGCGGCAGCTATTCCACCTACGGCAACGCCGCCAGCCTCAACCGCACGTCCACCGGTTCCAACCAGTACAACCTGGGCAACCTGGGGACCTCGGCCGACTACGCGGCCGACGGCAGTCCCACCAGCGGCCTCTACTACCGCCCGTCCTGGACCGAGACCTGGCGCCCTGGCGTCAACACCAAGCTCACCTGGATGATCAACGACGAACACACCTTCGACGTGGGTTACTGGTATGAGCGTGCGCGCCAGCGCCAGACCCAGCCCTTCATCTCCCTGGATGCCGAAGGCAAGCCTGTGGATATCTGGGGTGACTTCCACGACAGCAACCAGGTGCGCGATGCCAACGGCACCGTCGTCCAGGGCCGTAACTGGTTCACCACCACGCCGAGCCAGAAGCTGTTCGTCCAGGACACCTGGTACGCGACCCCGGACCTGACCATCACCGCCGGCCTGGCCTACGACCACTCCGAGCGCCAGGGCGAGAAGAAGGTTTCCCTGGCCACCGGCAGCACCGTCGACAGGAGGCCTGGCAAGAAGAACCAGAAGTACCACGAGTTCCTGCCGAGCTTCAGCGCCAAGTACCAGCTGGATGACGAGAACCAGGTCTTCTACAACCTGACCCGCAACATGCGCACGCCGCCGAACTACGTGCTCTACAACGCCGGCAGCTCCATCGAGCTGAAGCCCGAGCTGAGCTGGAACAACGAGGTCGGCTGGCGCTTCACCACCGAGGACATGACCCTCGGCGCGACGCTGTTCTACCTGACCTTCACCGATCGCCAGGTCTCCAGCTACAACCAGGCGGCCAACGACTACGAAATGCTCAACGTCGGCAAGGTGATCAACCAGGGCGTGGAGCTGGAGTGGAGCGGCCTGCTGCCCTACAACTTCAACTACTACGCGTCCTACACCTACACCGAGGCCGAGCAGCAGGACTCCATCCTGACCCGCAACGTCTACCTGCCCACCGAAGGCAAGCAGGTGGCCGCCGTGCCGAAGAACATGTTCAACCTGAGCCTGGGCTACGACGACGGCCGTTACTACGGCAACATCGCCGGCCGCTACGTGGGCCGCCAGTACGGCGACATGACCAACGACGAGAGCATCCCCGACTTCGTCGTCGCCGACCTGAACCTGGGTGTACGCCTGCCGGTGCAGGGCACTGCGCTGAAGAGCGCCGCTGTGCGCTTCTCGGTGACCAACCTGTTCGACAAGGAGTACCTGAGCGGCGTCAAGTCGGTGTCGTTCAACTCCGTGCGCTACAACGGCTCCGGCTCCGCTTTCGCGGGCGCCAACTCGCCGTTCTACACCATCGGTGAAGAGCGCGTGGCCTCCATCACCCTGGAAGGCTCCTTCTAATCCACCCCGAAGTCCGCAGGGCCTTCGGGCCCTTCGGCACACCCCGAGTTCGCTGGAGGTACCACATGAATATGGATCTGCTGCACGACATTACCTTCTACGTGATGTACGGCGCCGCCGCCCTTGCCGCGTTCATCGCCGTGGAGCGGGGCATCTTCTTCGCCTACAGCCTGCGCCAGGCCGTGAAGCTGGAAGCGGCGCTGGTGCCGAGCATGCATGGCATCGACGAGCTGCCGGCCGCGCTGAACAGCCGCAAGAGCCTGCCGCTGGAAATGATCGACCAGCTGTTCGAGCAGAAGGGCGCGGTCAGCTCCCACAAGGACCTGGAAGACCTCAGCGAATCCATCTACATCGCCACCCGTGGCAAGCTGATGCACGGCCTGTGGATCCTCGAGACCGTGGTCACCGCAGCGCCGCTGCTGGGCCTGCTGGGCACCATCCTCGGCATCATCGACACCTTCCGCGCCCTGGCCGAGGCCGGCGTTTCCGACCCGGGCGAAGTGTCCAAGGGCATCGGCACCGCGCTGTTCGCCACCGCGCTGGGTATCGCCATCGCCCTGGTCGCGATGATCTTCCACAACCACTTCCAGGACCGTGTCGAGCGCATCACCGACCACCTGAAGATCCTCCTGCTGCGTGCCGGCATGGGCACCGTGGTCCGCACGGCGGCGCCGGTCGCCAACGGCCAGTTGCAGCCGGCCTGATGCGCGCAGGGGAGTCACGCATGTTCCGTTCCCTTGCCCGCAGCCGCTTGCTGGGCGCACTCCTGCTCGCCGGCCTGGCCGGTTGCGGGCAGGAAGCTGTGCAGCCGGTGGCGGTGAACCTGGTGGCGATCAACGATTTCCACGGTTACATCCAGGGCAGCAGTTTCCGCTACCCGGACCCGGCCAACCCCGGCAAGACGCTGTCGGTGAACGCCGGCGGCATCGCCACCCTTGGCGGCATGCTGGCGGAGCTGCGCAAGCAGGACCCGCAGCTGCTGTTCATCGGCGCTGGCGACCTGGTGGGCGGCAGCCCGCCGATCTCCGCCATGTGGGCCGACGAGCCCAGCCTGGAGGCGCTCAAGGCCATGGGCCTGCGCTTCACCGCCGTGGGCAACCACGAGCTGGACCTGGGCAAGGCCGAGCTGCTGCGGCAGATCCACGGTGGCTGTGAATCACCACGCCCGGAGAAGGCCTGCAGCTTCCGCGGTTACTACAAGGGCGCCGGGTTCGATTACCTGGCCGCCAACCTGGTGGACAGCACCACTGGCAAGCCACTGCTGCCGGCCTACCTCATCGAGGAGGTGAAGGGGGTCAAGGTGGCCTTCGTCGCCGCCATCCTGCGCGATGTCGCCAGCGTGGTCCGCCCCAGCGGCCTGGCCGGGCTGGAGGTGCGCGACGAGGCTGATTCGATCAACGCGCTGATCCCCGAGATCAAGGCCGCCGGTGCCAACGCCATCGTCGCCGTGGTGCACCAGGGTGGCAGCACGCCTGAGCCCTTCGACAAGCCCGCCTGCCAGCAACTGGGCGGCGAGATCGTCGATGTGGCCAAGCGCCTGGACCCGGCAGTGGACCTGCTGCTCAGTGCCCACAGCCACCAGGGCTATCTGTGCCAGGTGGGTAAGCTGCCGGTGACCCAGGGCTCCTCCTACGGCCACCTGCTCACCCAGCTCACGCTGGACGTGACACCAGGGACCCACAAGGTGACCCGCATCGAGGCCCGCAACCTGCTGGCCGACCCGGCGCGTTATGCCGCGGACGAGAAGCTCGCGGCGCTGCAAAGCGAGATCGAAGCGCGCAGCAATGCGGTGCTGGCGCGGCCCATCGCCCGGCTGGCGGCTGCTGAGGTGCGTCGCGAGGTGAACGAGGCGGGCGAATCGGCCATGGGTGATCTGATCGCCGATGCGCAACTGGCTGCGACCCGCTCGCAGGGCGCACAGCTGGCATTGATGAACCCGGGCGGCATCCGTGGCGACCTGGCACTGGAACAGGGGCTGGAGACGGTCAGCTACTCCCAGGTGGCCAGCTCGCAACCTTTCAACAACACCCTGCACCTGCTGACCCTCAGTGGCGCGCAACTGGTGGCGCTGCTGGAGCAGCAGTGGCGCGACGGAGGTGGCTTCACACCGCTGCAGGTCTCCTCGTCCTTCGCCTACCAGTGGGAGGCGGGCAGGCCGTTCGGGCAGCGCGTGCGGGTCGACAGCCTGCGCCTGGACGGCCAGCCGGTGCGGGCGGATGGGCGCTACCGGGTGGTTTCCAATGCCTTCCTCGCGGAGGGGGGCGATGGCTTCAGCCTGTTCCGCGAAGGGGCGGAACATCGCGACAGCGGCATCTCCGACCTGGACGCGTTGATCGACTACCTGGTGGCCCAGGACCAGGCCGGCAAGCCGGCGGGTGCGGCCGAAGGCGCGCGGCGCATCCGCCGTGTGGATATGGCGGTCAGCCAACGGGAATAGCGGCTTGCAACAAGGAGGCGCCTGCATGACGGGCGCCCGATAACCATAAAGAAGGCGACCCAGAGTCCCGGACGGTACCCCATGAACGATGTTGCTCGATCCGCTCTGTGCGAGCGGTTGTTGCCCCAGGCCATCGAGGCTGCGGCACGCACCTACAGTCCCTATTCCCGATTCCCCGTCGGGGCGGCGCTGCTCACCCATGACGGCCAGGTGATCCTCGGCTGCAACGTGGAAAACGGCTCCTACGGCCTGACCAACTGCGCCGAGCGCAGCGCGCTGTTCGCCGCCATCAGCCAGGGCCATGCGCCGCGCAGCTTCAAGGCGTTGCTGGTGTTCGCCCCGGAGGTTCCGGTGATCAGCCCCTGCGGCGCCTGCCGTCAGGTGATCAGCGAGCTGATGGCGGCCGACTGCCCGGTGATCTGCTGCGGCAGCGACCCGGAGTCGACCCGCCTGTGGCGCGTCGACGAGCTGCTGCCCGGCGCCTTCGCCCTCTAGAACAACGACAAGAACAACGACGCACAATTCTTCCGGGGAATCCATTTCATGATCGGCATGCTCGGCATCCTGATGTTGCTGGTAATCGCGTACCTGTTGTCGTCCAAGCGCAGCGCCATCAACCTGCGCACGGTCGGCACGGCCTTCGTGCTGCAGGCGGGGTTCGCCGCCTTCGTGCTCTACGTGCCCTGGGGGCAGAACTCCCTGGCGGCCATGTCCAACGTCGTCAGCAGCCTGGAAGACAGCGCCACCAAGGGCATCGACTTCCTCTTCGGCGGGCTGAACAGCGCCAAGATGTTCGACCTGTTCGGTGGCGGCGGCTTCGTCTTCGCCATCAAGGTGCTGCCGGTGATCGTGTTCTTCAGCGCCTTCATTGCGGTGCTCTACTACCTGCGCGTCATGGACGTGATCATCTCGGTGATCGGTGGCGCCCTGCAGCGCGCCATGGGCACCAGCCGCACCGAATCCCTGTCGGCCACCGCCAACATCTTCCTCGGCCAGACCGAGGCGCCGCTGGTGGTGCGCCCCTACATCCCGCACATGACCCGCTCCGAGCTGTTCTCGGTGATGGTCTGTGGCCTGGCCTCCACCGCCGGCTCGGTGATGATCGGCTACGCCAGCCTCGGTGTTGACCTCAAGTACCTGATTGCCGCGAGCCTGATGTCGGCGCCCGGCGGCATGCTCATGGCCAAGCTGATGGAGCCTGAAAGCGAGACGCCCCAGGACCGTCCGGACCTGATCGAGGGCTACGCCGACGACCGTCCGGCCAACGTGCTCGACGCGGCCGCCGCCGGTGCGTCCAGCGGCCTGCAACTGGCGCTGAACGTAGGTGCCATGCTGCTGGTGTTCATCGCTCTGGTGGCGGTGCTCAACAGCCTGATGGGCTGGCTCGGCGGCTTCGTCGGCTACCCCGGCGTGACCCTGCAACTGCTGCTGGGCTACGCCTTCGCTCCGGTGGCCTGGCTGCTTGGCGTGCCCTGGGCCGAAGCCATCCAGGCCGGCGGCTTCATCGGGCAGAAGATCGTGCTCAACGAGTTCGTCGCCTATGTCGACTTCGCCCGCTACATCAATCCGATCCAGGCGTCGGCCGCCGGTGTCGAGGTGCTCAGCGCCCACACCCAGGTGATCGTCACCTTCGCCCTGTGCGGCTTCGCCAACCTGTCCTCCATCGGCATCCTGCTGGGCGGCATGGGGGTGATGGCGCCCAACCGCCGCAAGGACCTCGCCCGGCTCGGGGTGCGCGCGATGATCGCCGGCACCCTGGCTAACCTGATGAGTGCGGCTTTGGCCGGACTGTTCGTTTCGCTCTGAATCACTGCAACGGGATGCCGGCTCATGGCGCATCCCTGGGGAATGTTCTGAATGACTCAATTGACGGATACCGAACTGGCCCGGTTGGCCATCGGCCTGCTGGACCTGACTTCGCTCAACGACGATGACGACGAGACCGCCATCGCCGCCCTCTGCCAGCGCGCACTGACCCCTGAGGGCCGAGTGGCGGCGCTGTGCATCTACCCGCGCTTCATCGGCTTCGCCCGACGGACCCTGGAGAAACTGGGTGCCGGCGACCTGCGTATCGCCACCGTGACCAACTTCCCCCAGGGCGCCGACGACATCGCCGCCGCCGTGCGCGAGACCGCTGCGGCGGTGGTCGATGGCGTGGATGAAGTGGACCTGGTCTACCCCTATCGCGCGCTGCTGGCTGGCGATGCCGAGCGTGGCCGCGAGATGGTCGCCGCCTGCAAGGCCGCGTGCGGGGAGCGGGTGCTGCTCAAGGTGATACTCGAAACCGGCGAACTGGCCGACCCGGAGCTGATCCGCCAGGCCAGCCGCGACGCCATCGCCGCCGGTGCTGACTTCATCAAGACCAGCACCGGCAAGGTGGCGGTCAACGCCACGCCCGAGGCCGCAGCGCTGATGCTCGATGTGATCCGCGAGATGGGCGGCCGGGTGGGCTTCAAGCCGGCAGGGGGGATTCGTACCTTGGCCGATGCGCGCCGCTATATCGAACTGGCGGCCGCTGAGCTGGGCCTGGACTGGATCGATGCCCGTCACCTGCGCCTCGGTGCCTCCAGCCTGCTCGGCGACCTGCTGCGGGTGCTTGGCCAGGCCGATGCCGTTGTATCGGAGGGCTACTGATATGTGGCTGGCGCAGGAAGTGATCCGTCGCAAGCGCGATGGGCTGGAGCTGGCGGGTGAGGACATCCGCCGCTTCGTCGAAGGCATCAGCGATTCCAGCCTCAGCGAGGGCCAGGTGGCCGCCTTCGCCATGGCGGTGCTGCTCAAGGGCATGAGCCTGGATGAGCGCATCGCCCTGACCACCGCCATGCGCGACTCCGGCCAGGTGCTGGAATGGAAGCTGCCCGGCCCGGTGGTGGACAAGCACTCCACCGGTGGTGTGGGCGACCTGGTGAGCCTGGTGCTGGCGCCGTTGCTGGCGGCCTGTGGCTGCTACGTGCCGATGATCTCCGGGCGTGGCCTGGGGCACACCGGCGGCACCCTGGACAAGCTGGAAAGCATCCCCGGCTACTGCACCCGCCCCGACCCCGAGCGCCTGCGCACGGTGGTGGCGGAGGTGGGCTGCGCCATCATCGGCCAGACCGCCGACCTGGCGCCGGCGGACAAGCGCCTGTACGGCATTCGCGATGTCACCGGCACGGTGGAGTCGGTGGACCTGATCACCGCGTCCATCCTGGCGAAGAAGCTCGCCGCCGGGCTCGATGTGCTGATCATGGACGTGAAGAGCGGCAATGGCGCCTTCATGAGCGACCCGCAGCAGGCCGACCTGCTGGCACGCAGCCTGGTGGCAGTGGCCAATGGTGCCGGCGTGCGCACCCGCGCGGTGATCTCCGACATGAACCAGCCGCTGGCCCGTAGCGCCGGCAACGCGTTGGAAGTGGAAGAGGCGCTGGCCCTGCTCAAGGGCGAGGTGCGCAGCCCGCGCCTGTGGGAAGTGACCCTGGTGCTGGCCGAGGAAACCCTGGTGGCCGCCGGGTTGGCGGAGGACTGCGCCCAGGCCCGCGAGCGCCTGCTGCAGGCCTGGCGCGACGGCGCGGCACTGCAACGCTTCAACCTGATGGTCGATGCCCTGGGCGGCCCCGGGGCCTGCATCGCGAGCCCTGGCGCCACCTGCCCTGGGCGCCGGTGGTGCACCCGGTGCATGCCGAGCGCGGCGGTATCGTCCAGGCGGTGGATACCCGCGCCATCGGCCTCGCGGTGGTCGCCCTGGGCGGCGGTCGCAAGCGCCCGGAGGACGAGGTCGACCCGGCGGTGGGCTTCAGCGCGCTGGCGCTGCCCGGGGAAAGGGTCGGAGACGAGCAGCCGCTGGGGCTGGTGCATGCTCGGGATGCCGCCAGCGCCGAGCGTGCAGCAGCGGCCTTGCGCGCGGCCTATCAACTGGGCGATGGCGAGGCACAGGTCGCCGAGCTGATCGGCCAGCGTTACTAGGAGCGGACCATGGGCAGAGCCTTGTTGCTGGTCCTCGACTCCTTCGGTATCGGTGCCACGGCGGATGCCACGCGCTTCGGCGACCAGGGCGCCAACACGCTGCTGCATATCGCCGAAGCCTGTGCCCGTGGCGAAGCGGATGGCCCTCTGCGCATCGGCCCGTTGCATCTGCCCAACCTGGAGCGCCTGGGGCTGGGCCATGCAGCGGCAGCCAGTGCTGGCATCTATGCGCCGGGCTTCGATCCCGAAGCACCTGTCATCGGTGCCCACGGCCATGCCCGCGAGCTGTCCAGCGGCAAGGACACGCCGTCCGGCCACTGGGAGATGGCCGGGGTGCCGGTGCTGTTCGACTGGGGCTACTTCGCCGAGAAACAGCAGAGCTTTCCGCCCGAGCTGCTGGATGCGCTGATCGAACGCGCCGGCTTGCCGGGCATCCTCGGCAACTGCCACGCCTCGGGCACCACCATCCTCGAAGAACTGGGCGAGGCGCACCTGCGCAGCGGCAAGCCCATCTGCTACACCTCGGCGGACAGCGTGTTCCAGATCGCCGCCCACGAGGAGGCGTTCGGCCTGGATCGGCTCTACCAGCTGTGCGAGATCGCCCGTGGGCTGTGCGATGACTGGAACATCGGCCGGGTGATCGCGCGGCCCTTCGTCGGCACCTCCGCTGCCGATTTCCGCCGCACCGGCAACCGCCGTGACTACGCCGTGCCGCCCCCCGCGCCCACCCTGCTGGACCGGCTGGTGGAGGCGGGCGGGCAGGTATTCGCGGTGGGCAAGATCGGCGACATCTTCGCCCACCGGGGCATCAGCCGGCTGTACAAGGGCGACGGCAACGAGGCGCTGTTCGAGGCGACCTTGCAGGCCTTGGCGCAAGCGCCGGAACGCACTCTGGTGTTCGCCAACTTCGTCGATTTCGACATGCTCTTCGGCCACCGCCGCGACATCGCCGGTTACGCGCTGGCGCTGGAGGCTTTCGACCGTCGCCTGCCTGAACTGCTGGCGGCGATGGGGGAGGGCGATGTGCTGATGCTGGCCGCCGACCACGGTTGCGACCCGAGCTGGCCAGGCAGCGACCACACCCGCGAGCACATCCCGGTGCTGGCCTTCGGTGCCGGCATCACGCCCGGCAGCCTGGGCGAGCGCGGCAGCTTCGCCGACATCGGCCAGAGCCTGGCCACCTTCTTCGAATTGCCGGCCTGCGAGCACGGCGAGTCCTTCATTCATCCTGAATCCGGAAACCTGTAGATGGCCACTCCCCATATCACCGCCCTTGCGGGTGACTTTGCCGAAACCGTGCTGATGCCGGGCGACCCGCTGCGGGCGAAGATGATCGCCGACACCTACCTGGCGGACGTCCGCCAGGTGAATGCGGTGCGCAACATGCTGGCCTTCACCGGCTTCTACCAGGGCCAGCGCATCTCGGTGATGGGCTCGGGGATGGGCATCCCCTCGTTGTCGATCTACGCCCACGAGCTGTTCAGCCAGTACGGCGTGCAGCGTATCGTCCGCGTCGGCAGCTGCGGCTCGCTGCAGGACGGCGTGAAGGTGGGCGACTTGGTGATCGCCCAGGGCGCGTCCACTGATTCGGTGGTCAACCGCAAGCGTTTCGGCGGTTTCGACTTTGCCGCCCTGGCCGACTACCGGCTGCTGGAACGCACCGTGCGCCGTGCTGACGAAAGGGGGCAGGCGGTGCACGTGGGCAACGTCTTCTCCGCCGACCTGTTCTACGAGCCGGACCTGGCCTGGGCCGCGCGCATGACGGGCATGGGCGTACTGGCGGTGGAAATGGAGGCTGCCGGGCTCTATGGCGTGGCGGCGGAGCTGGGGCGCCAGGCCCTGGCGGTGCTGACGGTGAGCGACCACCTGATCAGCGGCGAGAAGCTGACCGCCGAGCAGCGCCAGGAAGACTTCCACGACATGGTGCGGCTGACGCTGGACGCCATGACCCTCGATCACTGAGTCATTTCTTTGCGCGTGGGTGCGACGTCCAGGCGCGCCCGGGGGCGCTTCATGCCTGGGCACAGCCATTAGGGGGAAACATGCAGCACAACGGATTTCGTCGGGCGCTGGGCGCCAGTCTCTTCATCGGCAGCCTGCTCTGGGGCGCGCAGGCAGGGGCCTGGGGCCAGCTGGGCCACGCGGTGGTGGCGGATATCGCCGAGGCGCAACTGACGCCAGCGGCCAAGGCCGAGGCCGATCGCCTGCTGGCGCTGGTACGGCAGCAGCACCTTTCCGCTGTCGCCAGCTGGGCGGACAACCTGCGCAACATGCCGGACTTCCAGGCGCTCTGGGAGCAGACCCGCGCGCAGCACTACATCAACTACAAGACCGATGACTGCACCTACCAGGCTCCGCGTGACTGCCCGGACGGCCAGTGCGTGGTGGCGGCCATCGAGCGCAACGCGGCGCTGCTGGCCGACCCCAAGGCGAATGACAACCAGAAGGTCATGGCGCTGATGTTCGTGGTGCATTTCGTGGGTGATATCCACCAGCCGCTGCATAACAGCTATCGCCTGGACAAGGGCGGCAACGACTTCCCGGTGGTGGTCGGCGGCCGCGATTACAACCTGCACAGCGTCTGGGACAGTTACCTGTTGGCAAGCCGGCGCCTGGACCAGGCAGCCTATACGGCGAAGCTGTCCGAGGACCTGCCGAAACCCGAGGTGGGCACTCCCGCGAGTTGGTCGGGGGAGTCCTGCGCCATCGTCCGTGACGACGACCTGTACCCGAAGACCGGCGGCAAGAAGGCCTTCAAGCCTGATGCCTTCAAGCAGTCGAAAAGCGAGGAGTGGGCCCGTCGTGGCACCCAGGGTGGTGACGAGGATGGCGAGGCAGGGGGCAACCAGGACACCCTGGATCGCCGTTACCTGAAGAAATTCCTGCCCCTGGCCGAGCGCCGCGTGCAGGAAGCGGGCATCCGTCTGGCGCTGCTGCTCAACGCCAACCTGCCGGAAGGCGCGCCGAAGAAGTAAGGGGCGGTGCCGCGGGAGTGAAGCGGCGGCACTTTCTCGCAGGCAAAAAAAGACCCGGCAAAATTGCCGGGTCAATAACCGTGATTAGCCTGATGAGGAGATAATCTGAAGAGTCCGACTGCTTGGTCTCCCAGCTTACCGGCTGATCTCGCGACCAGTTGCGGTAATAATAACAATTCTCATTCCACAGTCAAGCATTAGTGCGAATTATTTTCATCTCGCTTTTCGGGCGTCCCCAAAAAACAGAAACCCCAGCGTTTGCCGGGGCCCCTTGTGACGCGAATTCGATCATTCAGCAGGCTTTGCCAGGCGCTGCTGGGTGACTTCCTTGTTCAGCAGGTCGATGCGTCGAGCCATGCTCTCGATCAGGCTGTGAGCGATGCGCGGGTTGCTTTGCATCAGGCTGAGGAACTGGTCCTTGGGGATCACCATCACCGTGCAGGGCTCGCTGGCAACCACGGTGGCGCTGCGTTTCTCACGGGTGAACACGGCCATGGCGCCGAAGATTTCGTCCTTCTGCACGTCACCGACCTTCTGCCCGTCGACGAAGGCTTCGGCGTGCCCTTCGATGATGATGAACACATGATCGGCCTCGTCGCCCTGGTGGATCAGCTCCTCGCCGGCGGCGAAGTGCTGGAAGCCGGTGGCGGGGCGGATTTCGGGCTGCTTGAGGCGGGCGAGGGCGTCGGACAGCAGCGCGGTGTGGCCGATCAGGTACTGGATGAACAGCTCCTGGCCTTTCTCGCTGCCATAGATGTGCTTGAACACGTCGCCGCGCGCATAGGGGATCAGGCTCAGCGGCTCGTCGCTGCGGTAGCGGCAGCTGGGCAGTTCGATGCCTTGGCGCAGGCCTACGAGGTCACCTTCCTGGAGGTAGAACAGCGGGCGTTCGTCGACTAGGGCGTGGAGCAGGCCGTTCTCGATGAGGAACAGTTGATTGCCGGGCAGCACCTTGGCCAGGTCCTCCACTGCATCGAGGCGCAGGGGTGGGCCCGAGGGCTCTAGCCCATCGAGCAGCTGGCCGGGAATGCTTTGCAGTCGGTTGATCAGCTGGTCGGCGTAAGCAGGTTGCTCCCCGAGTAGGTACATGACAGTAATTCCTTGAACTGGCTGGGCGGCTTGGACGCACGAACGTCCCTGAAACAATAGGGCGCATTGCTATCGCAGTAAATCCTCCAACGCCCAGGTTGTGAGCTAGCTCTTGTTGTGGGGCTGCAGTGCATCCAGTTGGCCGTTGAGTTCAGCCTTGTGGCTGGGCGGCAGGTCGTTCCAGTGCACATCCAGCAGCGCACCTTCGATCGCGTAGAGCAGGACCTTGGATGCGCGAAAGCCCCGTGCCCGCACTGCACGATAGGCCCCGACCGCACCCAGGCGGCGCAGGTCCGAGGCGCTGTGGATGCCCACCGCATGCAGCCACTGCGCCGAGGTCTTGCCAAGATTCTTCAGGTGTTGCAGTTCGTCGTTCATCCAGCCTCCTTGCGTTGGTGGGGCGCGAAGGACTCATTACCCGGTTCATCCGGGAAGTGTAGCGGCCATCTGCTATTGCGTGGTCCGGTGGCATCATCCCTGTCCCGCGCCCGGCGGGCGTTGGCCCCTCCAATCCGCTTCTGCGGAGTTCGCGCCCGGATATCAGCGTAGACGGCATCCGCGTGGGCGCTAACCGAGCGGGGCCGATCACAGGTTGGGCGTGGCTACTTGTGGGTGTTGTAGCGCAGGCGGGTGCCGAAATTGACCGACATGAGGATCTCGTCGGCCGCCAGTTCGGTGGGGAAGTAGGCGCCGGATATCTGCGCGTGGGCGATGCTGGCGCCTTCCAGGCTGGCTTCGCGCAGGTCTACGCCGCGCAGGTCGGCGCCGCGGAAATAGGCGTCGGTGAAGTCGATGCGCGCGGCATCGAGGGTGCGCAGGTCGAGCCCGCGGAAATCGCCGGAGGCCAGGTTGATCGAGCCTTCCTTGGGCTTCTGGTCATTGAAACCGACGACATCGTCGTTGTGCAGCAGGCGGTAGAGGGGGCTATCGAGTTGGTGTGGTGTGGTCATGGGTACTCATCCGGTGAGAGTTCACCGGGAGTATAGAACCCATGGCGAGCAGTGCCCGCCATAGGCCTTAGGGCATCGTCCGATCAGAGGCCGGGCAGGTGCTGACGAATGCGCTCGACCAGGCTGTCGAGGCTGCTGGCGTCGTGGGTGTCGATGCGCTTGCTGTGGGTCTGTTCTTCCGCCGTCAGGGCTTCGCGGCTCGCCTGCTGGGCATGCACCACTTCTAGCGTGGCGTCGGAGGGGTCGCCGCCTTGCTGCTTGCGCTGTTCCAGCCAGCCGGCGATGACGGCTTCCGGGGCGTGGCAGTCGAGGATGACGACGGGGGTGCCCACTTGCTCGGCGATATCCTGGGCGGCCTGGCGCTGGGCCTGCTTGAGGTAGGCCGCGTCGATCACCACCGGGAAACCGGCGTGCAGCACGGTTTCCGCCAACTGGTGCAGGTGCTGGTAGGTGCGGGCGGTGGCCTCGGCGCTGTAGATGCCACTGTAGAGGTCGTTCTGCTCGCCCTGCTGCTGGCCGAACAGGCGCTTGCGCTCGACGTCGGAGCGCAGGCGGATGGCGCCGAGGGCTTCCACCAGGCGCAGCGCCACATGGCTCTTGCCGACGGCCGATACGCCGTGGGTGATGGCCATGAAGCGCGAGGGAATGGCGCTGTAGCTTTCCGCCAGGTTGGCGTAGTTGCGGTACTGGCGCAGGGTGGCGGCCTGCTGCACGGCGTCGCTCTGGTGGGCGAGGCTGAACAGGGCGATCTTGGCGCGGACCAGGGCGCGGTAGGCCTTGTAGAAGTTCAGCACCTCCAGGCCCTTGTAGTCGCCGGTCTCTTCCAGGTAGCGGCTGACCAGGCGGCGGGACAGCGACTTGAGGCCGCGGTCCTCCAGGTCCATGGCCAGGAAGCCGATGTCGGCATAGACGTCGGTGAAGCGGAAGGGTTCGTTGAATTCGATGCAGTCGAACAGCACCACCTCGCCTTGGATGAGGGTGGCGTTACCCAGGTGGATGTCGCCATGGCATTCGCGGATCGAACCATTTTTCTTGCGTTCGGCCAGTAGTGGCAGCAGGCGCTCGTAGCTGCTTTGGGCCCAGGCTTCGAGGGCGTCGAGTTGCTGCAGGTCAGCCTTGTTGCTCAGCATCGGGCGGATCTGGTCGAAGTTCTGCTGCACCGGGGCCATGACCATTTCCGGGGTGCCCAGCGGGTGCTCGATGGCGACCTGGGGCGACTCCATGTGGAACTGGGCGATCTGTACGGCCAGGGCGTCGATGTGGGCGGGCGTGAGTTCGCCACGCGACTGCACTTCGCTCAGCAGGTTGGCCTGGGGGAACTGAGCCATGCGGATGGCGAATTCGATGGCCGGGCCTTCGCCGCCCAGCTTCGGGGCGGCTTCGCTGCCGGTGATCGGCAGCACGTCGAGATACAGGTCGTGGGTGAGGCGTTGGTTGAGACGCACCTCTTCACCGCAGAAGCGCTCGCGGGCGGCCAGGTCGGTGAAGTCGAGGAAGCCGAAGTTGACGGGCTTCTTGATCTTATAGGCGTAGGGACCGGTGAGGAGCACCCAGGAGATGTGCGTCTCGATGACCTTGAAGCCTTCCACGGGATGCGGATAGAGGGCGGGGTCTTGCAGGGCGGTAATCAGTGCTTGGCTCACGGTCTTTCCTTGCTGGAGGTGCTGGCAGAGCGGGGGATTATGGCCGCTGTGCACCACTCTGCAAACCG
Organism: Pseudomonas solani; assembly: GCF_026072635.1. Classification (NCBI taxonomy): domain Bacteria; kingdom Pseudomonadati; phylum Pseudomonadota; class Gammaproteobacteria; order Pseudomonadales; family Pseudomonadaceae; genus Pseudomonas; species Pseudomonas solani. The sequence goes on along the minus strand of NZ_AP023081.1, from coordinate 1,274,119 downwards.
TCAGGAGGCGCCTTCTGGCTGTGGATAAAGTGCGTATAATGCGCCGCCATGACTCGTCCCCGATCCCCCCGCTCCCGTAAAAAGCCCCGCTCCAGCGGCCTCCGTACCCTATTTGGCTGGGGCTTGAAGCTCGGCCTGGTGGGCTTGGTGGTGCTGGCGGGATTCGCCATCTACCTCGACGCCATCGTCCAGGAAAAATTCTCCGGCAAGCGCTGGACGGTTCCGGCCAAGGTCTATGCGCGACCGCTGGAATTGTTCGTTGGCCTGAAGCTGGCCAAGGATGATTTCCTCAAGGAACTCGATGCGTTGGGTTACCGCCGCGAAAGCGCGTCCAGCGGCCCGGGCTCCGCGTCTGTGGCCGGTGCGGCGGTGGAGCTCAATACCCGCGGCTTCCAGTTCTATGAAGGCCCCGAGCCTGCGCAGCGGATCAAGGTGCGTTTCTCCGGCGATTACGTGGCGGGCCTGACTCAGGCCAACGGCAGCAACCTTGCGGTCGCGCGCCTCGAGCCGCTGCTGATCGGTGGCCTCTATCCCGCCCATCATGAGGACCGGGTGCTGATCAAGCTGGACCAGGTTCCGGCCTATCTGGTGGAGACGCTGGTGGCGGTGGAGGACCGTGAGTTCTTCAACCATTGGGGTGTTTCGCTCAAGTCCATCGCGCGTGCGATCTGGGTCAACGCCACCGCCGGCCAGCTGCGCCAGGGCGGCAGCACCCTGACCCAGCAGTTGGTGAAGAACTTCTACCTGACCAACGAGCGCAGCATCAGCCGCAAGGCCACCGAAGCCATGATGGCGGTGTTGCTCGAGGTGCATTACGACAAGCGCGAGATCCTCGAGGCCTACCTCAACGAGGTGTTCCTCGGCCAGGACGGCCAGCGCGCCGTGCACGGCTTCGGTCTTGCCAGCCAGTATTTCTTCAGCCAGCCGCTTTCCGAGCTGAAGCTGCATCAGGTCGCGCTGTTGGTGGGCATGGTCAAGGGCCCGTCGCAGTACAACCCGCGCCGCAACCCGGAGCGCGCGCTGGAGCGCCGTAACCTGGTGCTGGACCTGCTCGCCGAGCAGGGCATCGTCACGCCGGAAGAGGCCGCCGAGGCCAAGGCCAAGCCGCTGGGCGTGACCCAGCGCGGCAGCCTGGCGGACAGTTCGTTCCCGGCCTTCCTCGACCTGGTCAAGCGCCAGCTGCGCCAGGACTACCGTGACGAAGACCTTACCGAGGAAGGGCTGCGCATCTTCACCAGCTTCGACCCGATCCTGCAGCTCAAGGCCGAGTCCGCCCTCGATGAAACCCTCAAGCGCCTATCCGGCCGCAAGGGTGTCGACGAGGTCGAGTCCGCCATGGTAGTCAGCAACCCCGAGACGGGTGAAGTGCAGGCGCTGGTCGGTAGCCGCCAGCCGCGCTTCGCCGGTTTCAACCGCGCCATCGATGCCGTGCGCCCGATCGGCTCGCTGATCAAGCCCGCCGTCTACCTCACCGCCCTAGAGCGGCCCAGCCAGTACACCCTGACCAGTTGGGTGCAGGATGAGCCCTTCTCGGTGAAGGGGCAGGACGGCCAGGTGTGGACGCCGCAGAACTACGACCGTCAGGCCCACGGCAGCATCTACCTGTACCAGGGGCTGGCGAACTCGTACAACCTGTCGACCGCCAAGCTGGGTCTGGAACTGGGCGTGCCGAACGTGCTCAAAACCCTCGAACGACTCGGCGTCTCCCGCGAGTGGCCGGCCTTCCCGTCGATGCTGCTGGGTGCGGGTGCACTGAGCCCGATGGAGGTGGCGACCATGTACCAGACCCTGGCCAATGGCGGCTTCAATACGCCCTTGCGGGGTATTCGCAGCGTGCTGACCGCCGAAGGCGAGCCGCTCAAGCGTTACCCGTTCCAGATCCAGCAGCGCTTCGATCCGGGTGCCATCTACCTGGTGCAGAACGCCATGCAGCGGGTGATGCGTGAGGGCACCGGGCGCTCGGTCTATACCCAGCTGCCCAGCTCGCTGACCCTGGCCGGCAAGACCGGTACCACCAACGACTCCCGTGACAGCTGGTTCGCCGGCTTCAGCCAGGATTTGCTGGCAGTGGTGTGGCTGGGCCGCGACGATAACGGCAAGACGCCACTCACCGGCGCGACGGGTGCGCTGCAGGTCTGGACAGGCTTCATGCGCAAGGCTGATCCGCTGCCGCTGGACATGCCGATGCCGGATAACGTGGTGCAGGCGTGGATCGACCCACACAGCGGCCAGGGCTCTGACTCCAGCTGCCCGGGCGCGGTACAGATGCCGTATATTCGCGGCAGCGAGCCGGCGCCGGGCCAGTCCTGTGGCATGGGTGCGCCAGTGGACTCGGTGATGGACTGGGTCCGTGGCTGGATGCAATGAACCGAAGAGGATCTGATGTGAATAAAGGGTGGATTCCTGCCTTGACCGTTGCGGTCATGCTGACCGGTTGTGCGACTCCTCAGCGAAATGCCATCCCGGTGGTCGACTCCGGTGGCCCGATGTCCGAACAGGAAGAAGGCTCCGGCGGCTACCGCGCCCCGGTCGCGGCCCAGCAGCCTCAATACGATTCCCAGGATTCCGGTGTGGTGGTGATGGTGCCGGGTGGCAGTGGCAGTTCCGCCCAGGCGATGCCGGCGCCGAGCGCGCCCATCAGCGGCTCGATCAGTTCCGGCCCCATCACGCCCGGCCCGATCACCCCGGGACCTTCGAGCTCCGCACCGATCTCCACTGGCAGCTACAGCATGCCTTCCGCGCCGAGCGGCATTCCCAGCGGCGGCAGCCTTGCCGCTGACGAGCAGCTGGATGGCCCAGTGCTGGCGCTGCTGACCACCGCCCAGCAGCAACAGGGCGGTGGCGACCTCAATGGTGCGTCCTCCAGTCTGGAGCGTGCCCAGCGCATCGCCCCGCGCGAGCCGCAGGTGCTTTATCGCCTCGCTGAAGTGCGCCTGGCCCAGGGCGATGCCGCCCAGGCCGAGCAGCTTGCTCGTCGTGGCTTGAGTCTTTCCAATGGCCGCCCGGCGTTGCAGGCGAGTTTGTGGGAGTTGGTCGCCAAATCCCGCGAGCGCCAGGGCGACCCGTCCGGTGCCGCCCAGGCCCGTCAGCGCGCCAAGGTCAGCTCCTGATGGATCCGCGCCTCTCCGAGGTGGCTGAGCAGTTGCTGCTGATCGAGCGCGAACTGCGCGTGCTCGGTTGGTGGGCGGACGCCGCGCCCAGCGCAGAAGCGCTTTCCAGCCCGGAGCCGTTTTGCGTCGATACGCTGGCGTTCGACGAGTGGTTGCAGTGGATCTTCCTGCCGAAGATGAAAATCATCTTGGAATCCGGGGCCGATCTGCCCCAGGCGTCGGGGATTCGCCCGATGGCCGAGATGGCCTTCCGTGAGCATCCGGTGGAGGTGCGAGCCTTGCTGGAGTCGCTCGGGGAGTTCGATCGGTTGATCGGTTGAGACATGAATGCGGCGCCGAGAGGCGCCGCAGTTCTATGGGTCAGTTGCAGTTCTCGTCTATCGACTTCTTGGTTTCTGCCATCTTGGCCTGGCGTTCTTCTTCGCCCAGGAAACGCAGCTGACCGTTCTCTTCCACGCGCACGCGCGGGTTGTTCTGCAGTTGCGCGAGGTTGGTGCGCATGGTGTCGCAGTACTTCTTGCGCTCGGCTTCCTGCTTGGCGACGTCGCTTTTCACCTTCTCGTCCAGCGCCTTCTGCTGCTCATCGCTGCTGGCCTTGCCAGGTTTGGCGGGCGCTGGCGTAGCGGCCTTTTCCTCGGCCTTGGGCTGGACGGGGTAGGGGTTCTCGAACGTGGGTTTGACTTCCTTGGGCTGCGCGGCGCCGGTGCTGACCGACGTGGCATCCTGCCCTTGGGGCGGCTGCGCGCCGAAGTGGGTTACACCTTGCGCGTCCACCCATTTGTAGACCTGGCTGGCCATGACAGAACCGCTCAGGGCGAGCAGCAGGCTGCCTGTGAGAATGATGCGCCGCATGTTGTTTCCTTGTGATCGACTCGAGACCTGGCAATTACTATAACCAAAACCCGCCTATCGTCATGCTGCTACGTGTCACAGGCTTGTGATGCAAGAAACACTGATGGATTACTTGACTTGTCGCACGCTTATCCGAAGAATCCGTGGTTCGCTGTTTCAGTGGGCCGGCCGCAAGTCGGTAGCTGCCGCAGTCGATGAGGTGCATACCCGCGCCGACCTGTTACACCCGCAACGCGTTACCTCGCGCTGGGTGGGAAAGTCCCGCAACAACTCTCAGGGGCCGACCCGATGCTTGCTCAGTCAGTAGCTGATGGAGTTCGACTACCCGTCGTGCACGTCACTGCTTGCAAGCAAACCTATTTCAGGCCGTCCGGTGCGGGCGGTTTACTGGCGTTTTAGAGGTGAACAACGTGGAGCTTTTATCTGGCGCTGAAATGGTCGTCCGCTCGTTGCGTGACGAAGGCGTTAAGTACATCTACGGGTACCCGGGTGGTGCCCTCCTGCATATCTACGATGCCCTGTTCAAGGAAAGTGACGTCACCCATATCCTGGTGCGCCATGAGCAGGCTGCTACCCATATGGCCGACGGCTATGCCCGCGCTACCGGCAAGCCCGGCGTGGTGCTGGTGACGTCCGGCCCCGGTGCGACGAACGCCATCACCGGCATCGCCACCGCCTATATGGACTCCATCCCGATGGTCGTGCTGTCCGGTCAGGTGCCGAGCGGCATGGTAGGCACCGATGCCTTCCAGGAAACCGACATGGTCGGTATCTCCCGTCCGATCGTGAAGCACAGCTTCATCATCAAGCATCCTTCGGAAATCCCCGAAGTGATCAAGAAGGCCTTCTATCTCGCCCAGTCCGGCCGTCCTGGCCCGGTCGTGGTCGATATTCCGAAGGACATGGGCGATCCGACCCAGAAGTTCGAATACAGCTACCCGAAGAAGGTCAAGCTGCGCTCGTACAGCCCTGCCGTTCGTGGTCATTCCGGCCAGATCCGCAAGGCGGCCGAGATGCTGCTGGCTGCCAAGCGTCCGATCCTGTACGCCGGTGGCGGCGTGATCATGGGCGGCGCTTCCGAGCCTCTGACCGAACTGGCGAAGATGCTCAACCTCCCGGTGACCAACACCCTGATGGGCCTCGGCGCCTACCCGGGCATGGATCGCCAGTTCGTTGGCATGCTCGGCATGCACGGCAGCTACACCGCCAACCTGGCGATGCACCACGCTGACGTGATCCTGGCTGTCGGCGCGCGTTTCGATGACCGTGTGATCAACGGCGCGAGCAAGTTCTGCCCGAACGCCAAGATCATCCACATCGACATCGACCCGGCTTCGATCTCCAAGACCATCAAGGCCGATATCCCGATCGTGGGGCCGGTGGACAGCGTCCTCACCGAGATGGTCGCCATCCTCAAGGAAATCGGCGAGACCCCGAACAAGGAGACCGTCGCCAGCTGGTGGAAGCAGATCGAAGAGTGGCGCGGTGACCGCGGCCTGTTCCCCTATGAAATGGGCGACGGCAGCATCATCAAGCCGCAGACCGTCATCGAGACCCTGTGCGATGTCACCAAGGGTGATGCCTATGTGGCGTCCGATGTGGGCCAGCACCAGATGTTCGCGGCGCAGTACTACCGCTTCAACAAGCCCAATCGCTGGATCAACTCCGGTGGCCTCGGCACCATGGGCTTCGGCTTCCCGGCGGCGATGGGCGTGAAGCTCAACTTCCCGGATGCCGATGTGGCGTGCGTGACCGGTGAAGGCAGCATCCAGATGAACATCCAGGAACTGTCCACCTGCCTGCAGTACGACCTGCCGGTGAAGATCATCAACCTCAACAACGGTGCCTTGGGCATGGTCCGCCAGTGGCAGGACATGCAGTACAACAGCCGTTACTCGCACTCCTACATGGAGTCGCTGCCGGACTTCGTCAAGCTGGTTGAAGCCTATGGCCACGTTGGCATGCGCATCACCGACCTGAAGGATCTGAAGCCGAAGATGGAAGAAGCGTTCGCGCTGAAGAATCGCCTGGTGTTCCTCGATATCCAGGTCGATCCGAGCGAACACGTCTACCCGATGCAGATCCGGGATGGCGCCATGCGCGATATGTGGCTGAGCAAGACGGAGCGGACCTGAACATGCGACACATCATTTCCCTGTTGCTGGAGAACGAACCCGGTGCGCTGTCCCGTGTCGTCGGCCTGTTCTCCCAACGCAACTACAACATCGAAAGCCTGACCGTAGCGCCCACCGAGGATCCGACCCTGTCGCGTCTGACGCTGACCACCGTTGGCCAGGACGATGTGATCGAGCAGATCACCAAGAACCTCAACAAGCTGATCGAAGTGGTCAAGCTGGTGGACCTGTCGGAGAGCGCTCACATCGAGCGCGAGCTGATGCTGGTAAAAGTGAAGGCTACTGGCGCCCAGCGCGCCGAGGTCAAGCGCACCACCGACATCTTCCGCGGGCAGATCGTCGATGTGACCAGTAGCGTCTACACCATCCAGCTGGCCGGTACGTCCGACAAGCTGGACAGCTTCATCCAGGCGATCGGCACCGCGTCGATCCTCGAGACCGTGCGCAGTGGCGTTACCGGCATTGCCCGTGGGGACAAGGTGCTGAGCATCTGATCGCCATGCTGTGTTGAAGAGCCCCGCCTTGTGCGGGGTTTTTATTGCCCGGATTTACTGGCGACGATTCCAGAAGGCGGCGATTAGCGGATCCTTGAGGCGTTTTTCCAGGGCGAACAGGCCGATGTCGTAGGCGGTCAATGGAGGCTGGATGTCGTAGATGCGGATGCGCTCGGTCAGCGGGCTGTTGTCGAGCACGATCTGCGGAACCACGCCGATGCCGAACCCCAGGCTCACCATGCTGACGATGGCTTCGTTCCCCGCCACCTGGGCGTAGATACGCGGCTTGATGCTGTGGCTTTTCAGCCAGCGCTCGGTGCGCGTTCTGGCCAGGCCTTCTTCCGAGAGAATCATCGGCACGTCCTTCCAGCTTTGCGCTGTGGGCTGCCTCAGCTGTTCCTCGCTCAGTAACTGAGGTGACTGTGGTCCGATGAAGCGTAGCTCCGAACGGGTGATTGACTGGAAGTCGATGCCGGCTGGCAGGTTGTCGGGCCGGGCGCCGATGGAGAGGTCCTCCAGCCCCTGTTGTACCCGCTCGACCGCCTTGGCGGGGTCGCCGGTGTGCAGCTTCATTTCGATGCGAGGGTAGTCCTGGCGGAAGCTGCTGAGGATGTCGTAGAGGAAGCTGTAGCTTGCCGTCACCGAGCAATACAGGGAGAGCTCGCCGTGCAGGTCCACCTGGTCCTGCATGAACCGCTGGCGGATGGCGTGCCAGCCGCTCATGACCTCGCTGGCATACTCGCGGAACTGCTGCCCCTCTCGGGTCAGCTGGACCGAACGGTTGTCGCGTACGAACAGGGGCGCGCCGACTTCGTCTTCGAGCTGCTTGATGCTTCGGCTGAGTGCAGAGGGGCTGACATGCTGTTCGCGGCTGGTTTTGCCGAAGTGCAGGTTATCTGCCAGGGAAAGGAAGAGCCTGAGCGAGTGGTTGTCCATGAGTGTTTCATTTACAGGCACATGACGTTGCGAATATATCATTTTACGCAACGGGTCCGATCGCTTAATGTGCCTCTGTCGCGGTGCGCGCACCCCATCCCTTTCGTTTTAGAAGAGTCATGAACATGAAAGTTTATTACGACAAAGACTGTGACCTCTCGATCATCCAGGGCAAGAAAGTAGCCATCATCGGTTACGGCTCCCAGGGTCATGCTCATGCCTGCAACCTGAAAGACTCCGGTGTCGACGTAACCGTCGGCCTGCGCCCGGGCTCCGCCACCGTCGCCAAGGCTCAAGCCCATGGCCTGACCGTGAAGAGCGTGCCGGAAGCCGTTGCCGCCGCTGACCTGGTCATGATCCTGACCCCCGACGAATTCCAGTCCAAGCTGTACAAGGACGAAGTCGAGCCGAACCTGAAGAAAGGCGCCACCCTGGCTTTCGCCCACGGCTTCGCCATCCACTACAACCAGGTCGTCCCGCGTGCCGACCTCGACGTGATCATGATCGCGCCGAAGGCCCCGGGCCACACCGTACGCTCCGAGTTCGTCAAGGGCGGCGGCATCCCTGACCTGGTCGCCATCTACCAGGACGCTTCCGGCAATGCCAAGAACGTTGCCCTGTCCTACGCCTGCGGCGTTGGCGGCGGCCGTACCGGCATCATCGAAACCACCTTCAAGGACGAGACCGAAACCGACCTGTTCGGCGAGCAAGCCGTTCTCTGCGGCGGTTGCGTCGAGCTGGTCAAAGCCGGTTTCGAAACCCTGGTCGAAGCTGGCTACGCGCCGGAAATGGCCTACTTCGAGTGCCTGCACGAACTGAAACTGATCGTAGACCTCATGTACGAAGGCGGCATCGCCAACATGAACTACTCGATCTCCAACAACGCCGAATACGGCGAGTACGTGACCGGTCCGGAAGTCATCAACGCCGAATCCCGTCAGGCCATGCGCAACGCTCTGAAGCGCATTCAGGACGGCGAATACGCCAAGATGTTCATCCAGGAAGGTGCTTCGAACTACGCGTCGATGACCGCCTACCGCCGTAACAACGCTGCTCACCCGATCGAGCAGGTTGGTGAGCGTCTGCGTGCGATGATGCCGTGGATCTCCGCGAACAAGATCGTCGACAAGACCAAGAACTAAGGTCTCGCGCGGTTGAAGAAGAAACGCGGCTACGGCCGCGTTTTTTCATGGTGCTCCCGCTTCTGGTATAAAGCCTGATTACCGGGCACGTGACGCGAACCAGCCTGTTGCATCCCGGTCAAATTCATTCGCATACCTCGCAAGGATGTTGTTCATGAGTGACCGTCCCGAAGAGCCGAACGAGGCTCCCGACGCCGAAAGCCTGCTGCCGATCGACGAGCATGTCGAAGAGGGGCACGATGATGAGGGTCGCAAGGTCCGTCATCGCGGCATCTATCTGCTGCCCAACCTGTTCACGACTGCCAACCTGTTCGCCGGCTTCTACGCGATCATCAACGCCATGAACGGAAACTTCTCCGTCGCGGCTGCCACCATCTTCGTTGCCATGGTGCTCGACAGTCTCGATGGGCGGGTTGCGCGCCTGACCAATACCCAGAGTGCATTCGGCGCCGAGTACGACTCGCTCTCGGACATGGTCGCCTTCGGCGTCGCACCCGCGCTGTTGGCATTCGAATGGGCACTGAGTGGGCTCAACAGCGTTGGCCTGACGGTTGCTTTCATCTATGTGGCAGGTGCGGCTCTGCGCCTCGCGCGCTTCAACACTCAGATCGGCAAGACCGACAAGCGCTACTTCATTGGTTTGGCCAGCCCGGCCGCTGCCGGTGTTGTTGCTGGTACGGTTTGGGCGTTCAGCGACTTCGGTATCAAGGGCTCGAACATGTCCTTCATCGTCGCCCTGCTGGTAGCGGCTGCCGGCATGCTGATGGTCAGCAACGTCAAGTACTACAGCTTCAAGGACCTTGACCTGAAGGGGCGCGTCCCGTTCGTGGCCATCCTGGTGGTGGTGCTGGCTTTCGCCGTGGTGTTCAGCGACCCGCCGCGCATCCTGCTGCTGATCTTCCTTGCTTACGCAGCCTCCGGCCCAGTGCAATACTTGCTGCAACTGCGTCGCCGCAAGCGCGTCGAGTGATGTAATTTCCTCCCGGCTCCGCAGTCTACTGGGCAACCCATGCCGTAACTGTGGAGCCGTCATGCTGATCAGAACTCCCGCCGCGTCTTCCTCCCGGGAAGATGAAGTCACCCCTGAATCCATCTACCTCTCGCGTCGCGCCTTCATGGCGGGGGTGGGGGCTGCCGCCGCACTTTCTTCCCTTCCTGGTCAGGCTGCCGAGGCAGCAGCCTATGCCGATGTCGAGCCGGCTAACGCGCCTGCCTGGTTCTCGGGCAAGTTGCAGGATGCCCGTTGGCAGGCGATCACCGCCGGGAACGAGGCGGTGACGCCCTTCAAGGATGCCACCCACTACAACAACTTCTACGAATTCGGCACCAACAAGGGTGACCCTTCCCGCTACGCAGACAAGCTCAGCGTCGAACCCTGGCAGGTGAAGATCGATGGTGAAGTGGGTAAACCAGGCGCTTACTCGCTTGAAGACCTGCTGAAGCCTCATCGACTCGAAGAGCGCATCTACCGGCTGCGCTGCGTGGAGGGGTGGTCGATGGTCATCCCCTGGTTGGGCTTCCCGCTGGCGGATCTTTTGCAATTGGTGGAGCCCAACGGGAATGCGAAGTTCGTGCGTTTCGAGACACGGCTGGCTCCTGATGAGATGGCCGGCGTTCGTTCGGGCTTCTCGTTGATCGATTGGCCTTATATAGAAGGGCTGCGTTTGGATGAGGCGATGCATCCGCTCACGTTGCTGGCTGTTGGCATGTATGGACGTGTGCTGCCTAACCAGAATGGGGCACCGTTGCGTTTGGTGGTGCCGTGGAAGTATGGCTTCAAGAGCATCAAATCCATTGTGCGCATCAGCCTGGTGGCCGAGCAGCCGAAGACGACCTGGGAGGCTATTGCGCCCAACGAGTACGGTTTCTATTCCAATGTGAATCCTGAAGTGGATCATCCACGTTGGAGCCAGGCTCATGAGCGGCGTCTTCCCAGTGGCTTGTTCAGCCCTAACGTGATTCCGACGCGGATGTTCAATGGCTATGACGAGGTGGCCACTCTCTATAGCGGCCTCGATCTGCGGAAATACTACTGATGCGCTATCGACTGTGGCGCGTGGCGGTTTTCCTGGCGGCGTTGGTTCCTCCTTCCCTATGGGTGTATCAGGCCTGGATCTTTGACCTGGGCCCGGACCCGGGAAAGACGCTTGTCGATCGCCTTGGACTCGGCGCGCTTTGGCTCCTGCTGATCACTCTTGGGATGACGCCATTGCAAAAGCTGACGGGATGGGGCGGCTGGATTGCCGTTCGCCGGCAGCTGGGGCTTTGGTGCTTCGCCTATGTGGTCTTCCATATAAGTGCCTACGCGGTATTCCTGCTTGGCCTGGATCTGGGCCAGTTGGCGAAAGACCTGAGTAAGCGCCCTTACATTATCGTGGGTGCACTGGCCTTCTTCATGCTTCTTGTCCTGGCGGTGACGTCCAACCGGTACAGCATTCGGAAGCTCGGTAGGCGCTGGAAGCAGCTGCATAGGCTCGTCTACCTGATTCTCGGGCTGGCCTTGTTGCATATGCTTTGGGTGGTGCGTGCGGATATGGCTGAGTGGGCGGGCTATGCCATTGCCGGGAGCGCGCTTTTTGCGCTGCGTCTGCCGGTAATCTCCCGGAGGCTCAAGCGGCCAGTTCCGGGGCCTGCAGAGAAGATGACGAAAAGATTTCAATAAAGTGTTGACGTGCTGTTTCTGATCCCTATAATGCGCACCACTTCCACAGCAGAAGCCAAGAAAAACCTCTTGTAAATCAAAAGGTTAAGTAATGGTGGGGTGGTTCGATCTAGGTCGAATCGATGCGATGGAAGGGTGGTGCCAGGTTGGGTTTTGGTGTCGCCAGCCTCTTCCGGATGAGTTCGAAAGAAGCTGAAAAAGAGGTGTTGACAGCGAGTTGAAACGCTGTAGAATTCGCCTCCCGCTGATGTGAAGCGAAAGATTCACGGAAAGCGCAAGTCGTTGAGT